>JAIMBT010000010.1 GCA_023511295.1 Alicyclobacillus sp.
ATGGCAGGGGCGGCAGGATTCGAACCCACGACATGCGGTTTTGGAGACCGCCGTTCTACCAACTGAACTACGCCCCTATCAATCCATCCAACCTGGATACACCATCTCTTCGGTCCCTTCAGAAAGGTGACCACGCCGCGCGACCGCCGGACGATTGGCGCCCTTCCCCCATCGGGGGAGGTTGCCTTGGTGGAGGGGGTAGGATTCGAACCTACGAAGCTTTCGCAACGGATTTACAGTCCGCCCCATTTGGCCACTTTGGTACCCCTCCAGGTGGAGCCAGCGACAGGAATCGAACCTGCGACCTACTGATTACAAGTCAGTTGCTCTGCCTGCTGAGCTACGCTGGCAACCGCGACAGGAACTAACTTAACACATCCCCCGCCGGTGTGTCAACGGAAGGTTCATGCAACCCCGTGCTGAATTTCCGGTCACTTTTCCTCCTGAGCCGGAATCTCGAAGGTCAGGTTGACCGCGCGCATCGGCGTGAACGTGGAGATGGCGTGTTTGAAGATGAGCTGCTGCTTCCCGTCGGCATCGAGCACGACGGTGTAATTGTCGAACGCCCGGACCACACCGCGAATTTGGAACCCGTTGACGAGGTACACCGTGACCGGCACTTTGTCTTTTCGGATTTGGTTCAAAAAGGTGTCCTGAATGTTGACGGGTTGCTTGCTCATCTGGAGACCTCCACTTCGCATGGAATTACATGGGAACCTTCCTAAACCCAGCTTGCGCAGGGGCGGTGAATGTGATTCCTGCCCTCTCTATTCTCGCCCTCATCTCCTAATTCCTGCCGCCAGCTGGGCTGCTGTCCGTAAGATTTCGCATTCGGAGAGCTCGCGTTCTGGTGCGGGCGCGTCCCAGCGCATCCAGCGAACGCGCGGATCCCGCCGAAACCACGACAGTTGGCGTTTGGCGAACCGCCGCGTCGCGCGGGCAATCTCCTCGGCGGCGGCCGCCACGGTGATCTCGCCGCGCACCGCCTGCAACATCTCCTTGTAGCCGATGGCTTGCATGGAGGTCATGTGCTCGTCGCACCCCTCAGCTGCCAGCCGGCGCACTTCCTCATACAATCCACGCTGCACCATGCAGCGCACGCGGTCGTCAATCCGCTTGTACAACAGATCTCGGTCGAGCGTCAAGCCAAACTGTACTGTATCATACCGCCCGCCGCGAATGGTCCAGTCATAGGTGGAGGCCATCCGCCGCCGCCCGGTCTCGAATACCTCGAGCGCGCGGATGACCCGGCGTACGTCGTTCGGGTGTAGCCGCGACGCTCGAACCGGGTCCCGCGCCCGAAGCGCCGCATGAAGGGCCGCTGTTCCATATTCTTCGAGAAACCGCTGCCAGTGCGCCCGCGCCGCTGCAGAGCCCGGTTGCTCCGCGAAATCGAGGTCCTCGACAATGGCCCGGATGTACAGACCCGTCCCGCCCACGACCACCGGCAGGCGGCCGAGCGCGTGCAGACGCGCAATCACCTCGTCCGCTGCTCTCGTCCAATCGGCCACCGTAAACGGTTCTTTTGGGTCGACGAGGTCCATCAGGTGGTGCGGGACACCCTGCATCTCCTCTGCGGTCAGCTTGGCCGTGCCGATGTCCATTCCGCGGTACACCTGCATTGAGTCCGCAGATAACACTTCGCCCCCGACCGCTTTCGCGACCCGGACAGCCAGCGCGCTCTTCCCGGTCGCGGTGGGGCCGACGATGCAGAGGACCGGCTGGCGCACCGAAGTGTCCGTCGTTCTGCCGCGCGCTTCCATCGGCCCGCGTGTGGATACCCGGTCCGTTTGCAGCGATGCCGCCTCCCTTCTCTCCCATCCGCCGCCCCGCGGTGCCCTCTAGCGCTCGGGATGGGTGGGCTCATCCGCCTTCTGCCACACCCCGTACGCGAAGCGGGCCCTCGGCTTGTCCGGCCGCAAGCCAAACCGCTCGAACACCCCGGAGCCCGGCCGCTCCTTGACGACGACCGCGCGCCGACACACCCGGCGAGCCTCCGCCACGGCGGCGGCAGACAGCGCATCAGTTCGGGTGAACGGCCGCAGGTCGTCCATGTTCGCAGAACGCCCCACACGCACCGCACGGAACATCGGGTCGACGTACACCACGTCCGCACTGTCGTTCGGCAGCCCCTTCAGCCCCGTCCGGTGATCTTCCGCGACGACCCGAATCCGCTCGGCAAGCCCGGCCAGCGGGGCGTACGGCGCAAACGCCTGGGCCTGTGCGTAACGAAACAGGTCAGCGAGCACCGTGGAGACCTCAAACGAGACGACGCGACCGGAGGGGCCCACCGCCTCGGCCAGTACCAGGGTGTCACTGCCCGCGCCGAGGGTCGCGTCGACCACCACGTCGCCCGGCTGGATGTGCGCTGCGGCCACCAGCCGGTCCGCCCATCCAGCGCGCATCCGCTCGATCCGCTGCATCGCCATGCCCGGGTGAAAGAACAGGGCTCGGTCCGGTTGACGAACATGGTACAACTTCGGCGGGGTGTCCGCCACCACGAGGACCTCCGCGTCCTCTTCGGCCAACAGGCGTGCCACACTCCGATCTCGCCGCTCCACCATCCGGCAACGAAACCACGCCGCCAATTCGGCAGCGTGAGCCCGTGCGGCTGGCGTCACCTGCCACGGTGTGCTGCAGATCACGTGCGGGTCAGACAATGCGCCGAAACTCCTTTTCCAGCTGCCGACTGGTCAAGCGGAGGAACACCGGTCGGCCGTGCGGGCAGTGGAACGGGTCGTCCAGCGCGGCCAGCGCGTCACACAACGCGTGCATTTCCAGATCGGACAGGCGGTGGTTGGCCTTGATGGCGGCCTTGCAGGCGCGCATCACAATCCGGTCGCGAATCGCACGCTTGACGTCCGCCTGGCGGCCGTCCTCGCTGAGGCCCGCAATCAGTTCCTGCACGAGGGTCAAGGCGTCGAGCCCGTCCCACACGTCGGGGATGGCGCGCAGCACGTAGTCGCTGCCGCCGAACGGCTCCAGCTCCAACCCCATCTCCGCCAACAGCGGCCGGTGGGGTTCCAACACCGCCGCCTCCGACGGGGTCAGGTGGACGGGTAACGGGGTCAGGAGTTCCACCCGCAACCCGTCCTCGGACGCCATGCGCTGGCTGAATCGCTCGTACAACACGCGCTCGTGTGCCGCGTGTTGATCAATCACATACAGGTCGACCCCATCGTCTGCAATCACGTACATCCCCAGAGCCTGGCCAATCGGACGCAGTTGCCAGGTGTCCGGACGGCGCTCCGAGACCGCTTCTGCGCTCGGCTCGCCGGTCAGCGGTTGGCCCGCCACAGCGGCATTCGCGGGAGCCATTTCAGCGGCCGCCGCCGTCTCTTCCAATGAGAGTGAACGTCGCACGGGCAGCGCGCAGTCCCGTCCGTCACCGCCTGGCGCCACCTGGTACAGGGCGTCCCGTGTCTCGCGGGCTACCGGCGCGCGGCTTCCGACGGCCTGCGGCCCGCCGCTGGGCTCGACCGCACCGCGCGGAGCCGAAGTGGGTGCGAACAGCTGCCCCTGCATGGGGCGGTCCGTCCGGGGTGTGCCGCCGTCCCTCGGCAATCGCGGCGACGGCGCCAGAAACGCCTCGTCCAACGCGGCCCGCACGGCCTCCTCCACGACCCGCATCAAATCCCGTTCCTCGCTGAATCGCACTTCCGATTTGTGCGGGTGGATGTTGACGTCGACCAGCGCCGGGTCCATCGTCAGATGCAACACGTACATGGGGTGGCGATTCACCATCAACCGATCTCGGTACCCTGCCACCACCGCCTGGTGCACGGACAGGTTGCGGATGGGACGGCCGTTGATGAACAGGTGCCCGTGAGCGCGCGTCGCCTTGGCCTGCACCGGCCGGCCGATATAGCCGCGCACCTGGTAGTCCGCCGTCTCTCCGTGCACCGGGAGCACGTGGCCTGCCTCTCCTGCACCGTACAGGGCGGCGATGACGGCCAACAGGTCGCCGCTGCCAGGGCTTTGAAAGACGGTGCGGCCGTCGACCTCTGCTCGAAAGCGAACATCCGGCCGGCCGAGCGCCGCGCGCTGAACGGCCTCCACACAACGCGCGCGCTCCGTCGCCACCGACCGCAGGTACTTCAGGCGAGCCGGCGTATTGTAGAACAAGTCCTGGACATCCATCACGGTGCCGGGCGGCATACCGACGGGTACCGGAGGTCCCGCGGGCTCACTGCCCGCAACGGCCACCTCGTATCCCGTCTCTCGATCCGCCGGTCGCGACGCCAAGGTCACGCGGGCGACAGCGGCGATGGACGCCAGCGCTTCGCCGCGAAAACCGAGCGTCGCAATCCGAAACAAGTCCCGCGCCGAACGGATTTTACTGGTGGCGTGCCGCGCGAACGCCAGGGTCAGATCCTGTTCGTCCATCCCGCTGCCGTCGTCCTGCACGCGGATGCGGCGGATGCCGCCCTCCTCCAGTTCGACTCGGACCGAGCGCGCACCGGCGTCCAGGCTGTTTTCCACCAATTCCTTTACGCACGAGGCGGGCCGTTCGACCACTTCCCCCGCAGCAATCTGGTTCGCGAGCGCCTCCGGCATCACCTGGATGCGGCCCATGTCTCCACCTCCCGCGCCTGTCGCACCACTTGGTCCAGTGCGGCAATCGCCTCGATGGGGGTCATCCGCTCCACCTCGAGTGCGGCCACCGAAGCCAGCCACTCCGAGACCGCTGGCGGCACACCTTCCGTGGTGGACGTTGCCGGCGCGCCGAGTCGCCCTGGCGCATCCGCCGCAGCCGCGGCATCGGAGCCGTGCAAGTCGGCCCGTGCGCGCCCCATTTCGCGCTCGGCCAGCAACGTGCGCGCCCGCGCAATCACCGGCCCTGGCACACCTGCCAGGCGGGCGACCTGAATCCCGTAGCTGCGATCCGCTGGGCGCTCCACCACCGTGTGCAGAAACGTGATCTCCCCCGCGGACTCTTGGACGGCCACGGAGCAGTTCCGCACCCCCAGCAGATCCGCTGCACGGGCGGTCAGCTCGTGGTAATGTGTGGCGAACAGTGTCAAGGGCCGCTCCGCAGACTGAACCAGCTGTTCCATCACCGCTTCCGCGATGCTCATGCCGTCGTAGGTGCTCGTCCCGCGGCCAATCTCGTCCAACAGGATGAGGCTCCGCTCGGTCGCCTGGCGCAGAATCTGTGCCAGCTCCACCATTTCGACCATGAACGTGCTCTGACCGCTACCGAGATCGTCAGAGGCGCCAATGCGCGTGAAGATCCGGTCGACCACCCCGACCTCGGCTTCGTCCGCCGGTACAAAGGAGCCCATCTGCGCCATCAGCACAATCAACGCCGTCTGCCGCATGTACGTGCTCTTGCCGGCCATGTTCGGCCCTGTCAGCAGGATGAACGGACCCGCCGCATCCAGCCGCACGCTGTTGGGAACGAACCGTCCGGGCGTGGCCGCCTCGACCATCGGATGTCGGCCATTCGCTATCCAGATGCCCTTGTCCTGCCGGACGCGGGGACGGACGTACCCCCGGTCGGCCGCCGTCTCCGCCAGCGCCGCGAGCGCGTCCATCTCTGCCAACACCTCCGCCGTCCGCTGCACAGCCGGAAGCGCTGCCGCCACCTCGTCTCGCAGGGCGGTGAAGATCTGAATCTCCCGCTGAATGGCCCGCTCTTCGGCGTGCAGGATGCGGTCTTCTTGCGCTTTCAGGGCAGGGACCGTATACCGCTCGGCCGCTGTCAGCGTCTGCTTGCGCTGATAATCCGGCGGTACGAGGTGCACATTCGCCTTGGAGACTTCTATGTAATACCCGAAGACCTTGTTGAACCCGACTTTCAAGGACTTGATCCCCGTCCGCTCACGCTCGGCCGCTTCGAAGTTCGCCAGCCACTGCTTCCCGTCACTGTGCAGAAGCCGGAGCTCATCTAATTCCGAATCAACCCCTTGGCGCACCATCCCGCCGTCTTGGATGGAGGCTGGCGGCTGGCTCTCAAGGGTCGACAGCACGCGCTCGGCCAGGTCCGTGAGGTCGGGCAGCCGTTCGCCCAACTCGCGCAGCCGCAGAGCGGTACAGTCCCGCAGTAACGCCGTCATGCGGGGAACCTCCACCAGGCTCTGCGCCACGGCCACCAGGTCGCGGGGGCCGGCTGAGCCGAATCCGACTTTCGCCGCCAGGCGCTCGAGGTCGTACACGCGGTTCAACCGTTCGCGCACTTCCGCCCGTGCGAGCACAGACTCCAGGAGCCACGCCACGGCGTCTTGGCGCGCGTGAATGGCAGACACGTCACACAGCGGTGCCTCCAGCCAGCGCCGCAACGTCCGCGAGCCCATGGCGGTCTCCGTTCGGTCGAGCAGACCGAATAGCGAGCCGCGTTTTTGCCGTGTTCGCTGCGTCTCTGTCAGCTCGAGGTTGCGGCGCACGGCGTGATCCACGACCATGTGTGCTCCGTCGGCGAGCGGCCGCGGCGACTTCAGGTGGGCAAGCACCTGTCGTTGGGTCTCCTGCACATAGCGAAGCAACCGGGCAACCGCTCCAGTCGACGCTGCTGCGGGATCCATCCCCAACCCTTCCACACGCGCCACACCGTACTGCTGACAGACCCGCTCGACGGACTCCTCGCGCTTGAAGTGCCACCGTTCGAGCACCGTACACCGCGCCCGCTCTCTGTTGCACCACACTTGAACCTCCGCCTGAAGCTGCGGCTCCAACTCGGAGACGAGGACCTCCGTGGGCTGCCACTGTTGCAGCACCTCGCGCACGGAGGCGGGACCGAGCGTCTCGCCGTACCACAGCTCACCCGTCGCCACGTCGAGCAGCGCAGCGCCGTACCGGTCGCCGGCGGCGGCCGTCACAGCCGCCAGAAGGCGCCGCTCGGCATCTCCGTCCGGAAACCAGGTCCCCGGCGTGATAACCCGTGTCACTTCGCGACGAACCAGCCCTTTGGCCTGTTTCGGGTCCTCCATCTGCTCGCAGATGGCCACACAGAACCCGGCCTCCATCAGGCGGCCGATGTACTGCTCCGCCGCGTGATAAGGTACACCGCACATCGGGACCCGACCCTGCGCGCCGGCGTCTCGCCCCGTCAAGGTGATTTCGAGGACCCGGCTCGCCACCAACGCGTCGTCAAAGAACAGTTCGTAGAAGTCGCCGAGGCGAAATAGCAGGAGCGCGTCCGGGTAGGACTCCTTGACGTCGAGGTACTGCTGCATCATCGGTGTCAGCGCCATGCGTTCGCCTCCTTCGTTCGATGGACCAGGCGTCTGCCGAACCGCCCTCGCGCCGCCCGTCAGTGTCCGCCGCAGTTGCAGCCGTTGCCGTCCGGGCCGTGTCCGCACCCCTGCCGCGGCCCCGGCTCCACCGGCAGTTCGCGGCCCAAGCGACTGAGCAGTTGATGCATCAGCCCTTGCATCAACTCGTTCAACTCCGCCTGCGCCTCCTTGTACTGCATCGCCACGGGAATCTCGGCGAGCCGGTACTCCAGCTCTTCAATCTCGCGCTGTAGTTCCTGATACTTGGGATGGCGCCGCCCAGCGGATTGTTCCAAGCCCAACTGGTGATTCGTCTTCAACTTCAGGACTTCAAACAGTTTCTGCGCGCGGTCGTTGCGTTCCATTTTGGCGCGCGCCTGCCAGAACCGCCGCGCGTCGTCACTGCGCGCAATCATCCGCCCGATGCGCTCGGCCTTCTCCAGGATGCGTTCCTCCATCAGCCGACCGCCTCCTCATTCGCAGCGCCGTCGGTTTGGACGCCCGCACCTGCCGAAGCGAGCCGCCCGGTCAGGGTCCACGTCTTCGCTTCATCAATGTGCACCGGCACCAGCTGACCGGTGAGCGCGGTGGGACCTTCAAACAGGACCAACTTATTCGTGCGTGTCCGTCCAGCCAGCACCTGCTCGTTCGTCTTACTCCGGCCTTCGACCAGCACGTCGAGAACTTGTCCCTCCAACCGCCGGTTTTGCTCCAGACTGATGGCGTACTGCAGCTCGTTTAAGCGGAGCAATCGGCGTTTCTTCTCCGCAAATTCGACGTCGTCTGCGAAGTCGGCAGCGGGTGTGTGCTCCCGCGGCGAATAGATGAAGGTGAAGGCGTTGTCGTAGCGCACGGTTTCGACAAGCGACAGCGTGTCCTCAAACTGCGCCTCGGTTTCTCCCGGAAACCCGACAATGATGTCTGTCGTGAGGCTGACACCTGGAATCTTCTCGCGGATCTTGGCGACCAGCTCCAGGTAGAACTCGCGCGTGTGCGTTCGGTTCATCCGTTTCAAAATTTGGTTGTTGCCGGACTGCACGGGCAGGTGAATGTGCTCCACCACCTTGTCGCACTCGGCGATGGCGTCCATCAACGCGTCCGTGAAGTTCCACGGATTCGAGGTCGTGAAGCGAATCCGTTCCACGCCCGGCACCTCGTTGACCTGGCGCAGCAACTCGGCAAAGGTGACATCGTCCAGGTCCACGCCGTAGTCGTTCACGTTCTGCCCGAGCAGCGTGAACTCCCGAACGCCTTCCGCAGCCAGTGCCTTCACCTCGGCCAGGATCTCGCCGGGCAGGCGGCTGCGTTCCCGTCCCCGCGTGTACGGCACGATGCAGTACGTGCAGAACTTGTTGCAGCCGTACTGCACGTTCACCCACGCCCGAACCTTGTCCCTCCGCGCGCGCGGCAGCGCCTCCACCGTCTCGGACGCCTGCTCCCAGACTTCGAGGACCGTGTCCTGACTCCCCCGAGCCTGCATCACCAGCTCCGGCAAGCGGTGAATGTTGTGCGTGCCAAACACCAGGTCCACCCACGGGAACTTCTCTAACACCATGCGCTGGACGTGTTCCTCCTGCGCCATGCACCCGCACAGCCCAATCAGGAGCTCCGGGTTGTGATGCTTCAAGGGACGGACCCGGCCGACCTCTCCAAACACCTTGTCCTCCGCGTTTTCGCGAACGGCACACGTGTTGAACAAGATGAGGTCCGCGGCGTCGTCCGCATCCGCTGGACGATACCCCATGGCTTCAAGCAGGCCCGCCATCGTCTCTGTGTCGTGTTCGTTCATCTGACAGCCATACGTCTTTATCACATAGCGGTACGGTTCGCCGGATGCTTTGCGTCCGATTTGGAACCGTTCCGCCAACTGGTTCACGTCGTACTGGACCTGCAGGACAGGGTTGGGCCGGTGCGTCCCAAACGTCAGCCCCGCCCCGGGCTGCAGACGTCCCTTCCGGAGTTGCTGAATGAGGTTCTCCATGAGCCTTTCCTCACCTCTCGCTCCTTAGTATATAGGAAAACACGCAGGGTTGCCCGCCGCCAGATCTTCCCCACCTGATTTCCATCCTACACCAAAGGGCGCGATTCCGATGCATCCCAAGCCGACGTCAGTGCACCTGTAGTTCCCCGCGCAGGGAGCGAACAGCGTGCCCCCCAACATACACCGCTACATCCCCCGTCCCTTCACGACCCGTCGGTGTCACCGCCAGCCGCGCATGAATCTGACTGGGGCGCCCTATCTCATATCCCTGCTCGAATACGACGCGGTCTCCCACGTCGACCCGGCCTGCGCGGTGCAGCAACGCCAGGAGTGCACCGCTCGCGGTCCCGGTGGCAGGGTCCTCCGGAATGCCGAGCGCCGGCGAAAAATCGCGCGCGTGGTAGTGGTGCCCCGGTTCCACCACTTCGGCGCTGTAGACGTGGGTACTCGCAACGCCAAGCTCCCGGTTCCAATCCGCCAGGCGCTCCATCGCGGGCCGGAGCGCCGCCATCCCGGCGAGCGTGCGAACCGGTACGAACAGGTCCCACAAGCCCGTGTACGCCAGACCGAGGGGCAGTGTCGCATCGAGCGCTGACGGCTCGATGCCGAGCGCCGCACACAGCCTCTCTGTGTCCACCTCCACCTCTCGGAACAGCGGCGGAGCTTGTCCCATTTCCGCCCATGCAAATCCCGATTGGACGCCGTACATGACGGGGAGCACGCCGACCCGGGTGGCAATCCGCAAGACCCGCCCGCTCTCCCCAGGCGGCGCGGTCAATCGGCCATCCTGCAACAAACCGCACACGGCGCCGATGGTGGCGTGGCCGCACAGGTCCACCTCGCAGGTGGGTGTGAAGTAGCGCAGTTGTACATCCGCCCCGGCTTCTGTCGGGTGTCCATCGACGTTTGGCACAGGCAGGACAAACGCCGTTTCCGACGCCCCAAGCTCCGCCGCAATCGCTTGCATTTGCCGGTCGGAAAGCCCGGACGCATCCGGCACGACGCCGGCGGGATTGCCGCCGAACACCTCTGTCGTAAACGCATCCACGAGCCACACTGTCGTCATCTTACGACCTCCCATCGCTGCGACCCCCTGGTAGGCGCCAGGTCCTGCTGTCAGGTTAGCGAAACCCACGTTGGTCGCGCAACTCCTGCATGTGGTGCAGCAACCCTTCGAGCGACCGGCGGCGGATGTCCGGCTCATCGAACTTCATCGGCTTCGCATTGACTTCAAACAGCCAAGGGCGGCCCTTCGCGTCGACGCCGATGTCCATCGACATCTCGCCCAACCGTCCGGCGTAGTGGTCGTCAATGGCCCGCGCCAAGCGAAGGATCATCTCATCCATTCGCTGGTCAATCCGCTCCCAATCTGACCCGAAGGCACCCTCGAGCACCTCCTGGCGCGCCGCGATCGATCCGCCGTTTGGCACATGCGTCGCCACCGCGTTCGCACCTGCGACCCGGACCCCCTTCCCGACGACGGTCCAGTCGCCGTCGGATTTCTGGGCGAGCGCGCGAAAGTCGCACGGGTGACCTCGCCACTCGATTCGGTCCACCGTTGCCTGCAACACGTAGCGACCTGGGAGCTTGTGACGATGCACCACCGCCCAGGCCTCCTGCGGCGAGCGGGCGTGGTGTGGCGTACACGCGGCCGCTTTAAGCACCCGGACCAGCCACTCGTCGCCGTCCGCGTCCACGCGAATGATGCCGTGGCCCACGCTCCCGCCGGACGGCTTCAGGTACAGACTCCGGTGCCTGCGCAACATGCGGAGAAATCCGGACTTGGTCAGGCGCCCGTGCGTCTCCGGAAGGTACCGCGACAACCCGGCACGTTGGACAATCTCGTAGATCTCCCATTTATTGAAGTAATCCGGGTTGAACAGCGGAATCTCGAGCCTCGCCAGGGTGGCCTTCGCAGCCACCGCAGACCGGGTCCGTTCCAGCGCACGGTTCGGAATCCGGTTGTACACCACTTCCGGGCGGGGGCACGGAATCGGAATCCAGCGGTTCCGCGCGACCCGTACAAATCCCGTCCAGACGTCTGCATCCGTCACCGCGTCGGGGGGCAGCACGTAGACGAACGCACGCTGTTCTCGGGCCACGCGGAGGATGTCCCGAAAGTTCGCACGACTGCCTGTGAAGTGGCGATTGCCGGCGAGGATGGCAAACACGGGCAGAGCGCCGGGTTCCTGTGGGATGGGGACGCGGTACAGGACGCGCCCCTTCGGCAACCGTGCGACCCACGGCACGGTCAGGTTGGAGACCCGGACCCTGGGTCGCCCTCCATCCGCCCCGCGCAGTTCGCGGTCTGCATACAGGAACATCCGGATGTCGCCGCCTGTCTGAACCCACACGAGTTCCCCCACACGTTCACGCGCCACAGCTGTCACGCTCCCCTCCCGCGGGATACAGCACCGCACTTCGCCCGTCGTCCCTCGCCGTCCCGCATGGGCATTCGCGCCCCTACGCGCGCAGCATCGTCGGCGCCCGACGCCGGCCGCGCTTCGTCGGTTTCTTCTTGGAAAGTGGAATCCCCCAAGCCACGCGCACATCGATATCCTCGTTCCAAACGGTTCGCGACTGAATCATCGCGATGAGCGGCTCAATCTGTTCACGAACGCGCTGGTACGCGCTGAACCGACTGAGCAGCGTCAGGTTGTGCTCGGCCAACGGCGCGAGGACCTCCGCCTGGCCCTGAAAAAACGCCCGCTGAAGGGACGCTTCGTACAAATCTGTTGGGATGGGAAGTTCCCGGTGATGGTGCCCAATCACATACGCCAACGCGAGTGCAGCCGCCGTGACTTCGGGACTGACGACAAAGCTTGCGGGCGTGCGGTACTCAAACCCCCCGTGGTCCTTGTGCCGGACGTCTCCATAAAACCCGTACCGCTTGCGCCGCAGAACGGCGGTACGGGGGTCTTCCACCACCATCAAAGGCAGACCCAAGTAGTTATCCAAGACCCGGACCAGGCGGCTGGAGAATGGGATCCCGGAGAAGTGGATGTGCCCGCCGATGGAGAACGGACGAAACGGCATGCTGCCGGCCCGCCATTCGACCCCTTCCCGGTTGATGGTCTCACTCGCTTCGACCATCAGGGCGCGCAGATTGGAGACCACCGTCATCGGCTGGGCAGCGGGCGCCGGCCGAAGTTCGAGAAGCGGCAGCCGCTTGCCGTCAAACTGGATGCTCCGGTCGTCACAGCCGATGGCCCCTTTGCGCGTGAAGTACCGGCTGGCCAGCACCATCTTACCGGCACTGTTGCGCAGCATCAGCTCTACATCCGTACCGAGAAGAAAGGGGGACGGCGATTCCGCGTCCCGGTCGATGGACGCTTCCACCGCGTTTGCGTACAGGTCCAAGAGCCGTCCGGACAACACGGGTGCCGGCGTGACGTCGACCACATACAACACGCCCTGCGGCGCCATCGACACGCTGACCAGACCGTGATCCAACCCCAGGGCGTGAAGTGCGCGCAACGCGTAGTACATCGCGCGCGTGGTCACTTTGTCGTCGTCGAGCGGAACCTCGCGGAAGTGCTCCGGCACCCGCTGAATCCGCTGGTTCAGCCAGGCAGCTCCCTGGTCGGCCCGAAAACACGTCAACGCTTGCAGATCAAAGATTGGGAACCGGTAGTGGCGCAGGAAGGTCGGCTGGTTGGACCCCTTCGACACCACCCGGACGCCCACGCGGCGCAGAAACTGCGCCATCTCGCTGCGGGAACGCGTGCGGGCGACCGCGGCGGACGGATTGAGGACCTGTGTATTCACCGGGTCCGGCGTATCTGTCGCGCCCCACCGGATGACGACGTCGTCCGACCGGAGTTCGGACGCTGTCGTGAAGGGACGGAGGTTTGCCACCCGTTTGAGCAGGCGCTTTGCCGACGGCTGCCCGCGGTAGAGCAAGTAGTACGTCACAAGGCGACATCTCCTTTCGGTGGCCTGGCGGCGGCTCGCGGTGCAGCGAGCACGGGCGATGGCGCACCGGGGCCGTCCAAACCATCCCCCACGCCGTATCCCGTGTCGTCCGCGCCCAGCTCACCGCCGGGAAGCCAGATGGATGGCGTACTGGATGGGGCGGGTGAACGCCAAGTCGACCAGGTCCTGCCGGCCCTTCTCTGTGTAGGGACGTTTCCACGGCTTTGAATTCACCTCAATCACCCACACGTGCCCGTCCTCATCGAGGCCGATGTCGATACCGAGCTCCCCGAGCAGCCGGCCGGATTGCTCCTCCAGTACGGCCGCGACCAGGTGGGAGACACGCAGAATCTCCCGGCGACAGCGGACGCGCGCCGCCTTCTGCGCATAGATGGCGCGGTTCACCACCTGGACGGGCAGGGCTTCTCCGCCACTCGTCAGGTTCGACGTGAAATCGCCGGGCTGCGCGACACGGGCGAACACCTTTGTCCGCCTCCAGTCCCCGCTGCCATCTCGCTGCAAGACAATCCGGATGTCAAACGGACGCTCCCGGTACTTCGCCAGCGTCAGACCCTGTTGGACCAGGTAGGGTTTGCGGCCGATGCGCCCGCGCAAGAACTGCAGCAACGCGCTGTGCGTTGGCGACGTGCCGTGTTCCCGCGCGCCCCGCCGCTTGACGTCGTAACTGTAAGATCCGTCCGACTGGCGGATGACGCGGATGATACCGAAACCCAGACTGCCGTGGACCGGTTTGAGGAAGACGGGGTTGTGAACGCGGATGAACTCCGACGTCGCTTTCCCGGGCGTGAACCGGATGGTCTTCGGCACATGCGGGCGCGTTCGCTGATCACTCGTCAACCACTCGTGAACCTGCCACTTGTCGAAGAAGCCGTCGTTGAAGATGCGTCCGCGGTACAATTCACCCAGCCGTTTTCGCTTTCGCTGGTACGCTCGTTCCACTTTTCGCGAGATCACCTGGTCGTAGATGACGTCCGGGAACGGAAGCACCACCTTACGCCATCGCTTCCCATTCCACACATAGGCCTGGACGCGCTGGCGCTCAAAGTCCATATCGCGAATGCCGAACACGCAGACCATCGCGCCCTCGCGCCGGCCGATTTCGCACATCTTCTGCAGACTCGGCAGCTGCTTGGTCGCCTGCAGGGTGCCTTGGGCCTCTTTCCACACCGGGCTGCAGAGGATGCCAATCAGCGGGCCGATGGTCACCTCGTCTCCAGCGACGGACGCCCGCAGGACCTCTAGCTCCGCTTGGCCGAGTAGATCTCGATGGACTGCGGGCGAGATCGTCATCACACCGGACGGGAGGGACGGGTCAGCCAGGACCTGAACGACGGAAACGTTGGAACCAAACGAGCAGACGAGACCCAGGGGGCCGCCTTCCGCTCGCTGCGGAATCCACGCCGGATGCAGGCCAATGACGGCCCCTGGCTGATGAACCAAGTGGATGCGCATGCGTTCGCCGGTATCCATATCGACGGCCCCTTTACCCGAACTTGGCGTCCTCGAACCCCGCCGCCCTGATAGCATATTCAACGAGATTGGCCAATGACAGCTCGCGCAGTTCGGGGGACACAGATCGCAGCATCCGCCTACCGGGTGTCGGATTGACCTCGAAGACGTACGGATGACCCGCTTGGTCCACCCCGATATCGACACCCACTTCCGCAAACGGCCCGTAGACCTGCAACAGGTGGCGAACCACACGGATGGCGAGATTGTCGATGGTGTCGGCCAAACGCTGTGGGTCCGCCACCGCAAGTCGATTCAACGCTTGGCAGGCATCGACCGGGACTGCACCCGTGTGAAGGTTGGTCGTCACGGCGTCGCGGGACCCCACACGGCCGACGCGTCCGATGACTTGCGGTTCACCCGTCACCTGCACCAGCCAGCGAAAGTCAACCGGGCGTCCGTCTACAGTGCGCAGCAGCGGAATGGCCCGCTGGACCACCCATCGGCGGAACCGCTTGCGGATTCGGCGCAGAAGCGCATCCGTATCCGCGACACCTGACAACTCCCCGCGAATGACGTGCACGGCTCGTTGCGGGCGCGTCAGAGCCGGTGGGCCCATTCCTTTCGCGACGGCCTTTCGTCTGTTCCTGGGAGCGCCGTTTCCAGTAGCGGCTTCAGAACGGACCTCGACGACGTCCGAACTGCGGCGGATCAGGCGGTGAATCAGATGACCCCTCGCCCCATTGAACGGTTTCAGGTACACGTCGCCCCATTCCTGAACGGCGCGCCAAAGGTCGGCGCCCCTCATCACCTCGCGCGTTTCCGGCAAATGCTCGCGCAATTGCGCATCCTGCCGTGCGGTCTGGTAGAAACTCCACTTGTTACTACTCTCTCTCGGAAGGCTGTGCATCCGTCCGTGGGCTTCGAACCAACGCAGGTCCGCTGCCACCGCGGACTCGGGGGCGCGAAACCGACCGGACCTGCGCAACACCACGTCCGGCAGCGGCAGCCATTCCTCCACCCACGTTGTCGGGCGACCGGGGGCGAGCCGCCATCCCTTGTGGCGCTGCGCAAAACCTGGCGTCAGCACCACCACATCGATTCCTCGCTCCGCTCCCAGCCGACAGAGGTCCGCCAAGAGCTGGTTCTGTTCACCGAAGCGGCGACCCGGTTCTCGTTCATCCGACACGTAGACGCCGAGGCACGGCCCGATTCGCCAACGCTCCGCTTGGTGAACGACGTGGAGGTAACCGGATGACGGCAAGCCCAACGCCTGCCGCAACGCAGGGCTGATGAACAACGTACGGACGTCGCTGTCCCGCGCAGCCGCCGGTTCGGCTCCCGCTCCTGCCATTCCGTCGGCGAAGGCGCGCACGCTGAGCGAACGATCGGCGAACTGAATCATCGACGGGACGTTCCCGTCCGCTGGCGACGGCGACACGTGCACTTCCCGTCCGTGCAAGGATGCGTCGACGAGAATCTGGACCAACACCCCGCCTCCCTCCTAAACAAAGGGTGCGGGGTGTGCACCCCGCACCGTACGTCGAAACCGGTACCCCGCGAGACCGTCAGTCTTCGACGTCGACCTCTTCCAGCAGGTCCTCCTCGTCCGTGAATTCGTCCTCTTTCTTGTCAGCGAGGTCACACGTGACCACACACAGCTTGGTTTGACCGATGACCTCAACGGCCAACTCCTTCTCCACGCGTACCAGCATCTCCGACCCATTGCCGGTCACGGTGGCGTCCAGGCAGTTCGGCGCCTGAAGCACCCGGACGGCGACCGTTCGGCTGTCCCGGTCTGCATCGGGATCGAGCTCGCGAAGGGGGATCTGCTCCACATAGGAGACCGTGTCCTTCGCAACGGCGGTCTCGGAGTTCCCATTGTACGAATACCAGACGTTTACATCGAACCGCCCGCGCACCTCTGCGTAATCTCCGACCAACTCCGCTTCGCAGGTGTGGTTCATCACCCAGCAGCCGCCAATCGTCGTTGGGCGGTTGGCCGGCCGAAGCGTGTACGTGGTCTGAGAGTACTTGCTGCCGCGGCCGCATACCGCGTTGGCGACAATCTCACGGTAACTCAGGTCCTTGCTCGAGAGCACCATGCGGCAACCTCCTTCATGTCCTGCGGTTTCAGCATGGGGCGCCTGCCTGCCGATCCCGCGTTTGGTATTGCAACAGTATGCGGGACGAATGCCAGGGGTGCAGGTATCGCATCGCTCCAGAGCTGGCAACGTCCAGACGCTACACGGCATCGTATGCGGCCGTACACTAGGCTGCTATCCCGTGCGGGCGAGAACCCGAAAATCGGGCTCATCCGCCGCCCCACACAAAAAAGCGGGTGGACATTCCGGCCACGCGGCTCCTGCGGCGAAGCCGCTCGAACGCCGATGCCCGGTGTCCACCCGCTGTTTCAGGCGTTTCCGTCCAGAACAAACATTCCTTCGTCCATCCGCTGCGGTTCCGTGTTACGCGGGAAGGACGTCGCTCAGGAAACGTTCGAAGTTTGCAAACAAGATCTTCTCCGCCAAGCCTTCCCCGTAGCGCGCCGCGAGCTGATCTGCAAACGCCGCATAGTCGGAGGCGTCCGTCAATCCAGGAACGGCATGGCTCGTCCCGTCGAAGTCCGAACCGAGGCCGAGAATGTCTTCGCCGCCGAGCTCCAAAACGTGATCCATATGCTTGAAGACGGCGTCCACGGACAGCGCTGACTCCTGAGCGACAAAGCTGCCTTCAAACACCATCCCCATCCATCCGCGCCGAGCAATCAACTCACGAATCACGTCGTCGGTCAGGTTCCGCGGATGCTCATGCACCGAGCGGCAGTTGGCGTGCGACGCCAACACGGGCCCATCCGTCCGTGCGAACACGTCCGCTACCCCTTGGTCCGCCAGATGGGCGAGGTCAATCCACATCCCCAGTCGGCCCATCTCTTCCACCACGGCCAGGCCGGCGCCCGTGAGCCCGCCGCCGCGCGGCTCTCGACACCCGTCGGCCAGTTCGTTCGCGTAGTTCCACGTCAGCCCCATGCCGCGGACGCCGAGGTCGTGCATCACGCGCAAGAGCGCCGGTTGGCCGCGCAGACACCCGCCACCTTCAATCGACAAAACCGCCGCCAACTCGCCCCGTTCCCGCGCTTGTGCCAGTTCAGCCCGACTGCGAACGGCCCGCACGCGTCCGTCTGCGACGACCTGACGGTAAAACAGGTCCAAGGACCGCAGCACGTCTTCCAACTGGCTGGTGGGGGGCTTCGTTGGGTCTACATACAGCGCGAACACCTGTGTCGCCACACCAGAGCCGCGAAGTTTGTCATAGCTCGCCTGCAATCTGGAATCACCGTAGAAACACTCGTCGCGCTCCAACATTCTCCATAACACGTCCACATGCGCATCGGCAATACGCCGCATCCCACCATCACCATCCACATGGATTTCCGAAGGCGCAGCCGCACCTCCCGCCGTTCCATCCCATCCAGTTAGCGCGGTTCAACAATCAGCTTGATGGCCGTACGTTCTTCTCCATCGATCACGATATCGGTGAATGCCGGTATACAGATTAAATCCACACCGCTCGGCGCAACGAACCCACGGGCAATCGCGACCGCTTTCACGGCCTGGTTCAAGGCCCCGGCTCCAATCGCTTGAATCTCAGCGGAACCGCGCTCACGAAGGACCCCGGCCAACGCGCCGGCGACGGAATTCGGATTGGACTTAGCGGATACCTTCAAGACTTCCACAAAAGGAGACCTCCTTCGGCGGCCCGAGACTGGACTAGCACACTATACACTTATTCGGCATCGACCTGATTATTCCTGTGCCAGAAGCTGTCGCAATCGAATCAATCCTGTTCGTACCGGGCGATCCGCGAAACCGACAGCGCCCGGCCGGTTTCATCCGATAGGTCGAGCAGGACGGCGTGGAACTGGCACGGGCCCGGAGCCACCGTGAAACGGGTCGGAAGTTGCGTGCGCATGCGCCGAAGAACGGCCTCGCGCTCCATCCCCAGCACGCCGTCGCGCGGGCCGACCATGCCGACATCCGTGATGTACCCTGTGCCCTTCGGCAGTACGCGCTCGTCCGCCGTCGGGACGTGCGTGTGCGTACCGAGGACCGCGGATACCCGCCCGTCCAGGTGCCAGCCCATGGCAATCTTCTCGGAAGTGACCTCTGCGTGGAAGTCGACGATGACGTGGCGGATGTCCCGATGGACACTCAGCAGGTCATCCACGGCCTGAAACGGACAGTCGAGTTGACTCAGAAACGTCCGACCCATCACGTTCACCACCATCACGGGGCGCTGTCCGACCTTGCAGACCGTCCATCCCCGCCCGGGTGGACGACCTGGATAGTTCAGTGGCCGAACGATGCGCGTATCCTCCTCAATCACCTCCATCAGTTCGCGCTGGTCCCAGGCGTGATTCCCGAGGGTGATGATCTCCACCCCGCCTTCGTACAATCGCTCGGCGGCTCGTCGATTCAGTCCTCTCCCATGAACCGCGTTCTCTGCATTCGCAATCACCAAATCCGGTTGCAGTTCCGGCAGTATCTCGGCGAGGACGCGTTCGGTATACGCCTGGCCCTCCACGCCTACGATGTCTCCGATAAACAAGACCCTCAAACGCTGTCACCCCATTCATGCGGCCGCTCTGCGGGCAAACGGCGAGACGGCCCACAAAAAATAGAGCAGCCTCTCGGCTACCCTATTTTGCGTATTCAACGGCTCTAGTCTCGCGAATCACCGTGACCTTAATTTGGCCAGGATAGTCCAATTCGTTTTCAATCTTCTTCGAAATGCTCTTCGCGATTCGGACCGACTCCGCGTCGTCAATCACTTCCGGCCGTACCATGATGCGTACTTCCCGGCCCGCCTGAATCGCGTAACACTTCTCCACACCATCGAACGACTCCGCAATCGACTCGAGTTTCTCAAGGCGTTTCATGTAGATATCGAGTGTCTCCCGCCGTGCGCCCGGACGCGCCGCAGAGATGGCGTCGGCAGCAGCGACCAAAACCGAGATGGGGGAGGTAAACTCCACGTCACCGTGATGCGCGGCAATCGCGTTGATGACGACCGGGTGCTCCTTGTACCGTTTCGCTAAATCGACCCCAATCTCGACATGGGAGCCTTCAACCTCGTGTGTGACCGCCTTCCCAATGTCGTGCAGTAACCCGCCGCGTTTCGCCAGGTTAACGTCCAACCCGAGTTCGGCAGCCATGAGACCCGCCAAGTGCGCGACTTCGACGGAGTGCTTCAAGACGTTCTGACCGTAGCTGGTTCGGAACTTGAGCCGCCCCAGAAGTTTGATGAAATCTGGGTGCATGCCATGCACGCCGGTGTCAAACGTCGCTTGCTCGCCTTCCTCGCGAACCAGGTCGTCGATATCCCTGCGGGCCTTTTCCACCGTCTCTTCGATGCGAGCCGGATGGATACGTCCATCGGCCACCAGGCGTTCGAGTGCCACTCGCGCCACCTCACGCCGCACAGGGTCGAACCCCGAGAGAATCACGGCTTCCGGCGTATCGTCGATGATGAGGTCAATGCCGGTCAGGGTCTCCAACGTGCGGATATTCCGACCCTCACGGCCAATGATACGCCCCTTCATCTCGTCATTCGGCAAGTTCACGACGGAGACCGTGATCTCCGAAGCATGGTCCGCCGCGCACCGTTGAATCGCCGTGGCCACGATATCTCGCGCCTTTTTCTCGGCGTCTGCCCGCGCCTGCTGTTCAATCTCCTTCATCAACAGCGCAGCTTCATGACGGCTCTCGCGCTCCACAGCCTCCAAGATCAACGCTCGGGCACTTTCCTGCGTCAACCCCGAGATGCGCTCGAGTTCTTCGACCTGTTGCGCATACAGGCGTTCAATCTCTGCCTCCCGCTCAGCCAGCGCCCGTTCTTTCTCCCGCAGTCCTTCGGAACGGCGGTCCAGCGCTTCCAACTTGCGGTCTAACGACTCTTCCTTCTGAAGCACACGCCGCTCCAACTTCTGCAGTTCGGCGCGACGCTCCCGTCCTTCCCGCTCTGCATCCAGACGGATGCGGTGTGCTTCGTCTTTCGCTTCTAAGAGCGCTTCCTTCTGTTTCGCTTCAATGTCGCGGTGAGCAGACTCAATAATTTCCAGCGCCTTCGCTTCTGCACTCCCGATCTTGGCTTCCGCAATCTTCTTGCGAACGAGGTACCCGACCCCGTAGCCAATCACGAGCGCCACGACGGCAATGCCAATCCAAGCCCATATGGACACCATCAGGAGCCTCCTTGCCCCAGCCTGCTAAAAACAGCCGTATGGCGGTTCGCTGCCGAGCTAGAGGCCGTACAACATACGCAACTTCATTCTATAATTGGATGTTAATCGTTGTCAAGGACATCCACGTGTGCTATACTCTCACTTTTTAGCCCCGACCGAGCGAGAACTTGCAGACAGAGAGCGCTTCCAAATCCCTTCCTGCGCAGGTGCATCAGCAGCTTCCGGGCAGCTAGGTCTGGCTCCAGACCGCGGTGGCTGCGGAGAAACTTCTCCGCAGCGTAGAGCGCCGCCGCCTGTTCGTCGTCTTCCGTCATCTCGCCCCGCACGGCAGACTGTACTTCTGAGGACGGCAACCCGCGCCGCGCAAGTTTCCAGGTCACTTCGCGGCGGCTCGCGGTCCGCTTGGCGGTGCGAAGATAGGCGCGCGCATACGCCACATCGTCCACCCAACCACGCTCGCGACAGGTCGCGACCACGCCGTCTATCACGTCGGATGGCACCTGCTTGCGCGTCAGGTACCGGACCAACTCCCATTCCGTTCGCGGCCGCGGGCCGAGGTAACGCGCCGCTACAGTCGTCCAACGCTGCACAGCGGCGGCGCGTTCGAGGCGCGCAACGTCCGATTCAGTCAGCGCTAACCCGTCTTTCAGCCCATCCTCCACCCAGGTGGAGACGGGTATCAGGAGAGCGTCCCGCCCCATCAGCTCCACGCGCACCCAACCGGTGCCTTGTGGCGCCGGTCCATGACCGCGAATCGTCCAGCGCGCTTCATTCGTCAAAGCTGAACACTTCTTCGTCGGCGTCTGCCCCTAGGTCCGACGCGACGTCCGCTTTGACGCTTCCAAGCTGATACGCTTCACGAATCTTGGCTTCAATTTGGTCAGCAATCTCTGGGTGTTCCCTCAGGTACTGTTTCGCGTTCTCCCGGCCTTGACCCAGCCGTTCGTCGCCAAACGAGTACCAAGCGCCGCTTTTCTGGATGACATCGATCTCAGTCCCGATATCGATGATACTCCCCGCGCGGGAGATACCCTCCCCGAACATGATGTCGACCTCCGCTTGTTTGAACGGTGGCGCGACTTTGTTCTTCACGACTTTGATGCGGGTACGGTTCCCAACGATGTCGTTACCCTGTTTGAGGGCCTCAGCTCGGCGCACCTCCAGGCGCACAGTGGAATAAAACTTCAGCGCCCGCCCGCCCGTCGTCGTTTCCGGGTTGCCAAACATCACGCCGACCTTTTCGCGGATTTGGTTGATGAAGATGGCAATGGTACGGGACTTACTGATGGCGCCCGCTAGTTTGCGCAGGGCCTGCGACATCAGCCGCGCTTGCAGACCCACGTGTGAATCGCCCATGTCCCCTTCCAACTCGCTTTTCGGAACGAGCGCTGCGACCGAGTCCACGACGATAATATCCACTGCGCCGCTGCGTACAAGCGCCTCCGCAATCTCCAGAGCCTGTTCGCCGGTATCTGGTTGCGAGATGAGCAGGTCGTCGATGTTTACCCCTAAACGACTCGCGTACACCGGGTCCAGCGCGTGCTCCGCGTCGATGAACGCAGCCTGCCCGCCGCGCTTCTGCACCTCCGCGACGCTGTGCAGGGCGACCGTTGTCTTACCCGATGATTCCGGGCCGTAGATCTCGATGATACGGCCCCGCGGGAGGCCCCCGACGCCAAGCGCGATATCTAAGGCCAGCGATCCCGTTGGAATCGTCTCGACATTCATCGTCGCAGAGGCCTCGCCCAACTTCATGATGGAACCCTTTCCAAACTGTTTCTCAATCTGCTTGAGCGCCATTTCCAGCGCGGCGCGCCGCTCGTTCATTCCCGTACACCGCCTTCAGTTGGATGCGACTCTGTGAGCCGCCGCCGAGGCGGGACTACAGGGCCGCGAAGTCGCACAGTTACCTGTCCAAACCTCACGAAAAGATTCGGTTTGGGCCAGTCCGCTTCCTGCTCCCCATTGTATCAGTTTGCTCACAAAACGCAAACATTTGTTCGCTCTTTGCCATCCTGCTCCCTCATCCGTTCCATCGCCCGCATCCCCAGGACAAAACGTGGGCGACGGGAACGACAAAACGGGAACCCGAAGGGGCTCCCGTTGCTGCACGGTTGTCCGAACATTGCTTTCTTCAACTGGTCAGCGGACGCGTGAGCGAGGCTTTGCTGGCTCCATGTTGACGCGCGCACCGTTGATTCGGCTCTTGCGCAGCGCTTCGTACACGAACGGAGCGGACTCCTCTTCAATCTCGACGAAGGTGAAACGGTCAAAAATGTCGATCTTGCCGACCACCTGACCGGGCACGCCGGCCTCTTCTGAAATGGCGCGCACCAAGTCCGCCGGACCGATGTGCGCCGTCCGGCCGATGTTCACGAAGAAGCGAACCATGCCGGGCGTGGCGCCGGTATCGCCGAAATCGTACTCGTCCTTCTGCTCTGCCTCCAACTCTCCCGCGGACGCCAGCTTCAAGGCAGCACACGCGATGTCGATGGGGTCGTAGTCGTCTACGATATTCCCAAGGATGGCGCGGTAGTGGCCCAAACCGCCACTTTGAATGGTCTCCACCAAGCGGTTCCGCCAGATCTCGGCCTGACGCTCGGCGACATCCTCCAAGCTCGGAACCTCGCGACCGACAATCTGCGTCTTCGTCTCGCGCTCAATCTGCTTCAGCAGTTTGAATTCCCGCGGTGTGACCAAGGTGATGGCCAGTCCCCGCTTGCCAGCGCGCCCCGTCCGGCCAATCCGGTGAACGTACGACTCTGGGTCCTGGGGAATGTCGTAATTGACGACGTGCGTCACGTTCTCCACGTCCAACCCACGGGCGGCCACGTCCGTCGCGACGAGCAGCTCAATTTCGTTGTTGCGGAACTTGCGCATCACTCGGTCGCGCTGCGCTTGACTGAGGTCGCCGTGCAGACCGTCGACGAGGTACCCACGGGACAGCAACGCCTCCACCAACTCGTCGACACCGCGTTTCGTACGGCAGAAGATGATCCCCAGTTGAACCTCCTCGCTGTCAATCACGCGGCACAAGCTCTCCAGTTTATTGCGCTCGAGCACCTTGTAGAAAACCTGGTCCGTGAGCGGGACGGTGATCTCGCCGCGGTTGACCGTCACATGCTCCGGATTCCGCATGTAGCGAAGGGCCAGACGGCGGATTTCCGGCGTGAACGTCGCGGAGAACAACATCGTCTGCCGATCTGCAGGGGTTTCCTGCAGAATGGTTTCGATGTCTTCAATGAAACCCATATCGAGCATCTCGTCCGCTTCATCGAGGACGACCATTTTCAGATCATTGAACCGAAGGGTCCCTCGCCGGATATGGTCCAACACGCGTCCGGGCGTGCCGATGACGACGTGCACGCCTTGCTGCAACGCCCGAATCTGGTGCCCGATGGACTGGCCGCCGTAGATGGGCAGGGTGCGAACGCGCTTGAATTTCCCAATCTTGCGGAATTCGCCCGCCACCTGAATGGCCAACTCGCGCGTCGGCGTCAGCACCAAGGCCTGCACGCGTGCTTCCGGTGCAACCATCTCGACGATGGGGATGCCAAAAGCGGCGGTCTTGCCAGTCCCTGTCTGCGCCTGACCAATCACATCCCGGCCGTCCAGAACCAGGGGAATACAGGCCGCCTGAATCGGGGAGGGCTCCTCGAACCCCATACCATCCACGGCCTGTTGCACTCTACGACTTAGCCCAAAGTCTTGAAATGAACTCATGATCTCAACCTTTCTTGAAGAGGTTGCCGGAGGCAGTGCAAGACTGCGTGCCGCGGCACTCCGGCACGTTGAAAAACACGGCGACTCTATCCAATTGGTCTACGGAGACTGCGGCGACCGCTCCACGGCGCGCCACAAGCGCCACAGCAATTGTTTCGCTGCCCGCAGCCGAATCTGCTCACGCGACCCGCGCAGCTGTAGTCGAAATGCGCGGCGCTCGTCCGGGCCTGCAATGGCCACGTAAACCAGACCCACCGGCTTGTCCGTCGTCCCACCGTCGGGACCTGCGATGCCCGTCGTCGCGATGCCAAACGTACTACCGCACAACTCGCGCACTCCGTGCGCCATTTCGATGGCGGTGGCTTCCGACACCGCGCCGTGCGACTGCAACGTCTGCGCTGCAACCCCGAGGACGCGCTCCTTCACAGGGTTCGCGTAGGCAACGCAGCCGCCCAGAAAATACGCCGACGCTCCGGGAACAGAGGTAATCATAGACGATAACAAGCCTCCGGTGCAACTTTCTGCCGCCGCCAAGGTTTCGCCGCGAGCGGTCAGCGCTCGTCCCACCGCGACCGGCAGCGTGTCGCCGTCCACACCGTAAATGAACGGTGAAAAGCGGGATCTCAGCTCTGCCTCAATCGGCGCTATCTGTTGTCTCGCTGCGTCCACCGTGGCCGCGGCGGCCGTAATCCGCAACATCATCTCGCCTTCACTCGCAAGAGGGGCCACCGTGGGGTTGCTCCCCGATAACAGATGGGGAATCTGCTCGTCGACCGACGATTCCCCAATCCCGCAAAAGTGCAGCGTCCGCGACACCAACACCTGCTCTCGTGGAAATAACGCCCGCAGCTTCGGCATCACGTGATGAACCAGCATGGGGTTCATCTCCAAGGGCGGACCCGGCAACAGAAAATAGTGTACCCCGTCCGCAGAGACGTACTGCCCGGGAGCCGTCCCGTTCGGGTTCGGCAGGTGGATTCCACCTTCAATCAACAGGGCCTGTTTGCGGTTCTCCTCCGGCATCGGCCGCCCGCGGCCTGCAAAATATGCCTCAATCTCGCGTTCAGCTGTTTCCGAGGCGATTAACCGACGGTCAAGGTGAGCGGCCATGGCTTCGCGCGTCAGGTCGTCGGCTGTCGGTCCGAGCCCGCCCGTCACAATCACGACGTTCGCGCGATGCGACGCTTCGCGCAACGCGTCCACAATCCGCTCCAAGTTATCCCCCACCGCCGTGTGGCGATACAGGAACATGCCCTGCTCGGCGAACGCGCGGGAGATTGCTTGCGCGTGCCCATTCAGGATTTGTCCCAGCAAGATCTCTGTCCCAACCGCGATGTGCTCTCCGCGGACGCTCTCCAAAGGAGCCTGCCTCCTTCCGTGTCACAGGGAAGCCGCAGAGGCCAGATCCACTCCGAACCACCTGCGGCTGGTGCACGAACGGACTGCGTGTCCTCGCCCATTCACTGCACTTGGATGACTTCCTTGTTTTTCACGAAATAATCAATGCCAGACCAAATGGTGATGACGACCATCAGGTACACCATCACTGTGTCGAAAGGGAACCCGACGATGGTGAACGGAAAGTTGTTCAGAATGAGCGCAACCATGGCGACGATTTGCGTCGCCGTTTTCCATTTCGCAATGCGGCTCGCCGCGATGACAATCCCTTCTGCTGCTGCCACCAAGCGCAGGCCGGTGACCGCAAACTCGCGACTGATGATGACAATGGCGACCCAAGCGGACAGCCGCTGCATCTCAACGAGGCTGATGAGGGCAGCGGAGATCAACAGTTTATCAGCGATTGGGTCGAGAAATTTGCCGAGGTTCGTGATCATCTGCCGTTTGCGAGCGATATACCCGTCGAGTCCATCCGTACTCGCTGCGACGATGAACACAAATGCGGCAATCATTTCGCTGCCGGTTGTCGTCTGATGGTTGATGGTCACGGTCCAGAAGTGAAAGCGTACCAACAAGAGCAAGGTGACCACCGGAACCAAAAAAATTCTGGCTATCGTAATTCGGTTAGCCAGATTCAAGCGCAACACGCCCCCATCTTGTTGGTGCTCACCTCTTCATCGATAATTTGTAAACTGTAGGGGCACCTCCAAGTCTGCTTCCCGCAGTGTGGCAATCACCTGTTGCAAGTCGTCCCGACTCTTCCCGGACACGCGAATCTGGTCCCCCTGAATGCTTGCCTGGACTTTGAGCTTCGTGTCCTTAATCAACTTGACAATCTTTTTGGCCATCTCGCCTTCGATTCCCTGCCGCAGCTGTACGACCTGCCGCACCGTTCCGCCGGCGGCTGGCTCAATCTTCCCGGGGTTCAACGCCTTCAGCGAAATTCCGCGTTTCACGCACTTCGACTGCAGCACGTCGTACAGCGCGGCGAGCTTGAACTCGTCGTCAGAGAGCAGCGTCAGCGCCTTGCCGTCGAACGTAACGTGGCTCTTGCTGCCCTTGAAGTCAAAGCGGGTCTCCACCTCCTTCATCGTCTGTCCAACCGCGTTCGTTACTTCCTGCGTGTCAACCTCGGACACGATGTCAAACGATGCGTCCTTCGCCACAACGCTCTCTCCTTCCAGAACCCACTCGTGCACAGGCGCTTACGCGCTGGCGGACCGCTTTACGACCACCCAAATCGGCGCATTGACCGAAGGCAGCGGGACCGCTGTCCCGTTCACCGTCAGCTGCACCACAGGCACCGCCCCGAGTTTAAGGCGCAGCTCTTGACTGCCACTCCACGTCTTCGTCGCCCCGGACACGATGAAGTCGTTCCCATCCACCACTTTGCCATCCGCCAAGACTTCGACCCAGCTCTGGCCACTCGTCGCGGTCGCGTTCACCACGAGCGGGCCTGGCGCGGACACCAGCACGGTAAACGTTCCTTGGCCCGGCGTGAACGGTTGAGGGCTGACCACCGCAGACGCACTCGCACCGACGGAATTTCCGGTTTGTCCCACCTCGTTCGAGGAGCCAGTCGTATTCGTCGCTGCACTGTTCACGGCGTTCGCTTCCGCTGCATTTCCCGTTCCCCCGGATACTGTCCCGTTGCTCGCCGTGTTCACCGTTGTGCGATTCCCAGTACCGGCTGCGACCGAACCGCCCCGGTGTGTGTGAGGTCCGGACAGCAGCCACCAAGCACCTGCAATCACGGCGAACGCCGCAACCACAGCGGCGCCCTGACCCCAGGCGCCGCCGCCTCGCCTGCGGCCGCGAGGATGCACGGGTTTCGGATGTGCCGTGCGCGCGGTGGGCCGCGATGGCGGGGTGTAGGGCAAAGAATCCCGCGCAGCGATGGGCTTTGCTCCTTCCGCTTGCGAGCCGACTGACGTCGCCCTCGGCAACGGCTCCTCCCGTTCGATGGCCCCAGCGCGCTGTGCCCCGTCCGACCTTCGCGGCGGGTGATCTGGCTCCAACCCTGTCGGCACCGTCACCCCTCCCGAAGTCGAACCGGTCCGTAGGACGTCATGGTTTGGCGCGCCCTCTCCCTCCGTCCGGGTGTCCAGGCGGCGGTCGCCGTCTCGCTGCGCGGACGGACGGAGCAACTGTTCCGCGCGCGGCTCATCCACGTATTGTTCGAGGAGCTTCAGACCGTCCAGTCCGACGCACTCCGCATAGGCGCGGACGAATCCGCGCGCGTATACATCCCCCGGCAGAATGGACCAGTCGCCTGCTTCGAGGGCTTCCAGGTAACGGCGGCGGATCTTGGTCCGCTCTTCGACGTCCTCCAACTCCATTCCGAGCGACAGGCGTTGCCGGCGCAACGCCGCCCCGAGTTCCTGCATCCATCTCCCCCCATGTTCCGCGGCTACTCGCCCTGCCACTGGGATGCTTGCCGTTCGTACAAGTCGTATTGAATCACTTCGTCGGGACTGCGGCGCAGCTCGACGATGAAGTCGAAAACGTCCCACTGGTAGTGCGACCGCTTCACAAAAATATCCGGGTGCTCAATCACCACCGGTGCAGGGTAGCCCAGCACTTCGTCCACCAACGCCAGGTGACGTTCATCCCCGCGCAGCGTCGTGACGGCTCCGTCAATCAGATAGACATACCGCGTGGCATCCGTATCGTAATCCGGCAGCTCCCGAAGCATGGTCTGCTTGAGCAACGTCGACGACACAAACAGCCAGCGCCGGTTTGCGTAAACGCTCGCGGCCACAATGGATTCCGTCTTCCCAACCCGAGGTTGTCCGCGAAATCCGACAATTTGGCGACCTGGCTTCTTGAACATCTCACCAAGGAAGTCCACCAACACCCCAAGTTCGTCGCGCACGAACCGGTACGTCCGGGCCTCCGTATCGCTGCGTTCGATGAACACGCCGTGTCGAAGTGCGATGCGGTCGCGCAAGGAAGGCTCCCGCAGGGCGGTCAATTCCACGTCTTCCATTGCATCCGCCATTGCTCGCAGAACTTCGACCCGCTCCGGCCGACGCGTTCGCAACAGGAATCCACGACCGTGTTCGGAGACGCTGCCCAACTGGAGGATGTTGAACCCCAGCATCCCGAGGAGAGATGCAACGTCACCCAACAGGCCAGGTCGGTCGTGGAGGATGTGGTATTGAAAGTAAACCTCATGGCCCACATCCTGTGTCGGTGACAAGGGTTGGGACCGCGACAACGGCGAACCACCGGTTTGACTCTGCTGATTCGACACGACCCACCAGATCCCCTTTCCGATAATATCGGTGCCACAGTTGGAATCTATACCCCAAGGGTGGATCTCGGCGGGTGGACACCCATCGGATTCTCCAACGATGTCGGACACGCGTCCTTGCTACCGAGCCTACGGTCCACCGGCAAAGCCCAAGGTCACCCACGTGTGCAAGGCGTTCTGTTCCGGAGTCGGCAAGGTGTCCCACGCCTGTTGCACTTGTGTCGGGTTCACCTGCACCTGCTGCGAGAGTTGATCAAATTTGGCCATCGCGGGCGCCGTCAATGCCGCCCGATTGACGTACACCGAAGCCGCCGCCGTCTCTCCGATGTGGCCCGACGGAACTGGGTTTTTCAGGAACTTCGTCAGCAGCGGCGCCATATCGTTCAACGGTGGCAGGACCGGGAAGGCGATGTCGTTGGCGTGGTTCCCGGATGGTGGGGTCAAAGAAACCACCAAGTCACCCGCACTCGTCACCTGTTGCCACTGTGCAGCCGTCAAGGGACCCAACGCCAGAACGACCCGCGTACTGGAGGCCGGCGGAGTTGAACCAGGGCTTGTCCAGTTCATCGCTTGAACGGACAGGTTCGGTACAACCTGAACCGCCCCCGCGAGTGCGGACTGAATCTCCCCTTGAGATGCGCCCGCGTGGTCGATGGAGACGGCGATGGACGACTGTTGGAGGCTCGCCGCTAGCAAACCCGCAACACTCCCGAGCAGGTAGCCATCGAGGTCCGTTGGTCCCGTGATCACTTGCACGCCTGAGACGAGCGGGACGGCCACCGGCGTGACAACGCAGACCGATGCGCTGCGCGCTGCTGGTCCTGCCGGAAGGGTTCCATCCCACCCGTCCGGGTTGACCCAAATGTATGTACGCGCCTTGTCCGCCTGCAGGGCCGCGGCAAAAGCTTGCTGTCCCGTACCGGCTGGCGCGGTGGTGACAAACGGGACGGTCCCAGCCTGCAGGGCCGTCTGTTCCAGAGCAGCGGCAGACCAGCCGGGCATCGTTCTCGCGAGGCCCATCCAGACCGTCTGCTTCGGCACGGTCGGGTGCATCTCGCTGAGGGGCGGCGCACCGCAGGCGCTCACCAACAGGCCGGCAGCCAGTGAGGCCGTCGTCAGCCGAACGGTGCGCGGAGTCCGGGAAGTGCGAGGTTGCGTTCGGATCATGAAATTCTCTTCCCTCATATCTTCCATTGTATCATTTTTCATTCTCTTGTCTCTTGCGTTTCCCGGCACCACCCAACATAATGACAGTGTGAGGTGGGTGAAAAATGCCAACTTTCGGAGGCGAGCACTTGTCGGTCGCGAAGGCATTGGTCCAGCTGGAGTGTTACTTAAACATGCTGGACATTCCCGTCACCGTGCGAGAGCTGTATGAACGCGCATATCGCCATCGGCGCGGGGAGCACTACGATGACCGTTGGTTGAACCACCTGCGCGAGAATCCCGAGGTTGCGGGTGCGTTGGATGAACCGTTCACCTCGGACAGCATTGTGGAAACCTTGATGCGCACCGGCCACGAGCCCATCGTACGGGCCGTCATGAAAGAAGTGCGCCACCGCGATATTCAATTTCATCAAGTATATATGATTGGCACGCCGAGACGCTACTGAACCGCTGCCGGTGGAAGCGACCGATGCGCGTGTGCATCCCTCTGCCCATCGGTCTGCAGCCCGCCGCGGCCACGGCCGCACGCGCGCCGTCCGTCGACTGCCGTTACTGCGTTTCGAACCATCCGTACTTCGACGGATTGTCTCCGCTCGGCTGTAAGGTCTGCATCCACTGCAGGAGCGCGGTATCGCTGCTTTGTTGCACTGTGCCAACCGCCCAGTTCGTGAACGCAGCCCGACTCAGCGCTCCCCCCGCCACCAGTTCACCGCCGCTCACAAAGTATAGCTCCGCATACGTGATGCTCGGGTCCGCTGAAAACACGTCGGATAGGTACTCTTGCATGAGGCTGTCCGTCACGACGGAGTGACTCGACGGCTCGACGTTGGATGGAACCTCGATGGTCGCCGTGACGGCCAAACCCCCGCCTGTCGACGAGAGCGCGACCTCTTGGAGCCCTGGAATACCGTCCAACGCCGCTTCCAAGCGTTCCTGGTCACCGGCGGTGGGGTCTGATACCTGTGCTGACGTTTGTCTGCTCGTTGCAGCGGAGGCTTGGCTCGCCGCACGGGTGTCTGTCACATGTCCGTCGTGGTGCGAGGCCCACCACCCCGCCGCAGCGAAAATGGCGGCCGCCGCCAGGAATGGCGACAGCGTCCGCTTGGCGCCTCTTTGCATCGTCCGTCCCCCTCCATCTGTCCCGCCACTACTACTACCACTACTACGGTATGAGGTGGAACGGACAACATGCCTCGCGCGAACCTACTCCGCAGCGCGATGTCCCGATTGATAATTGGGTCGCATCGCGGCCCACTGCTCCGGACGCACAAACACCTCCCGCGGCTTGCTTCCTTCAAAGGGACCGACGAGCCCCTCGAGCTCCATTTGGTCGACAATCCGGGCGGCCCGCGAGTAACCCACGCGGAACCGTCGCTGAATCATCGATACGGACGCTTGACCCGCTTCCACCACCAAGTCGACGGCATCGACAAACAGGTCGTCGAGATCATGCTGCGTACCGGATGCATCGTCTTGCCCTGCGTCGTTCAAATCCACGGTGTACACGACATTTTGCTGGGATTTCACGTAGTCGACGAGCTTCTCAATCTCTTCCTCGGACACATACGCGCCCTGGACACGAACGGGTTTCGATGCCCCCACCGGCAGGTACAACATGTCGCCCCGGCCGAGCAACTTTTCGGCCCCGCCGCCATCGAGAATCGTCCTCGAATCCGCCATGGAGGAGACTGAAAATGCGATGCGGCTTGGGATGTTCGCCTTGATCACACCCGTGATGACGTCGACCGACGGCCGCTGCGTCGCAACAATCAGGTGGATGCCGGCTGCACGCGCCATCTGTGCAATCCGACAAATGGCATCCTCCACGTCTCCCGGCGCCACCATCATCAGGTCCGCCAACTCGTCGACAATCACGACGATGTACGGAAGCGGGTCGGCGCCTTCCCTGCGAATCAGATCGTTGTAACGCTCGATATCGCGGGCACCGCGGTCGGCAAACGCCTGGTAACGAGATTCCATTTCCTCGATGACGCGCTTGAGGGCAAACGCCGCCTTGCGCGGGTCCGTGACCACCGGGGCCAACAGGTGTGGAATTCCGTTGTATCCGCTCAGCTCAACCATTTTGGGGTCAATCATCAACAACTTGACTTCGTGTGGTTTCGCACGGACCAAGATGGATGCAATCATCCCGTTGATACAGACGCTCTTACCAGATCCCGTTGCTCCGGCCACCAACAGGTGCGGCATTTTTTGCAGGTTGCCGACGATGGGTTGGCCCGAGATGTCCCGTCCCAGGGCCATCGCGAGTTTGCTCGTTTCCCCCTGGAACTCCCGGGATTCCAGCACCTCGCGGAGGGTCACCACCGAGATCTCGTCGTTCGGCACTTCGATACCCACGACCGATTTTCCCGGGACCGGCGCCTCAATTCGGATGTCGCGTGCCGCAAGTGCCAGCGCGATGTCATCGGTCAAATTGAGGATACGCGAGACCTTGACACCGACAGCCGGCTGAATTTCGTACCGGGTCACAGCGGGTCCTCGGCTGATCTCCAAGACCTTCGCCTGAACGCCGAAACTGTCGAGCGTGCGCTCCAACTTTCGGGCATTCTCCTGCACGCTGCGCGGGTCAAACCCGCTGGTCCCCTCGGCCGCCCGGAACAGCGTCAGCGGCGGAACTTGATAGTTTTCGTCGCGCACCGGCGGACCCACTGGATACGGTTCCATCTCCACGTGCGTCCCAGATCCGCTCGCCTCCCCGCGACCGGCATCCGCCTTCGGTCGGTTGTTCCGCCGTTCCGGATAGCGCATCACGAGCTGATTGCCGGACTGGGACAAGACGGGCGTTGCAAACGCCCGCCCCGCCTCCATCGCCTGGGCGTCCGCCGGGGTGTCCTCGGAGAGGGTGTGGCGTGCCGTGAAGTCGTGAACCACGGGTGTCGTCAGAGGCTCGTCGTCTGCAGTCGCTTGACGCCACTCCCCTTCCACCACGATGGCGTCTGCGTCACTCCGTCGCTTGCCAGGATTTCGACCGGATTTGGCTTCCCGTGCGCTCGCTGACTTGCCGCGGTCCTTCGTTTTATCCGGGCCAAACAACAACGACACGTACTGTTGACAACCCCGCCACAGGCTCTCGAGCTGGCGCTCCAAAAACCGAGAGCCGCGTTGCACCACGGCAACCAACGACAATTGCAACACGAGCAGCAAACCGATGATGGCGAGCACGAACAGGATGATAAACGTACCTATCAAGCTGAACATGGAATGAAACAAAGAAAAAAAGAGGTAGCCAATCAACCCGCCCCCGACCGCGATGGGGGCGGTCATCGTACCGCCCGAAAAAATCTGGAGCCGCAGTCGCTCAAGCGCCGTCCAGGTGGCCGCCAGCAAATGCGGATTGCCGTCGGAGTACCGCTGCAACATTTGATAGAAGTCGACTTCCATCATCGTCAACCATGTGACGAGCAGCACCAACATACCCATATGGCGGCTGTGCCACGGAAAGCTCGAGCGCTTCACCATGACATAGATGGCACCGTACCCGAGAAAGATGGGGATGAGAAAACTCCACGAACCGGCCAGATACACGGCAGCTACGTCCAGCGCACGCCCCACCCAGCCCAACCGGCCTAACGCCAGTGCACTGAGCGTCAGCAGCGCCAACCCAATGAGTTCATACTGAAAGACCGCTTGCTTCTGTTGCTTCTTTGCCATGCTCTGCCTCCCGCGGGTGGATTTGCGTCCAAACCCAACCTTACTGTTCGCGACGGCAAGAGGCGTTTCCTGCTCCCACGCCCGATTCACGGAGCGGTGGAGTGACTGGCACGTGCGGGGGCGAGCGGATCGAGAAATGTACAGCCAGACAGGTTGAGCAACTGCCCGGGCTGCCAATCGGGACGCAGGAAGTGCGCAGGGTCGGTGGACAGAATCCGTTCGATGCGCGCCCTGCCGTCTCCCGTATCGAGCAACGACATCGTGACGCCGTTTACGCGTGCGAGCCGGGGTGTACCGGCCGCCTCACCGCTGTCTTGAAAGACGATCTCCGTCGGAAATACACTCCAAAACAAACTCATTGCAACACCTTCGTTTCTTCGGATGCTGCTTTTCGTTGATCAATGAAAGCCGTGAGCTTTGCCATCGCCTCCCCGAGCCCGCCGACCGCGTCCACCAATCCGTAGCGGACGGCATCTTTCCCGACCACCGTCGTCCCGATGTCCCGCGCCATCTCCCCCGTGTTCAGCATCAACTCACGAAACACCTCTTCTTCAATGCGCGAGTGTTCGACGACGAACTTGGTGACACGCTCCTGCATGCGTTCGAGGTACTCGAACGACTGCGGAACGCCGATGACCATGCCGGTCAACCGAATCGGATGAATGGTCATGGAAGCCGTCTCCGCAATGAACGAGTAATCCGCGCTCACCGCAATCGGAACGCCGATGGAATGACCGCCGCCCAAGACCAGAGAAACCGTCGGCTTGGTGAGACTGGCCACCATCTCCGCAATGGCCAGACCCGCCTCCACGTCCCCGCCGACGGTGTTGAGCACCAACAGTAAGCCTTCGACTTGCTCACTCTGCTCAATGGCGACCAACTGAGGAATCACGTGCTCGTACTTGGTGGTCTTGTTCTGCGGGGGTAGCACCATGTGGCCTTCCACCTGTCCGATGATGGTGAGGCAATGGATGCGAGACGTCCCACCGTTTGGCGGCGCCGTCTCGCCGAGTGCCGCGATGTTGGCCGCCGTGGGATCGGATTCCACCGGCTGCTCTGCGGGTGCCGTCTCGCTCGTATATGGCTCGGTCATCTTCGCATCTCCCATCTGAATGTCCCAGATTTCCGCTGTTTCCGTTGGGCCAACGCCTGGCGTGCTGCGTGTAAGGATAGTATGACGTCCCGCACAGACCTGTATGCTTCCGGAACCGTGGCACAGCGCGGCCCAGCACGACCCGAACAAAGAAAAGGAACGCTCGGGCGGCGAGCGTTCCTATCTCCTACATGGCGGTGATCCGTTCGGCTCATGCGGCCGGAAGCCGTTCAGGCCTCCATGATGATGGGCAAGATCATCGGTCGGCGGCGCGTCTGCTCATACAAGTACCGGCCAAGCGTGTCCCGGACGGCCGTCTTGAGGGAAGACCACTCACTGACGTTGTCGGACACCAACCGCGTGAGCGTCGCCTCGACCAACTTCGTCGCCTCGTCCAAGAGCGCCTCGGACTCGCGAACGTATACAAATCCCCGGGAGATGATATCCGGCCCCGAGAGGATGCGGCCCGTTTCTTTGGAGAGCGTCACGACGACGACCAAGATGCCGTCTTGGGATAGCAACTTGCGGTCGCGCAACACGATGTTCCCGACGTCGCCGACACCGAGGCCATCAATCATGACGGTCCCGGCCGTCACGCGTCCCGCGACGGCCGCACGCCCATTGCCGAACTCGACGACGTCGCCGAGCCCCAGAATGAAGATGTTCTCCGGGTCCACGCCCACGCTTTGCGCCAACTCCGCATGAGTCTTCTGCATCCGGAACTCACCGTGAACCGGCAGGAAGAACTGCGGTCTCGTCAGGTTCAACATCAGCTTCAGTTCTTCCTGGCTCCCGTGACCGGACGCGTGCACGCCCCGATAGATGACGTTGGCGCCCGCCCGGAACAGCTGGTCGATGGTCCGAAACACGTACTTCTCGTTGCCTGGAATCGGCGAGCTGGCCAACACCACCGTATCACCTGGCATGATCTCGATCTTGCGATGCGCCCCTCGCGCCATCCGCGTCAGGGCAGACATCGGCTCGCCCTGGCTGCCCGTGGATAAAATCAGCACCTTCTCCGGTGGGAACTTGCCAATGTCGTCCGCGTCGATGAGGGTGGCCGGCTGCACCTGCAGATACCCGAGCTGCGCCGCAATCTGCATGTTGTTCACCATGCTGCGACCGACGACGGCCACCTTGCGGCCATGCCGCTCCGCCGATTCCACCACCTGCTGCAGGCGGTGAATGTTGGACGCAAACGTCGCCAGGATGATGCGCCCCGGTGCTTGCATGACGATCTCGTCGATGCGCGCACCGACGACCCGCTCCGATGGGGTGTATCCCTCGCGCTCCGCATTCGTGCTATCTGCGACGAGGGCGAGTACGCCTCGGTCGCCGTAACTCGCCAGCTTGTGCAGATCTGCCGGGCGGCCGTCAACCGGCGTGTGGTCGAATTTAAAGTCACCGGTGTGGACGACCAGTCCCTCCGGCGTCTCAATGGCAAATCCACCGGTATCCGGGATACTGTGGTTGACGTAGAAAAACGAAACCCGAAATACACCGGCTTGAACGACGGTGTCCCCGTCCATCTGGTTCAGCTTCGTCGAGTCCGCCAAGCCGTGTTCCTTCAACTTCGCCTCAATCAGCCCAAGCGTCAGGCGCGTCCCGTAGACCGGGACGTTCAGGGATTTCAACACGTACGGGAGACCGCCGATATGGTCTTCGTGCCCGTGCGTGACGAAGATCCCTCGGACCTTGTCCTTGTTTTCCAAGAGGTAGGTGATGTCCGGAATGACCACGTCAATGCCCAACATCTCTTCCTCTGGAAACTTCAATCCGGCGTCAATCACGATGATATCGTCACCGTACCGGTACACAGTCATGTTTTTGCCGATCTCGCCGACGCCGCCGAGCGACGTGATCGACAACTTTTGTCTTTTTCTCGCCACGTTGCACCTCCAAAGATGAATGAATAACGCGCTCCAAAGGGTTCTCGTCCACAGGCATCCACAAGCCTGTCCCCCAAAAATCGGAACTATCCAAAAAGGCACACAAAACCCCTGTGTCCGAGAACCATGCATTCGCGCCCTTGTCCCCATCCGCCCGCACTGCAGCCAGCCCGCTGCCGCAGTGTCCCTGGAGAACCGAGGTCGCGCAGAGTGATGATGTTCGTCCTTTGATTGTCAAAGCCGCACCAGTCACCGTACTTCTATTATACCCCACGCGCAGGGCCGCACACAACCGAGGGTACAGAGGTGCGGCAGCCGGTCCTCGACCGCCCGCAACACAGCGGGCAGGGCCACGTGCCGGCAACAATGGGCGATTCGGAGAAAAAAAAAAAACGCACCGGGTGTTTCCGGTGCGGTGCCGTGGTTGGCTTCGGATTTAGCGTTCCTGCGCGGGCAGCTTGCCGAGCCGTTGCAGTTCCGACCGCAAGCGTTCGACGACCGCCGCTGGCGCATCCACCAGGGGGAGCCGCAGGCGCCCCGAACAAATGCCGAGCAACGAGAGCGCGGCTTTGAGTGGAGACGGACTGCTGACGGCGAACAACGTCTCGAACAGCGGCAAGAGACGACCGGCGAGAACGGCCGCAGCGTGCGTGTTGCCGACGGCGAACGCGTTCATCATTTCCGTCATTTCGGTCCCCACCAGGTGCGACGCGACACTGACCACACCGTACGCCCCGACCGCCATCATCGGCAACGTCAACTTGTCGTCGCCGCTGTAGAGCAGGAGGTCATCGGGTTTGCGGGCCGCGAGGTCCAGAATTTGGTTCATGTTGCCACTCGCTTCCTTGACGGCTGTCACATTCGGCAGCTCGGCGAGCTTCAAAATGGTGTCGACATCGAGGTTGACCCCGGTCCGGCCTGGTACGTTGTAGAGCATGATGGGCAGGTCCACTGCCTCTGCAATCGTCCGGAAATGCGCCAACAGGCCCTCCTGGGAGGGCCGATTGTAATACGGCGCCACCAACAGCAACCCGTCGACGCCGAGTTCAGCCGCTTCCTGTGACAGCCGAACGGCCTCTGCCGTGTTGTTCCCGCCTGTTCCGGCAATCACTGGAATCCGGCCAGCGGCTGCCGCAACCGTCAGCCGGAATAACGTCCGTTTCTCGTCGTGCGACAAGGTCGGCGACTCGCCGGTCGTCCCCGCCACCACCAACGCTGTCGTCCCCGTCTCCACGAGGTGGTCGACCAAGCGACCGACCGCCTTGCCGTCCACGGCGCCCGTTTCGTCGAACGGCGTTGCCATGGCGGTTACCAACCGACCGTAATCCATGTGATCCACCCTTTCCGAATACCTCGATTCACAAGCTGGTGCACCGATTGACGCACACGCCGGTCCGGACGCAGCGCCTCCCCGTTCGTCTCGCCCCATCTAGCTGGCCAATTCGAACGCGCGGTGAAGCGCCTGAACCGCCCTCGTCATCTGCAGACCGGGGACCAAACACCAGATGGTGGTATGAGAATCTGCGGATTGGAGAATCGGGATTCCTTCCGTGGCGAGTGCCCCGGCAATTCGTGCCATCACACCCGGTACCCCGGCAATCCCGGCACCGACCACGGCCACCTTGGCGCAATCCGCGGTGACCGCGACGGAGAATCCAGCGGCCTGCAGCACCGACACCGCCTGCTCCGCGGCCTCGTGCGCCACGGTGTACGCAATCCGCTCGGGTGACACGGAGATGAAGTCCACACTAATCCGGTGCTGGGCCATCGCCCGAAAGACCGCCGCCGCATCCAGATGCGCACCGGTGAGCACCAGTTGGTCCACGTGGGCTGTATGCGCAATCCCCGTGACCAGGCGCTCCGCTACCGCGGTGGCCTCAAGCGCCCCCACGTCGTTCGTGACGAGCGTCCCTTCGTCATCGGACAGCGTCCGCCGAACGCGGATGGGGACACCTCGCTGCATGGCAATCTCCACGGCCCGCGGGTGAATCACCTTCGCCCCCTGGTAGGCCATGTTGCAGATCTCCGTATACGTCACCTGCTTCAGGCGCTTGGCGTCTGAGACAATCCGCGGGTCGGCCGTCATAATGCCATCGACGTCGGTAAAGATGTCCACATACTCCGCACCGAGCGCCACGCCGAGCGCCGTCGCCGTGGTGTCGCTGCCGCCGCGGCCAAGGGTCGTCACGTCCCCTGCTGCGGTGGTTCCCTGGAACCCCATCACCACCACCACGCACCCCCGCTCCAACGCCTCGACAATGCGTTGCGGGCGAATCTCGAGAATCCGTGCGTCCCCGTGTTGCTCATTCGTCACGATGCCTGCCTGAGCACCGGAAAGCACGCAGACGTCGAGGCCTGCCGCCCGCAGAGCCCCGGCGAATACCACCGCCGAGATGGCTTCACCGCAGGAGAGCAGAATATCCAGCTCGCGAGGGCTACACGCAGCATCTTCACCCGGAACGGCCTGGAGTAACGTATCCGTGGCGTAGGGGTCTCCCTTTCGCCCCATCGCCGATACAACCACCACCACGCTGTACCCGTCGGCGACCGCCTGCTGAACGTGCCGAGCCGCAGCGGTGCGCAAATTCGGAGATGCCACCGATGTCCCGCCGAACTTCTGTACGAGAACCTTCATCCGCCGCATCCCCCCTTAGGCCTGTGCGGGGTTCACCAAGACCTCCGCAATTTGTACGGCGTTGTACGCCGCTCCCTTGAGCAGGTTATCGGCCACAATGAACATCAACACGGTGTGGTCGTCCCACAGGTCCTGGCGGATGCGGCCGACGAATGTCTCGCCCGTCCCCTCCGCCATCCGCGGGTATGGGTACTGCGCACGACTCGGGTCATCCATCACGACGACGCCAGGTGCGCTCTGGAGTATCTCCCGCACTTGCCCCGGCGTTACGGGCCGCTGAAACCGGACGGCAACCGACTCCGCATGGCCGTACAGGACAGGTACGCGCACCGCCGTCGGACTCACCTTGAGGCCTGGGAGGTCCAAGATCTTCTTCGACTCCCACACGAGCTTCATCTCTTCCTTTGTATAACCCGCATCCACGAACACGTCGCACTGCGGGATGACGTTCCACGCCATCGGCACGTGCCGGTCCTGGTGGACCACTGGGAAGACCGTCGGTTCCCCGTCGCCGCGCTCGATTTCCTGTCGCAACGCATCCACCGCGGTCTGCCCCATGCCGCTCACAGCTTGGTACGTCGAGATGCTCACGTGCTCCAAGCCGAACCGGCGCAAAGGATGGAGGGCCACCATCAGCTGGATGGTCGAGCAATTCGGGTTCGCAATCACACCCGAATGGCCGAGCGCAGCTTGCGCGTTCACTTCCGGAACGACCAGCGGAACATCGGGATCCATTCGGTATGCGCTGCTGTTGTCAATCACGACGGCCCCTTGCCGGACCGCTCTCGGCGCCCATTCCAAACTGGTCGAAGCGCCGGCACTGAACAACGCGATGTCGACCCCGGCAAAGGCAGCTTCGGATACCGCTTGAACCTCTACCTCCGCACCCCGAAACGCCAAACGGGTCCCCGCCGAACGGGGGGACGCGAGGGCCCTCAGCTCACCGACGGGAAAGTTGCGGCGTTCCAGCGTCTCGACCATCCTGCGCCCGACGGCTCCGGTCGCGCCGAGCACGGCGACGGTGTATGCGTCTTTGTGCTTCATGTTGTCTCGTTCCTCTCTTCTATCCGCAGCGGACCGACTCTTGCCGCGGTTGTCACGGACGCGCCTCTCGCCACCGCTCAATCAGCACCGGTTGCAGTTGGCGCTTCTCGAGCGCCGCAGCCAGCGCGTCCGGAATCAGGTTCATCAATGAAACCAGCGAGTTCATTTTAACATGGGGCGCATCCTGGCCGAACGGAACGAAGAAAAAATTCTTGGTGTTCATCAGCGTCGCGAGATTGTGCATGCTGAGGCCGAGACCGTCATTGGTCGAGATGGCGAGCACGACCGGACGGTCGTTGCGCAGCGTCGCCTTCGCCGCCATCAGGACCGGTGAGTCCGTCGCCGCGTTCGCGAGGCGGCTCAGCGTGTTCCCGGTGCAAGGCGCCACCACGAGCGCGTCCAACCGCTTGGAGGGGCCGAGCGGCTCCGCCTCCGGGATGGACGTAATCGCCGTCTCCCCCGTCAACGCCTCAATCTTGCGCGCCCACTCCCCCGCTTCACCGAAGCGCGTACTGACACTCATCACGGTGTTCGAAAAGATGGGAACGACGTGTACACCGAGCTCCACCAGCCGCTTGACCTCCGGATACACCTCCTCATACGTACAGTGCGATCCGGTCACAGCAAATCCAATCGTCTTGCCCTGCAACTCCATCCGTGTCACCCTCCTCCACGTTTGAGACACGAACCGCCCTGCGGGTCACGCTTCCGCCGTCGCAAGAATGCGGGAGATTGTGGTGGCAATGATGCGGCCGGCGGTCTTCGGCGCGACCAATCCCGGCAAGCTGGGTGCCAGAATCGCGCGGATACCGCGGCGTTCCGCGTACCGAAAGTCCGTCCCACCGGGTTTTGACGCGATGTCAATCACCACACACTGCCTCGGAATGTTCGCGAGCACCCCCGCGGTCAGGACGGGAGCCGGCACGGTGTTGAAGATGATGTCCACATCCGCGAGGCCGGACTCGATGTTCGAGATGGGGATGTAGCGAAGGCCCCACTCAAAGATGCGTGCCGCGTCTGCCGGATCTCGCGCGGCCACGCGAACATGGGCGCCCATCCCGGCCAGCGTCCGAGCCAACGTCTTCCCGCACCGACCGAATCCCAGCACGGCAATCTCCGCACTGTGGATGGTGATGTCCGTGTTGTCCATCGCCAGCGCGATCGCGCCCTCCGCCGTCGGAACCGAGTTGAGAATCGCCACCTCGTCCAGCTCCATCAGCCGTACCAATTCCAAGCCGCCTTCCACGCAGTATCCTTGCAGCGTCCGGCTGGCAATCCCCGAGAACACGTACGCACCCGGCCGCGCGGACGCGAAATGCTCCTTCTTGAGGTAGACCGGCGCATCTGCAAACTGCGTGTCCACCCGCCCATCGTCGTCCATACCGGCCACCGGGAGCACAATCGCGTCTGCTTCCGCAAAGACATCCTCCGTCAATTGCACTTTGTACGTATCGAGGAACTGGCGATTCACGTTGTCGTAGCCGATCAAGGCCGCACTCGCGTCGAGCTCGGTCACCTGCTGAATCACCTCCAGCTGCCGAGCGTCCCCCCCGATGAACACGAATTTCCGGCCGGTCAGCATGGCTGTCCGCCTCCTTCCAGAATGCGGGTGATTGACAGGCGGCGACGGTGAAAACCGACTGGGCGCCTCTCCCCAGCAAGGTATTCTGTTTGACGGCAGCTGGTGAACGCGGCGGGAAAGAAAATCAGCCGCACGGTGCGGCTGATGTGCGAGGATGGACCTCCGTTGCCGGAGGCGCAAACGACGGGGAGGACCAGCGCAGGATGCAGCCTGGGCCGGCCGGTAAGGGCCCCGCGGCGGTCACGAGCGGCCGCGCGTCCCCGTGGACCCGAAGCCGGCCGTCCCGCGCGCGGTCTCGCGCAGGGTTTCCGCTTCCACCCAGACGACGTGGTGCACCGGGGCGAAGACCAACTGCGCAATCCGGTCTCCCGGTTGAATCACGTACGGCTGGTTGCCGAAATTCGTCAGGAGAACCTGAATCTCTCCGGTGTAGTCGCTGTCAATCACACCCACACCGTTGGGGAGGCCAATACCGTGTCGCCAGGCGAGCCCGCTGCGCGCATACACCAGAGCGACGACCTGTGGGCTCGGGATTTCAATAGCGATTCCGGTTGGCACCCGCTCCCGCTGCAACGGCGCGAGTTCCACGGGTGACGGGATGCAGGCGTGTAAATCCAGTCCGGCCGAACCCTCCGTCTGGTACTGTGGCAAGTAGGTTGGCTGGAAACAGTCAGAGACGACGCGGTACTTCACCGCGAGCCGCAACGCATCCATTTCGTGCACCCCTAATGCGGCTGGAGGTCGCGCTCGCCGACCGTGCCCACGGCCGCAACGGCAAACGGACCTGTCAGCAGTTGTTGGGCCACCCGCCGGACATCGTCCTCCGTCACGGCCTGAATGCCAGCCAACGTCTCGTCGAGTGGCACTTCACGGCCCAGCATCAACTCGTTCTTGCCGAGTCGACTCATGCGGCTGCTCGTGCTCTCGAGGCTGAGCATCATCGACCCTTTGACCTGTTCCTTGCCTTTGCGCAGTTCCTCTGCCGTCAACCCGTGAGCAGCCACGTCTGCGCAGATAGAATAGACGAGCCGGACCACCTCTCCCACCTGCTCTGGAGAGGTGCCGACGTAGATGCCGAACATCCCGCTGTCGCGATACGACGTGTGAAACGAAAACACGGAGTAGGCCAGACCGCGGGCCTCCCGAATCTCTTGGAAGAGCCGGGAACTCGACGAACTGCCGAGGGCGTTGTTCAACAGGACGAGCGCATACAGGTCCGGGTCACCCGCCGCGAGCCCGTTGCTCGCCAGGCAGACGTGAACCTGCTCGATGTCCTTTTCCCGAATCCGAATGCCTGGCTGAAACCCAGGTCGAACCAGCGCCGGTGTCATGGCCCCGGAGGGCGCTCGATAGACGCCGAACAGCCGCTCGACCGCCTCCACAGCGCGCGCCTGCGGAATGTTTCCGGCGACGGAAACCACCACGCTATCCGGAAGGTAGTGTTCGCGAACATGTTGCTGCAACTGCTCGCGCGAGAACCTCCGCAGGTTGTCCTCGAGGCCGAGGATGGTGTACCCGAGCGGATGGTTGCCGTAGACATGTTCCGCCAGGACGTCCATGACCAGTTCGTCCGGCGTGTCTTCGTACATGTGAATCTCCTCAATCACGACGCGCTTCTCTTTGTCCATCTCGTCACTCGCGAACGTGGAGTGAAGGAACATGTCGGCGAGCGTGCCGAGGGCCAGGTCAAAGTGTTCATCGAGCACCTTTGCGTAGAAGCAGGTGTACTCCTTCGACGTGAACGCGTTCACCTGACCGCCAATCCCGTCGAACACTTCCGCCAGTTCCCGAGCGGAGTACCGCTCCGTGCCTTTGAAGAGCATGTGTTCCAGAAAGTGGCTGATTCCGTTGTTCTGCGGCGTCTCATAGCGAGATCCGGTGGCAATCCAGATGCCGATGCTGACTGACCGGAGGTTGGGGATCTCCTCACCCACCACCCGGATGCCGTTGCTCAAGCGAACCTTGTAGCTCATCGACACAACCCCTTCCGCCGCGCACTGGCCATCGGCCCAAGCCAAACTCCGCCCAAGCTGAGCGTCCCCTACTATACCAAACCTTGCCTAGCGTCTCAAGACAGCCGGCGGTGCCACTGCGCGCCGTTCATGGACCACGTCGTCGACCGTTTTCAGGTCATACCCATCCTTGTGCAGGCGCGCCAGCAACTGCGGAAGGGCCGCTGCCGTCGATTCCGTCGGGTGCATCAGCACCAGAGCGCCTGGGGTTTCCCCTGACACCACGCGCTGGACAATCACTTCCGGCCGCGGCCGCTTCCAATCCAGCGTGTCGACCGTCCAGAGGACGGTGTACATGCCGTGTGCACGGGCTAACCGCACGGTGCGTGCGTCATAAGATCCCGCCGGAGGCGCCAGCAGATCGACCGACAGAGCTGCCCCTCCCAGCGTATGCGAGATTCGTTCGTTCGTCGCAACCATCTGTTGCTCCAAGCGAGCGTCCGACAGCCGCCGGAAGTCCGGATGTCCGCTCCCGTGTGACCCAATCGCGTGCCCCGCTGCCGCAATCTGCCGAGCCAAGTCCGGGTGTTTCTCGACCCAGGCGCCGTCAAGGAAGAAGGTGGCGCGCACGTGGTTCGCCGCCAATGTCCGCAGGATGTCCGGGATGTACGCCTCCCCCCATGAGACGTTGAACATCAGTGCCATCGCCTTCTCCTGCCTCGGTCCGCGATAGATGGGCTCCGGTCCGAGTTCGGCCAAGCGTCGCTTGGGCGGTACCGGTTTCCAGACCAAGTGCAGCGCCCCGTCGTGTTTCGCACGGGTCGCCTCTTCGCTGGCGGTCAGGTCCAACCGCCAACCGTAAAGACCAGGTACCGCATGCCAAACGCGATCGACAAACGCGTCCACCGGTTCAGAACCCAGCGACCCATCCAGCGCGATGAGGCGTTCTGCCAAACCCGCCCCGCTGTCCGTCGGCAGGCGGCTACCGGCTTGCGCCGTCCGCACGGCCAGGCCACGGCCGTCCACCCCGGTGGTCATCGCGGCGATGGCACCCTGTGCCTGCGACGGTAACCGGCCTTCCCCGACCATCATCCCGCACCACCCCGACAGCACGGCGGCACAGGTACTGCCCCACACCATCCAACGCCGCCCCGCCCGACTGGCGAACCATCGGGTGGGTCGTTTCTGTCGCGTCATCCCTGCTCACGCTCCCGGTGTGCCGATGGCCCTGCCAACGAGCCATCCGACTGAACTTCCGACCGCGTGTAGGATGCCCAAAAACCGCGCATGGCCGACGGGACGTTCGAGACCGGGCATGCTTCCTGGTCTGTCCTCCCCAGCGTTGCGCGGTTTTCCGACGGGATGCCGTGGTCATGTCGAGATTAGTGCCGTTCTGCCGCCGCCTTCAGCACTTCCTTGCGCGACAGGTTCAATCGTCCTTGACTGTCGATCTCGGTCACTTTGACTTCCATACGGTCGCCGACGTGGCAGACGTCCTCGACCTTGTTGACGCGCGCCAAGTCCAATTGGGAGACGTGCACGAGACCTTCCTTTCCCGGCAACACCTCGACAAACGCACCGTATTTCTCCACTCGCGTGACACGTCCCAAGTACGTTTTGCCAACTTCCACTTCGGCCGTGATGTTCAAAATCTGTTGCCGTGCGCGCTCGGCGCCGTCCGGGTCGGCGCCGGAGATGAAGACGCGGCCGTCCTGCTCGATGTCAATCTTGACGCCGGTTTCCTCTATAATTTTGTTGATGACGCGGCCACCGGGTCCAATCACGTCGCGGATCTTGTCCGGATTGATCTGTATCGCGATAACCCGCGGTGCATACGGAGACATCTCGGTACGCGGCGCGGCAATGGCTTCCTGCATTTTGCCGAGGATGAACATCCGGCCCTCATGCGCCTGCGCCAGTGCCTGCTCCAATACGCTGCGGTCAATGCCCGCAATCTTGATGTCCATCTGGAGTGCGGTGACACCCTTCGCCGTGCCGGCGACCTTGAAATCCATGTCGCCGAGGTGGTCCTCCAAGCCTTGGATGTCCGTGAGGACAGCCACCTTGTCGCCTTCCTTCACCAGCCCCATGGCAATACCCGCGACCGGTGCCTTGATGGGTACGCCGGCGTCCATCAGAGCCATGGTGCTGCCGCAGATGCTGGCCTGGGATGTGGAACCGTTGGATTCCAAAATCTCCGAGACGACACGGATGGCATACGGAAACTCCTCTGGGGGCGGAATCACGGGATCTAATGCGCGTTCGCCAAGCGCACCGTGCCCAATATCGCGGCGACTCGGCGCGCGTAGCGGCCTCGCTTCGCCGACACTGAATGGCGGAAAGTTGTAGTGGTGCATGTATCGGTTGGACGATTCCAAGCCGAGCCCGTCGAGCATCTGTTCATCCCCGAGCGCGCCGAGCGTGCACACCGACAGCGCTTGTGTCTGCCCGCGCGTGAAGAGTGCCGACCCGTGCGCGCGCGGCAGCAATCCGACTTCGCAGGAAATTGGACGGATTTCGTTCAATTTTCGGCCGTCCGGACGGATTCCTTCCAACAGGATGGCCTGCCGCACCTGCTCCTTCAAGATGTCGTGCAACACTTCGCGGATATCGGCCTCTCGCTCCGGAAACGCGTCCGCCAACTGTTCGAGCACCTCTTGGTTGACCGCTTCGACCGCCGCGTCCCGGGCTTGTTTATCGGCGTTCCGTACCGCCTCGGCGATGCGGTCCGTCGCCAGCGCGCGGACCTGTTCCGCCACCGCGGCGTCCACCCGGTGCAGGACCACCTCGCGCTTGGTCACACCGACCGCGGCTGCGAACGCTTCAATCTCGCGAATGATCTCCTGAATCGCCTGATGACCGAAGAGGATGCCCTCCAGCATCGTCTGTTCGGGAATTTCGTTCGCACCCGCTTCCACCATCACCACCGCGTCCCGCGTTCCGGCCACCGTCAGGTGCATGTCACTCTTCTCCGCCTGCTCCACCGTCGGGTTGATGACAAATCGACCGTCCACCAGGCCGACGATGACGCCCGCAATCGGCCCGTCAAACGGGATGTCGGAGATGGTGAGTGCAGCTGACGTGCCAATCATGGCTGCAATTTCTGGCGCGCAATCCTGGTCAACCGACATCACGAGGTCAACCACCTGCACGTCGTTTCGAAACCCGTCCGGGAACAAGGGGCGGATGGGGCGGTCAATTAAGCGCGACGCCAAGATGGCGTGTTCGCTCGGCCGACCCTCGCGCTTGATGTACCCGCCCGGAATCTTGCCGACGGCGTAAAACCGTTCTTCATAGTTCACCGTCAGTGGGAAGAAGTCGAGGTCCTTCGGCTCCTTCGACGCCGTCACGGTGGCGAGCACCACCGTGTCGCCGTACCGTACATACACGGCTCCTGTGGCCTGTTTGGCGACTTTGCCGGTCTCGAGCGTCATCTTGCGGCCGCCGACCGTGAATTCGTGTCGTGTGACCATGCTTGTCTGGTGTCCTCCCTTACCTAGAACCTGTCCACCGGCACTGAAGCGCAGGACGAAACGCTGGACGTACCGCGAATCTGATTTTTACAAAAAAACATATGTAAAAGAAGCGGGCCCACGCCCGCTTCAGGACTACCTGCGCAATCCCAGAGTTTGAATCAGTTCGCGGTACCGATTGACGTCCTTCTTGCGAAGATAGTTCAACAGGTTCCGCCGATGTCCAATCATCTTGTACAACCCGCGCCGAGAGTGATGGTCTTTCTTGTGCTCACGGAAGTGTTCCGTCAGTTGGTTGATGCGCTCCGTCAGGATGGCAATCTGGACTTCCGGAGACCCGGTATCCGTTCCATGCACCTGAAACTTCTCGACAATTTCGCGCTTCTTCTCGTTGCTGAGCATGCTCGTCCTCCTTTATCTCGAAGCCCCATCCCTGTGACACAGACCGCGTTTGGAGGCAACGACAATCCGAGACACAGTTCAACACTCCGTCAGACCAGCCAATTATACCACATCGTGTCTGAAGATCAACGGACGTCGGTGGCTGCTCTTGTGCTGACGGACGGCGCGAGGATCTGGCGGGCGGTTGCCACGTCGCGCGCAATCTGGGCGGTCAGTGCAGGGATTCCGTCAAATTTTTGCTCATCCCGCACGCGCTCCACAAACTGCACACGGACCGAGCGTCCATACAGGTCACCCGCGTAGTCCAGCAGGTGAACCTCCATTTGGAAGCGGCGCCCATCGACGGTTGGACGCACGCCGGCGTTCAACACACCCCCATACACGGACACCCCGTGTTCATTCGGCACTTCCACCTGCACGGCGTACACGCCCGGCGCGGGCAGGACGAATTCGTCCATGCCGCCCAGATTCGCCGTTGGAAAGCCTATCTGCCGTCCCAACGCTTGTCCGTGCACCACCGTTCCGGATACGGCGTAGGGACGTCCAAGCAGCGGGGCCACCGCGCTCACCTCGCCGTTTGCGAGGTGGCGCCGAACCTGTGAACTGCTCACCTTCACGCCGCCGATTTCCACGGGTTCGACCACCGTGACGGACGCGCCCATCTCTGCGCACAGCCGAGAGAGTTCTGAAACGCCTGCCCTCCCGCCTCGACCGAAGGTGAAATCTTCTCCGACGACCACGTGGGTCACCTGTAACGGCCGCAGATGCTCCCGGACGAACGCTTCCGCCGTGGTCTGTGCGTACTCCGGCGTAAACCGGACCCGGTACAGCACGTCGACACCGAGCGGTTCGAGCAAGCGCACCTGTTCCGACTCCGGCGTTAACGCCTGCTCGTATCCAGGTTTGTGCGCCAGCACCCAGGCAGGGTGTGGCCACAGGCTCATCACCGCGACGCGGCCCCCTCCTGCGAGGCGACGCGTCTCGTGGATGATCTTCTGGTGGCCGACATGCACTCCGTCAAACTTGCCGATGGCAAGCGCCAACGGCTCGACGCTCGCTGGCGGACGGCCGACGACGTGGATCAGTTCCATCCCGAATCCCTCTTCCAGAATACTTTTCTCGGTTGCCACCAACCGGACGTTGCGTCCACACACTCGATCACCGCCACCGCATCTCCAACCGGTGTCTGTGCGAGCGCGATCGATCCGTTGGAGAACGCCCCGCCCTGCCCGCGCAGTCGCTGGCCATGCGCCAAGCGTTCGGCCTCTTCCTCGGCGACGACGAGAACCGGGAGATTCAATCCTGCCGAAACCGGCAGCAGCCACCGTCCAGGTGCATCGTCCTTGGCGAGCGCATCCAGTTGCACCGCTTGCTCGATGGTGAATCGCCCCGCACGGATGCGCCGCAAGTTGGCCAGATGTGCAGGAACCCCAAGGAGACCTCCCCAGTCCCGGCAGAGCGACCGAATATACGTCCCCTTCGAACAGTGCACGCGAAACTGGGCCGAAGGGGTGCCGTCGGCTGCGCGGACGTCGTCGACCTCCAGGTCGTAAACCTCCACGGTCCGAGTCGGCAGCTCGAAGGCGGTCCCACGTCGGGCCAGGTCGTACGCCCGCTGACCGGCCACATGCACGGCCGAGTACCGCGGCGGCCGCTGTTCCAGCCGGCCGACCAGCCGCAGGGCCGCCTCCGAAATCTGACCCCGTGTCAGGTGCCTGGCGTCCGCCATCTCCGTCACTTGACCGCTGGCGTCGTCGGTATCCGTTCCGATGCCGAAGACCACTTCACCTTCGTACACTTTATCGTCCGCGCTGAGGTACTCGACCACGCGCGTCGCGATGCCCACACACACGACGAGGACGCCGGTCGCGTCTGGATCAAGCGTCCCCGCATGACCAACCCGCCGCGTCCCGTACACGCGACGCACCTGTCCGACGACGTCATGGGACGTCACTCCGGCCGGCTTGTCGACGACCAATATGCCTGAATACATGGCATCGCCTCACGTATCGCTCGATTCACTGCGAATTGGACCGCTTCCACTGCGGCCGACAAAGGCGCGTCCAGGACGCACCCAGCTGCGCGGACGTGGCCGCCCCCAGCGAACGTCTGCGCGACTTGTGCGACATCCACGCACCGTTTGGAACGAAGCGACACCTTCACCCGGTCGTCCGGGGTCTCACGGAACATCGCCGCCACTTCCACTGACTCAATCGCCCGCGGGAAGTTCACAAACCCCTCGGAGTCATCCTCTGTGCAGCCGGTCTCGTCGTACATGGCCCGCGTCACACAGAGCCAGGAGAACAACCCGTCTGGGGACAGTTGGATGTGTGCCAGGGCGCGTTGCAACAGCTGTGTTTGCCGCCAACTGCGCGCCTCCATCACCGGTCCCGCAATTTCGTCGGGCCGTACGCCCGCAGCGAGCAGGTCCGCAGCAATCTGGTGCGTGCATCGGGTGGTGTTCTGCTGCGCAAAACTGCCTGTGTCCGTGACGATGCCGGTGTACAGGCAGCGGGCGAGATCAGCTGTCAGTACGACGCCCATGGCCTGTGCCAGGTGGAACACCAGCTCGCAGGTCGCGGCCGCGCGGCTGTCCACCCAACAGGCGGTCCCATAGCGCGGGTTGGTCGGATGGTGATCCACGTTCACGACGACCGCGTTCGCGGCAATCCACGGTTCCGCGTAGGCAAATCGGGCTCGGTCCGCACAGTCGACGGCGACGACGGCCTGGAACGCGTGCACCTTCGCGGTGGCCGCCGTTTCGACCGCGTCCGCATGGGGCAGAAACCGGAACCGAGGCGACAGCTCGGACTCAATCAACACGGTCCATCGTTTGCCCAGTTGTTCGAGCAGGCACGCCATCCCTAACGCGCTGCCGATGGCGTCCCCATCCGGCCGCTCGTGGCACACAATCAGCCAGTCTGTCGCTCCGCCACCGAGGGCGTCCACGACCGCCTGCCGGCCTTCGTTGGGCGCCGATACAGGCCACCCGGACTGTGCCTTCCCAACCCCGTCTGCCCCACGGTCCATCGCATCCACCGACTACTCCTCCGTTTCCTCCGCGGCGCGCGCCGGAGCGGACTTCTTGAGGTCCCGCAGCACCGATTCGATGTGCGCGCTGTACTCTCCCGACTCGTCCAGCAGAAACACCATTTCGGGCGTCACCCGCATCCGCAGCCGCCGGCTCACCTCGCCGCGAATAAAGCCCGCGGCGCGCTGCAACGCGGCCAACGTGGCCTGCTTCTCCTCCGCGCTGCCGAACACGCTGACGTGCACCTTCGCGTGTTGCAGGTCGTTCGACAACTCGACCCTGGTCACCGTGGCAAATCCAATCCGCTGGTCCTTCACGTCCGTACGGATGATATCGGCCACTTCTTTTTTCATCTGCTCCGCGACACGGTGGTGCCGGATGGCGGTCATGAACGGTCCCTCCCAACAATGCAAGGCGGGCGTCCGGACACCAGCACCGGTGTCGCGTGGATGCCGGTGAGCCGGACCGCCTCGGCCCGTGCAACAGTCTGTGGCTATTGTGGCTTCACGGCCTCCATTTTAAAGGCCTCCACGACGTCGCCGAGCTTGATGTCGTTAAACCGTTCCAACGTGACGCCGCACTCGAAGCCAGAGGCAACCTCGCGCGCGTCGTCCTTGAAGCGCTTCAGCGAGTCCAGGTGTCCTTCGAAAACCACCACGCCGTCGCGTATCAGCCGGACCTCCGCGTCGCGTGTCAGCTTGCCGTCCGTCACGTAGCAACCGGCCACGGTGCCCACGCGCGAGATATGGAACACCTGGCGAACCTCCGCGTGTCCGAGAACGACCTCTTTGTACTCGGGGTCCAGCATGCCCTTCATCGCCTGCTCGAGCTCTTCCGTCACGCTGTAGATCACGCGGTACAGCCGGATATCGACGTGTTCCGCCTCCGCAGCGCGCTTTGCGTTGGCATCGGGGCGCACGTGGAAGCCGATGATGATTGCGTTCGACGCACTGGCAAGTGATACGTCCGACTCTGTGATGGCACCGGCACCCCGGTGAATGACCTTGACCCGAACGCCTTCAATGTCGATCTTCTCAATCGCCTGCACCAGCGCCTCCACGGAACCTTGCACGTCCGCCTTGACAATCACGTTCAGTTCCTTCACGTTACCTTCCTTGATTTGCCGGTACAGGTCATCGAGCGTCACGCGAGACGTCGTCTGCATCTGCTCCACCTTTTCGCGGGAGGTGCGTTTCTGCACCAGGTTCCGGGCCGCGCGTTCGTCGTCGTAGACCACGAACAAGTCGCCGGCACTCGGCACGTCGCCGAGCCCCTGGATCTCGACCGGCGTGCTCGGGCCCGCTTCCTTGATGCGGTTACCGAGGTCGTCCACCATCGCCCGAACGCGTCCGTAGGTGGTCCCTGCGACCACCGTGTCCCCCACGCGGAGTGTGCCGTTTTGCACCAGTACCGTTGCCACCGGACCGCGGCCCTTGTCGAGCTTCGCCTCAATCACCGTCCCGCGCGGACGAGCTGTCGGATTGGCCTTCAGGTCTTGCATGTCGGCGACGAGCAGGACCATCTCGAGCAGTTCGTCAATCCCCTGGTTTTGAAGAGCGGAGATCTCGGCAAACACCGTGTCGCCGCCCCACTCCTCGGCCACCAGTTCGTACTGCATCAACTCTTGCTTGACGCGATCCGGATTGGCGTCCGGCTTGTCAATCTTGTTGATGGCCACAATGATGGGCACCTTCGCCGCCTTCGCGTGGTTGATGGCCTCCACGGTCTGGGGCATGACGCCGTCGTCCGCGGCCACAACCAGGATGGTGACGTCGGTCACCTGTGCACCGCGGGCGCGCATGGTCGTGAACGCCTCGTGGCCCGGCGTGTCCAGGAACGTGATGACGCGGTCGTTGACCTTGACCTGATACGCCCCGATGTGCTGGGTGATGCCGCCCGACTCCGTGGCGGTGACGCGGCTGTTCCGAATGGTGTCGAGCAGCGTCGTCTTGCCGTGGTCGACGTGACCCATGATGGTGACAACCGGCGGCCGCGGGCGCAGGTCTTCGGGCTTATCCGCCTCCACCAACATGTCCAGCGCCTCTTCGTCGACGGGTTCCTTCACCGTCATCTCCACACCGAACTCGCCGGCAATCAGCTCCATCGCGTCGAGGTCGATCTCCTGGTTGATGGTCGCCATGATGCCGAGAAACATCAGTTTCTTGATCAACTCGGACGGCTCGCGCCTCAGCAACTTTGCGAACTCGCCCACCGTCATCGGTCCCTCGACGGTGACCTCCTTCGGCAGTTCGACGCGTCTTGGAGCGCTTTGCGAACGGCCCCGATTCCGCCCGCCGCGAACCAGTTTTTCCTCATTGAACTGTTCTCGGCGGTCGCGCGGGTACTCCGGCCGGGCGCTGCGCTCACGCTCCTTTTCCTTCGCCTTCGAGCTCGGGCTGATGGGTTTCGCCGTGGCCGGCGCCAGTGCGCCCACACCGCCTCGGTTGCCACCGGGTCGACCACCTGGGCGCCCACTGCCGTATCCGCCCGGCCGACCGCCGCCGGCCCCGCCACCGTAGCCGCCTGGTCGCGCACCAGCGGACCGGTTACCGTAGCCGCCAGAAGGCCGCCCGCCGTAACCGCCGCTGCGGGCGCCGCCACCGCCGTACGACCCGCCGCCACCGCCGTAACCAGCGCCACGCCCGCCAGAGCCACCGGGCCGATTGCCGCTGCGGTCATAGCTGCCAGAACCCGAACCGTAGCCACCACCCGTCCGGCCCCCTGTGCGTTCGTACCCGCCGTTCGAGCCGTATCCGCCGGAACGGCCGCCGGCCCCGCGACTCCCAGCGCCCGAACCGCCGCTGTATCCACTCGAACCGTTGGTGTAACCGCCCGAGCGACCATGTCCGCTGCGCTCCCCGTTGCCGTAGCCGCCAGAGCGGCCTCCCGAACTGCGCGGTGCCCCATTCGAACCGCTGCCCGCATACCCGCGGTTGTTCGCACTGCGGTCCTGCGGCCCCGCTGCGCTCGGCGCGTGGTTCGCGGCACTCGTCGGGCGCTGCCCGCCACTCGCCTCGCTGCGGGCACCATCGCCTTCCCGGCTGCGAGGCGGCACGTCCGCTGTTCGCTCGCCGGGGGCCCCGCCGCGCTGGCCGTCCCGTTGCGCGCCTTGGGCGCGGTCACTGGTTCCCAGTTCGCGCCCCATGTCCACATTCGGAGCGGCGGCACCCCTCACCTCGGCGCCGTGCCGTGCGGTCTCTGCAGCCTCAGGACCTGGTGCAGGCCGGTGCCCTTCGTCTCTCCGGCGGGGACCATCTGCCGGCCGTTCTCCGCGCCGGTCGGTACGCGCCCCCTCCCGTTCGCGGTTACGCTGCCGCTCGCGCAACTCCTTCTCGACCTCGGACGCCCGTTTTTGCGCCGCGCGCCGCTTGACGTCTTGGAAGAACTGCTCGACCTTGTTCACCATCTCGCTGTCCATCACGCTCATATGGTTGGCAACCGGCACGTCGAGACGATTGAGAATCGTGATGATTTCTTTCGATGACATGTTCAGTTGTTTTGCGTACTCATAGACTCGAAGTTTCGCCAAAGGCTTCACCTCCGTAGATTTCACCGACGAGTTCCGACAACGTCCGCGCAAACCCCTCATCCAACACGCTCACAGCCACCGCACCTTCACGCCCACACGCTCGGCCCAGTGCCGCGCGATGACCGACAAACGCCAGGGGCACGCGGTAGTGCGTGCACTTGTCGAGGTACTTCTTGCGACTATTTAATCCGACATCGTCCGCAACGAACACCAAACGCGCACGACCGGTCTGAATGCTGTTCATCACGGCATCGAATCCGAGCACCGCGCGGCGCGCCCGGACCGCCATCCCAAGCAATTGCCAGAGCCTGGCCATTTGCTCCTCGGGAGGCCCAACCGCCGCCGAACCTCCGCCGTCCGAAGGTCTTTCCGTCACCGGCCAGCCCCCTCTTGCGGTTGCGGCCGACCCGCGGCTCCCTCGGCCCCTGCACCGTCCGGCGCAAGGCCTTGCATCTGGGCCGCCAAGCGACTGTACACCGAATCCGGAACCGAGGTCTTCAGAGCGCGTTCCAGCGCCCGCTTCTTTCGGGCGAGTTGCAGGCAGGAAATCTGACTGCAAACGTAGGCGCCGCGTCCACTCTTCTTGCCGGTCGGGTCCAAAAACACCTCGCCATCCGGGGAGAGCACAATCCGCAGCAAGTCTCGTTTCGCCTTCATTTCCTGACAACCGACGCATTTGCGCAGCGGAACCTTGCGGACCCTTTGCACGGTCATCTCCCCCCTTCTGGATGGACCCCATCTCGACACCGGACGCCTTCTCCCGATTATGGCTCGTTGAGCCAGTCGGCCGAGAGCGTCCCCACCTCGTCGAGATCATCGTCGAGGTCCGGTGTCAAGCGGCCGAACATCCCGAGCTCGGCAGCCTGGGTCTCGCTCTTGATATCTATCTTCCAACCTGTCAGCTTGGCGGCCAATCGAGCGTTTTGGCCCTCTTTGCCGATAGCCAGTGACAACTGGTAGTCAGGGACCACCGCACGGGCAATCCGCTCGTCTTCCATAATCTGCACACTGGTCACCTTTGCCGGCGACAGGCTGTTGGCTACAAACTCCTCCGGGACCTCGCTCCACTGGATGATATCGACTTTCTCCCCGTGCAGCTCACTCACGACCGCCTGCACGCGCATTCCCCGGGAGCCGACACACGCCCCAATCGGGTCCACGTCTGGATTCTTCGAATACACGGCGATCTTGGAGCGGTACCCCGCCTCGCGGGCCACGCTCTTGATCTCGACAACACCCTCGTAGATCTCCGGCACCTCAAATTCGAACAGCCGCTTGAGGAGTCCCGGGTGCGTTCGCGACAAGACAATCTGGGGACCTTTCGTCGTCCGTTCGACGCGTGTGATGTAGGCCTTAATCCGGTCCCCCATCTGAAAGCGGTCGGTCGGCATCTGTTCCGACGCCGGGAGAACCGCTTCGGTTTGACCGAGTTCCACATACACCGCGCGGGCGTCCTGGCGTTGGACCACCCCCGTGACAATGTCCTCTTCGCGATCAATAAACTTGTTGTACACAATCGAACGCTCTGCCTCGCGAATGCGCTGCGTCACCACTTGCTTCGCGGTTTGCGCCGCAATCCGCCCGAAGTCGCGCGGCGTAACCTCAATCTCCACCACATCTCCCAACTGGTACGTCGGCAGAATGTCCATCGCGGCATCGAGCGAGATCTCAAGGCGGGTGTCGGTCGGCGACTCGACCACTGTCTTGCGCGCGAACACGTGCACCTCGCCGGAGTCGCGACCAATCTCGACGCGCACGTTCGGCGCAGAGTTGAAGTTGCGCTTGTACGCAGAGATGAGCGCCGCTTCAATCGCTTCGAGTAGCGTGTCTTTGTCAATCCCTTTCTCCTTGGCCAGTTGATCCAACGCTTCAATAAATTCGACGTTCATGGAATGGTGTCTCCCCCTTTCACCGCCACAGCACCCAACCAGAAACCACCCGTCGAGTGCAGACGGCACCCACACCATACGGTGTATGGACTAAAACTCCACGGCAAGGCGGGCTGCAGCGACCTTGTCCGTGGGAATCACCACGGTCTTCCTCACGCCTTTCGCGTTGTAAGACAGCGTCAGCGCTTCATCGGTGTACGACAGCAGCTCACCTTCATAGAACTTCCTGCCGCACAACGCCTCGTAGAGCGAGACGTGGACAAAGCTGCCGACCGCCCGCTGGTAGTCCGCCGGCTTCTTTAACGGCCGCTCCAGCCCCGGGGAAGAAACCTCGAGAAAGTACGAATCCGGGATAGGATCGACCTCGTCCAGGACATCTGACAACTGTTCGCTGACCCGACTGCAGTCATCGATATCGACGCCCTCCGGCTTGTCGACAAAGACGCGAAGGTACCAGTTGCCACCTTCCTTCTTGTACTCGACGTCGACCAGTTCCAGTCCAGCCGCGGACACAATCGGCTCAGCCAGTCGTTCTACGATGTCCGTCACGCGCTCTTTCGGCACGAAGGTTCCTCCCTTGCCAGCCTGCATCGCACGGGTCGTCTGGGGCGCGGGGCTGAACACCGCCAGGGGGTCGGCACACCGCAACGCCACCGCTCATGCAACGAAGAGTGGGTTTCCCCACTCTTCGCGTCCGTCCCTATACGAAGCCTAACGATCTGGAGTATACCACGATCCGCTGGAAATGGCAAACCAAAGATTTTCTCGCACGTTGCACGGCGCCGGCGGAGGTGGTATGTTCAGTACCGCGCAGAGAAAGCGAGGTCCTTCATGAAAACGACGAATCAGTTGCGGAACGTCGCCATTGTGGCCCACGTGGACCACGGGAAGACCAGCTTGGTGGACCAGTTGCTTCGCCAGTCGGGTCTGTTCCGGTCCAACGAACAGATACAGGAACGAGCACTCGACTCGAACGAGTTGGAGCGCGAACGAGGCATCACCATCCTCGCCAAGAACACCGCCATCCCGTACCACGACGTGAAAATCAACATCGTCGACACACCCGGTCACGCCGACTTCAGCGGCGAGGTCGAGCGGATCGTCAAGATGGTCGACGGCGTGCTGTTGGTGGTGGATGCCTTTGAAGGCGTCATGCCGCAAACGAAGTTCGTGCTCAGCCGCGCACTCGCCGAAGGGTTGACGCCGATTGTCGTGGTCAACAAGATTGACCGGCCGGCGGCCCGGCCGCTTGAGGTCGTGGACGAGGTTCTGGACCTGTTCATTGACCTTGGCGCCACGGAAGAGCAGTGCGACTTTCCCGTCATCTACGCCTCGGCCCTTCAGGGTATCGCGAGCCGGTCCGCAGAGGCGCCGGGAACGGACATGCGCCCTTTGTTTGACGCCATCGTCGAACACATCCCGGCCCCAGATGCGAAGATGGACGGCCCGCTGCAGTGGCAGGTCACGATGCTCGACTACAACGAATTTCTTGGTCGGATTGGCATCGGCCGCGTGGCGCGCGGCACGTTGCACGCCGGACAAACGGTGGCAGTGACGCGTCGCGACGGCAGTGTCACGCGCGCGCGCGTCAGCAAGTTGTTCGGCTTCGAAGGGCTCCGGCGCATTGAGGTCGAGTCTGCCGTAGCCGGCGACATTGTCGCGGTTGCAGGCATTGCCGAGCTCACGGTCGGCGAGACCGTGTGTGACGCGGACCACCCGGAGGCCCTGCCGCTGCTGCAGATTGACGAACCGACGCTCGAGATGGCCTTCCTCGTCAATGACAGCCCGCTCGCTGGGCGCGAAGGCACCCACGTCACGTCGCGCAAGCTGCGGGACCGACTGTTCGCGGAGACGGAAGCGGATGTCTCCCTGCGCGTCTCCGAGACCGAGGACGCGGACACGTTCCTCGTCGCGAGCCGAGGCGAGTTGCACCTGTCCATCCTGATTGAGAAGATGCGCCGCGAAGGCTACGAGTTTCAGGTGTCGAAGCCGCAGGTGATTGTCAAGCGCATCGACGGCCAACTGCTGGAGCCCGTGGAGACGCTGGTGGTCGACGTGCCGAGCGATGCGGTGGGTGCGGTGATTGAAGCGCTCGGAGACCGCAAAGCGGAGATGCAAAGCCTGACCCCGTCGGCCTCGGGCGAGTCCACACGACTCGAGTTCACCGTGCCTTCGCGCGGGCTGATTGGCTTTCGCACGGAGTTTCTCACCTTGACGCGTGGCTACGGGACGATGCACCACACCTTCCTCGAATACGGCCCGTGGCGCGGGGACGTCATCACGCGGCGTCAGGGCGTGCTCGTTTCCATGGACGACGGCCCAGCGACGGCCTACAGTTTGCAGAACCTGGAGGACCGCGGCGTGATGTTCATCACGCCCGGAACCATCGTGTACGAGGGCATGATTGTCGGCGAACACACGCGGGAGAACGACCTCACCGTCAACGTGACGCGACAAAAGCACATGACCAACGTGCGGTCTTCGACGAAAGACGAGACCACCCGAATGAAGGCACCGCGATTGCTCAGCCTGGAGGCGGCCATCACGTATATCGAAGACGATGAGCTCTGCGAGATCACGCCGCAGACCTTCCGCCTTCGCAAACGCGTTTTAAACAAGAGCGAGCGGGAGAAGGCACAAAAGCGCGCCCGGACCACGGCTGAGTCTGGCGTCTGAGCGGGCAGGAGATGCCCCGGGCGGCAGCGAACCGATGAAGGTACAGGGCGGCATAGGACGACATCTGGCGGCGGGAGGTTGGAGGGCATGTATGACATCTCGGTTCCAGATGCGGGCCATCTCCTGGTCATCACTGGCAACATGATGTCCGGAAAGACAGAGGAACTGATTGCCCGGGTTCGGACCCTGGAGCGGGTGGAGTCGATTCGCGCCCAAGCGGCCCTGCGCGAGGGCGTGTTCTACGAACCGCGAAAAATTGGCGTGTACAAGCACGGCTTGGACGTCCGGTATTCGGACACCGAGATCGCCAGCCATGGCGGTCAGCGCATGGAGGCTCGCCCTGTGGCAAGCGCGGAGGACCTGCTCGAAGACGTCGTCCGCCGACAGTGCCGCATCGTCGCGTGCGACGAAGTGCAGTTCTTCATGGAGCAGGACGGCAACGGCTACGTCATCGTCGAGGTGTTGGCCGAACTGTTGCGACACCAGTGTCACGTCATCGTCTCCGGTCTGGACAAGGACTTTCGCGGGATGCCCTTCGGTCCGATGGGAGACATCCTCGCCCTGGCCGACGAGCGCGTGACCCTGACGTCGACGTGCGTGCGCTGCGGAGCACCCGCGGTCCTGCCGCAGCGGCTGATTGACGGCCGCCCCGCCGACTGGAACGATCCGGTCGTGTTCCCGGGCGCGATGGAGGCCTATGAACCTCGCTGCCGGCGCTGCCATGTCACGTTCTACTCGGGACCCGCCCGACTGCCGATGGCGCGCCTGAAAGCCGCGGCCGCAGTGGATGCGCCCGCGACTGTCGATGCGCACGACGACAATGCGCCACAGGGAGAAGGAAAAGCTCGGGAATGACCGAGGACGCACCGTTGACGAAACGTCACAAAGGCCACCCAGAATTCAACCGTCATTGACCTGCAAAGAGGCGTGCCGTGTGGCACGCCATTCGTTTTTTAGATCATTTGAAGGACGGTCGCAGGAACGGACTTCGAGAAGTCACCCGGTCCGAAGTCACGCAGCGCCTCCCACTCGCCATCGCAGTGTCCCGCCGTCGACTTCACGAGAGTTCAAACAGCGACAATTGGTTTGTCTCCGGCAGTCCAGCCAGGCAGCCGAGACCGTCGAGGATTTCAATCACCGTCTTCGAGACGCGGCTTCGAGTCTGTAGGTCCTCAATGGAGAGGAACGGCCCCTCCTGCGCGGCGCTGTGCAGGCTCTTCGCAGCGGCTTCGCCCACGCCCGGGATGGCGGCAAACGGCGGACGCAGCGCCTGTTGCTCGGGCTCCATCACAAAGCGGGTTGACTCCGACTGGTAGAGGTCGACGGGCAGGAAGCGAAACCCGCGAACGACCATCTCCAGTGCCACTTCGAGCACCGTCAGCAGGCTCTTCTCTTTTGGCAGAGCGGCATTGCCTTTCGCTTCAATCTCTTCAATCCGCTTGACAATCGCATCTCGCCCCTGGGTCATCAGCTCGACGTCAAAGTCGTCCGCTCGCACGGTGAAGTAGGCAGCGTAGAAGGCCAGTGGGTGATGGATTTTGAACCACGCAATCCGGACAGCCATCAGGACGTACGCCGCTGCGTGGGCCTTCGGGAACATGTACTTAATGCGGCGCCCGGACTCGATATACCAATCTGGCACGCCGAACTCACGCATGTACGCCTCGTCCTGTTCCGTGACGCCTTTTCCTTTGCGGATGGACTCCATGATCTTGAACGCCCGGGACGGATCGAGCCCCTTGTAAATCAGGTAGACCATGATGTCGTCGCGGGCGCAGATGACCTCCGACAGCGTCGCAATCCCCTTGCGGATGAGGTCCTGCGCGTTGTTCAGCCAGACGTCGGTGCCGTGGGACAGCCCGGAAATCCGCACCAGCTCGGAGAAGGTCGTCGGCCGCGTGTCCTCCAGCATCTGGCGCACGAACTTCGTGCCAAACTCCGGAATGGCGTACGTCCCGGTGACCGACCGGATGTCCTCAGGCCGCACCCCGAGTGTCTCGGTGCCGCTGAACAGGCCCAGTACCTTCGGGTCGTCGAGCGGGATGGTCTTCGGGTCGACGCCTGTGAGGTCTTGCAGCATGCGGATCACGGTCGGATCGTCGTGGCCGAGAATGTCGAGCTTCAGCAGACAACTCTCCAACCCCGAATGGTAGTCGAAGTGTGTGGTCCGCATGCCCGCGTTCAGGTCGTCCGCCGGGTATTGAACCGGTGTGAAGTCGTAGATCGACTTGTGTGACGGCACAACCACCATCCCGCCAGGATGCTGCCCCGTTGTCCGTTTGACGCCTGTACAACCCGCGACGAGCCGGTCGATCTCGGCGTTGCGCAACACCAGGCCGCGCTCCTCAGCAAACTTGCGCACGTACCCGTAAGCTGTTTTCTCCGCCACCGTCGAGATGGTCCCCGCACGGAACACGTGGTCCTCGCCAAACAGTTCCACGGTGTAGCGGTGTGCGCGCGGTTGATACTCGCCGGAGAAGTTCAGGTCGATATCCGGGACCTTGTCCCCGTTGAATCCGAGGAACGTCTCAAACGGGATGTCCTGGCCGTCCTTCACCAGATGCGCACCGCAGCGCGGGCAGTCTTTGTCCGGGAGGTCAAAGCCGGAGCCGACCGATCCGTCTTCCACGAACTCGCTGTAGCGGCATTCTGGGCAGCGGTAGTGCGGCGGCAACGGGTTCACTTCGGTGATATCCGTCATCGTCGCGACGAGCGAAGATCCAACCGACCCCCGGCTGCCGACCAGGTATCCGTCCGACAGGGATTTCACCACCAGCTTGTGCGCGATGTAGTAGATGACCGAGAACCCGTGGCTGATGATGGAGTGCAATTCCTTTTTCAGCCGAGCCTCCACGATTTCTGGAAGCGGATCTCCATACCACGCTCGCGCCCGCTCGTACGACATCCGCTGAATCGCTTCCTCTGCCCCGTCGATGACCGGCGTGAACAGCTCGTGCGGAATGGGGCGCACGTCTTCCACGGCTTCGGCAACCTGTCGCGGTCCCGCAACAACGACGTCGTACGCCGCGTCGCCGAGGTATTGGAATTCAGCGAGCATTTCGTCGGTCGTACGCAGGTGCATCTTGGGGTGGGGTCCCGCGATGTTCTGAGATTGCAGGAAAATCTCCCGGAAGATGGCGTCCTTCGGGTTCAGGTAGTGCACGTCACCCGTGGCCACAACGGGAATGCTTAGTCGACGGCCAATCTCCAGCATCTGCCTGTGAATCTCCCGGACGCTTTCCAAACTCTGAATGAGCGACTCACGCAACAGCGGCTCGTAGTGCGAGACGGGTTGAATCTCGAGGTAATCGTAGAACTTACAGAGTTCCTCCAATTCCTCGCCCGACTTTCCGCGCAGGAACGCCTGAAACACTTCTCCCTGGTGGCACGCGCTGCCCACAAGCAGCCCTTCCCGCCGTTTGGCGAGTTCCGAGCGCGGAATCCGCGGTACGCGATGGAAGGTCTCCGTGTGTGCCCTCGACACCAGTTCGTAAAGGTTTCGCAAGCCGACGGCGTTTGCCACCAAGATGGTCGCGTGGAACGGGCGAACGCGCGTGACGTCGACTCCCCCCTGCAGCCGGTTCAACCCGTCGAGGTCTTGGACGCCCCGCGCTTGCGCCGCTTCGAGGAGCTTCAGGAACACCTTGGCGGTTGCTTCCGAATCCGCAAGCGCCCGGTGGTGGTTGACCAACTGCACCTCGAACTTCTGCGTGAGCGTCTTGAGCCGATAGTTCTTCTCTCCCGGAAACAGCGAACGGGCGAGCGCGAGGGTGTCTATCACCGGTTGTGTCCAGTCCGGCATCCCCACGCGGCGCGCGCACTGGCCGAGGAACCCGACGTCGAACTCCGCATTGTGCGCGACCATCACAGCGTCCTGAGCAAAGTCGCGGAACCGCCGCAAAGCTTCGTCCAGCTTCGGCTGACCCGTTACCATGTCTTGGGTGATTCCCGTAAGCTCCGATATCTTCGCAGACAGTGTACGCTCCGGGTCAATCAAGATGGCAAACGTATCGACCACTTCGCCGCCCGCGACTTTGACCGCGGCCAGTTCAATCAACGTGTCTTCGCGCGCATTGAGGCCGGTCGTCTCGGTGTCAAACACGACAAACGTGGCCTGTGCAAGGTCGACCGCGGCCGGTCGGTAGACAATGGGGGCACCGTCGTCGACGACGTACGCCTCAACACCGAGCAGCACCTTCACCCCGTGTTTACGTCCCGCCTCGTAGGCCTCCGGGAACACCTGCACGCCGCCGTGGTCCGTCACCGCAATGGCAGGGTGACCCCATTTCGCCGCTTGTTCGATGAATGCCGCCACCGGCGTCACGCCGTCGAGACTCGACATCGCCGTGTGCAGGTGCAGTTCAATCCGCTTCTCCGGCGCGTCGTCCGTCCGCTCGCGAACCGCGGCTGGCTGCATGTCCTGTACCATCAGAACCAGTTCTTTCGCGTACGTATCGAACTGCACCGACCCTTGCAGCCGGACCCGCACGCCGTCGCGCAGGTCCGCCAGGGCCTGCAACTGACGGTCTGTCGAGGCGAACAGTTTCGCCGAGATGGAATCCTCGTCATCCGTGATGTTGAACTGGACGAGCGTGCGGCCGCTCGCCAGGGTGCGCGTCTCGTGACGAAACACGCGCCCCTCGACCACCACGCGGCGCATCTCGTCGGCAATCTGGCGGATAGGGATTGGGTCCTCCTCGATGGCACGTCCGATGCACAAGGGCTGTGCGGGCTCTTCGTCATCTCTCCGACGGCGCACGTACGGCCGCTCGCCGCCGTCTCTCTGCTCCTCTGTTGGCGAGGCGGCCTTCGACGCGGCCAGCTCTTGTTCGCGGGCGAGAATTTCCGCAACCTCACGCCGCTCTGCGTCGTTCAGTGCTTCTCGCAGGGCTTGTCCACGCAACGGCGCGGCGGTATCGACGCCCAGGGCACACCGGACCCTCCAACCGAATACGCGCGCGAAGTGCGCCTCCAGCCAGGTATCGGCAGCCTTCTTCACCGCCTGACTGCACTCGGCTTCACTCCCGAGCAACAAGTGGATGGACACCCCGGGGTGGTCCGGCTCCGGCGCAGCTGTGCCCAGCGAGATGACCCGCTGCGCGTGGCGCAGCATGTGCCCCACCAACCCTTCCTCTTCTGCGAAAAACGCCAAAAGCGCCGATAGAGCCTCGTCCACGGAGGCCCGCTGGAGCTTGTCCGCGATGGACGGAATGAGTTGAGACACCACGGTCCATTGACAACTGTCGCCGAGATGCTGCCCCAACACCCGTTCCAAGGCACGAAACGCCTCGACGCGCTGCGCCGCCGCGGCCGCCGACAGGTCTGTCGGCTCGACCTCCGCGCCGCCCGAAGCAAGCGATGGTTCATTCGGCAACCACGGCTGTAGCTGCACGCAGACACGCCCCGACGCCGGCGCCACCTCCACACGCGCGACGCGGGACAGCAGGTCCTCCACGTGGCTCGACGTCCGTTCGGCCGTCTCTCGTGCTGATTCCATCCAATCACCTCAACTCCCACGCGCTCTCGCCGGGGCTTTAAAACAGGCGCAACACGTCCCGGTACGTGATCATCACACCGAACAACATGAGCAGGGCGAAGCCCACGACGTGAACCAGTCCTTCCTTCCGAGGGTCGAGCGCCTTGCCTCGGAACAACTCCACAATCATGAACAACAGCCGCCCGCCGTCCAGTGCCGGAATCGGGAGCAGGTTCATCAGGCCGAGGTTGAGGCTGAGCATACCCGCAATCATAAGCACGTTCCAGACGCCGCTTTGGGCCTGCTGCCCAATCACGTCCGCAATCCCGACGGGCCCCGACAGGTCCTGGAACTGGTGGTGTTGAATGACCTGGTGAAACAGCACGCCAAGGGTCCCGGCCGACGCAGTGTAGACAGTGGCAAAGCCGGTTGGAATGGTCTTCGCCGGTTGAAACGTCACGGGTTGCTGAATCCCCAACTGCGGACCGTTGGCTGTCAAACGGGGCGTCACCTGTAGCGTCTCCACCTGGCCTTGGTGCTCCACCTGCAACTGAAGCGGCGCCGGCGGTTTCGACGTATCCGACTGAATCGCCTGTACCAGCGACATCCAGGTCGTCAACGGTTGTCCGTTGACCGCCAACACCTTGTCCCCGGCCACCAGTCCGGCCGTCTGCGCCGGCGACCCCGGCTCGACGGCTCCGACGACCGGCGTGTTCAGCGGCACCCCGATGTGCATGAAGACTGCAGCGAACAGCACCCCAGCGAGCAAAAAGTTCATCACCGGGCCAGCCAGAATGATGCTCGCACGCTGCCACAGCGGTTTGCCCAAGACCTGCTCGTGTCGCTCCACAATGGGCATCGAATTGCGGGCGTTCGTCATCAGACGGGCATGGGGCTTGACGTGGTAGGTGTGAACCCCGTTGTCCGTCTCGAGCGTCATCGTCAGCCGATCCGTCAAGTCGAGCGCACGCAGCACGGCCCGCTCTCCGTGCGGGACGTCCTGTGGTTCTCCTACCTGAATGATCCGCTGATGGTCGTCGAGCACCACGGAAATCTCCTCACCGAGCCGAAACAGGGAGTCCTGCGGCACTTCTCCGGCAAGCTGTACGAACCCGCCGAACAGGTATGGGCGGATGGAGTATTCGGTGCCGCCGCGGACCCACCGGAGAAGTTTCGGGCCGAATCCGACCGAAAACGTGGGCACCGCGACGCCGCACCACTTCGCGACGATGAAGTGGCCGAATTCGTGGATCACGATGCTCCCGAGGAACACCAGCACCACGGCGACCACTGCTTTCAGGGCACCCATCAGGAAGGCGATTCCCAAGCCGCGTCACCTGCTTTCCCGTACAATCTGCACTGCGACCGAGCGCGCCTCCTCATCCATTTGCACGACGTCCTCAACGGTGTTCGGATGCCCTGACGGGATGCGGCCCAGCGTCTCTTCGACGACCGCCGAAATCCCGGTAAACGACAGGCGCCCCTGCAAAAACGCCTCAACGGCGACCTCGTTCGCCGCGTTCATCACGCAGGGCGCGTACCCGCCAACCTCACCCGCCGCCCGTGCGAGACGTAGACACGGAAACCGCTCAACATCTGGGGCTTCAAAGGTCAACTGCTGCAGTTGCGCAAAGTTCAACCGCTGATCTGGGCGCGGGAGGTGTTTCGGGTAGGTGAATGCGAACTGGATGGGTACCCGCATGTCGGGCACTCCCAGCTGCGCCAGAACCGCACCATCGGCAAATTCCACCATGGAGTGGATCACGCTCTGAGGGTGTACAACCACCTCTATAGTATCATACGACGCCGCGAACAAATGATGCGCCTCAATCACCTCCAGACCCTTGTTCATCAAGGTAGCAGAGTCGACCGTAATCTTGCGGCCCATCGACCAAGTCGGGTGGCGGAGCGCGTCGGCTGCCGTGACCTGTGCGAGTTCCGAGGCCGGCGTTTGCCGAAACGGCCCGCCAGAAGCCGTCAACAGGTACCGTGACACGGTCGATCCGGTCGCTCCCTGAAGGCACTGAAAGATGGCGGAGTGTTCACTGTCGAGCGGCAGAATCGCTGCGCCACGCGCTGCCGCATACGGCATCACCAGGTCGCCAGCCGCCACCAGTGTCTCCTTATTCGCGAGGGCGATGGTGGCGCCTCGCGAGATCGCCCGCCATGTCGGAATCAACCCAACCGCCCCGACGACGGCGGTGACCACCACATCCGTCGGTACGTCTGCCGCCCGGGCCAACCCCTCGGGCCCGACGCCAATCTCCGGAACGCACCCGGACCCATCGAGCAGACGGCACAACTCGTCTCGGGTCTCTGGATTGGCGACGGAGACGTACTGCGGGCGAAACTGTACCACCTGTTCCGCCAACCGTCGCGCATTCTGCCCAGCAGCCAGTGCCGTCACAGCAATCTCACCGCCGAGGTGAGCCGCCACGTCCAACGTCAATCGTCCCATGACCCCTGTGGAGCCGAGAACGGTGATGGACTTCGTCATAACCATCCCCCTGACACGTCGCCACTCGCGGCCGGGCAGAGGCCAACCTCAGATGTGCATCCAGACCCCGTGCGCCAGCATCCACGCCGCGGCCGGTGCCGCGAACAGCAACCCATCGACGCGGTCCAGCATACCGCCGTGCCCAGGCAACAGGCTGCCGGAATCCTTGACGCCCGCCGTCCGCTTGTACGCGGATTCAACGAGATCCCCCAACTGCCCGAAGAGCGAACACACGACGCCGAATATCAAGTACGTCGACCACCCCGAGGGCCGAATAAACGCGCAACCCGCGGCCACGGCGACGACGGCAGCAGCTGCGAGCCCGCCGACCGCTCCGCTCACGGTCTTGTTCGGACTCACCGATGGCCACAGCTTCGGTCCGCCGACGGCGCCGCCGACGAAATAGGCGGCCGTGTCGGTCGCCCAGATGCTGAAGAGATAGAGAAGCAGCCACGCCCACCCGGGATGGGTGGCCCGAATGCTGACCAGACTCAACCCGCCAAACCCGATGTACAGCGCCCCGATGGCGACGAAGGCAGACTGTTGGACGGACGTTCGGTTGCCGAGCAAGACCGGGATGGCGAGAAATGCAGCCACCACCGCCTCAGCCAGGGGCAGGTTGAAAGCGGGCCGCCCCCAGATCATCCACAGGACGACGCACGAAGCGAATACGCTGCACAGCTGATACCACGACTGCCTGGCCAGCGCCGCGAACTCGAGCATCGCCCAGAGGCAACCGACGGACACGACCACCCGCCAAGCCGTGAGACCGAATGCCAGGCCGCAGACGACGATGACTCCTCCAAGTACCCCTGTAATCACACGCTTTCGCAGCAACACGCCACCTACTTCAATCCGCCGAATCTCCGCTTCCGCCGCTGGTAGTCCGCGATTGCGCGGTGCAACTCGCGCCGGTCGAAATCAGGCCATAGTACATCGGTGAACCACAACTCCGCATACGCCGCTTGCCAGATGAGAAAGTTGCTCAGCCGCACCTCCCCGCTCGTGCGAATCACCAAATCCGGGTCCGGACAGTGATCAGTCGACAGGCAGCGGGAGAATGTTTCCTCGGTGAGCTCCGCCCACGTGGCCTGGCCCGCCTGCACTCGCTCGGCGTACCGTCGCGCAGCCGCCAGCACATCGGCACGTCCGCCGTAGTTGAGCGCGAAATTGACGGTCATACCCGAGTTGTGCTGCGTCTGCTCCAGCGTCTTCGCGACGATGTCCAGCGTGTACCTCGGCAGCCGCTCCAAGTCGCCGATGAAGTGCACGCGGACCCCGCGATCCACCAGCTCTTCAATCTCGGTCCGAAAGAACTCCTCGGGCAGCCGCATGATATACTCGACCTCGGCGCGCGGGCGCTTCCAGTTCTCGGTCGAGAACGCGTACAGCGTCAGGCAGGGTACGCCGAGCTCGTCGCAGGCCCGGATGATCTCGCGCACGGCCGACATGCCGGCATGATGTCCGGCAATACGCGGCAATCCCCGCTTCCGTGCCCACCGGCCGTTTCCGTCCATGATGATGGCGATATGGCCAGGCAGATTCTCGCGGGACGGCACCAGGGGTTCAGAAGTCTGCTCCGGTACCGCCCGACGGAGTCGCCATTTCATCCCCCTATCGCCCCCTTCGAAATCCCGCTCACACCTCGAGGATTTCTTTCTCCTTCGCGGAACACACCTTGTCGACTTCGCCGACGAACCGGTCGGTCAACGCCTGGACCTTCTCGGAAGCGCGGCGAACCTCGTCCTCCGAGGCTTCGCCGGACTTCTCCAGCTTTTTCAACTCATCGTTCGCATCGCGCCGGACGTTGCGGATGGCTACGCGAGATTCCTCGGCCGTCTTGCGCACAACTTTGACGAGTTCCTGCCGACGCTGTTCGGTGAGCGCTGGAATGATGAGCCGAATGACGACGCCGTCGTTCATTGGGTTCAAGCCGAGATCGGACTTTTGAATGGCCTTTTCAATCTCACTCAGCATGTTTTTGTCCCATGGCTGAATCACCAACTGCCGAGGCTCCGGGGCGCTGACCGTCGCCACCTGGTTGACAGGCATCTGGGCGCCGTAATACTCCACGGTCACTTTGTCCAACATGGAGGGCAACGCGCGGCCCGCCCGAATCGTCACCAGTTCCTTCTTCAGGACGCCGAGCGCCTTTTCCATCCGCTCTTCGGCGTTTGCGATTACGTCATTCAGCATGTGTCTGCCTCCCTACGATAGTGCCAACCGCCTCACCCATGACGGCGCGCAGAATATTACCCGGCTCAGAAATGGAGAATACCAACAGCGGGATGTCGTTGTCCATGCACAGCGACGTGGCCGTGGAGTCCATCACCCCGAGTCCGCGGCTCAGCACGTCGAAGAATTCCAGTTGGTCGTACTTCACTGCATCCGGATGTTTCAAGGGGTCGGCGCTGTACACGCCGTCCACGCCATTCTTCGCCATCAGGATGACGTCCGCCTCAATCTCCGCAGCCCGCAGCGCCGCGGTCGTATCTGTGGAGAAGTACGGATTTCCCGTCCCACCGGCGAAGATGACGACCCGCTTCTTCTCCAAGTGCCGGACTGCCCGCCGGCGGATGTACGGTTCAGCCACCTGGCGCATCTCGACGGACGTTTGAACCCGCGTATCGACGTCCATCTTTTCCAGCGCGTCTTGAAGGGCAAGGGCGTTCAGTACGGTGGCCAGCATCCCCATGTAGTCCGCCGTGGTTCTGTCCATGCCTTTCGCACTACCGGAGATGCCGCGCCAGATGTTGCCCCCACCGACAACAACCGCCACCTCCACCCCCAGATCGACAATTTCTTTCACTTCACCGGCGACCTTGTGCATCATCTGTGGGTCGATGCCGTATCCTGCCTCCCCCGCGAGCGCTTCGCCGCTCAGCTTCAGGACCACACGCTTGTACTTCGGTACCGCCATCCAAACTCCTCCGATCTGTGGTTGCCCTGCTCCTCAATATAACACGCAGGTCGACAAAATGGCATCCGACGACTCGCGACGGGACGGTTCACGTTCCGTGGACGAGCGGCTATAGAAAAGGGGAACACGCAAGGTGTTCCCCACGGACCAACCGCACGTCAGCCCCGGATCTGCGCCATCACTTCTTCGGCGAAGTTGGTCTCCTGCTTCTCGATTCCTTCCCCCACGACGAACCGGGCGAACCGTCGGATGCTGATGTTTTCTCCAATGTGCGCGATGGTTTCCTTCAGGAGCTGCTCCACAGTCTTGTCCGGATCTTTGACGAACGGCTGTTCCAACAGGCAGATATCCTTGAAGAACTTGTCGACGCGACCTTCCACAATCTTGTCCACGATGTGTTCCGGCTTGCCTTCGTTCAGCGTCTGCGCGCGAAGGATGGACCGCTCGTGCTCGACCACTTCCTGTGGCACTTCTTCTCGCCTTACGTACTGCGGTCCAGCCGCTGCGATGTGCATCGCGATGTCGTGGACAAAATTCCGGAACGACTCGTTCTTCGCCACGAAGTCGGTCTCCGAATTCACTTCGACGAGGACGCCAATCCGCCCGCCGCCGTGGATGTACGCCTCAACGATGCCTTCCGCCGCCACGCGGCCTGCCTTCTTTGCCGCGGACGCAAGCCCTTTCTCGCGCAGCAACTCCGTGGCGCGCTCCATGTCTCCATTGGCGTCCGTCAGCGCACGCTTGCAGTCCATCATCCCCGCGCCTGTCTTTTCGCGGAGTTCCTTCACCATTGCCGCTGTGATCTCCATGTTGCCTACCTCCTCACGATTCCTGCGCGTACTGGGTCGCGCGAAAAGGGTGGTGAGGCGCTTGGCACTCACCACCCCGCCACCTGTACATCAGCCCATCCGAACTTGCCTTACGCTGTCGTCGTCTCCTCCGCGCCTTGTTGCGCACCTTCGAGGACCGCTTCCGCCATCTTGTTCGTCAGGAGCTTCACGGCGCGAATCGCGTCGTCGTTGCCCGGAATGATGTAATCGATCTCGTCGGGGTCGCAATTGGTATCGACAATCGCGACGATAGGAATCCCCAGTTTCCGCGCTTCCGCGACCGCAATGCGCTCTTTCCGAGGGTCAATCACAAACATCGCGCTCGGCAGTTTCTTCATATTCTTAATACCGCCGAGGAACTTCTCCAGCCGTTCCATCTCCTTGCGGAGCAGAATGACTTCCTTCTTCGGCAGAACGTCGAACGTGCCGTCCTCTTCCATCCGCTCCAACTCAATCAACCGTGCAATCCGCTTTTGGATGGTCGGGAAGTTGGTCAGCGTACCCCCCAGCCAGCGCTGGTTGACGTAGAACATGCCCGACCGGGTCGCTTCTTCCTTCACAGCCTCCTGCGCCTGCTTCTTGGTGCCGACGAACAGGATGGTCTTGCCTTCCGCCGCCAGGTTCCGTACGAAGTTGTACGCCTCTTCCACCTTGCGGACCGTCTTCTGCAGGTCGATGATGTAGATGCCGTTGCGCTCCGTGAAGATGTACTTCGCCATCTTCGGGTTCCAGCGCCGGGTCTGGTGACCGAAATGCACGCCGGCCTCCAACAGTTGCTTCATGGAAATAATGGCCACGTCGATTCCTCCTCGGTTTGTCCTCCGCCTGTTTCGCCCGCTCCATCCCCCGCAAGGGGACCAGATGAAACGTCCGCAGGCGTGTGTTCTCCGCGTCAAGCGGGCAATCACACTGTCTTTGAATATATCATAACCAAACCGACTCGGCAAGGCGGTCGGCGATTTCCGACCAACTCCCGCCGTTTGCCGACGGTGGTCAGCCGCCTTGTCTGCGAAGGAACACTCTCTCGAGAATCGCGACCTCCCCGAGACCGATGCCCAGCTCGCGGGCGACCCTGTCACGAGGCTGTCCGGCTTCCAGGCGGGCCAGGGCTTCTTGGTGGCTTGCGCTCAGGGAGAACGGATCCTCCTGCTGTATGGCACCTGACGTTGGCGCGTCCAATCCCCCGCTGACCTCGCCGGCGCTTTCCGACGCCGTTCCCGAAACATCCTCCACAGAACGCCCGGTCCGGCGCGCCACATCGCCCTCCTCCACCGAGAGGGTCGAGCCCCCGGCGTCCAGCGAGACGCGCTGTCCACCCAATAGCACCTTCATCGGAGGTGGATCCAGCCGGGTTCCCGCCCGTCCCGACTCGGGAGCGAGCGACGTGCGCTGCGCCGAATCAACCCCCTCATCAAGCGGCCGTGACGGCTGTTCCAGGGCTTGCAAGCGCTCCTCCACTTCGCGATGCAACGCCTCCAGCGCAGCGGCGAAATCTCGGCGCAGAGCGGCTGTTTCGTCCCGGAATTCACCGTACAAGTCGTCCAGTACCGCTAGGACTCGATCTGCGTCGGCTGGGTCTGGCCGGGCCTGTTTCGATGGGGCGGTCGGCGGGGGCGATTGGCTCCTGGACGGACTGCGCAGCCATTCGACGAGGCGGTCGCGCAAAGCGGTCGCACCGCGCCCGCCGGTGCTGAATCGACGTGCCAACCATAGCAGCCCAATCACGAGAATCAACAGTACCGCATACACCGTGACGAGGTTTCGCATCTGTGTTCTCCCTCCGCAGTCGCTGGGTGTGTATCGGAGACGGCTGGCGACATCCGATGGAACGACCGAGGCGACGCCTTGTCCTATAACACGTAGGTCCCGTACTTTGCCGTCCGCACGTGCAAGCGGCGATCAACCGTGTGAAACGCGATGGTACGGCCAATCGAGCCGCCGCAGTCCTTCGCCGCGATGGGAATCCCAGACGCGGTCAGGGCGCGTTCCACGGCTTCCACGTTTCGCGGGCCAATTCGCATCAAGTCCGACTTTCCCGGCAGTTTGAACATCTGTGCGCCGCCGGCGAATTTAGCGCGCAACCGCGTGAGGGCAGCGCCCCGTCCCACGAGCTCTTGAATCAGAAACGGCACGGCCAAGTCCGCATACTTCGACGCCCGGGGAGCGGACTCCAGGCTTGCCGTGGGCAGCATGACGTGGGCCATCGCAGCTACGCCCAGTGCGTCGTCATAGAGGACCACGCCAACGCAGGAACCCAACCCCGTCGTCACCAGCACGGCCGGCGGCTCCGCCAGCGCCCAGGCAGCAATTCCGATGCGAACCACCGGGTGCAGTTCCTGACGGGCGGCATCCGAAGTACCGGGGTCGGAAAGGTTCATGGGAACAACCCCTCGGTCAAGGCCTGGAACGACTGTGGGTCTGGCAGCAGTAGGAGGAGGCAAGGCTCCTTCAGAGCGGACTGCTCCGTCTCCACCTGGGTATCGACCAGGATGACATCGTCGGATACCTCCCCCGCCGGCAACAGGCTCACATCGAGAACGGACAGCGCCATGTCACACGCCACTGCTGGAACGGAGGGAACAAAGCGCCGCAACGTCAATTCCGATACAGCCGTCAGGTACGCGCCGCACAGGATATTCCCGATTTCCGCGAGGGCGGACACCGACAGCTCAGTGAACTCATCCCCCAACGATTCGACCGGCAGGACCGCCGCGACGAGGCTCCGGGCGCTCGCAGGTGGCAGAATGAGCAGGATGTGACCCCCGAGGTCCCCACTGACGCGAATCAAAACACCCACAATGAGGGCCTCGGGTCCGCCCACCACCTCGGCAATCTCCGCAAATGGGCAGAGCCGCGCGTTCGACAGCGATACGCGAACGGGTTGTTGCAGCAGTTCCGACAACGCGGTCGCTGCGTGCCCGGCACCGATGTTTCCAACCTCACTCAACAAGTCCGCGTGCTGACGAGTCCAAACAAATGGTGAACGCACAAGAACCCCCCTTTTGCACCTTACCGACGGTTGCGGGCCGATTCGACCTGCGAGGTCTCCCACTCCGTCAGAAAACCCGGCAAGTTGACGACGAAGTAGAGTTCCTCGCCCCGGCGCACCCAACCTTCCAGGTGGAGCGCATCCGGTCCGCCTGCAAACCGCGGCGCCGGGTGAATCTCATCGCGATGCACGCGGCACACGTCCACCACGTCGTCGACCAGAAACCCACACCAGTTGCCCCGCACATCGACCACCAATGTGAAGGGAACGCTCGACTCATCTTGCTCGTCCGAATCCCCCCGACTCTCGAAAGGCCGTCCAATCGTCTCGCAGCCGTCGGCCTGCTGGCCCGGCTCTTCGACGGTCTCACACCCTGCGTGGTCGCCGCTGTGCGCGACGCCGGCCAGTGTCGGAGCAGCGGCGAAGCGCGGCCGCACGTCCACAACCGGCACCACTTCTCCCCGCAACACCGTCAACCCCAGAATACAAGGGGGCGTCATGGGCACGGGCGTGACGACCAAGTGCTGCTCCACGGAGTAGACGTGTTCGACGAGAGCACCGTACAGACGGTCGCGGACGCGAAACACAACGACCCCCGTGTCTTCCATGGAGTATACCTCCTTTACGCAGAGTGGGTCGAATCGGCGGCACGCCAACCGCCGACGCGTTGGAACAATCGTTGTAGGAACCAGCGCATCCCTCGCTCGGGAGCCGCTGAGCTGTCCGTGACGTAGTTATGAACCAACTGCCGAACGCACCGGGTTGCTGAACTTTCTGGATACGCCGCCGCCAGTGCGACCTGGTTCATCACACACCGCGCAACCGTCGCGTCTTCCAAAATGTACCCGAGCACCCCGAGCTCGCAATCCAGAAAACGCGACACGACAAGTTGCAGCTTTTCCGCTGTCTCTCTCCCCACGACAAAACTCGGCACGCGGTTGACAATCAACCGAGTGCGAGGCACACGTCCGCGGACGGAGAGCATCTTCATCAGCGCGTAGGCGTCGGCGATAGCGGTCGGTTCCGGCGTCGTGACGAGAAAGATATCGTCCGCAGCAGAAAGCAGTCGCGCGACATTTTCGCCAAACCCGGCGCCACAGTCAATCAGCACCACGTCGTACTGTTCGTGCAGCAGCGTCAGTTCGGCGAACATCCGGGAGATCTGGGCGGGATGCAACGCATGGATGTCCGTGATACCGCTGCCCGCCGACAGGAACGGCAATCCAGACTTGTCTTCCGCCACAGCATCCCAGATGCTCAAACCGTTCATCACATCCACCAAAGTATGGGGAGGATGCACGCCCAACAGCACTTCGACGTCGGCGAATCCGACGTCGGCATCGAGGACCAACACTCGCTGCCCATGCTGCCGCAGGCACAGCGCAAAGTTGATACAGATGTTGGACTTCCCGACCCCACCCTTCCCACTGCTGACCGCAATCACCCGAGGCCCCTCGGCGTGTTCTGCTCGGGCCTGCAGGACGCGCTCGCGCAATCGCTGTGCCTGATCCCCCATCGAGTCGCTCACGACGCAGCACCTCCGGTGGTGAGCTTCAACAGCCGCTCCACGGATGCCACCGCGATGTCGTCGGGGACATTCTGTCCCATCGTCATGTAGGACAGCGGCCGGCCCAACTTCATCAACAGGTTGAGGAACGCCCCGTACGTCCGCGTTTCGTCGATCTTGGTCAGAACGACATGGGTTACGGGCAACTCGGCAAACCCGGTCGCCAACACGTCAATGTCATCCGCCTTCGCCGTGAGTGAGACCACGAGGTGGACCTCGTCAAACGGTACGGCCGACAACAGCCGGCGGAGGTCTTCCAGCGCCGCTTCTTTCGCAAAGTTGCGGCCCGTGGTATCCACCAAGACGAGGTCGCAATCCGAAAGCGCCGCCAGTGCCTCCGGCAACTCGGACGGTTCATAGGCGACCTGGAGCGGAACACTCAGGATGTTCGCGTAGGTTCGCAACTGGTCCACGGCCGCAATCCGGAATGTATCCGTTGTGATGAGCCCGACTTTTCGGTCACCCTTCAGCACATGTTGAGCGGCCAGCTTTGCAATCGTGGTCGTCTTGCCGACGCCGGTTGGGCCCACAAACGCGACGACGCGCGTCTCGCTTCCCAGCTCCTTGGCATCTCGCAACGGACCGAGGGCATCCTGGACAGCCCGGATGAACGTCTGCCGCACTTGGTCGAACGGCTGCACGGCGAGGGGTGTCCCATTGGGCTGGCTCTCCTGTATCCGCTGCATCGCTTCCAACAGCACCTCGATGTACGTTGGGTGCACCTGTTGCGCCGCGAGGTGCTCCCGCAGGCGGTCCATCCACTGTTGGACCGTGCGCAAGCGCCCCGTGGCGTCGATGTAGCGCTTCAATTGGGCGATCTCGTTCCACAGCTGCTGCACTTCGTCTGCAGCGATGCTGCTCAACCGGTCGACGCGCTGCTGAGGCGTGCGCGTTGGGGTTGGCTTGTCCACCTTCGGCTCCGCCGAGGCCAATCCCGCAGGCGCCCGCCGCGGCACGTCGTCCCCCGTGGCCGCCACCACCTCAATCCGGCGCGTTCTCCACAGACCGAACCACTGCTTCACCCAGACCTTCCGCGTGTTCAAGATCACCGCGTCCTTGCCCAGTTCACGGCGGATCATCACGACCGCTTCCGGGATTTCCTTGACGATGTAGCGACGAATCATCATCAGAGATTCACCACCCCTGCACTCTCGATGTCGACCGCAGGATCGAGTTCGTTATAGCTGAGGACCGCCAAGTCCGGCAACGTCCGCGACAGCCACCTGCGAAGCGGTACCCGCAGCTGCGGATGGACCACCAAGACCGGCATCTTGCCCGCGCCCGCCAACTTGGTTTGTTCCTCCTTCACCCTTCGCAGCATCTGCCCCGCGGCCTGGGCGTCCAGGTTGAGGAACGTATCCCCTTCATGGTGAACCAAACTGTTCTTCAGTGCATCCTCCACGCCCGGGGCAAACGTGATGGCCGTCAGCGGTTCGCCCGGCACCCGGAACTGGTGGCAAATCTGGCGGGACAGCGCCTGGCGCACGTATTCCGTCAAGAGCCGCGTGTCCTTCGTGGTGCGGCCGGCGTCCGCCAAGGTCTCGAGGATGGTCACCAGATCTCGGATGGACACCTTTTCCTCGAGGAGGTTGGCCAATACTCGTTGCACATCCCCCAGCGACAGCGTACCGGGGATGACGTCGTCCACCAGGGCCGGAGCTGTTTCCCGCACGTGGTCGAGCAGGTTCTTTGTGTCTTGACGACTGAGCAACTCGTGAGCGTGCCGCTTGAGCACCTCTGTCAGGTGCGTGGCCACGACCGACGGAAGGTCGACCACCGTGTAGCCAGCGGCCTCCGCCCGTTGACGCATGTCGCCCGTCACCCACAAGGCCGGCAGTCCGAATGCCGGTTCCTTCGTCGGGACGCCGCGCACACCCGGGTCTTCCGGACCGACGCTCATGGCCAACCAGTGTCCTATGCGTAATTCGCCTCTCGCCACCTCAACACCTTTTACTTTGATGACGTATTCGGACGGACGGAGTTGAATATTGTCGCGCAATCGAATGGAGGGGATGACCAACCCCAACTCAAGGGCAATCTGGCGCCGAATCAGTACCACACGTTCCATCAGATCGCCACCCTGTTGGCTGTCGACAATCGGGATCAACGCGTAACCGAACTCGAATTCGATTGGATCGACCGCCATGAGCGACAGGACGCTCTCCGGCTTCTTGGTCTGCGCCTGTTCTGTTCGCGTCGCCTGCTCAGCCCGCTTCTCCTGCAGTTCCGACGCCCGGCGCTGAACCCGGTACGCGCCGAACGCAGCGGCGCCTGCGACGGGTAGTGTCCGAAGGAGTCCAATCGGCGTGAACAGGCCGAGCAAGCCAATGGCCCCTGCCACGACGTACAAGGTGCGAGGAAACGCAAACACCTGTTGGACCACGTCGGAGCCCAGGTTCGCTTCGGATGCTGCCCGAGTGACCATCAGGCCGGTCGCCGTCGACAGCAGCAGGGCTGGAATCTGGCTCACCAGGCCATCGCCGACGGACAGCACGGTGTACGTCTGCAGCGCCTGGGACGCGGGGGTATGCTTCACCACCATGCCGATGATGAGACCGCCCACGATGTTGATGCCGACAATCAACATCGATGCAATGGCGTCCCCCTTCACGAACTTCGACGCGCCATCCATGGCACCGTAGAAATCCGCCTCGCGCTCAATCATCGAGCGCCGCTCACGCGCTTGCGCCTCGGTGATGAGTCCGGAGTTCAGGTCTGCGTCAATCGACAGCTGTTTGCCGGGCATGGCGTCGAGGGTGAACCGCGCCGCCACCTCTGCGACGCGCTCCGCACCACGTGTGATGACAATGAACTGAATGACGACCAGGATGAGGAAAATGATGAAACCGACCACCAGGTTGCCAGAGGTGACAAACTCGCCGAAGGTGCGGATCACGTCACCGGCGTCGCCCTGCGTCAAAATGAGCCGAGTGGACGACACGTTCAGTGCCAGCCGATACAGGGTGGTGATGAGGAGCAAGGACGGGAAGACCGAAAAGTCGAGCGGTTGTTGGGTGTTCATGGCCACCATCAACACCGTCAACGACACGAAGAGGTTGATGATGAGCAGGACATCCAACAGTCCCCGGTTCAGCGGGACGACCATCATCACCACGATGCCGATGACGGCTGCCATGACCGTCAAGTCAGATCGTTTCACCGTTCTCACCTCCTCGGGCTTCCCTGTCGCATGCGGTACACAGCGGCCAAAACTTCGGCCACGGCGCGGAACAGAGCTTCCGGAACAAATTCACCGATTTCAACATCCTGATACAACGCCCTCGCCAAAGGCCGATTTTCCATCACCGGCACGTTGGCCGACCGGGCCGTCTCGCGGATCTTCGCCGCAATCTCGTCCTTCCCCTTGGCGATCACCTGCGGTGCGTGCATCGTCTGCGCGTCGTAACGGAGTGCCACGGCCAGATGCGTGGGGTTGGTGACGACCACGTCGGCTTTCGGGACTTCCTGCATCATGCGGCGCATGGCGAGCCGGCGACCGCGCTGGCGGAGTTGACTGCGGATGATGGGGTTGCCCTCTTGTTGGCGGTACTCCTGTCGAATCTCTTCCCGCGACATGCGGATGCTTCGCTCAAACTCCAGCCGCTGAAAGAGGTAATCCAAGAAAGCCAGGACCACGAACAACGCCGCAATCTCCATCACCATTTGAAACATCAACTGACCGAGCACACCGGCCAGCGCTCGAACGTCCACTTGCATCAACTGCGCCACGGTCCCGCTGATTCGCTGGGCCCCGGCGTACGCAACCCCTGCCGTGATACAAAGCTTCACGAGCGCCTTGGCGGCTTCGACGAGGGTCCGTCGGCTCCACAGACGTTTCACACCCTCAAGCGGGTTGACGCGACTCCACTTCGGCAGCAGCAGGTTCGGCAAAAACAGTGGGCCGACCTGTGCAAATCCAACGGCCCCGCCCACGACCAGGACCGTTCCCAACACAGGACCGAGAAGTTCGAGCATCAGCCACACCACCTGATGCACGACGGCGAGCAGGTGCCCGTTTGTCCACTCGGCAGGTGAGGCGGACGCGCCGAACGACTGGGTCATGAAGGACAACCAACCACCCCAAACCTTCGCGGCGCTGATTCGCAGCACGACGATGCCCGCGAGCAACACCACGGCGGATGTCAGTTCACCGCTGCGGGCGACCTGTCCTTGTCGACGCGCATCGCGCCGGCGCTTCGGTGTGGCGCGCTCCGTTTTTTCCTCCGCGAACCGTTGCAGGTCGATGCGCCGCATGCCCGTTCACCTATCTCCCCGTGCTGACAAACCGTACGCCGCGCCCTCTGGCATCGGTCGGTTCACCCAGCCCCAATCCAGTTGAGTGCGCTGCTCAGCGATTGGAACAGGTCTGTAAACAACTGTCCAAGTACATAAACCACGCCCGGCATGACGACGGCGAACAGCGCCAAGCCGACAAACAGCTTCGCCGGAATTCCGACGATGAACACGTTCATCTGCGGCACTGCGCGGGACAGCATGGCGAATGTCACGTCAGACAGCAACAACGCGACCAGCAAGGGTGCGGCCATCTGCAGCCCAATCGCGACGCACAGGCCGGCAAGTCGTCCCAGCACGTCGCCCGCGTTCGCTGGAAGATGCCAATGTCCGAGCGGTACCAGATGGTACGAGTTCATGACGGCTAAGAGGAAACCGTCGAGACCGCCCACACCGAGAAAGTACATCGTAAACACCCAGGTGAGGAACGAGGCCGTTAGCCCAACCGAAGCGCCGGAACCCGGGTCAAACAACACCGCACTGGAAAACCCAATTTGCACGTCGAACGCTTCGCCAGCGAACGTCACAGCGGCAACCAACAGATTCGCAATCAATCCCATGAAAAGTCCCAATAACGTTTCCTGCACCGCTTCCACGATGAAGTCGCCGGGTTGCGCGGTCGGATCGGGTACCGAAGCGGCGACGGACGGGGTGATCCACGCTGCCGTGGCCAGGGCGAGACCGACCTTCGCCCACGCTGGCCAGACGCGGCTGGACAGCACTGGCGCCGTCCCGACAAACCCGAGCACCCGCAGCACCACCAGCAGGTAGAGTGGGAAGTGGAGCGCCGCGTAGTCGACGGCACTCATTGGATAAACGCGTTCAGGTTGCCAAGGATATGTTGACTGAAGTCCAGCAAGGTGGTCAGCATCCATGGCCCGAACACCAGCAGGGCGACAATCACGGCCGCAATCTTGGGCACGAACGACAACGTCTGTTCCTGGATCTGTGTGGTGGCCTGGAAGAGACTCACCAGTAAGCCGACCGCGAGGCCGAACCCTAAGACGGGTGCGGTCAGTTTCACAATGACCCACATCACCTCTGCGCCCAACCCGATGATAAAGTTCGCGTCCACCGAACGGGTCCCCCTCTTTCCCCTGTCGTGCCTCGGCATCCGCCGTCGTTCGCCGCTACATGCGGCTAGCTGTAGCCCGCGAGAAGCGACTTGACGACCAGGTACCACCCGTCCACCATGACAAACAACAGGATTTTGAACGGCAGCGAGATCATGACCGGCGGCAGCATCATCATGCCCATCGACATCAGCGTCGTCGCAACGACCAGGTCAATCACCAGAAAGGGCAAATAGATCATGAATCCAATTTGAAAGGCCGTTTTCAACTCGCTGATGGTGAACGCCGGGACCATCGCACTCATCGGAATGGTATCCGGATTGTTGGCCTTTGGCTCCGGCAAGTTTCGATACGCGAGAAACAGTTGAAGATCTTGCTGCCGAGTGTGTTTCGCCATGAACTCCTTGAACGGATCTTCCGCCCGCTGCAACGCGACCTGCTGCGAGATCTGCCCGCGTAGATACGGCTGGAGGGCGTCGCGGTTCGCGGCCTGAAGCGTCGGTTGCATGATGAACAACGTCATGAACAGCGCTAACCCAATCAACACTTGATTTGGAGGTGACTGCTGCAGCGACAACGCGTTGCGGACGAACGACAACACGACCACAATCCGCGTGAACGACGTCATCAGGACGAGGATGGCAGGCGCAATCGACAGAACCGTGAGCAACAGGATGATCTGCAACGTGCTGGCCACGGATTGTGGCGACTGACTCGTCCCCAGATTCAGCTGGACGCCGGGCAAGACGGACCCCTGCCCAGGGGTGGCAGCGAAGCCGTGAACCGAGTGGAATAACCACCCGCCTATCCAGGCCACCAAGAAGATGGCAATGGGACGACAGACGGTCCCGGGGCGTACACGATGTATCACCATCGTCCCGCCTCGCTCTCACCGCGGGCACCGCGCAGCTGCCGAAGGCGCTGGGCCAACAAATCGGCGAAATCCACTTCTGGCGCGACGGACGCCGCCTTGTCCTCTGCGGCCGTTGGTAGGTCCGCTAGCAACGTGACCTGCTCCCCAACGCCAATGAGAAAGCGCTGGGTGTGCCACTCAATGACCTGAACGGTCTTTCCGGGCCCTATCTGTCTCGCCGCCACCACCTTCAGGTCTCCGGCACGGCCACCGATGTGGGCCCGCTTCGCCAGGAACCGAATGAACAGCACGATGAAGCAGATGAGAACGGCCAGCGACCCCAGCAACTTGAGTGCCGTCCAAACCGGATTGCCGGCGATATCCGAGACCGTAGGAGACGTGGCTGCGAAGGCGTCGCCTGACCGCATCCATACGAAACACCCAGCGGCAACCGTCTGCCAGCCCCTCACGCCTGCCTTGGCCATGGCCATCCCTCCCCGCATCCTTGGCGCCAAACGTCACTGGACCGCCTTGCGAAGTGCTTCCACCACGCGCTCCGCTTGAAACGGCTTGACGATGAAATCCCTCGCACCCGCCTGAATGGCGTCAATCACCATCGACTGCTGCCCCATCGCCGAACACATGATCACCTTGGCGTTCGGATTGATCTGCCGAATCTGTTTCAGGGCCCCGATGCCGTCCAGTTCCGGCATGGTGATGTCCATGGTGACGACGTCCGGCATCAGGTCCCGATATCGCTCGACGGCTTGCAAGCCATCTGACGCCTCGCCCACCACTTCGTACCCGTTCTTGACGAGAATGTCCCGCAGCATCATGCGCATGAACGCCGCGTCATCGACCACCAATACTCTTGTCGGCATCTGACTGATTCACTGTCCCTTCCCCTGAAGTTCCTGCGCTGAAGCGGTCGGTCGGCGCGACCGTCTCACGTTCGAAAGCTTTGTACGCGCTCGGCCGGGCTGAGAATGTCCGTCACCCGTACGCCGAAGTTTTCGTCGATCACGACCACTTCGCCAACGGCAATCCGCTTCTGATTGACGTAAATGTCGACCGGCTCCCCGGCAAGCTTGTCGAGCTCCAAGATCGACCCCGGAGCCATTTCCAATATTTCTCGGATAGGGCGCTTGGTGCGGCCCAATTCGACCGTCACGTTCAACTGCACGTCGAACAGCAGCGAAAGGTTCCGCGGCTGCATCGGTTGCAGGGAAACCTCGCCGAAATCCTGAAACTCCGGACGCCCCAGCGTGACTGCAGACCGTTCGAGAGACCTGGCGGAAGCAGGCGGCGCGACGGGTGCGGACGCCTGCCGAGCCGCTGCAACCTCCGCCGCACTCCACGAAGCCGCTGAGGCTGCCGCCGGTGCGTCCAACCGGCTTTTGCCGACCATCGCGTCCGGATGGACCGGACCCATCCCTGAGAACCCGTCCCTCGTCGCCGTCAGACCCGGTGTTGGAAAGGGTGTACGGTCCCCAGTCTCGACAGTAGCTTGATTCCCCACGGCTTCGTTCGCCAACTGTAACAAATCTTTGGCGAAGGGGACTGGCAGCCAGTGCATGATGCGAGAATCGAGCAGTTGCCCGACCCGGAGCCGGAACGCGCAGTTCACGACCCACTCGGAACCGTCGATGTCCGGGGCCTCGCCGTTCGCCAGATCAACAAATCGGACCACCGGTGGCGAAATGTGGATTTGTCGGTTGAACATCGCAGACATCGCTGTCGCCGAAGCGCCCATCATTTGGTTCATGGCTTCTGCGACGGCGCTCAGGTGTAACTCGTTGAGTTCCGGAGCAACGTGGGTTCCGTCTCCACCCATCATCAGGTCCGCAATCGTCTTCGCGTCCTTGATTTCAATCGCAAGCGCGTTGATACCGCTCAGGCCCGAAGTGTACTGTACGGTGACGATGACGTACGGCTGTGGAAAATCTGCTTGAACCTCGTCGACGCGCATCACGCGCACTTCGGGAGTCGTGATCTCGACCCGGTGGCGTAACAGGTTGGACAGCGTCGTCGCGGCCGTTCCGAAGCTGATGTTTCCGATCTCGCCGATGGTATCCCGCTCGACTTCCGACAGCGGAGCCGGGACGTCGCCAACCTCCATTTGTTCGCGCGCTTGGAGCAGAGCCTCAATCTCCGCTTGCGAAAGTTTCTCGTCTGGCCGCAACGGACTCCACCTCCTTCCATTCTCCCACAATGCGTACAGCGTAGTGTTTGTGCAATTTCCCAACCGCCCCGAGATAGGTCGGAATGCCGTTCACGGAAACCGCAATCGGGTTGCGGATGGGGGCTGCCAGCGGGATGACATCCCCGACTTCAAGGTTCAACAACTCTTCCAGGCTCAAATCGGCAGCCCCGAGCACAGCCGCCACCTCGACGGCCGCATACGCCAAGTGGTTCGTGACCGCCGCTTGCGTGTGTCCGTCGTCTCCGACGGATCGTGCGGCTCCAAGAAGGCGCTGGGCACTGAGCTTCGACATCACCGGCTCGACGGTCAAGTGCGGGATACAGACGGTGAGAAACCCCGTGGTCGCGCCGACCCGAGCGCTGATGGTCACAACCAGGACAGTTTCGTTCGGCGTCGTCAACTGGAGAAACTGCGGATTGCTCTCGAGGTGCAGCAACCGAGGTTCCAGGTGGATCACATTCTCCCATACCTCTGTGAGATAGACCGGGATGTTGTGGACCAGTCGGCGGAAGAGCGACTGTTCAATCTCGGTGAGTTCCCGGTCCCGGTAGCGCCCCTTCACGGTCCCTCCCATCATGCGGTCCAGCATGGCGAAGACCACCTGCGGGTGGAACTCCACCACGATTCGTCCCGGAAGGGGCGCTACCTCGACCACTTGGACGACCGATGGGATTGGGATGGAACGGATGAACTCCTCATACGGAACCTGGTCCACGGTTTCCACCGTCAACTGCACGACGCTGCGCAGTTGTGCCGAGAAGTACGTCCCAAGCAGTCGGCAGAAGTGTTCATGGATGCGCTCCACAATGCGCATGTGGTCCTTGGAGAACCGCATCGCGCGGCGAAAGTCGTAGGAGCGCACGCGGTTGGTCTGAGGGTCTTCACGGATGTCCTCCGCCTTGACCTCTCCGCTGTTCAGAGCCGAGAGCAATGCGTCAATCTCCGCCTGCGAGAGAATCTCGGACATGACCGGTCCTCCTTTCTCGTTCACTGCACCACGATGGTCGAGAAGTACACGTTCGTCACCTTGCCCGTTGGGAGTCGTCCGTCGACGGCTTGCATGATGGCCTGCTTAAGGTCCTTGACACCCGTGGCATTTTGCAGCTGTGCCTTTGTGAAGTTCCGCATACAGTTGTTCACGGCGTCTTGCACAGAAGGTAAAAGGTCGGCAATCTCCTTCTTCGTCGCCGCGTCACTCGCCTCCAACGAGACGGTGAACTGAATCAGCCCGTCCTTCAGGTTGGTGGTGTTCTCTGGCAGGTCGACTCGCAACGCTTGCAGCTGTGCGGCGGTGATGCGCTTTGGCGCGTGGGAACGCAAATGTAGGTACCAGTACCCGCCCGCGCCAAGCGCCGCAATCGCCACGATGACGGCGATGATAACCAGCATCGTTCGCACGGTTTTCGCCATCTCAGCCACCTGCCTTTGCCTGTGAACCCGAGCCTGCGGTGCCACCCGCCCCCGGCCACACGGACGTTGTCGACCAAAACTGCTGAATCAGGCTAGTGATCTCTTCGGGTCCTTGCGCCACGATGTACTTGTGGCCGTTCGTCAGAGTGATCACCGTATCCGGCGTTTGCTCAACGGATTCAATGTGAACGGGGTTGAGCCACAGTTCGGACCCGTTCATGCGTTCCAGTCGAATCATGGGAACCCCTCATTTCTGCGCGCCCGTGTCGGCACGGTCCGCACCGCTGCTGCATCAACCGTTCTTTAGGTTCACGACATCGTTCAAAATCTGATAATCCGTACCAATCATCTTCGAGTTCGCGTCAAATCCGCGCTGGGCGACAATCATGTTCGCGAACTCCTGCGTCAAGTCCACATTGGACCCCTCCAGGTACCCGGACTGCAACGTACCCGAGCTGGTTCCAGGTTGCTCGTACGTCGGTGCGCCCGAATCGCTGGTTTGCGTGAACAGATTGTCGCCTGCGCTTGAAAGACCGCCGTAGTTGGTGAAGGTCGCGAGCGCCAGATAGCCGATGGTCTTCTGCGTTCCATCTGTCAGTGTCACACTGAGTGCGCCGTCGGGGCCAATCTGCACGTTCGGTGAAGCAGGCAGCGAGGTGGACGGCACATTGGCCGCCTGCGCAAGACTCAAAATGTTTATCGGCGTGAGGGTCTGACCGCCTGGAGACGCGGCGGTGTATCCCTGTACTATCATGCCGTTTGGCAAGACCAAATTGCCGGCGTTGTCAAGACTCATATCCCCGGCGCGCGTGTAGTACGTGCCACCGCTGCTGTCCTTCGCAACCAGTAGCCCATTTCCGTTGATGTCGACGTCGAGCGCGTTGCCGGTCGACTGGGGCGCTCCCTGCATGAACAACGTCTGAATGGCCCCCACCTTGGCGCCGAGACCGACCTGCTGCGGGCTGGTGCCGCCGACCGTGTTCTGCGTGCCCGCCGACGCGCCGGCAATGGTCTGGCTCAACACGTTTGCAAAGTCGACGCGTCCGGCCTTGAAACCAGGTGTATTTACGTTGGCGATGTTGTTGCCAATCACGTCAAGTTGTGTCTGAAATGAATCCATTCCGGAAATCGCACTGGACATCGAACGCAGCATGACCATTCTCCTCCTTACAGCCGCGGTGTGTGGCGGATCAGTCAGTCCCCACCACGAGGCCCCCAAGTCGGTCCAGCCTCAAACCACCACGACGCTGTCAATGTTCGTGACCACGGTTTGCGACGTATGTTCCAAAGCAGTGACCACCGTCGCAGTCGGTACGTTGACAATCAAGCCCACAGGCCCGTACACGAGGTAGGCGGCCCGCGCGCCTTTCCCACGCGCCAGTTCCACCGCCGATTGCAGCTTGGTCCAGTCGGATGCGGACCACTGAACGCCCCGCTCCTGCAGCCGGACCTTGGCGTGACCGCTCAGCTGCAGCGGCTTGCCTGCGAGTGCTTCTTGTACGAATTGCTGAAACGAACGGCCGTCTGCCCGCGTCGCTGGAGCGCTGCGAAGCGTGTCCTGCGCCGTCGGTGCCGTCGGTGAAAGGGGTGTCAACCACGGCACGTTCATGCCCCTTCGCCGCCAATCTCGACGATATCGGTCAGCGAATACGTCTGTCCTCCAATCACCAGTTGCGGTTCGCCGTTGACGACCTTCACTCCGGTCACCACACCGGATTGCGCGGCGTGGTTTGCGTCCTGAACGGTCACCGTTTGTCCAATCAACCGTTGGCTCGTGGCCAGTTGATTGACGTACAGAACCTGGGACTCGGTGGTCGCCACGTTCGTCATCTGTTCCAACGCCGTGAACTGCGCAAGCTGGGACAAGAACTGGCTGCTGTCCTGCGGTTGCAGCGGGTCCTGGTACTGCATCTGCGTGACCATCAGCTGCAAGAACGCGTTCTTGTCCAGCGTCCCGCCCGGCCCAGTCAAGGAAACGCTCACAGCAACTCCTCCTCGCGAAATGAGCATTCCAGAAGAAGATCACGCCCAACGAACGTACGTCGAACCGGGTGGCTGGACCACGGATACACCGGTCCGAGCAGACGTCGGTGTCCAAGTGGCTGTGATAGGGGATGCCTGCATGCGAACCCCGGCGGTCACCTTCAACTCGTCCACCTGCACCCGCCTCCCGTTGCCCCGACCCTGGCTTCCACCCGACATCTGTGCGTCGCCGAACGCAACGGATACGCCGGCGACCTGCATCCCTTGCTGCTCGAGATGCGTCTGCAGCGCGGCCAAGTGCTGGTTGAACCACTGTACCGTTTGCATCTGGTTCGCCTGCACCACTATCGACACGCCGGCCGCGGATTGATGTACTGTGATGAGCAACGGCCCCAAATCCTGCGGTTCCACCTGGACCTGCAATTGTCCCCCGCCAGAACCTGCGACGGCTGCCGTCCATTGGGCCACACCTTGCAGTCCTGCCAGATCTCCATAACGCCAGCTGGATCCGCGTTGCCCCGCCCCGTCACCCATACGCTGGCTTCCGCCCGGGGACGATGTCGATGCCAAGACAGGCGCAGTGACGAAGAGAACCGCATTCGATCCCGATACCGCCGCCCCGACGGAGCTTGGAGGCGCCCCCTGCTGAGCCGCCCCAACACCACGTCCCTCCCCCGCCAAACCACGTACTTTCGCGCTGGCGACAGAGGCACTCAGGGCCGGTCCTGCGCTGTCGCTGCCTGTGCGACTTCCCCCCGATACAGACCACTCGCTGCCCGGCGATGCCGTCACCTGGTGAACGGCACCGGAATTCGGTGTGTCCGATTCGCTGCTCTGCTGCAGTCGAGATGACCCGACAGATTGCAGGTTCGTCCAGGCAGACGGTCCCGAGACGCGCGTGCCCGCCTTCGCTGACTCAGCAGTAGCAGCCACGCCGATGGGAAGGGGCTGCGGATTGCCCGTCCCATGGGCTTCTGCTGGGTGACGCTGCTTCACCATCCCGGAGGTCTGCATCGGTTCACCCGGCGAACGTTGTGCAATCTTTGTGGTGGCTGGCCCGACCGCTCGATCCGCCGGCACGCCACGCGCAGATTGCAGGCCGGTCTGCGGCAGCCCCGCTCCTGGGCGTCCCGTCCGTGGACCTTGAACATCCGTTGGCCCAATCGGTTTGGATGACGAACCTATGACCGGTGCGCCCGTCGCTGCGGGAGCCATCGCCCCCCCGAGAACCGTCGCAAACAGTGCCGTAGACACCCCTGCGGTGACCGACTGGAGCGCGTCACCGCTTCGATTCGACCGCGGCTGCTGCTCCACCGACGCACTCGTTGACAGATGCACGCTCACAACTCTTCACCTCCTTTCGCCGTTCGCGTCCTTACGGTTGGTTGCCCGTTGTGGGCGCCTTTGGGAGTGCAGACGCTGCAGCCAGCAACTTTGCGGCTTGGGCAGCGTCCATGCTGGCGAGGATTTGGGAAGCGGCATCGGGTCCTAGAGCCGCAACCACTTGAGCAGCCTGCGCGGGCGCCAATTTCCCAAGAACTTGCGCAGCCGCAGCAGGGTCCATCTTCGCCAGAATCGACGCTTCCGCGGCAGCCGTCTGAGCGGCCGACGCACGGGCGGCCGCCTGCGACTTCGCCGTCTGCACCGCCTGTTGGAGTGAGCCAATCTGCTGTTGTTGTTGGGCAATCTGCGCGTTCGCCTTCGCCAGTTGCTGCCGCAACGTCGCGATGGTGGCATTCGCCGCGGTCAGTGCGTCAGTCGAGGGAGCGGCGCTGCCATGCGAAGGCCCTGCCGTCAGGCGGTGAAAATCCGCCACGACGGTCTTCGTAACGGGCACCCCCACCACCTGGAGAGCCCCGGCAATCACCACCGCAGCGACGAGGACCGGCACCAAGCCGAGCAAGATCACCTTCATCAGCAGCGCGACGAAGGGGTTCGTCTGCTTCTCGTCCGTCGAATCCACCGCCGTACTCATGGCGCTGACCTCCTGAAACCAACGAGTGCTCGTTCATCCGCCTGACGATCCGCTATCCGTTGACGCTCCAAACCAACCTTGGCCTCGAGTCGCTGGGCCAGCATCCCCCAGCGCTCGCGCTCGCGGTACGCATGGAGCACGTCCGCTTCCGCTTGTTCCACCGATGCCTTCGCCGCGTCGGCTTGCGCCCGGAGGTTCTGCTCCTGCCACTCGAGGGTTTGAATCTGGTCCGTGAGGGCCCGCACGTCGCTCCCGGCCCGGGCGTACAGGCGGTGCGCGCACAAACCCGCGCGCGTCCTGGCACAGGCGGCGAGTTCAGCTTCGATGGCCGATTGCTTCTGGCGCGCCTGCTCCAACCGCCACCGCGCCTGTTGCAACAGTCCCTCCTGTACATGATGGTAGCGGGAGGTGAAGGACGGGCGTGAAGTCATGGGTCAACACCTGCCAACGCGCATAACTGCGCCAGTGATTCTTCAAAAGAACAGCGCGCATCGACGGTCTGCATCAAAAACTGGCGAATCTCTGGGAGTTTGGCCACGGCCGTGTCCGTCACGGGATCCACGCCGGATTGGTAGGCGCCGATGCGCAAGAGGTCTTCGACATCGGCGTATCGAGCCAGCCACTCGCGAACGGTGCCCGCAGCTCGTTGGTGCCGTGCATCGGTGACCGCCGGAAACAGGCGGCTCAAACTCGCCAGGACGTCCACCGCGGGAAATTGCCCTTTCTGAGCGAGCGAGCGGGACAACACCACATGTCCGTCCAAGATGCCGCGAACCGCGTCGGCAATCGGATCATTCATGTCGTCCCCATCCACGAGCACGGTGTAAAACGCCGTGATGGTGCCGCGCTCTCCTGGACCGGTTCGTTCCAAGAGCCGCGGCAACCGCGCGAACACACTCGGCGTATATCCGCGAGCCGTCGGGGGTTCGCCGACGGAGAGGCCGATTTCGCGCTGCGCCATCGCGAAGCGGGTCAAGGAGTCCATCATCAGGTTCACGTGGTACCCGAGATCTCGGAAGTACTCCGCGACCGCGGTGGCGACAAATGCCGCCTTGGTCCGCAATAGCGCCGGTTCGTCCGACGTCGCCACGACGACCACACTCCGGGCCAGACCCTGCTCTCCCAAATCACGCTCGATGAACTCCCGTACCTCGCGCCCGCGTTCACCAATCAAGGCGATGACGTTGAGGTCGGCCGCGGTGTTGCGGGCAATCATCGAAAGGAAGGTGCTCTTCCCCACTCCGCTTCCCGCGAAGATGCCGATCCGCTGACCCCGTCCGACCGTGAGCAGCGCATCTAACACCCGTACTCCGGTTGCCAACGGGTCCGCGATGCGCTGTCGGCGCAGCGCATTGGGCGGCTTCGCGTCGACGGGCACTTCTCGTTCGACCGCAATCGGTCCCTGGTCGTCCATCGGCCGCCCGAGTCCGTTGAGAACCCGCCCCATCAAGCCGGGGCCGCACGGTACAGCCAGGGGTTTAGCAACGGCCAGCACCTCGGCTCCAGGCCCCACGCCTTCCAACTCCGTGAGGGGCGTCAAGACCAACCGGTTCTCCCGAAATCCGACGACCTCGGCGAGACACGGGTTTCCCTCGCCGGATTGAATGGCGCAGATATCACCCAAGCTCGCGGCGGGACCGCGCGATTCAATCGTCTGCCCAACCACCTGACTGACCCGACCGTACATGCGGAACCAGCGGACGGTGCGCAAGCGCTGTTCGAGGTGGTCGGACCACCGTTCGAGGTCATTCGTCATCGGTCACCGCCCCCTCGCTGCCGAATACCGCGTCCAGCTCCTGCTGCAGCAGTTCCAGCTTCACCGCGAGTCGACCGTCGAGCCGTCCGGATTCCGTCCGCAATTCACAGCCGCCGCGCCCGACGCTTTCGTCCGGCACCACCACCAGTTCCCATCTCCCATAGGACGCACTCCGCCAGGCTGGGCACGCCGCAGCTGCCGCGGCGTAGTCCGCGGGATGGACCCTCACTTCGACGGTCGCTGTATCCATTACGTAGCGGAGCATGTCCTGGACCATCGCCTGCACGTCCGCAGGCGCAAGGACCAACTCCCGGTGGAGGATGTCTCGAACGACCGCCGCGCACAAATTCGGAAGGGGCCGCAGCGCGCGTTCCACGATGCGTATCCGATCCCGCTGAACGCCCTCAGCGAGGGCCTCGATTTCGGCGAGTTGGGCGGCCCGCTCCTGTTCCCATGCCTCGCGTTGCGCCTGCAACTGCGCGTTCTGGGTTGCTCGCTCGGCCTCGAGTTGTGCGCGGGCCGCAGCCAGCCCGTCCTCCCGCGCCGCGTGACGCAAGGTCTCGGCCTCCGCGCGCGCCTCTGCGAGCACACGCGCCGCCTCCTCGTGCGCCGCGGCGACCACCGCCAAAGCGGCGTGTCCCTCATCATCGGATTTGCTGCCACAACCCGGCGCGGCCGGCGACAGGTCCGGCACAGGGATGACGGTGGCACGCAGCGTCTGGGCTTGGTCGGTCCATCGCAACACGTTAGACAATGATGTCATCCCCTCCGCCCCGTGCCACGACAATCTCTCCAGCTTCCTCCAGCCGTCGGATCACGGCGACAATGCGCTGCTGTGCGTCTTCCACATCTCGCAAGCGTACCGGGCCCATGAACTCCATCTCCTCCCGGAACGTCTCGGCCATCCGCTTGGACATGTTGTCGAAGATGACCGTCTGCACGTCTTCACTCGCGACCTTTAACGCGAGCTGCAGGTCGTGGGGGTCCACGTCGCGTATCACGCGCTGGATGGCTCGAGGATCGAGCAGAACGATGTCGTCGAAGATGAACATCCGCTTCTTAATCTCGTCCACAAGCTCCGGCTCTTGAAGTTCCAACTGCTCCAGGATAGATTTCTCCGTGCCGCGATCCACACCGTTCAAGATCTTGACAACCGCATCGACGCCTCCGTTTTGCGTGTTGTCCAAACTCCCCATGGCAGACAGCTTGGCTTCCAAAATCTGCTCCACCTCATTGATGACGTCCGGCGATGTGCCATTCATCGACGCAATCCGCCGCGCCACATCCGCCTGCAATTCGTGCGGCAGCGCGGACAGGATGAGCGCAGCTTGAGCAGGCTCCAGATAGCTCAAGACCAAAGCCATGGTTTGCGGATGCTCATCCTGGATGAAGCTCAGGATTTGATGAGGGTCTGCCTTTCTCGCGAAGTGAAATGGCTTGACCTGCAGTGCAGCCGTGAGTCGGTTCAAGACAGAAGCCGCTTCGGTCGGCCCTACCGCCTTTTCCAGCACCTCGCGAGCGTAGTCGATGCCGCCGATGTTGAGGTATTCGCGCGCCTTCACAATCTCTCGAAATTCCTTCACAACCTGTTCGCGCTGGTCCAGGTCCACCTTGCGCAGGTTGGCGATTTCGAGCGTCAGCTCTTCCACCTCTTCCGGCGTGAGGCGCTTATAAATGTTGGAGGCCACCTCTGGTCCCAGGCTGATCAACAACACGGCGGCCTTCTGCCTGCCCGTCATTCCCGACCGAAGTCTCGGCATGCTGTCTTCCTCCATCCACGGCCCTCAAACCACACGACATCGGCCCTCAAAACCACCGAGCACACCGTCCCCCGGGGAAGCCCGAACATGAGCCAACTATTCGGCCAACCACGTCCGCAGCAGATTGGCAAACTCGTCCGGCTTGCGATTGGCCAAGCGGGACAACTCCTCCTTCATGCGCTCGTCTTCCGACATGGGGACCTCCTCCAGGTTTTCGAGGACCACGGGTTCGTCGGCGACCAGCTCTGGCGTCGCGGCGCGCCGCCTGCGACGCACCCACCCCACAGCCACCAGGAGGGCACCAAGCGCGCCGAGCCCTCCCCAGATGAAGCTCTGTAGGTGGCGCTGTTGGAGCGCACTCTGGACGGGGGTCTGCGTAAACGGCATCGACTGCACCGTGATGGAATTGGCGCCGTTGCCTCCTTGGGACGCCCCTACGGCATTCGCCACGAATGCTTTGATTTGAGCGAGCGTCGCAGGGCTCCATGTGTGGTTCGCGGAGTTCAAAATGATCCCGACCGTGTAACCAGAGATCTGGATAGGATCTTGCACGGTATGCGTATCCACGTAGCTATTGACGTAGTTGTCCACTGTCGTCGTAGACGTCGAGTTTGATCCGCCGATTTGGTTTCCCGTGCCGGCGTAGGACGGCAGGTTTGGGTTGGTGGACGCTTGACCGGCGATCCCACCGACGGCGCCCGTCCCAGCCTGGCTCGACGAACTGCGCGTGGTCTGCGAACTCGCCAACAACCCGGTGGACTGGCCCGGTGCCGCTTGGTAGATATGGGCGTAGGACGTCGTCTGGTTGAACTGGACGTTCGCGTGCACCATGACCACCGCGTTACCAAGACCCAGAATTTGATTCAATCCAGCGGTGAGTTCCTGCGTCAAGGATTGTTCAAGTCGTTGCCGCGTCGCCAGTTCATCGGTCGATACCAATCCCGTTGCGGATGCGTCCGAACTCGACAGCGTGACGCCGTTCTGGTCTACGACCGTCACGTTGTCCGGCGTCAAGCCCTGAACCGAGTGAGACACGAGTTGCTGAATGCCCTGGACCTGGCCGGACGTCAAGTTCACGCCGTTGCCGAGTTGCACGAACACAGACGCCTTTGCACTGTCGGTTTGCTGGGATACGAACAGTTGATTGGTCGGCATCACGATGTGCACCTGGGCGCTTTCGATACCGTCGATGCTCTCAATCGTCTGGTTGAGGCTCTGCTGCAGCGCATCCAAGACTTGGATGTTAAACTGGTCTTGGGTCATGCCGAAAGAACTGGAAACCGAACTGTACCCGATGTACCCGGTTTGCGGCAGACCGGCCATCGACAGCTGTACGCGCGCCTTGTCCGCGTCTGCAGCGGGCACCAAAACCGCCGTCCCGTTGATTTTGCTCGGGATTTTCAGGGTCTCCAGTTCGTTCTCCACCTGACCGAGCGACTTGTCGTCCAGCCCCGTCATGATGGTGACGTAGTTGGGACGCAACACAACCCACAAAACGACGACAAGACACACCAGCAGAGCGGCACCTGCAATCAACAGGTTGCGTCTTTGCCCCGGCTGAAAGTGACTCCACCAGGCTCCAAGCTTCGCCCACCATTTGCGAACGGACTCATTCAAGGGCACTCACCTTTCATCCCGCACAACGAGGTGGAACCACGCGATAACGCCGTATCACACCTGCATGTTCATGATGCTCTGATAAGCGCTGACCGCGCGATCTCGAACTTGGACGACCAAATCGACCGCCAACGTTGCCTGTTGTTCGGCCACCATCAGCTGGTCGACCGATACAGGTCCGCCGGCCGCGAATGAAGCCGCCATTTGGTCGGCTTGGCTCGACAACTGGTTGGCCTGGTTGAACGCGTCGCCGAGCCACTGTGCAAAGCTCCCACCTGCCGACCCAGAGCCGGACGAACGGTTCAGTCCGACCGGATTCGGCACGGCGGCCTGTCCCAAACCAGGAACTTGCATCCCCCTCCACCTACTTTCCAATCGTCAACGCGTCGGTAAACATTTGTTTTGCAGCGTCAAAGGCGGTTGCATCCGCGTCGTACGAGCGCGATGCCTCCATCATGTCGGTTAGTTCGGTCGTCAGGTCGACGTTCGGCAGTTCGACGTATCCGCCGACCGCGTCGGGATTCGATGGGTCATACTGCAACCGGAACGCCGACGGGTCTTGGACAATCGCCGCGACCTGCACACCACCCGCGCCCGCGGTGAACGGAGTGCCCTGTGCCACCGCGCTGTTCAACGCGTCCGTAAAGGAGTTCAGCGGCACCGCCTGCAGAACCACTTCCTCGCGGCGATAGGGCCCTCCCGCGGCCGTCCGCGTGGTATCTGCATTCGCGATGTTGTTCGAGATGACATCCATCCTCAGCCGTTGCGCAGCCAAGCCGGAAGCACTGATCGCAAGCGCTCCCCCTAAACCTGTCATGTGCATCAGCCTCCATTGATTGCCGTCTGCAGACGCGTCAAGCGCATGCTGACGTCTTCCGTCAACGCGTTGTAGCGGAGTTGGTTCTCCGCCAAGCTGACCATCTCGTCGTCCACGTTGACATTGTTGCCGTTGTTGTCGACACTGGTCGTCGCGTCCGTCGTCACCACGGGCTGCACGCCCAGCGCTGCCGACCAATTGGGTGCGGCCGTGCCGAACGCACCCGTACCGGTACCGAGCGCACTCGCCAGCAAGCTCTCAAATGCCACATCCGACCGTTTAAAACCCGGTGTATCCGCGTTGGCGATGTTGTTCGCGTACACCGTTTGCCGCAGGTTTGCCGCGTTCAGGGCGTTCTGCAGGATTTGAAACACGACCGAATCCGTGGCCATACCGCTCCCCCTTTGTGGACGCTCCGAGGTTGCCCATTTATTTCGTCATGCCCTGAGCAAATCCTGCATTGTTCGACATCGTTCCACGAAAAAACACAACCCGTGCGGGGATCTCCGCACGGGTCCGAGACACTGGATATGGTCACCAGCCGTCTGCCGATTCAAAGGATAAACTGACTCAAGTCCCGGTTTTGGACGATGGGCGCCAGTTTGCTGTCCACGTATTCGGGCGTAATCACGACCTCTTCGAGCCGCACATCGGGCGCCTCGAACGACAGGTCTTCCAAGACTTTCTCCACAAGCGTGTGCAAACGTCGCGCCCCGATGTCTTCGGTTTCTCGGTTCACCCATTCGGCCATCTCTGCGATTCGTCGAATCGCTTCGTCGGTGAACCGGACCCGGACCCCCTCAGTCTCCAATAAGGCCGTGTATTGCTTGAGCAGCGCGTGTTCCGGTTCCTTGAGAATCCGCTCGAAGTCCTCCGGCGTCAGGCTCGCGAGCTCGACACGAATGGGGAACCTGCCCTGGAGCTCCGGTATCAGGTCGGACGGCTTGGCGATATGAAAGGCCCCGGCTCCGATGAACAGCATGTGGTCCGTTTTCACAGGGCCGTGCTTGGTGACAACCGTCGAACCCTCGACAATTGGCAGGATGTCGCGTTGGACGCCTTCCCGGGAGACATCGCGCCCGTGTTGCTCGCGGTCCGCGATTTTGTCCATCTCGTCAATGAAGATGATGCCGTGGTTTTCCACCCGATACAGCGCCTCGGAGGTCACCGCGTCCATATCAATCAGCTTCTGTGCCTCGTCCTGCGTCAGCAGCGTCCGCGCCTCGCGGACGGTCATCTTACGCCGCTTCGTCTGCTTCGGCAACAAGTTGCCGAGCGCTTCCTGCAAATTCCCAAGGCTCTCGGCTCCGACACCGGGCAGAAAGCCCAGCGCTGCGGACGACTGCTGCTCCTCCACCTCTACTTCGACCATATGATCTTCCAATTCTCCCATCGCGAGCTGTTGCGCGATGCGGCGGCGTTCGGCTTTCACGGAGTCGGACACGTGGGGCGACGGGTCGGACCCGCCCCCGAACAGCATCTCCAACGGGTTCTTGGCGGCTTTGCGGGCATTGGGGTCTGGCACCAAGGCCTCGACGATACGCTCCTCCGCCCGTTGTTCGGCCTCGCGTTTGACCTTCTCCGTGAATTCACTGCGCACCATCCGGATGGCGGTCTCCACAAGGTCGCGGACCATCGACTCGACGTCGCGGCCGACGTAACCGACCTCCGTAAACTTGGTGGCTTCGACCTTGATGAACGGCGCTCCGACCAGCTTACTCAGTCGGCGCGCAATCTCCGTTTTTCCCACACCCGTCGGCCCAATCATCAGGATGTTTTTCGGAGTGACCTCCTCCTGTAGAGCGGGCGGCAGCTTTGATCTGCGCATCCGGTTGCGCAGCGCAATGGCCACCGCTCGCTTCGCCTCCTTTTGACCGACGATGTACTTGTCGAGCTCGGCAACAATCTCGCGTGGCGTCATATCGTCTCGACCCATTCCGCCATCTCCTTCCAACCCACAAACGACCCTGGGATTGACGGGTTCCGTCCAAATCCGGACCAGGCATCAGACATTTTATCCAGGTTCTATCAATTCTCTACAACTGTTCGACGACGATGTGGTCGTTCGTGAACACGCAGATCTCGGACGCAATCTGCAGTGCCTGCCGGGCAATCTCACCCGCTGACAAGTCGGTGTTCCGCATCAGCGCACGCCCTGCCGCGAGTGCGTAGGCACCACCGGACCCGATGGCGCACACGCCGTCGTCGGGTTCGATAACCTCACCGCTGCCGGAGACGATGAGGAGCGTTTCGCGGTTCATGACCAGCAACATGGCTTCCAGCTTCTGCAACACCTTGTCAGATCGCCACTCTCGCGCCAGTTCGACGGCAGCCCGCGGCAGGTTTCCATGGAACTCATCCAACCGCGCTTCAAATTTCTCAAACAGCGTGAACGCGTCGGCAACCGAACCTGCGAAACCCGCGACCACCTGTCCCTTATAGAGACGGCGCACCTTCTTCGCGGTTTGCTTCATAATCAGGCTGTTGCCGAGCGTGACCTGGCCGTCGCCGGCCATCGCCCCCTGTCCGTCCTTTCGCACCGCGAAGATCGTTGTCGCGTGCATCGACATCTCCATTCCGTATCCCTCGCCTCATTCATCCTTCGCGCTGTCCGCCCGGATGGCCCGCGGATGCGCCGTTTGATACACCTGTACCAAGCGCTCTCGCGACGTATGCGTATAAACCTGCGTAGATGACAGACTGGCGTGGCCCAACAACTCCTGCACGACGCGCAGGTCGGCCCCTCCATCCAGCAGATGCGTGGCAAAGCTGTGCCGCAGGGCGTGTGGACTCACGCGGCGAAGGTGGGCCACTTCGGCGATGCGCCGATCTAAGATCCGGCGTACGCTTCGGTCCGTGAGCCGGCCGCCGCGGTGGTTGAGAAAAAGCGGGTCCGCCGGTTGAAGTGGCGGGCGCCGCGACAGGTAATCTCGCAGCGCGGCGGCAGCGCAGGTGCCGAACAGCACATACCGTTCCTTGGCCCCCTTGCCGAGGACCAAGGCCATCCCTTCCGTCAAGTTGACGTCGCCCACATTGAGCGCTACGCATTCCGAGACCCGCACGCCCGTCGCATAAATGAACTCCAACAACGCTCGGTCCCGCAGCAGCAACGGGTCCGAACCGTTTATCGAATTGAGCAGACCGCCGATTTCTTCCTGAAAATAGAAAGATGGGACTTTGCGCGGCAGCTTCGGAAGGGAGACCAGCGCCGCAGGGTTGCCCTCGACCCGGCCCTCGCGCATGAGATAGCGAAAGAACGACCGGTAACACGATAAGCGGCGCGCGAGCGTGGTCTTCGCCATCCCGCGCCGGACCTCGCCCGCCACGAACGCGCGAAGGTGGTGGACCGTGACGGAGCGCGCATCCGCCACACCTCGCTGCTTCAAGAAGTCGGCGAGCGCCCGCAGGTCGGTGGCGTACGCCGACATGGTATGGTTGGAACCGCCGCGACCCGCGTATCGATCCACGAGAAACGCGCGCATATCTTCCTCAAGTTGCGTGTGCGGCGCTTCCTCTCGCGTCATATCCCAACCTCCGTTTGAAAGCGGGCGAGATCGGCCAGAGCGCGTTCCGCATATCGCTCTGCGCGCTCTCTTTTGTCACGTATACGCTCCTCGATGGGTGGGAACAACCCAAAGGTGGCATTCATCGGCTGAAAATTGTCCGGCGCCGCGTGGGTGATGTAATACGCCAAACTTCCAATGGCCGTGGTCCTCGGGAACATGACGGGCGCCGCTCCGCGCGCCAACCGGGCTGCGTTGATGCCGGCAGCCAACCCCGCAGCGGCCGATTCCACATACCCTTCGACCCCGGTGATCTGTCCTGCGAACAGCAAGGTTGGGCGCCGCCTTGCTTGATAGGTCGGGAGAAGCGCTGTCGGACTGTTGATGAACGTATTGCGGTGCATCACACCGTAACGCACAAACTCTGCCCGTTCCAATCCCGGAATCATCTGGAACACACGACGCTGTTCGCCCCACTTCAGGTGCGTCTGGAACCCGACCAGGTTGAACAGCGTGGCCGCTGCATTGTCCTGCCGCAACTGGACAACAGCGAACGGGCGGCGGCCTGTCCGCGGGTCCACCAAACCTACGGGTTTCATCGGCCCAAAGAGGAGCGTCTGCCGTCCGCGCTTGGCCATCACTTCAACCGGCATGCATCCCTCGAAGTACCGCTCTTCTTCAAAGTCGTGAAGAGGAGCCGTCTCCGCAGAGACCAACGCCTCGTAGAACGCAGAGAATTCATCTTCGGTCATGGGGCAGTTCAAATACGCGGCTTCCCCTTTTCCGTACCGAGATGCATAATAAACTTTCTCCATGTCGACCGATTCCTTGGTGACAATCGGCGCCGCCGCGTCGTAAAAGAACAAATAGTCCTCGCCGATGAACCGGCGGATGGCGGCGGACAGCTCCGGCGACGTCAACGGACCGGTCGCGATGACGACGACACCGTCCTCCGGGATGTCCGAACGTTCCTCACGGACAACCGTCACCAACGGATGTTGTTCCAGCGCAGCCGTGACCGCCTGGGAAAACCCCTCCCGGTCGACGGCAAGAGCACCGCCCGCCGGAACAGCATGTTCATCAGCCGCTCGAAGGATAAGGGAGTCCAAACGGCGCATCTCTTCCTTTAAAAGACCGACCGCATTGGTAATCGCGTTGGCCCGCAGCGAATTCGTACACACCAGCTCGGCAAATCCGCTGGTATGATGGGCCGGTGTTTGCCGTACTGGGCGCATCTCGTACAGGCGTACGCGAACACCGTGGGATGCGACTTGCCACGCGGCTTCAGAACCGGCGAGCCCAGCGCCGATCACGGTGACCTCCAACCCCATCACCTCCACGTGCGACGCGCCGAGCGCGCCGATGGTTCATGACCCTTACGACGACTTCGCGGATTTCCGCACCGCGCGGGACGGCCCGTCGCCCGGCGCACGCTGCGCTGCGGAACCAGCACCGCTGCGTTTTCGGCGATCCGATGACGCGCGCGACGCCTCCCGCTTGGCGCCGCTCGCGACGACCCCGCCGTGCGCGGCCTCGTTGCTGCAGATCACCTTCACTTCGCCACGCGTACGCTTCTCCACCATGGGGTGCCCACACTCGGGACAAAGGCTCCCGGTTGGCCGGTTCCACAAGACATACTCACAATCCGGATACCCGCTGCATCCGTAGAAGGTCTTGCGTTTCCCTTTCCGCTCCACCAAGGCCTTGCCGCACTGGGGACAGGCGACACCCACATCCTTGACAATCGGCTTGGTGTTTCGGCACTCCGGGAATCCAGGGCAAGCCAGAAACTTCCCGTAGCGGCCGTGTTTGTAGACCATCATTCGGCCGCACTTCTCGCACTGGACGTCCGAAACTTCGTCTTCGATGTGCACATGTTCCAGCGTTTTCTCCGCGCGTTCGAGGTCTTGTTCGAGTTGCCGGTAGAACGCATCGAGGAGTTGAATCGAATCGACCCGACCTTCTTCCACCAGGTCCAATTCCTGCTCCATGTGGGCCGTGAAGTCGACGTCAATCAGCTGCGGAAAGTTATTCACGAGCAAGTCCACGACGATTTCACCGAGCTCCGTCGGCATGAACCGCCGTTGGTCCAGGACCACGTATCCGCGTTTGAGGATGGTTTCAATGGTCGGCGCATACGTACTGGGACGTCCAATCCCGCGCTCCTCCATCTCCTTCACCAGAGACGATTCGGAGAACCTCGGCGGCGGCTGTGTGAAGTGTTGTTCCGGGGTGAGTGCCGGCTGCGGCAGTTCCTGCGATGCCGTAAGCGGCGGCAGGAGGCGCCGCTCGTCGTCCTCATCCGCGTCGTCCTTGCCTTCGGTATACACCGCCATGAAGCCCTGGAATTTCACGATCGATCCGTTCGCTCGAAACCACGCACGTCCGGCCGTGATGTCAACGGTGGTCGTGTCGAGTACGGCGGCACTCATCTGACTCGCCAGGAAGCGTTCCCAAATGAGTTTGTACAACCGATACTGGTCCTTCGACAGGTGCGCCTTCAGCTGCTCAGGATCTCGACGGACGGACGTCGGCCGAATACATTCGTGTGCGTCTTGGGCGTTGCCCTTCGTCGGGTACGTCCGTGGCGTGGACGGTACGTACTGCGTCCCGTATCGGTTCGAGATGACGTCCCGCGCCTCGGCCTGCGCAATCTCCGAAACGCGCGTCGAGTCCGTGCGCATGTAGGTGATTAAGCCAACGGTCCCTTCGTCCGGGAGGTCCAGTCCTTCGTACAGCTGTTGCGCGATGGCCATCGTTCGGTACGCGCGAAATCCAAGCTTTCTCGCTGCCTCTTGTTGCAAACTGCTGGTGATGAACGGCGGGCTCGGGTTGCGCCGACGCTCGCTGCGCTTGATCTCTCGAACGCGAAACACTTCGCCGCTCACGTGCTCCAACAGTTGCTCGGCGTCCGCGCGGGACGGAAGTGGCGTCTTCTCGCCATCATACCCGGTAAAGCGTGCCTGGAATCGCCCTTCCGGCAGTTGAAAGGCCGCATCGACCGTCCAGTATTCCTCCGGCTGAAACGCTCGTATCTCCCGCTCCCGGTCGACAATCAGGCGAACGGCCACAGATTGCACGCGTCCCGCCGACAGCCCCTTCTTGACCTTGCGCCACAAGAGGGGGCTCAGCCGGTACCCAACCAATCTATCGAGAATCCGGCGCGTCTGTTGCGCCATGATGAGATCCATATCCATTGCGCGCGGGTGCTGAAACGCATCCTTCACGGCATCCTTGGTGATTTCATGAAACTCCACGCGGCACGGTAGAGACGGGTCCAAGTCCAGGATATTGGCCAAATGCCAGGCAATCGCTTCGCCTTCGCGGTCCGGGTCGGCCGCCAGAAACACCCGTTTGACTTTCTTCCCGGCCTCCCGGAGTTCCTTGATGACGTCCCCTTTGCCGCGAATGGTGATGTAGTGCGGTGTGAAGTCGTGCTCCACATCGACACCGAGCTGGCTCTTCGGCAAATCCCGCACGTGTCCCATGGAAGCCTTAACCGTATATCGCTTGCCTAGGTATTTCCCAATCGTTTTGGCTTTCGCAGGCGATTCCACGATGACCAAGTAATCCGCCAAGTGATGTCCTCCTTCACCGCGCGCGCCCAAAGCCTGCCGGGGCCGCTGGCACTGGGATGCGGAAGCCGACGGTTCGGCTGCAACTACCAAGTGTCCCTCATCTTATCATCCAAATTCTTTCCGTGACAAATTCGGTCGCCAAACGGTCACACCTTCCGCCGGTACAGACCGCCCGGCACGCGCACAATCCATCCGGCCAGTTCGAGTTCGAGCAACCCCGCGAAAACGAAACTCGGCGGCACGTTCAACGCCTTGGTGAGCGCCCCCGCGTCTGTCGGTTGCGCCAACAGGTCGTACAGGTCCGCCCACCGCTCGGGTGGCCTGCGCCCGGCAGGCCGCGAGGCGGGCGCGGAGAGCCCTCGCTCCGCCAGAAAGTCGGAGGGGTCAAGCAGGGGCGACGCGCCCTCGTACAGTAACCGGTTCGACCCGCGAAAGTGGGTGGACGTAATGGGCCCAGGGACCGCGTACACATCTCGCCCCAGCGAAAGCGCTTGCTCCACAGTGACCAAGGCCCCACTGCGGTCTCCTGCTTGAACGACCACCACGGCACTGGCGAGTGCAGCAATGAGGCGGTTGCGTTCCGGAAAGCGATGACGGTCAACGGGTGTCCCTGGTGCGTACTCGCTCCAGACGGCCCCGTGCTGGCAAATCTCGTCATACAGACGCTTGTGGTTCACAGGATAGCAGAGATCAACGCCGCATGCCAACACGCAAGACGTTTGACCGCCGACGCTGAGAACGGCTGTGTGAACCGCCTCATCGACACCCACCGCCAGCCCCGACACGACATGGACACCTGCAGACCCGAAAGCCTCACCAATCCACCTGGCGGCCTCCAGCGCGTACGGCGACGCTCGGCGGGTCCCCACCACGCTGACGATTCGCCGACGGTCTGTGGTCCCGGCGAATGGTTCGATGTCCCCTTTGCCGAACAACACCATCGGCGGTTCCTCCAAGTCGTGAAGTTGGAGGGGGTACGACACCTCCCCGCGCACGACGCAGTGAATGCCCCGCTGTTGCAACGCCTCCTCGACGGCCTCCGGCTGCGTCCACCGACCCCGCCAATCGCGGAGCCGCTCGATGGACGCATCTCGCATTCGGCTTGCAGCCCGCCATGCCGCCTCATCGGCTTCCCACGCCGCTTGCGCACTGCCCATGGCGCGCACCAAGCGGCGAACCGACGCCGGCTCCAGGCCCGGACATGCGGCGAGTGCGATGGCGGCCGCGCGCTCTCCATCCTGCATCCGTCCCACCCCCACTCCAGTCTGACGGACGCCGCCCGCAAGATCGATAACCTCCTGTGAAGAAAGCAAGCGGATGGTAGGTCTCCCGCAGCGGCCACATGCGCGAAGCCCCCGCCGGCTGCGCACCGGTTCGGGGGCTCCATGGAAAACACGCTCGACGCGGGGCTTCAGACACTCAGCGAACCTTGCACTTTTCGAGCAGCCCCCGCTCCTCCAACACGGCCTGCATCGTCGCGCCCATCTCGGAAGGCGTCGGCGCGATGCGAATCCCGCACGCTTCCATCGTACGGATCTTCGACTCCGCCGTCCCGCTGCCGCCCGAAACGATGGCTCCGGCGTGACCCATGCGGCGTCCCGGAGGTGCCGTGGCACCGGCGATAAATCCTGTGACCGGCTTGGTCATGTTGGCGCGAATCCACTCTGCAGCCTGTTCCTCCGCGTTGCCGCCAATCTCGCCAATCATGATGACCGCCTCGGTGTCCGGGTCTTCATTGAACATCTTGAGGACGTCGATGAAGTTCGTGCCGTTGACGGGGTCACCGCCAATTCCGACAGCCGTCGACTGTCCGATGTTGCGCACCGTCAACTGGTACACGGCTTCGTACGTGAGCGTTCCGCTTCGAGAGACCACACCGACGCGACCCGGGGTGTGAATGTAGCCTGGCATGATCCCGATTTTGCACTCGCCGGGGGTGATGACCCCTGGGCAGTTCGGTCCAATCAAACGGGTCTTGCGGCCCTCCATGAACCGCTTGACCTTGACCATGTCAAGAACCGGAATGCCTTCCGTGATGCAGATGACAAGGTCCAGGTCGGCGTCGACCGCTTCCATGATAGCGTCCGCCGCAAACGGCGCCGGGACGTAGATCACCGAAGCGTTCGCCCCGGTTTCGCGGACGGCCTGTTCCACGGTGTTGAACACGGGCAGGCCTTCGAAGGTCGTACCGCCTTTTCCTGGCGCGGTACCGCCGACCACGTTGGTGCCGTACTCCATCGCCTGTTTCGTATGGAACGCCCCAGCGGAACCTGTGATGCCCTGGGTGATGACGCGCGTATTCCGATTCACAAGGATGCTCATGCGCTAGCCCTCCTCAAACGAGCCCAACAATGCGTTGTGCCGCGTCGGCCAGTGAGTCGGCGGCCACGATGTTCAGCCCGGATTCGTTTAGGATCTGCTTGCCCAGTTCGACGTTGGTCCCTTCGAGGCGGACCACCAGCGGGATGTTCAGTTTCACCTGTTTGGCTGCCGCCACAACACCGTTGGCAATCACGTCGCACTTCATGATACCGCCGAAGATGTTGACGAGGATGCCGCGCACGTTCTCGTCCGATAAGATGATTTTGAACGCTTCGGTGACCTTCTCTTCCGTGGCGCCGCCGCCCACGTCGAGGAAGTTGGCCGGTTCGCCCTTGTAGTACTTCACTGTGTCCATCGTCGCCATGGCGAGGCCGGCACCGTTGACCATGAGGCCGATGTTGCCGTCGAGGGCGACGTAGTTCAGGTCGAACTTGGAGGCTTGGATCTCCTTCGGGTCTTCCTCGTCGAGATCTCTCAACTCGACAATATCCGGGTGGCGGAACAGCGCGTTGTCGTCGAAGTTCAGCTTCGCATCGAGCGCCATCACGTCTCCGCCGCCCGTGACGACCAGCGGATTGATCTCCGCCACGGAGCAATCCTTGTCCACAAAGCAATCGTACAGCGCGGTCATGAACTTGACGGCCTTGTTGACGAGGTTGTTCGGAATCCCCATTGCAAAGGCCAGCTTGCGAGCTTGATAGGGAAGCAGGCCGACGGCGGGATCCACCGTTTCACGGAAGATCTTCTCGGGCGTCTTTGCCGCGACTTCTTCGATTTCCATGCCGCCTTCCGCGGAAGCCATCATGACGACCCGGCCAGAACCGCGATCCAACACCAAACCGATATAGTACTCCTTTTGGATGTCCGTCAGTTGCTCGATGAGCAGCCGCTTGACCACCTTGCCCTGGGGACCGGTCTGGTGTGTCACCAACGTCTTCCCGAGCAGCTCGCGGGCGTTCTTTTCCACGTCCTCCAGTGTCTTGGAGACCTTCACACCGCCAGCCTTGCCTCGTCCTCCGGCGTGAATCTGCGCCTTGACGACGCCGCTGCCGCCGAGCGCACGCGCCGCAGCGACCGCTTCCTCGACGCTGAACGCCACTTGGCCCGCTGGCACGGCCACTCCATACTGGGCGAGTACGGCCTTGGCCTGGTACTCATGGATGTTCATGCTGACTTCCTCCCTCTCTCATTCGCTACAACCCGTGCTGCACACAAAAAAACACCAAATCGGTCGTCTTTGTCTAGCAAAGGCGATCTGGCTTGCGAGTCCCTTATTAAAATAAAATACTGGGGGTCGATTCGCAACCTCAGAGGCGTACTGTGAAAATTGGCGAAACGGGGCCCGCAGTGTCACCGAAGGCCCGTAATCCCGACCACCAAACTGACGCCGAGGCAGACCAAGTTGACCATCAACACTCGGTTGGCCCGTCGGATGTCGTACATGGCGCGAAGAGCCAACGCACAGGCCATGCCGACCGTGCCGAGTGACCACGTGTCGAGAATCCAGCGCGCCTGCCACGTTGAAGGAATACAGCTGAGCAACGCTGCAACCGCCGCGGCACCGGCCAATACGTAACACACCGCGCGCAAAATGACGCGAATCCACGTCACCCTTCCCCGGATGGCCTGAAATCGCTTGCGCGCTTTCCACGTCCGCAAATTCACCACACGGCCGCGCGGCGCCTCGGAAACCTGGCGCTTGACACGTCGCGGCTCCCGCTGTTTTTGCATGCCCGCCCCTCCCAGATGGTACCCGATCACTCGGTCACTCTTATCGTAGCGGTTGGCCAGGCAGCTGGCAATCTCCTATTGGAGAAGGACTTCTCCCGAACGTCATGGCTGTCCGGGACCGCCTGATGTATATCCAATGTATGCGGCACATCGAAGGTACAAGACAGGGGGATCAACATGTTGGGAATTGCCTATGGAGCGGTACTGGACGGCGTCGAGGCATCGGTCGTGCGCGTGGAGGCAGACGTCACACAAGGTTTGCCGCAGTTTCACATCGTCGGTTTGCCCGACTCCGCGGTCCAGGAGTCGAAACAGCGGATACGGGCCGCCCTGCGCAACTGCGGACTACCGTTTCCCAATTGCCGGATCACGGTGAACCTCGCGCCCGCGAGTCTGAAGAAACGCGGACCGGGCCTCGACTTGCCCATCGCCATCGCCATCCTGCGCGCCATTGGACACCTGGACCCGTCCCATGACGACCGCGTCGCATACTGCGCCGAAATCAGCCTGGCAGGGGATCTGCTCCCCGTCAGCGGGATCATCAACCGCGCGTTGGCACTGGTGAAGGATGGACATTCGGAGATCGTTGTAGCCAAGGACCAATTGAGAGACCTCGTGGATATCCCAGACAGCAACTGGTATGCGTGTCATCAGCTCCAAGAAGTCGCCCGCCTTACAGAGTCGACGTGGGGCGAGCACCGCGTCTCAGCGCAAATGCCGCCTCACATGCGACCGCAGGGGATTCCCACATTTCGAGACGTCCACGGCATGGACGCCGTCAAGCGCGCGATTGCCATCGCCGTCACGGGACACCATTCGATCCTGCTCGTCGGGCCGCCAGGTGCGGGAAAGACCATGGTCGCGGAGCGGATCGCGTCCGTCCTGCCGGAACTGAATTTTCCCGAGGCCCTGGAGGTATTCGCGATGCATCAAGCGTGCGGCGTACCGCGGGACTACACGAACCAGCCGCCGGTTCGCAGCCCGCACCACTCGATTACCCGGGCCGGCTTGATTGGGGGTGGCAACCCGCCCGTGCCCGGTGAAGTGACACTAGCGAACCACGGCGTACTCCTGCTCGACGAACTGCTGGAATTTTCTCCAGACGTTCTCGACAGCCTGCGCGAACCGCTGACAACCGGACAGGTCCGCTTGACGCGGGCGGGGCACCACACTGTGTTTCCAGCGAAATTTTTGCTGGTGGGCACGATGAATCCGTGCAAATGTGGTCAGTACGGTTTCGGTGACTGCACCTGTCGGCCTGCGGAGATTCACCGCTACTGGTCCAGTCTGTCAGGGCCGTTACTCGACCGGATCGACATGGTCGTGCCGGTGCGTCCGGAGCCGGTCCCCGCCGCTTGGCACGGAGACGATGCAGACCACGCGACACATGACCTGCGCATTTTAGCCCAGTTTGGACGCGTATATCGCATGATGATACAAGACCCGGAAGTGCGAGCCTTGATGCCATTCACTCCACAGGCCCGACGTACGTTGGAGCGCGCGTCCTTGCAACTCGGCCTGTCGGCTCGGGCACGGTCCGCCACGGTACGGGTCGCGCGGAGCATCGCTTGGCTCGATGTCCGCCGGAGGGACAAAATCGTGACCGCGGAGCACGTTCAGGAAGCGCTCTCCTACCGTCTGACCACCCGCCCCTAAAGCCGGATGGCCTTGACGTCCCTGGGTCACACAGGTTTCCTTGAGCCAACCGACTCGGTGCGGGTTCAGAACGGTCCGTCCGCGAGCGGTACGTTGCGAATGTGGTGGACCTGGCAGACGTTTCTTCCTGCCACATCCAACGCCACCACGTCCACGCGCAGAGGAGGTGAAAATCCAAACACGGCCTGCACGTAGGGCACAAGTCGGGCCAACTGGCGGCGTTTCCGCGGTCCCACCGCTTCCACCGCAAGTTCCGGCCCACCCCAACGGCGGGTGCGAACTTCTACCATCACGAGCCAGCGGCCGTTTTGGGCCAGGATGTCGACCTCACCGGCGCGACAGCGCCAATTCCGCTCCACGACCTGCCACCCCAAGACCCGCTCGAGGTACTGTGTCGCCCAGCCCTCTCCGAAGTGCCCGAGGTTGCGCCGTGGGTGTCCCGTTCGCGCGCAATGGGGGGAGCTCCCGCGCACCATCCCGTCAACGCCCCATCCGGTACACAAACGCCAAAATCTCCGCGACCGCCGCATACAGCTCTTCCGGAATCACGTCGCCGACCTCCAGGTCCATCAGCGCGGATACCAACGCCGCATTCGAGAGCACCGGTACCTGGTGACGCCTCGCTACGTCCACCAACGCATCCGCGACGGCACCGGCTCCGCGGGCGACGACTCTCGGTGCTTGGTCCCGCTGTGCTTCATATCGCAGTGCGACCGCTTGTTGTTTCTCCACCGGCTCCTCACTCCTGTTCGGGAGCAAATTCCGACGCCGTCATCTTTCTCAGGTCCCAGCCAAGTCCCCGGAGTACTTGCCCCAATTCCCCTTGCGCGGCCATCGCACGCTCCTGTAACCGACGGTTCTGGGACTCCAGATGTACCGACAGCTCAGGCTTCTGGGCCCAGATGGTCACCCGGACGGGTTCCTCCTGAACGCGCAGGTCGAACACAATGCGATACGCAGGCCGACCGTCGGCATCGGCACGGGCGTAGGTCTGCGCCTGCCACCGGAGCGCTCGAGTGGATCCCGGAGGCCCCTCGGCCGGGACTGTCACCATTCCACCCCCGCGGGTCGGCGAAGCGCCCTCTTGAACCGCGGACGCAAAACGGTCCAACAACAACCAGGCCCGCACGACATCGGATTCGAGTGTTCCAACGTCCGTCGAGCTCAGGTGTGCGAATGGCACCAACTGGGGTTGGTCGGAGGAGGCAGACACCCGGGTCACCCAGTGACCCTGCTCCGGCAAGCGAGCCGCCTCGTCGAGGGCCTGACGCAGCGACTGCACAATCTCGTGCCCCACCACGGCCGGGTTCTCTGCTTCGGCTGAACCGCTCAAAGTAGGGCCCAACCACTCCGCCAACAACCGACGCCATCCCCATTCGGCAAGCGTGAGGGCAGGGCTGCGCAGGATGGCGACTGGGAGATCCGCCGGTTCGGTCACATCCGCAACATCCACCGTCTCCCGCCGGACCGCGGTTTGCGCTGGCCGGGCTGCACCGACATCTTTGGCGCTCGAGCGAGCCGTCCCCGTCGTGCCTGCGGGTCGAGCTCCCGTAGGCGGAGGGACGCTCGGTACGCTCACCCGATGATTCTGCGGCCCGTCTACCATGACGCATCCAGCCTTACTTGCTGCACGCGCTGAACCGGCCCAAAACTCTGACGATGCAAGGGGGTACTTCCCCGCTGCGCCAATGCCGCAAGATGGTCCGCTGTCGGATAGCCGGCATTGCGCTCCCACCCGTAGCCGGGGTACGTGCGGTCCAAGTCGCACATGATGTCATCCCGGGCCACCTTCGCCACAATCGATGCGGCCGCAATCGACAGACAGCGGGCATCGCCACCAACCACGGGCTGGGACGAGATGGGGGTCATGCCGTCAAATCGTGGCGCGTAGGGACCGTCCACCAAGGCCACGGCGGGGCGTACCCGCAATCGATGCAATGCTCGGGCCATGGCCAAGCGTGCAGCGTGAAGAATGTTGTATGTATCGATCTCGGTGGGCGTCGCGACCCCCACCGCCACCGCTGTTGCGTGCGCGTAGATCCGTTCGCAGAGGATGCGGCGACGTTTCGGCCCGAGCCGCTTGGAATCATCGATGCCTAGCCAGTCCTCTACTTGACCGCCGAGAATGACGGCCGCCGCGACGACGGGGCCCGCCAACGCACCGCGTCCGGCTTCATCCACACCTGCCCAGGGACGCAGGTCTTCTTCGCCGGCGGGCAAGGTTCGGGCGACCAAGGCCTGCTCGGCTTCCCACAGCTCCGCCGTTCTCGCTGCGTCGTTCTGGCGCTTCCGCACGCTGTCCACCTCACCATCGCGAACCCGAATGCCCTATGGGCCCGTTCTCTTTCCATCTAGTTTACCGAGCCAGCGTGCAGTTTGACCAGTACGGTTGGTACGAACGGGCAGATCCCATTGAAAACGTCAGGATTCGCCGTGTGCTTTCGCTGGAGCCGACTCCGGAGCCACATCATCCGCCGCCGGCCCTCCGAGGCGTTCTTGCGGGCCCGCCGCTTCGTCCGGAGGCCACTCGAAGCTGATGCGCCCGAGTCTGCCCGTCTGCAACTCGCGGATGAGCAGTTGCGCCGCTCGTTCCACATCCGGGACCCCACCCGGCCGAACCAGCCCGCGCCGCATTCCGATTTGCCGCAACCCTTCTTCAGCCCAAGGCCACACGGCTTCCAGTCCGCCCCAATCACAGGCGGATAGTGAGATGCCGTAGCGTTCCCGCAACGCATCCGGATAGCGCTGGGACAGCCAACTCAGCAGGTAGGCGGCGAGCGCTTCAACGTCGAGGATTTCCGACTTGATGGCACCCGTAATGGCGAGTGTGTAGGCGACGTGTTCGTCGTCCAATTTTGGCCATAAAACCCCGGGGGTATCGAGGAGTTGGACCTGTCCCAAGCGGATCCACTGCTGTGTCTTTGTTATCCCCGGCCGATCTCCGATTTTGGTCGCCGCCCGCCCCGCCAGGCGGTTGATGACCGACGACTTGCCGACGTTCGGAATGCCGGCCACCATCGCACGGATGACGCCCGGTTTCAAACCGCGAGCGCGCTCGCGCGCTCGCTTCGCAGTCGCCACGCGCTCGAGGGCAGGCACCACCTGACGGACACCATCGCCGCTGCGGGCATCTATCACCACGACCTCCTGGCCCAGCGCTTGAAAGTGCGCCAACCACGCCGCTGTACATGCCGGGTCGGCGAGGTCCTTGCGCGTCAGGACCGCGACCCGCGCCTTTGCGGCGGTCACTTCGCGCAACATCGGATTCGCACTCGCGAGCGGCAGACGCGCATCGAGGACCTCGAGCACGACGTCGACGACGCGGAGCGATTCCGTAATTTCACGCTTTGCTTTGGCCATGTGTCCCGGATACCAATGGATCTGCTGCAAGCGGTTAAACCCACCTCTCACGCGCCCGCAGTACGCCCGGGCGAGCCGCGTTCAATTGAACAAGGGTGCCGGATTGCTCCGACACCCTGCCAGACGTTTTGCCAAACTACCGAATCTCTTTGATGCGAGCCGCCTTGCCGGACAAACCGCGCAAGTAGTAGAGCTTGGCGCGGCGCACCTTGCCACGGCGCGTGCGCTCAATCCGCTCAATGTTCGGCGAGTGAACAGGAAATGTGCGTTCGACGCCTACACCGTAGGAAATTTTGCGCACCGTGTAGGTCTCGCTGATGCCGCTGCCGCGGCGCCGAATCACAATTCCTTCGAAGACCTGAATACGTTCCCGTTGACCTTCGCGAACCTTCACGTGAACGCGAACCGTATCACCCGGGCGGAAGTCTGGAATGTCCTTGCGAAGCTGCTCTTCCGCGATTGCACGAACGAGATTCATTGGATACGGCCTCCCTTCCGACGGGTGTTCGTGCCACTTGAACCCTGTGACAGAGGACCACCGTAATGACACCGAGCCATTCTATCACAACCCGTTCCCATCCGGCAAGCCCACGCGATTACGCACTTCAAATCTAACCGATAAAATCTAACCGAGGGGGCGCAACCACTCACCCCATATGTAACCGAGCGGGCGCCGTCACCCGCTGGACGTGTCCCTCTACCGTCACCGGCTCGGCTGCACGACGATGAATCTGACCGTCAGTCCGTTACCCGATGTACCCGGACGGTCGCACTCATTCCCGGCACCAAACGGTTACCTGCATAATCGGCAATCTGAATGCGAACCGGAACCGTCTGCGTCACCTTGGTGTACGAACCGCTGGTTGCATCCGTCGACGGCAGCAAGGAAAACATCGAATTCGTGGCGAGGCCGATGGACTGAACCGTTCCCGTGAACGTCTGACCAGGAAACGCGTCGATGTAGATATCGACACTGTCGCCGACCGCGATGTGTTGCAACTGGGTCTCCTGGAAGTTGGCCACGATGTACAGTTTGTTCAAGTTCACGACGTAGCCCACCGGTTGACCAGGGGCAACAGGTTCGCCTGCGTCGGCCGAGCTGTTGAGAATGGTTCCGTTAATCGGGCTGGTCACGTCCGCGGCTGCAGATACCGCCTTCGCGACCTGAGGAGACTTCGCCGCCGCTCCCAATTGCTGCAACTCGGCGGACGTGTCGACCTGCCCCAGTACCTGACCGGCGGTTACCGTATCCCCATTCTGGACCGTCCAGCTCGTCAGGGTGCCAGGAATCTCTACGTTCAGCGGGTACTCATCCCCCTCGACGAAGGCGTTGTCCGTGCTGACATAGTGCGTGCGCTGGTAGTACCAGTGCCACCCGCCGTAGACGACTCCGACAATCACCAGCAGGGCAATGATGTTAAGCAGAACAATTCGGCGGACGTTCACGCTGGCCCCCCCTGTTCAAATGTGCTTTAGCCGAAGGATATTTTAATCTGTAGAACACTCGTTGTAAACCTTTCGGCCATCGTCCATCTATCTTCACCAACAAAACAGGCCCCATACGGGGCCTGGAAGAACCCTATCCGTTATACCGGAGCTTGGTCCGTCGGTGTGTCGGATGGTTCCGGAATGGGAAGCGTTTCCTCGTTCGGATGCTTCAAGCGGCCAAGTGACTGTAGAATCTCAAGGTCCTTCATCAACTCTGGCAACTCTGGTTCCTTTGCCACGTGCAACACCCCCGACGCGAGAATTTCGCCGGGTTCCAATGGTGTCCGCCAAACATGTCGGCGAGTGGTACGGATGCTCTACACGCTTACGGAGTTAGCTGACGGGTTCGGGGGTAGGCTCCCCTACGCGGCCTGCGCGATTCACCCCAAGAAAGTGGGTCCTCCGCTTCCATTGGAACTCAGCGATAGTTTACGTAATCTCATTATAACCTATGTGCGCGTCTGGCGCAAATTTCCGCGTCCTGAAGCCTCCTGCGGACCGCTGGCGACCGAATCGGCGTCAACTGCCCGTCCCAGCACCCTCGAGTTCCTTGATCAAGCTCTGCGGCAACTGGATCTGCGCGATTTTGTTGTTCAGGTCGAACAACAGCGTCGTCGTGTCAATCTGCAGGGCTCCTGTACGCGGGATGCCTGCAACCGACTGCGTGTCGACCTCGCGGAGAACGCCGTCTGTCTGCCCCACGTACCAGGTCACCAAAACACGCCCGACGTCCCCTGGCGCAATCGACGTCCACTGCGGAAGCAACTTCAGGTCCTCGCCAGGTAAGACCGTCCGGTACACATCGCAGTACTCGTCCTGCACGTACGTCCGAGGCAGCTGATACAACGCCTCCCCAGCCGCCTGCGCCGCCTGCGCGAGCGCCAGGAAACTGGGGTACACGTCTGCCTCGGACAGCGGTGCACTGGGTGACCAACGCCCATTGTCGTAGGCGTACGCGGTCTGCCCCTGCTGGTAGTAGTCTGTCTGGGTATTCCCCTCCGTGATGGCCAGGGAGATGCGATCTGGCGGGTTGATGGCTCCGTACACCGAAAACGTGCTGTGGAGCGACCCCTGCGTGAACGTGGCTTTCATCTGTTCCTTGTACATGGTCAGTTGGGTACCCGCCTCTGCGGCTCCGACAATGCGCTTCCACGTGGAGGATGGCACAGGTGTTCCCATCGTCTGTTGGTTCTGCGTGTTGGCGCTCGACTGTACGGCTGGTCCGCAGCCGGCTGCGACTCCGCACGCGAGCGTCCCAGCTCCGAGCAGGAGCCACCGTCTCCATTTGTTAGCCACGTTGAGTCCCTCCCCTGCGGGTCAAGCGAACAGCGAAGCCGCCCAGCACGACAAGCGCCAGGGCAACAGAGGTCAGCGGTACGACCGGGACAAAGTGGCGCTGCAAGACGTAGATCTCGCCCGTGCCGTACACCCCCACCACTAAGTCGGTCGGCCCGCCGCTCCGGAATTGAACCGGATGCACGTTGACCACGTTGGTGTGGTACACCCGCCAATTGCGCACAAGTTGACCGCCGCGGTACGTGTACGAAGTGAAATATCGGGTCGGCGAATTGCGCACCAGGCTCGGGTCATCTGTGATGATTTCCGGCGCGGTGTCCTTCCCCAAGCGGACCGCTGCTTCAAAGCGCAGGGACGGATTCGGTGCCTGGTACAGAACGTTCCACGAACCTGCCCGAACAGGCTCCAAGATCTGTGCAGGCGAGGAATTGACAAACACCACGTCCCGGCCTGAGTTATCAATCGGCCCCGTCACAATGTCGTTCGAGAGTGGGTGGAGGGGAGTCCCTCGGTATTCGGAGACGACTTTCTGCTGTTGCAGCGAGACGATTTCCAACAGATTTTGCCCCGAAATCAGCGCCTCGTCCACCCCTGGCGCCGTAAACGCCCCCGTGGCGACAACGTGATCACCCGTCACCGGGATGTGGATGCTGCGCCCACCCCATTGACCCACCAGCCAGCCGTTGACGATGTGCAGCGCCTGCGACTGTGCGGGGCCACCGACCGGCTGCAGCAGGTGAGCCCATTCCGCCGCCTCCGCGTTCGCGGTCTGTTCGGCCATCCCGACAAGGTTTGCAGGAAGGTTCCCGGCTTGGACCGCGACGTTGGTCAGCACGTCCGGCGTGAGAGCTGGCGCCATGTATTGCACCACATCGCCGTTCTCGGTGGTCCAGAACGCCTGAATCGTCGGGAAGAAGGTATTGACCATCTGAAACGGGTCGACGCTTCGCACGTCCTTCAGCGTCATGGGCGACAAATGGAAACGCCGCCCTGTTTCACGAATCGCCACAAAGGCGTAACGGTGTTGATAATTTCGGAGGATGTCCTCCAGCGAGCTGCCGGTCGTCCCCGTCGCTTGTTCCGCCTCTTGCTCGACATCTGTGGAGGACTCCTGGATGTTCTTGAGCGTGACCACTTCCTGACCGTCGGGAGTATTCACGACTTCTGTCGGCAGAACCGGGAAGTCACCTCCACGGATAGGCAGGTCCACTCGGTCGGCGACCGCGAAATGCGTGAGGAAAGACCATTCACCGATGGGCAGCCAGAAGTTCGCAAGCAGCACTGCCACAGCGCCAGCGAGGAGGTGGAGCCACCGCACACGGGCGAAAAACCGAGCCAGCACCATCAGTCCGATGACCGCAATCGCCATCCAGACGAAGCGCAGCACGCCGGTTCCGGTGACCAACGAACTGACCCCGTTTGCGAGCAACAAGCTGAACAACGTGAACCCTATCCAACGGCGCTTTGACGCACGCGGCACGCTGGAGAACCAAATGATGACCATCACCACGACGCCCATCAAGCCGAGCGCAGCGTAATCGAGAACGAGCGGGACGAGCAGCCACTGGTTGCAGGCGTTGACAAACAGGGCCCAGAGGAAGTATCCGACGACGAGCAGGGGTCCCCGCCATTTCATGCTTGCCGCACCTCCTGCGCTGACGGGTCGGCCGTTGCGCCGCCCGCAAAGTCTTGACTCCAGATGAGGAGCAGTGTCGCCACCAGGAAGTACGTGAGGACATTCGCCGCGAATTCAAACACGTTCTCCATGGTGTTGTGGATGAGGATGGCGAGCAGCCCAGTGGCGCATCCGATGACGGCGTACCGCAAACGTCCGGACGCCTTCCGCACCGCTCGTCGGAAGATCTCCGCAAACAGCGCGAGATGCATAGCGACAAACAACGTCAATCCAATCAAGCCCGTCTCGCCGAGCGTTTTTGCGTAATAGTTGTCCGAATAGATGCCACCCGCGTACTGTGATGCGACGGCACCGCCAAAGTGCCCGACACCGACGCCGAACAGGGGGTTCGTACTCATCTTGTCGTAAGCCATAATCCACCGGTACACACGGCCCGCTTGCGTCGACTTGATCCAGTAGACCGGCGAGAACAGGTCCGCCACGCGATGGTGAATTGGCGGCAGAAAGTAACCCACCACACAGAGCGCGGCGAGCACAATCAGGAAACGACGTTCGAACAACACCGACATGATGAGCACCGCGAGAGCCAGGGAGATCCAAGCTGCTCGCGTAAAGGTCAACAGCAGTGCCAGCAGACACACGACCGTGCCGAACAAGTACAGCCACCTGCGCCACCGATTCCGTTCGTAGAGGTACAATCCCAACGTCATCGGCACCGCCAGGGCCAGATACGAACCCAATTCGTTCGGACTCTGCATCACACTGAACACGCGAGAGCGCACCGTCTCACCGACATCTGCCCACGTGTGGGGATTGGGAACTTGAACGATATATTGGTAAATGGCATGAACGGCAATCAGCGTCATCACCATGGCAACGCTGTGCAGCAACTTCGGAATGTCTTTCGGAGAAACCACGAAAGGAAGCAGAAATGCAAACAGTATGTAGTAGATGTCGTTGCGGAAACCCTGGATGGCGATGAGCGGATGGGACATCCCGGCAAACATCAGCGCGAGCACGTACAGGATAAACCACCCTGCATACCGATACCAGCGAAAACCCGGGGGACGTATCCCGCTGAGCCAGCGCACCCCTGCGAGTGCCGCGAGAATGAGCAAGGCCACCTTGTCCCAGAGGACACCGAGTGGATGCAAGGGGCTGTAGCGCAATCCGAAATCAATGATGGGAAACGCGGTCAGCGCGTATACCGACCAGCGCCCCAACCTGGACGCATCGAGGTTGAGCAGGTCGACATCCAATGTTCGAGCTTGTCCAGACAACAGGCAGTCACCTCAACCCCGGCGAGATACGAGCTCCTGACGGAGCCAAACGCCACCCATTATATCACAGGCTGTCGAAGCGCGACGCTTTTCGCCGCTTGCGCATCTCATAGCGGGCCGGGGCCGTGGCAAAATGGCGCTTCTCTTCCTCCGTTTCCGGGATGACCGGCGGCACGGGCGTCGGGCGGCCGTCCGACCCCAGCGCGACAAAGGTCAGGTAAGAGGTGGCCGTGAGACAGACCTCACCCGTCAGCAGATTCTCCGATTCCACGCGAACGAAGACCTCCATGGACGTGTGGTGTGTCCAGGTCACAAACGCCTCGAGGCGGATGGCCTCGCCCACGCGAACGGGTTGCAGAAAGTCCAGGCTGTCTGAGGAGGCCGTGACAACCGGCTTGCGGGCGTGACGCATGCAGGCAATGCTCGCAATCTTGTCGATGTACGCCATCACGTTTCCGCCGAAGATGGTCCCGTAGTTGTTCGTGTCCGGCGGCAGAACGAGGTCCGTCATGACGGTGCGAGAGGCAGAAGCTGGTTTTCCTTGCATGTCCAATCTCCTTCGTTGGGACCTGCCGTACGACACAAGGCGAGCGCGGCAGGTCTTACCCCACCATCACCGTGCCGACCGCGTCGCTCAGTGCGCCTTGTCGGGGTACACGATGTGCTGTGGCAAGCGCTGCCACTGAAGGAGCTGTGCGGAGGGGCTGAAGGCCCATTCGCTGCGTCCTGTGTCTTTGTACATCCCAAAGTGCAAATGTGGCGGGAATTTGCCGCTCGTTCCGGGCGGCCCGTAGCCGCTGCTGCCTACGTAGCCAATCACCTGCCCCGGCTCCACCAGCTGTCCTTGGTGCAACCCCTTCGCAAAGCTGGACAGGTGCGCATAGTAGTAATATACATTATTCACATCGCGGATACCGACGCGCCAGCCTCCAAACCGATTCCATCCGAGCAATTCGACGTACCCGTAGCTACAGGCGAGTACCGGTGTCCCGTAGCCGGCGAAGATGTCGACACCTTCATGGATCCGCGGTCCCCCGTACGACCTCCCAGCGCCAAAGGAGTGCTTGATGGTGTAGTTGTACCGTTTCGCTAACGGAAAGCAGTGCTTGTCCGGCGGAATGCCGTATCGCTCGAAGATGGCAGCGAACGAGTACACGCGGTCCATCGCGGTCGCGTCCTGAAAGAGATCCCAAACCGCTGTCGAGTCGTCGTCTTCGCCCGACTGCTCGTCCAGCCAATTCGCCAACACAGCGATGCGGTCCGCCGGATCCCACTGGACCGCGAGGCCGTCGCCGTTCGCATCCACACCCAATCCGTGAAACAGCGCAATCGTCGTCGGATTCACGTCATCCCAGTTGGGGTTGTCCATCCCCGCCCATGCGGCGGGCTGAAAGGCGAGGCCGTACCAGGGATGCTCGGCTCGGTCCGCCTTTGATTTGGTCAGTTCCGCGTAGCGATCGATACCGGCGAGCAACGTCCACGGCAGATCCCGCTCTGCTGCGGCATGTTGATACAGTGGAACGAGCGCCGCCTGTGGATCTGGTTTCGCACTCTGCACCGACGCCACGGCACTTGCGGGGACCTGTTGTACAAGCAGCAGTGTGGAGACTGCCGCGCTCATCGAGAGCAACCCGAAGGTCCACCGTCGACGTCTTGTCACCAAACTCCCTCCCATCCCGTTCCAATCCTTCGGAAAGCCGGCTGATGACAGCCCTTGCCTACAACGTCCCCACACCCGCTGCAGGGTATTCCGGATAGTACTGGAACGGGGGCAAGCGCTGGTACGCTTACCCCCGAATCCGGGTTGAGATGGAATTCGTCTGCCGAAAACCTTCGGTTGAAACCCCGTTGTCCGTTCACCACGTGACACGTGCAATAGCGCGGCGGCTGGACCGCCAAACGGCATTACAGCCGCATTCGACCCAGATTTCCACTGGTACCAACTGACGCTCGACTTCCCCCGCTACCCTCCTTGCCTCTCCCAGAGTGGCAAATGGACCTTCGCGATACACACGGACGTCATCAGCCAGGTAGTAGAGTGTCCAGTATCGGTCTCGCTGCAACGCATCACCGTGACATCCCGATGGATTGGGCCGCGCGCGCCCGAAACGGGATCGCCTTGATGATACGTGTATGTACGGCGGGTTCGTCTCATGCTTGCGCGTGGAATCCCCGCGGAAATTCCGCTACAGTGAATGCGGTGATGAACGCTTTCCCGACAACACGATTCGTGTCCCGCGGGGCGGGGCACCACGGATGGGAGATGGAACAGTGAACGTTCAAGACAGCCTGGTTTCCACCATCGAGATTACGGTGCGGTCCACAGAGATTGATGTCAACGGGCACGTCAACAACGCGAAGTACCTGGAGTACCTCGAGTGGGGCCGAGAGGATTGGTACGAGCAGCGCGGCTTCACCTACGAAGTCTTGCGCGATGCCGGATACATCACGGTCCTCGTGCATATCGGGGTCGATTACCGCCGTGAAGCGTTTCAGAACGACCGGCTGCGCATCCAGACGCACCTGTCGGCCGTCGGAAACTCGAGCATCACCATGCGACAGATCATCGACAACCAAAGCGGCGGGCGAGTCGTTGACGCGGAAGCCGTTATTGTCACCATCGACCCAGTGACTCGCAAACCTGTACCTGTGCCGGATTCGATCCGCCGCCTCCTCGCATCGTCCTAACGGATCGGTGTATCGGGCTGAGGTGGACGAAACCGTCCTACCCGCTCGACGTCTGCAGTCGTGTACCCGAGGGAACGCAGGACCGCGACGAATTCGGAGGGCAATGGGCCTGTGAAGCAGCGACCGTCTGGAAGCAACAACCATCCTGCATGTAACCAGTAGGTGGACAGCTGGTTCGCGGCGGGCCCTCCGCCAACGGGCCTTGGTTCGGATCCCGTCCGCCTGGCGACATACCCGTATTTCACATCTTGAATCAAGGGATGGCCAAGGTGTTGCATGTGCGCCCGTATCTGATGCGTCCGGCCGCTGACAAGTTCGAGGCGAACGACCGTGGTGTTGCCGGTGGATGCGACCGGATCGTACCGGGTACAAGCTTCTTTGCCGGCCTCGCCGACACGCGTGAGGTTGCGGTTCCGATCTCGCTCCAACCGCGCCCGTACCTCCCCTGCGTGGGCGATTCGGCCGCGGACGATGGCCACGTACCACTTGCGGATGGTGTGGTTTCGAAATCCGGCAGCTAAGCTGCGAGCGGCTTCTCCTGTTTTTCCAAACACCACCAGACCACTGGTATTGCGGTCCAACCGGTTGGCCGGTGCAGGGTGAAACACCGCGGAGTCGAGTGAGCCCTGGTCGTATAGATACGCCAACACGCGATTGGTCAAGGTATCGCGTTGTTCTGATTTATCTCCGTGGACGAGCAGACCGGCGGGTTTATTCGCAATGAGCAGATCTGCGTCCTCATACACGACGTCCAGTTCACGCGGAACCCCGCCAAATTTTCGCTCCGGTTTATGGACTGCCGCATAATCCTGTTCGTCCATGCGCAATTCCAGAACGTCCCCGGGTTGCAGAACCTCGTCGCCCTTCGCCCGTTTTCCGTTCAATCGAACTCGCCCCACGCGGATCATCTTGTACACGCCAGAGAGCGGAATGCCTGGGAGAAGTTGTCGAACCACTCGGTGCACCTTCTTCCCCGCTTCCATCTCCCCCACTTCATGCCGGACCATCCAACCCCTCCAGTCGCCCGTGATCTGCCATTCGGATGGTACACCTCCGCACCGAGTAACTCAAGCCGATGCCCATCCGGTCTGTCCATAGGCTCACCCGTTGACGCCCGTCGCGGTGCACGGCCGTCTGCCACGCCGTCAGGGACGCGGTTGGGACCAGAACAGCGCAGGGACTGAACGCACAGCGCCGAGGCGCCTCGCTGCATGAAAATCGCCAGATCACGCACACTGGAGTCAGCTTGTTTATGAGGGAGGGAGTTCTGTGCCAGATCCGTTCACCGACGCAGACCGCCGTAGCGCATCGCCAACCGCGGCGACCCGCTCACACATACCTAAGTCGGATGCCGTGGCGGACGCGACGTATCCGCCCGAGCCCGCCCATGACGATCCGGAGGTCACTCAGGCTCTCGCAACGACCCATGAACAAATCCGAGATGTTTACGCGGCGGGCACCAGCGATGGCATCTTGATTCACGATGGCGGCGAGGAAGTCCACGTCCGTCGTTCTCCGCAAGGAGCGCCGGAAGCCCGACCACAAGCGCCCAAGGTCCCGCGGATGTAGACAAGCAAGGCACCAAAGGCACCCCGCTGCAATGGGAAAAGACGGGCTGCAAGGGGAAGCAACGGGATTCCGCCCCGTTTGACGAGCGGACAATGAGCAGCCAATCGGCCTCCGTAAACCTGCGTAAACCTGCGACGACAGATATAGGCCCAGTCACGTGGCCACGCTGGCCCAGAAACGACCGTGACGGCCGGTGGCCGCGGTGCCAACTCGCCGCCGTCCTCCGGGGCGCCGTCCTCCGGGGCGCCGTCCTCCGAGGTGCCGTCCTCCGAGGTGCCGTCCTCCGAGGTGCCGTCCTCCGAGGTGCCGTCCTCCGAGGTGCCGCAACACAAACAGGCCTCACACCCGTGGTCGGATGTGAGGCCTGTCTGCCGTTTCGCCCGCCTGTACTGGCGGACCCGGGCTCTCGGACTGTATCTGCCCGCTTCACCCACACTTCTTCTCTCTCGCCTGGCGGCGTCCTACCTTCCCAGGGACTCGCGTCCCAAGTATTCTCGGCGCTGGAGGTCTTAACGGTCGTGTTCGGGATGGGTACGCGTGTGTCCCCTCCGCCATTGCCACCAGACTTGCTCAGGTTGGGCCCCTTGCTCAACTACCTCGCCCAATCCCCTGCCTCGGTACCTACCGCACGGACCTTCCGTCCCTGCTCGATACCCTCAAAACGAGTAGCGAATCGCTCCTCCTACTCCCTCCGACGCATTCAGGTGAAGCCCTCGACCGATTCGTATCCGTCAGCTCCACATGTCACCATGCTTCCACACCGGACCGATCTACCTTGTCTTCTTCAAGGGGTCTTACTTCCTTACCGGAATGGGATACGTTATCTTGAGGGGGGCTTCGCGCTTAGATGCTTTCAGCGCTTATCCCGTCCCGACTTAGCTACCCAGCTGTGCTCCTGGCGGAACAACTGGGACACCAGCGGTCGGTTCATCCCGGTCCTCTCGTACTAAGGACGACGCCTCTCACGTATCCTACGCCCGCGGCAGATAGGGACCGAACTGTCTCACGACGTTCTGAACCCAGCTCGCGTACCGCTTTAATGGGCGAACAG
>JAIMBT010000011.1 GCA_023511295.1 Alicyclobacillus sp.
GGGCCGTGTCTCAGTCCCAGTGTGGCCGGTCACCCTCTCAGGTCGGCTACGCATCGTCGCCTTGGTGGGCCGTTACCTCACCAACTAGCTAATGCGCCGCGGGCTCCTCTCCTAGTAGCGCCGTAGCGCCTTTCCCATACCTGAGATGCCTCAGCTATGCCTATCCGGCATTAGCACCCGTTTCCAGGCGTTATTCCGGTCTAGAAGGCAGATTGCCCACGTGTTACTCACCCGTCCGCCGCTGATATCCGAAGATATCCGCTCGACTTGCATGTATTAGGCACGCCGCCAGCGTTCGTCCTGAGCCAGGATCAAACTCTCAAAGTTGTCCTCCATGCTCTCGCATCTCGGACTGTCCTCTGAGCATCGCTGCTCATGAACTCTGTGCGTTCACTCTCTGCGTGTGTTTAGTTTTCAAGGAACCAATCGAGCATCTCTGCCCGGCCGTTGGACCGTTCCTTCTGCTGTCCCGTCGGGGACTCTCGAAGGCGCCGTCTCGCGGCGACATCTGCTAATATACCACGCCCATCGCCACAGTTCAACCCATATTTCTGTGTCAGATTGTGGAATGTGTGGGGTGTGGGATGTGGTGGAGCAGCGTAGGTGTGCATGCCGGTTCGAGGGACAACGTGGGATGTGGTCGCGAACGGAGTGCGATGGCGGCGGAACCTGGTGCATGGAGGGTGGGCGCGGATGGCGAGTGGAACGACGGGATGTGCAGGCCGAGCGGGCGTTGGTCGGTGCCACGGGTACCCTCCGCGGGCACAAGGGAATGGTGGTCCGCTGTTGGTCGGACAGGGGCGCCCGTTTCGCGGGACAGCGGAACCGCAGGGTCTTATTGCCCGGCGAGACACTGCGCCGGGCCCTCGACAGGCACTCCCCGGCGCCCACAAGGGAACGCGGTTCCGCTGTCCGCCCGCGCAGCACCCCAGCCGCGGACAACAAGGGACTCGCGTTCCGCTATCCCACGGACCAACCCCCGATTTCAAGCCGAACCGAGGGCTGGACACGCCAACAGCGGAACGCGAGTCCCTTAACGCCACCGAGATCGGGCCTCAGGGGCAAAATAGAGGAACGGCAGTCCGCTACCGGGGCGGACAAGAGCCATCAACACCGCCAAACCAGCAAGGACCATCCCCCAGACCCACCCCGGCGCCCACAAGGGAACGCGGTTCCGTTGTCCGCCCGCGCAGCACCCCAGCCGCGGACAACAAGGGACTCGCGTTCCGCTATCCCACAGACGAACCCCCGATTTCGAGCCGAACAGAGGGCTGGACACGCCAACAGCGGAACGCGAGTCCCTTAACGCCACCGAGATCGGGCCTGTGGAGCAGAATAGAGGAACGACAGTCCGCTACCGGGGCCGGCTAACCGACGACGCCCGGCGAGACACTGCGCCGGGCCCTCGACGGACCCACCCCGGCGCCCACAAGGGGAACCGTGTTCCGCTGTCCGCCTCCGCAACACCCCAGCCGCGGACAACAAGGGACTCGCGTTCCGCTATCCCACCCACCAACCCCCGATTTCGAGCCGAACAGAGGGCTGGACACGCCAATAGCGGAACGCGAGTCCCTTAACGCCACCGAGATCGGGCCCCCGGTGCACAACAGAGGAACGGCAGTCCGCTACCGCGGCGGACAAAACCCACCAACCGGCCGGGCCCGCGCTGCGCCGGGCAGGCGGCGAAACTGTGCGGCAGCAGATGAGACGGCGGCTTCCGAGATAACCCCCCGGTGATTGGACAGGCCCGTCACCCCACCACATGCGGCCACACCACGGCGGTCTCTGCGTGCGCTACATACCGACGTATCGGGCGTACAGGGACCGCGCCCGTGCCACGTCCTCAACCCCGTGCAGCAACGCGCGGCCGTCTGAAAAGAGGGTGAGTTGCCAATCGTCGAATTCACACCGGAGCAGACTGCCCGTGAAGCGCACCTGTCCGAATGGACGGAGTCGCTCCGCCATGCGCTCCATCGGGACCGTCCACTCCTGCGACGGGCGCACCTGAATCGTGCGCCGGCCGCACAGTGACACAGTCAAGCTATCCGCCTGCACGTTGAGGTGCGCAAACAACCGTTGCCCGCAACACGGGCACTCCGGGTTCCGCTCACCCATCTGGAGGCGCTGAAACTCGTTGTTCCACACGTCCACATAGAGCATGCTCCGGTGCAGATGTTGGTCATTTCCAGTGAGGAATTTCAGCGTCTCCGCCACCTGGTACGAGGCGACAATCGCAACGACCGGTGCTATCACACCCACCGTGTCGCAAGTGTCCGTTCCGCCTCCGGATCGATCCGCTCCGAACAGACACACCAAGCACGGAGTGTCGCCGGGGTTCAAGAAGGCCATCGTTCCGAACGAACTCACGGCGCCCCCGTATACCCAGGGGATCCGGTGCTTCACGGCTACATCGTTGATCAAGTAGCGCACCTCAAAGTTATCCGTTCCGTCCAATATCACGTCGACATCCGTCAACCACTGCTCTGCATTGCGCCAGTTCAAATCAGCCACGACCGGCTCAATCTCGACATCGGCATTGGCCTGCCGCAACCGTTCGGCGGCCGCCTCTGCCTTCGCCCGCCCTTCAGCGGCATCCACCTCGTCGTACAGGGACTGTCGTTGCAAGTTCGACATCTCCACGACATCCCGATCTATCAGCCGCGTAAACCCTACGCCAGCGCGGACCAGCTCCGTCGCGAGGACTGTACCCAGCGCACCAAGCCCCACCACCGCCACGCGGCTCGCCTGTAAGCGAGCCTGACCGGACGGCCCTATCGGCCGAAACAACATTTGCCGCGAATATCGAACCTCGTTCATCCGGCCTCGCCCTTCCCTGCCTCATCCGTCGCATGGTAAGACCTATGATACATCCTCGCGGAACCGATTGGATCCCGTTCGCCATCCCATGCATCATGGCGATGGCGAAAACGTCCTTCTCCATCGCAAGGAATGGCGTCACCCCGTGCCGAATCTTTTGGATATACCCCACGATACATCGGGATGGAGATTTCCACTCTGCACCAGAAAGAAGGCCAACGACCGTGTCCAGCACACACCAATTCCCGTTTTGCAACGATTTACGCGACTGCTTCTACGAGACGTACGCCAAGTTGACACCTCAGCAGCTCGATTGGCAGGTGCCGGGTTCCCGCAACTCCATCGGATTCTCACTGCGCCACATCGCGCAGTCCGAGGACTGGTTCGTAAACTTCGTCGTCCTCGGCCACGAGGTCCCGCTGAAGCGGAAATCGGACCTGCCGACCATCGTTGAAATTCTCGCCTACCTTCGCGACACGCGGGCGCATACCCTATCTGTCCTCGATTCGCTCCCACCAGAGCGTCTCAGCGAGGTGCGTTCCCTCGGCGACGGCTTTCGAGGAAGGCCGCGCGACGTAACCGTCGGATGGATTTTCCACCGCGTGTTCCAGCATGAAGCCTATCACTACGGCCAGGTCAACCTGATGATGCGACAACAAGGGCTGGAACCCCCTCAGATGTGAACGGATCCTTCGCGGAACATAAAGCCGCAACGGATCGCGCAATCTACGGAGGCGGTCCGCATCGTTCCCGGAAACACGGGGGTCAGTACACGACCCGTAAGATTCGGACCCCGTTTTCCGCACGAACCATTACGTCGTCACGGCCGGACGGCACCACCCAGGCAGTTCCCGGGTTCACGGTGCCGCCCCCCTCGGGCCAACCGATGGAACCTGCACCGCGGACACCAATCAGCACCGTGGGTCCTGCATGCGCAGGGATGCGATACGCTCCCTCCGCCGCCACCGACACTTCTTCCATCTGAAAATACGGGCACGCAAGCAGCCGCTTCGATGTCACGCCTGTAGTCGGTGCACCGGTACCCTCGTTTATGCCCTGTGTGAACGCCTCGCCGTTGGCATCCCGGTCGTCCGTGGCCCTGTCCCCCCCGTACCGGAGTACATCCGCCGCCTTGTCGACATGCAGCAATCGGGGTTTTCCATCCACATCGATCCGGTCCCAATCGTACACTCGATACGTGACATCGGAGGTTTGTTGCACTTCAATCAACGTCGTCCCGGCCAGCAACGCGTGGAGCGTGCCCGCTGGAACGTACACCACATCGCCTGGATGGATCTCGCGGTATCCGAGATAGTCTCGAACTCGCCCATCCCTGACCGCCTGATGGTAGTCGTCACGGTCTCGGAACCGATGTCCATAGACCACCCGTCCCCGCTCGGACGTCTCGAGGATGTACCAAGCTTCTGTCTTTCCGTAATCTCCTTCATGCTGCTGGGCGTAGGCGTCTTCAGGATGCACTTGGACCGACAGATCTGCCTGTGCTTCAATCAGCTTCACCAGTAATGGAAAGCGGGGTTGCGGTGAGCGACCCAAGAACGCCTCAGGGTACTGCAGCGTCACTTGCTGCAAGGTCATCCCGTTGAAGGTCCCCCCGTCGACGACACTCGGCGAGCTCGGATGGGCAGACACCAGCCAGTACTCGCCGACAGGCTCGGCCATGTGCTCCACGCCAAACCGAGACTTCCACGCGTGTCCACCCCACATCCGCGGCGTTGCGATGGGGCGCAGTTTGATGGGTTCAAATGCGTGCGGCATGGCAAAAGCTCCTTCAGGCGCAGCGGAATCTGCGCTTCATCTCGTAACAGCTCGCAACCATTATAGCGGGTTTCCGCTCTGGCGCGTCCTTGACAAGCCTTCGGTCCTCGCGTACAATGCAACTTGTCGAAGCGGACAACATGCGGAAGTGGCTCAGGGGTAGAGCATCGCCTTGCCAAGGCGAGGGTCGCGGGTTCGAATCCCGTCTTCCGCTCCACGATTTGATGGGAGGTCAGGCGGAAGTCTGGCCTCTCGTTCCGTCAACGCGGAGAGGTGGCCGAGTGGTTGAAGGCAGCGGTCTTGAAAACCGCCGAGTCTGCAAGGGCTCCGTGGGTTCGAATCCCACCCTCTCCGCCAAACGTCAAAAACGCACGTACGACAAAGCTTACGTGGGCTGAACGACTGAAACGCACTGGACGGTTGAAAAGCGGTCCGGTGCGTTTTTTGACGTCCATGAGGACCGGCGCCGTCACTCCATCGCGGCGGACGCCCGGTCCCCTTCCTCCGGAGGATCTTCACTGTTGATCATGTGATGCGCGGTCATGGTCAGTCGCTGAAAGACGAAATCCCGAACAGGTCCTGTAAAGCCAATCTCGTCCATCGCCGCCGCCATGCAGCTGAGCCACTCCTCCGCCCGTTTTAGCGTGATTGGATGTGGGAGATGCTTCGCGCGCAACATCGGCGGACCGTAGATGTCAGAGTAGAGTCGCGGGCCGCCGAACAGTTGCGTGAGAAACTTGTATTGCTTGTTCCGAACGGGGATGATGTCCTCCGGAAAGAGACGACTCAGGTTTGGGTGCGCCTGAACGCGCCGATAGAACGCGTCGACCAACCTCCCGATGGTCTCGGAACCCCCCATCGCCTCGTACACCGTTTGCGGTTCACTCATGCTGTCCACCCCCGTATTCCCCCGCGGTTGCACGACCCAGGCCGGGGTCCTGAACCTCCCCGGCCGGGTCCGTCGGTGGATGGTATCTCTCATCCGGCTCTGGATAGGTTGTCCTGCCCAGAATGATTACTTTGCAGCCTTCGCAGCTTGCAGTGCCGCTTCGTAGTTCGGGTGCTCGCCCGCCGTCGGAACGTACTGCACGTAGACAATCTTGTCGCTCGAATCGACGACAAACACGGCTCGGCTCTCGAGGCGTACTTCCTTAATATACGTGCCGTAGGCACTCCCAAACGACATGGAGCGGTGGTCCGACAGCGTCTGAACACGGTCCACCCCTGCCGCCCCACACCAGCGCTTTTGGGCAAACGGCAGGTCTGCACTGATGGTCAGCACCACCACGTTGTCACCCAGTTCACTCGCGGCTTCGTTGAAGCGGCGGGTCTGTGCGTCGCACACACCGGTGTCGAGAGAAGGGACCACGCTGATAATGCGCACCTTACCGCGGCTGTCTGCGAGGGTGACCGTGGACAGGTCGTTCGCAATCACCTCGAAATCAGGCGCCGTATCCCCCACCTTTAACTCCGGGCCAATCAGGGTGCAAGACTGGTTGATAAACGTAAAAGCGCCGGGACGTTCCGTCATCGTAACACGCTCCTCTCCATATGTAACCATCTACCGCGCGTGCGGTTCCCCTTCATTGTACCGAATGCCGAACGTTTTCCCAATGGGCATCCCCGCTTCAACTGTTTTGCCGGCGCAGACGCCGCGTGTAACGCGCACGCGAACGATACTGGATCGGTGCCCGCGTAATGTAGAAGATAGGCGCACTGTACATGTGAATCAGCCTCGTGAAGGGCGCCACGCCGAAGAGGACAAACGAGGCCACCGTGTGAATCTGCAGCAGCAACGGAACGTGTACCATCAAGTCGACGCGGGGTTGCAGAATGAAGAGGCTGCGAACCCACGGTCCCACGGTTAAGCGGTAGTCGTACGGCCCGTTGATATTCGCCCAAATCGTCGTCATCGCTTCCCCTAGACCCAGCACAATCCACAACAGAATATCTGCGACGTAATCACTCTTACTGGAGTTGACGCGCACGCGGTCGTTGAAGATGCGCCGGAGAATGAGGATGGTGAGGCCCACCATAGTGACCAGTCCGAACAGACCACCCAACACCATGGCCATGAGGTGGTACAGTTCGTCGCTGACACCAAACCAGTGGTACCACTGAACAGGCACCAGCAGACCCATGATGTGGCCAATTACGACAAACAGCAGGCCCCAGTGAAACAACATGTTTCCGATGCGCAGCCAGTGCTTTTCTAGGATTTGACTGGATTTGGCCGTCCAGCTCATGGGGTAATACGCGTACCGATACATCGACCCAAAGATGATGGATCCGAGACAAACATATGGGAACACCCCCCACCACAACATTGGCATTGGCATACCCCACAGCCCCCTTTCTCGTGTTATCGGTAGTACAGCGGAAACGGCAACGCCTCCGGGTCGTCATCCACGTCCGTTTGCGGTTCACGCGAACTCTCCCCCACTTCCGTTGGTGCCGGCAGGGTATCCACGAGCAGATCGAACACCGCGCGGTATACGGACGCCTGCGGTAGGGCCTGCTGAATCTTCCGCGAAACGGCAGCCACTCGAGCTTCCAACTCTCGTATGACGGCCTGGTTTGCCTCGTCGACGTCGACGGCCACCAACAGCTCTAGAAGCAACGGCAAATAGTCCGGAATCTGTTGCTCCGGTACGACAAATCCTGCTGCTCGGAAGATGTTGGCGAGTATCAGCAACGCAGGCCCTCGGTTTCGGCTGTCCCCGACCTCGTGGGCGGTCAGATACAGGGTCGTCGCCTCATGAGTGTCAAACCATGCCACATATTCCTCGGCTAATTCCAAGCAATCGCTGGCCAACAGCCGCCGGATGATTGCTCGCAACGGGTGATGCGGCGCGAGGCCCAGGTTGTTCAAGTCCCCATCCACTTCCATCAACACCGGCACGAAATCCTCTGCGTCCGGGTAGGACAGCATCCGGGCGCAGGCCGCGAGTACGACTCGTCGTTCATCTTCGGGATTTAGCGCCGACAGGCCCACCCCTGCTTCCTTGTTCGGTTCTGGAGCCGTCCATCCGCCTTGCCGTGATTGCATCGCCTCGTCCGGCTGTTCCATCGGAATCGCCATCACTGATCCCACCCGATGAGTGCGCCCGGTCCTTCCGGTGGCGCGAGTTGTTCGATACTGCACGCCCCCTGCTCGTATGGGAGCATGTCGTCCATTTCGCGAGAGGCCGTTGGAATCACAAACCGCTCGTTGTACTTGGCCACGCCAAACAACCGGGCCATTCGTTCCAGTTGTTCTGCCGTCAGCCCGCTCTCACGCAACAAGATATCCGCGTCCGGCAGATCTCCAACCGTACGGTTTCGCATGTGCACGCGCATGGCCGTGAGGCGACGTAGGACATTGCGAATGATTGTCACGTCGCCAGCCGTCAGAATGGATGCGAGGTACTCCATCGGAATGCGCATCTCGTCAATGGCCGCGAGGTACCCTTTTGCCGACAGACTCCCCTCGTTTTCGATGTGGTTCATGATAGGGCTGAGCGGCGGTACATACCACACCATCGGCAGGGTGCGGAATTCCGGGTGAAGCGGCAGGGCCACCTTGTACTCCATCGCCATCTGGTACACCGGCGAGTTTTGCGCGGCTTCAATCCAAGAGTCGTTGATCCCTTGCGCCTGCGCCTCTCGGATCACGTCCGGATCATGTGGATTGAGGAACAGGGACAATTGCGACTCATACAGGTCCTGGTCATCCGAGGCCGAAGCGGCTTCACGGACGCGATCAGCATCATACAAGAGCACCCCGAGATATCGGATCCGACCAACACACGTTTCCGAACAGATGGTGGTCAGCCCGGCCTCGATTCGGGGGTAACAGAAGGTGCACTTCTCCGCCTTGTGTGTGTTCCAATTGAAGTAGACCTTTTTATACGGACAGGCGCTGACGCAGAAGCGCCAACCCCGGCAGGCCTCTTGATCGACCAAGACGATACCGTCCTCATCCCGCTTGTACAAGGCACCCGAAGGGCAGCCGGCCACGCACGCCGGGTTTAGACAGTGCTCGCAAATGCGAGGCAGGTACATCATAAACGTCTGTTCATATTCGAACGCGACGTGTGTCTGGACGTGTTCGAAGTTTGGGTCGGTTGGGGCAATACTGCGACCTCCCGCGAGATCATCGTCCCAGTTGGGGCCCCACACCGGGTTGTCCATGCGTTTACCCGTCAGGCTGGACATCGGGCGGGCGACCGGCTGATGCTCGCGTCGGGGGCTCTCCAGTAGGTTTGCATAGTCGTAAGTCCACGGTTCATAGTAATCGTCAATGACGGGCATGTCCGACGGCCCAAAAATGTTCGACAGTCGCTTCGCGGCACTCCCACCGCGCAGAGATAGCCGGCCGTTGCGAAGCGTCCAACCCCCCCGGTACGTCTCTTGATCCTCCCAGCGTTTCGGATATCCGGGTCCGGGCCTCGTTTCCACATTATTGAACCAGATGTACTCGGTCCCCGGGCGGCTGGTCCACGTGTTCTTGCATGTGACGCTGCACGTGTGGCACCCGATGCACTTGTCGAGGTTCATGACCATCGCGACCTGCGCCTTAATCTTCAAGCCACTGCACCTCCTTCAACGGGCGGACATAGGCGATGGAATCGCGCTGATGGCCCGTCGGACCGTAGTAATTGAACCCGTACGATAGCTGCGCGTAGCCGCCAATCATGTGCGTAGGTTTCGGGATGACTCGGGTCACACTGTTATGCGTACCGCCCCGATCTCCGGTAATCTGGGTCCCCGGCACGGTCACAGTGCGGTCCTGCGCGTGATACATCATGGCAACTCCTTGCGGGAGCCGGTACGTGACAACGGCCCGCGCAGCAATCACGCCGTTTCGGTTGTACACCTCGACCCAGTCGTTATCTCGGATTCCGCCCCGCTTCGCATCCTCCTCGCTGAGCCACAGAGTTGGTCCCCCCCGGAACAGGCTGAGCATCCTTGGCGTGTCAGCGTAGGTCGTGTGGATTCCCCACTTCTGGTGCGGGGTCAAGTACCGCACGGTGATAGCCGTCCCGTCGTCCGGAACTTCCTCTGCCGGGGACCGAAACGGCCCGATTTCGAGGGGCGGCCGATACACCGGCAAACCTTCGCCGAACTCCAACATCACCTCGTGATCTAGGTAGAACGACTGCCGTCCCGTGAGCGTTCGCCACGGGATTTTGTACTCGACGTTCGATGTAAACGGTGAATACCGCCGGTCCGCTCCTTCCAGGCCGCTCCAGACCGGGGCTGCCAGTGTAAACTGAGGTTGTGCGGTGATGGACTGCAGTGTGTGCCCGATGGCGCGGTGGTGTTCGGCATCCTTCGTCAGCTCTAAGCCCGTAATCTGCTCGAGCGCTGCCCACTCTTCGAACGCGCGCTCTCCATTCGTGGCGCCTGACAACGTTAAGATGGCTTCCACGACGTTTTTATCGGACTCCAGTGACGGACGTCCGTATCCAATTCCCGGTGTCCGATGCGTGCCAACACGGCTCGCCAGTTCCTTGTAGGCAGCCTCCCCGGATATCGTGATGCCTTTGGTCGTGATCACCTTTTCGGCCAATGGCCCCAACGTTACGAACTGTTGGTACAGGTTCGGGTAATCCCGGTGTACCACAACAAAGTTCGGCATCGTCTGACCGGGAATCGCGGCACACTCGCCCTTACGCCAGTCTCGAACCTTACCGAACGGCTGCGCAATCTCGCCGACCGCGTCGTGTCCGAGCGGCACCATGACCACGTCGTCTCGCGCCCGCAGGTGTTGTTCGGCGAGTGCGGAGAAAGTCTCGGCCAACTTGCGAAAGGCCCCCCAGTCGCTGCGCGTTTCCCAGGGCGGCGAGATAGCCGGGTTGAAGGAGTGAACGTAAGGGTGCATATCGGTCGAAGACAAATCGTACTTCTCGTACCACGTAGCTGCGGGCAGGACGATGTCAGCGTACAAGGCCGTCGAAGTCATCCGAAAGTCGACGTCGACCATCAGATCCACTTTTCCGATGGGAGCCTCCTCCGGAACGCGAATCGTCTCCGGCCGCCAGGAAGCGGCTTCATCCGCCAAAACATGCCCGGAACTCCCAAGCATGTGCTTGATGAAGTACTCGTGTCCTTTGCCACTGGCTCCGAGTAGATTGGAGCGCCAGACGAAGAACACCCGTGGGAACGTGAGCGGATTGTCGGGGTCCTCCACGGCGAATTGTACCTCCCCGCCTGCAACCCGCGCTGCCACGTCCGCCGCAATCTCCTCGTCGGTCTTCGCACCTCTTGATCTCGCTTCGTCCACCAAGTCCAAAGAGTTCTGCAGGAACTGTGGATACGACGGCTGCCAACCCAGCCGTGCAGACAACGCCGCCATGTCGGCGGGATGAAGGGACTGGAACCGGGACCCGTACGGTGTGCCAATCGTCCGCGTATCCAACTCCTCGTAACGGTACTGATCAGACACAAAGTAGAAGAACAGCGTCCCCTGCATCTGCCGGGCTGGCTTCACCCAGTCGTGGCCAAAAGCGACGGTTCCCCATCCTTCAAGCGGACGAACCTTTTCCTGCCCCACGTAGTGCGCCCATCCTCCGCCATTAACGCCTTCCGCCCCCGTCAACAACACAAGGTTTAGAATGCACCGGTAAATGAGGTCACTGTGATACCAGTGATTGGTCCCGGCTCCCATCGCAATCATCGATTTCCCGCGGGTGCGTGCGGCGTTGTCCGCAAACTCCCGGGCAACGCGAATTGCGTCGCTCCGTTTCACGCCTGTGATGCGCTCTTGCCACGCCGGCGTGCAGGGGACATCGTCGTCGTAATCGCGGGGATAGTCGCCAGGTAAACCGCGGTTGACCCCGCACTGCGCCAACATCAAGTCGAAGACCGTCGTCACAAACACGCTGTCTCCGTTCGACATCTCGATCCGCTTCATCGGCACGCCGCGATGCAGCAATTCTGCTTGCCCCGACCCAGTAAAATGCGGCATTTCGACGATACCGACCTGGTCCGATGCGTCCATCAACCCGAGCGCCGGGGCGATGGGGGCTCCGGATGCGTCCTCTAGTTTGAGGTTCCACCGACCCGACTTGTCCCACCGATACCCGATGCTGCCAATCGGGACAGCGGCCCGGCCTTGCTGCTCGTCCCACACGACAGGCTTCCACTCCGCGTGCGCCTCGGTCGAACCGAGATCGGCAGCGGTCAAGAGGCGGTCCATCCGGTAGCCGCTGGCAACCTCGCGCAGTGTGACGAGAAACGGTAGATCCGTAAATTGTTTCACGTACTCCGCGAAATACGGTTCGAGCCGGTCGACGTAGAATTCCTTTAAAATGACGTGCGTCATCGCCATGGCAAGTGCCCCGTCCGTACCGGCTTTCGCTGGCAGCCACTGATCTGCAAACTTGATGTACTCTGCGTAGTCAGGGCTGACCCCAATCACCTTTGTGCCGTTGTAGCGGGCCTCCACCATGAAGTGCGCGTCCGGCGTCCGCGTCATCGGGAGGTTGGTCCCCCAAATGATGAAGTACTTTGCGTTGTACCAGTCTCCACTCTCCGGTACGTCCGTCTGCTCGCCCCAGATCTGAGGTGATGCAGGCGGAAGGTCGGCGTACCAATCGTAAAAACTCAGGATGGAGCCGCCAATCAGCGACAAGAATCGCGACCCTGCGGCATAACTGACCTGCGACATCGCCGGAATGGGACTGAACCCAGTGACGCGGTCCGGTCCGTACTTCCGGATGGTGTGAATCGTCGCCGCTGCGATGAGTTCACTGACCTCTTCCCAGGAGCACCGGACAAAACCGCCTTTGCCGCGGGCGGTCACCCAGGCCTTTCGTTTCTCGGGATTCGACGCAATCCGCTCCCACGCTGCGACTGGGTCCGCCTGTTTGCGCTCTTCTCTCCAGAACGCCAGCAATTCTTTGCGGATGTACGGAAATTTGACGCGCATCGGACTGTAGATATACCACGAAAAACTCGCTCCGCGCGGACAACCCCGCGGTTCGTATTCCGGGAAATCGTGGCCGAGGGACGGGTAGTCCACCTGCTGTGTTTCCCAGGTGATAATGCCGTCTTTTACGAAAATCTGCCAGCTGCACGACCCTGTGCAGTTGACGCCATGCGTCGAGCGGACAATGCGGTCGTGTTGCCACCGATGCCGGTACATATTCTCCCAATACCGCGCACGGCGACTGAGCTCCGTCCAATCCTGATTGATACGGGGGCCACGCCGAAGGTAGAGAATCCGCTTCCAATACGGCAGATGTCTGGTCACCGCGTCTCCCCCCTCCTTGCCAACGGGTTGTAGTCTTCACCGACCAGCCGAAACGCAGCTTCCCCGGCTGCCAGTTCTCTGACAAACGCGGGCCAGTCGGGCACATTGGCCGCTGCGAGAATCAACCGTTGCAGCACGTCCGGCTTGCGCACCTGTGTGATACGCTGCGCAACGTCCCCGGGTACCGCTCCGAAGCGCATCTGGAGGAGCGTATACAGGTCCTCCCGGTCAATTTCGAGAGCCTGCTCAATCCATGCAGGTTCGTCCATACGAGTCGCTCCCCCTTTCATATTGACTGGTTTCGTATTCTCTGCCGGTACTCCGCAACGACGGCTCGCTGACAGGCGGCTGCGGCCTCGTCTGTGAAAGCGGCCAAACCGTCGTCGAGCCACAGGACGTCGGCTTGCGGCAGTTGGTACGAGAAACTTTCGCGAAATTCCGGTCCAACCCGAATCACCAACTCGCGGACGCTGCACTCTTCGTCGAGGTCACCTCCGAATGCGTGTGCGGCCTGTGCAGCATATGCACCGTGGTCCGTGTCACCGTTGCCAGCTTTCGTGGCGGCCGAAGCAACGCGCCGGATGGAAGCCGCGAAGTCGCCGGGATTCAGGCCGGCGGCCGCGAATCGGGCGGCCACCCATCGGTATAATTCTGGAGCTGCCGCACGGAGTGGAATTTCAACCCTCGACATCCCGTGCACCCCCCTTGTCAGCGAACAGGAACGATTCCTCGTCGCGGCTGTGTATCGCATCTAGCAACAGCAACGCCTCCAGTCGTTCGATGACCCCTGCTGTCCAGCCACGCTCCGACAACAGCCGTTGCGTTTCTGCATGCAGCGTCCGCAGGAGGTCGTGATCTCTCGTCAAACGAATGATGGCACTGGATTTCGACGCATCTGCGCGGACCAGGTCCTGATATAAGCCGGTTTCCTCGGCGTCCGCGTGCGCCAATATTCGGGTGTCCCAGTGTTCGAGCAACACGTCACACAGCTGGAGCGCCTTCACCGAGTCACCTTGTGCACTGACGGACTTTAGCATCCGCGTCAAGTGCACCGCTTCTTCGAGTGCAGCCTGGTGAATGGCGTGGTGCGTGTCGCGCTGCGTTAATCCAGGACCAGACACGCCCCCACCTCCTTTCCGCCCATAACGTATCACCCGTCGTGAAAAGACGGTGTCAGCACCCAATCCACGCCGACCAGGCACCAACAAGTGAGTCCTGCCACCAGAAATGCCCGCATACCCTGGTCGAGGAAGTGCAGACCAGGGAGCGTGCTCATGACGTGCAGAGACGCGCCGTACATCCCGATGGGGAACACGATGCTCCACAGAGTGGGGTCGTACCGCAGGTCTCGCATGCGGCGGTTCTTCCAGATGCCCATGATGACGAGCAGGGGGATCCACCACGTGCCCCACGCCCACATCGTGACTGTGAACGCCACAACAAATGGGTGAACCGCTGACAAGAAATGTGTTGGCGTCGCTGGCACGGCCAAGCGGCCTCCCGCGACCGCAGTGATGGCCATCGCCCCCATGTTGATCCAGTACGGCGGCGACAAATCCTCCCGACGGACCGGGTGGAAGAAGAACCGGTACACAATCAGGACAATGAAGATGAGGTACAGCAGAATGCCGAAGGACCAGAACACATACGACGCGAACAGCAAAAACACAGCCTGGGTCCGAAACATCCCTCCAACAATCGTTGCGACAACGGACAGTGACTGGGTCGCGACTGTTGCAATCAGCCACGAACCGTTCACCGCCTGCTCAACGGGAAGCCGGTTATAGAACAACAACGTGGCAAAAATGGTGTACAAAAGCGCCAACCAGGTGACACCGGCCACGAGACCCAATCCAACGACCGGCCACACGAACCCCGACTGGCTGAGCCGCGTCGCCAAAATATCCGTTCCTGCGACAAATGTGAAGTAACCGAAGACGCGCCGCGGGTCCAAAACGTCTGCCCGGACGTCACGCGGGAAACAGAACAACCGTACCAGGTACACAACAAACAACCACAGGTAGAGGCCGACTGCAACCACCAACAATCCAACGGACAGCAGGTTCCACTCGGCAAACTTAGCGACGACCGACAGGATGCCCGTTGCCATGACCAACGCGAAGTAGCCTGGGTACAGGGCCTTCAGCCGAGCGTCGGGCCCATCAAACGGCGGTTCGTGTCCGCGCATCGCAACACCCTTTCACTGCCGAAGTTGGGATCGATGATTTCTGACAATTATACCACAAGTGTCCCCTTTGGTAAGACTTTCTATGTACGGTGAAGCGTCCGCCTCTGCCACCGCTTCTTTGTCGTCATGCCTTGTCGGTGTGATCCCCCGCACGGCAACCCGGCTCGAGTTTGCGGTACGATACCCGTGAGCCGGAACGGCCCGCGGGGCGCTGGCCGGAAAGGAGGAGTGAGGCATGGCATTTGTCATCACATCGCCCTGTATCGGCGTGAAGGACGCTTCTTGCGTCGAGGCATGTCCCGTCGACTGCATTGAAGACGCTGGCGAGACGTATTTGATTGACCCGAATGTCTGCATCGACTGCGGCGCGTGCGAAGCGGTGTGCCCCGTCACCGCCATCTTCCACGAAGACTTCGTGCCGGACTTCGACCGCGACTGGATTGACAAGAATCGCGCGTTCTACGAACGCTAACGCATGGGAACACAGGTCGCATGTGAATGCGCACAGAGGCCGTGCGAGCCCCGGTTCAACCGAGGGCGACGGCCTCTGTGCGTCAGTTCGGTTCGCCCATGGATGTCTCGCCGGACGCCGCCTCTCGCGCCGCGGCACCGAGCCCTTTCAACACGGTGAGCCCGACAGACAGGCCTTGCGCCACGTCCGGGTCTCCCAGCGCACGCAACAGGTCGACCACCCCGTGGACCTGCACCGGCGACTCCGACCGCGCCAATTGCGTGGCCCGAGCTACGCCCTGAAGCAGGGCTGCGGTCGCCTTGGGATCAAGAGCGGACATGCCTTGCAACAGGGCAATGGCGTTCTTGATCAGCCCGAGCGCTCCGGGGGTCTCGGCCTGCCGGACCACAATCTCCAGCAGACTGTCTGCTTGCTCCATCACCGCGCGCATCGCTTGCAACACGCCGCGCCGATGCATCCACTCCAACAGTTCGACCGCTTCCGTCACGGCTTCGTGATGGTCCGACCACAGTTGCCCCGGGCTGGCCGGTACGGACGAGACAAAGCTGTCGTCCGGGACCACTCGAATCGGTTTCGCCATACGCACCCTCCTCCCTGGCTACTCGACGCCCGCGTCCGCTCGCAACTCGGAGGCATCCACGGCGTCCGCCGCGCCGCTCGGCAGCGCACCCGCCAAAGGCTGGTAGTCGTCGCGTTGCCACTTCAATTCAACCCGCACGCCAGGCTGCGGATTCGGATGACCGAGCCGGAAGTTCCCGCGTTTCATCGGCGAGACCCCCTCTTCCGCGAGTACTTCCAGCTGCACGCGCATCTCCTTGTACGCAGGGGTGTGCGTGTGTTCGTCGTGGTAGCTGCTCGTCAGGTAGTTGATGGCCTCTTCGTCTTCGCTCGTGTTCATCGGCAGATACAGTTCGTTGCCCACCACCCGGTCTGTCACGACGGCGCGCACCTTCACCTTCCCGTACGGGGACGTCAGTCGCACCAAACTGCCGTCTCGGATGCCGCGCGCCTCCGCCAACTGCGGTGACACCTCGACGTAGGTGGTGGGGATCTTCCGGCGGATCCCCGCCACGCGGTACGTGAGGTTCCCTTCGTGAAAGTGTTCCAACATGCGGCCGTTGTTGATGTGCAGGTCGTATGCGGGGTCCATGTCTTCCGAGACGGGACGCGTCCACGCCACCGGCACCAGGGTCGCCTTGCCGTCTTCGAACGGAAATCGATCCCGGTACAACAGCGGGCTGTCCGTTCCGTCCTCGGCAACGGGCCACTGCAGGCTCCGGTACCCTTCGAGCCGGTCGTACCGCGCGCCCTTCAGCAGTTCTGCCAGGCTTGTCGCCTCCTCGAAGATCTCCGCTGGGTGCGTGTAGTGCCAATCCGCACCGAGGCGATTCGCGAGGTCTTGGATGATTTGCCAGTCCGGCCGCGATTCACCGAGCGGATTGAACACCCGATACAGGCGCTGGATACGCCGTTCTGTGTTCGTGAACGTTCCGTCCTTCTCCAAACTCGGCGATGCAGGCAATACGACATCCGCGAATTCCGCGGTTTTGCTAAAGAAGACGTCCTGTACGACGAAAAACTCGAGCTTTTCAAAGGCCGCTTGTACGTGGTTGGCGTTGGAGTCAACCAAGGCCATTTCCTCTCCGAAGAGGTACATCGCCTTCAGCTCACCGGCGTGGATCTTCTCGACCATCTGATGGTTGTCCAGCCCGTCGCGTTCCGGGAGCGGCACACCCCAAGCGCGCTCGTACTTCTCGCGCACCTTCGGGTCCTTCACCGACTCGTACCCGGGCATCACGTCCGGTGCGCAGCCGAAGTCTCCGGCCCCCTGGACGTTGTTGTGGCCGCGCAGTGGATACGCCCCCGTACCCGGGCGTCCGACCTGCCCCGAGACGAGCAACAAGTTACAGATGGCGACGCTGGTGTCGCTGCCGCCGACATGCTGCGTGACGCCCATCGCCCAAAGGATGCAGACGCGGTTCGCGGCGTGAATCATTTCGGCGGTCCGAATCAGCTCGTCCTGCGACAGACCGGTCACCTGCGCCGCATAGTCGAGTGTGAACGTCTGCAGCGACTCGCGGTACGCCTCAAAGCCATTCACGCGACTGCGCAGAAACGCCTCGTCGTGCCACCCTTGGTCGATGAGGTACCTCGTCACGGCAGACAACCACACCAAGTCCGACCCCGGTTTGGGATGCAGCCACAGGTCGGCGCGGTTCGCCATGTCGTTCTTGCGCAGATCCGCGACAATCAGTTTCTGCCCCCGCGTTTTGTGTGCCCGTCGGATGCGGGTCGAAAGCACGGGATGCGATTCTGCGGGATTCGCGCCGACAATGATGACGAGATCTGCTTGCTCGATGTCCTCAATGCTGCCGCTGTCTCCCCCATAGCCCATCGTCTTGCGCAACGCGTACGTTGCCGGCGACTGGCAGTAGCGCGAGCAGTTGTCGATGTTATTCGTCCCCATCACTGCGCGCGCAAACTTCTGCATCAGGTAGTTTTCCTCATTCGTGCATTTCGAAGACGAGATGTATCCGATGGCGTCGGGACCGTGCGCCGCCTTGATGGACGCCAACCGCTCTGCCACGTAGTCCAGGGCCTCATCCCAGGTTGCGGTGACAAACTGCCCATCGCGCCGAATCAGTGGGTGCAACAAACGGTCCGGGCTGTTGACGAAATCCCATCCAAATTTTCCTTTGATACAGGTGGAGATCTGGTTCGCCGGCGCCTCCATCTGTGGTTCGACCTTCAAGATCTTGCGCCCCTTCGTCCAGATGTCAAAGCTGCACCCGACGCCGCAGTACGTGCAGACCGTCTTGGTCTTCTGAACGCGAGACTCGCGCATCTGTGCCTCGAGTTCTGAGATGGTGAAGATGGGTCCATAACCCGGCTCGGTCTCTTTGGTGAGGTCAATCATGCGCTCGAGTGTCTTCGGCGGGATGCCCGTCAGGTATCCGGCTTCGCCCAGCATCGACTTCTCCATCAGCGCGTTGCAAGGACACACCGTCACGCAGTGGCCACAGGAGACGCAGGACGATTCGTTGATGGGGACGTCGTCGTCCCAGATGACCCGGGGCCGCTCTCGCGACCAGTCGATGGACAGGACCTCGCTCACCTGCAGATTTTGGCACGCTTCCACGCACCGGCCGCAGAGGATGCACTGGTCTGGGTCGTACCGGTAAAACGGGTTCGAGTTGTCTTCCTCATACGGTTTCGGCTCGAATGGGTACTTCTGGTGTTCTACGCGCATCGCCATGACTGTGTTGTGGACCGTGCAGTTCTGGTTGTTGTTGTCGCAAACCGTGCAGTACAGGTCGTGGTTGTGCAAAATCCGGTCAATCGCCTCGCGGCGGGCCCAACGCGCCGCTGGCGTTTTGGTGTTCACGCGCATCCCGGCTTGCACCGCGGTTGCGCACGTCCGCACCAACTGGCCGTCCACCTCGGCGATGCACGTGTCACACGTCTGGATGGGTCCCAGGGCAGGGTGGTAGCAGATGTGCGGAAACGCGCCGTCCTGCTCCAAGATGGCCTGCAACACGCTGGCATGGGCAGGCGCCGACACGGCGTGCCCATTTAGCTCAAACTCAACGGAAGACATCGATGGCTCCGTCCTCTCGCGCGTCTGGTTCAAACGCGTTCGCCCCCTTCCTGCTAGACCCACCAGTGCCCGCCGACCGCCATATTGTAGGCGACACCGTAGGTCAGGTACATCAGCCAGATGCCAGTGAGAAACTGCCAGAACCCGACAAGCCGCCCGGCACCGCTTGAACCGGTGAACCGCGCGGGAATTTCCGTCAGGTAGATGAGCGTCAAACCGATGAACAGAATGGCCACGGGCACGTCGCCGGCGGCGAAGAAGATGAGCATCCCGAGGATGGACAGAAGGGCGAACGGGATGGCCATCCAGCCGTCCGGTTGGTCACTGCTCCCGATATGCCTTCGGTGGGCCATCGCGAACCAGTGCACACCGAAGGCGGTGAATGCCAGCGCAGCCATGTACAGCGGCGCAGACTTGGTGTACACGCCGAACCAGGTGAGGCCGACCATCAGGTAGACGCCAGTGATGAACTGCATGAACCCCGGCATCCAGAACCCCCACATCCCCATCGTCCGGTTGACGTCGGGACCGGAGCGGGGGAATCCGAACAGCGCCTGTCCGCCCCAGATGAAATAGCCCGTTCCCAGCCCGAAGAATCCGAGGGCAATCGGCAAGAATGGGGATTGAGCGAACGCAACCGTTGTCACCAAGGCATACCTCCTCAACCGCATCTCGGTTCAGGATACCCAGGCTGGCCGGTGACCATGCGATGCTGTCTGCCGTTTTCCCGCGGACACAGTCGGAGACCAACGGGACGGGCCGCGGGCGCAACCGCGTCGGCTCCCGGCGGATGCACCAAAACAAACGCCCCCCTGGCGGCCAGGGGGACGTTCTTTGGATACTTTCCTTTGGTGAGCCATCCCGGACTCGAACCGGGGACACCCTGATTAAAAGTCAGGCATGGCCGCCAGAATCCGATGGACCGTATTCCGCGAATTCCTTGTAGTGACGAGGGTTCGCGGGTTTTCTTTTGGAATCCTTAGGACGAGACGTGACTACAGTGTACTACATTCCGTTCCCCGTTTGTTCCCAATATGGGTTACGCTCCAGCAGATCTCTACATCTCTTCTTCCTCGAAGTACCGCCGCCTGTCCCTGCGCCGGCGGACCATGTCCTTGGCGACGGCCTCCACCTGGGCGTCGAACTGCTCCCGCACATACTCGGTGAGGATGGACCTGGCGAGCTGCTCGGTGAGTTCATGTAGCTCCCAGCTCCTCATCGCCTCGCCGTCCTCGAGGTACACGACATCCTCCACCAGCTGCTCGAGCTTACGCCACGTGATGCGGGGCACCCTCACGAGCGGATTGAGTATGCCCACGCCCTCACCCCATCCTCTGCAGGCTGTATGGGCTCCGAGGCTGATACCCGGGCGCCACAAGCTGCGTCACCCGCGGATAGTCACAGGCGTATCGCAGGAGTGCGGCCGCCGCATGCGCCACCGGCCGGCCCAGCGCAAAGCCGAGGGCGTCCAGGCTGGCCCAGTCATCGAGCCCAAACCGCATCGTCAGACGCTCGGTGACGTGGCCGGGAGGATTGATGATGCGGTCCAGGTCCGCATGGTCGCGGTGCCCGAGCCACGCGTGTGTCCCGTACGCATAGTCGCGCCACATGTAGGCCGCCAGTCGATTGAGCGTCGGAGTGTCACCAAGCGCCGCGAGGACGAGCCGCGCGCCTGTCTCGCCGTCCGACTGACGCAGGTGTCGTCCCACTTCCCGGACGTGCTCCCGCACGAACTGCGGGACGTATGGGCTGACCTTCTTCTTCTCTCCCCTACCGATCATGCTGCATCGCTCCTTTTTCGCCGTTTGGGCCCGCCACTCGGTGGCACAGGGGCAGGTTTTGGCGCGGGGAGGAGGAGGTGCCCCGCCGCCACTGCGCCCCTCAGTTCTGCGGACGATAAAGGGATATGATGTCAGGGCTTGTCGCTATTCGCGGACAGAGAGGATTTTGTTCGCCTCCATCGAATGGGTTTATCGGTGATGAACATGATCAGATGCAGGCTCGGAGAGATAATTGAAGTGAACGGATTACGCAAAGGATGGGTGGCTGCACAAGCCAGGATCACACCGACGTCACTGAGCCAACTCATCGGAGGCAAACGGTTGCCGTCGTTGGAGGTCGCGTACCGGATCGCGCGGGTGTTGGATACGCGTGTGGATGAGATCTGGGTGTGGGAGGATGAGGCCAAATCAGGGGAATGAGGAGCGCCCTATGAAACGACGCAACAATGTGTCGCACGTTACACTTTTGAGATCTCTCCCCGAATCCATTTAAACATACGCTTCCAATGCGGATCTTTCGTAGGAGGCGTATAGCGGCACCACTTCTTTATCGTTCGAGATATCCGCTCAACGGACTGCTTACTCATGGCGATTCCTCGAGCAAAATGTTTCAATTGGTTGTTCTGCGCGACCACCACATAGCTGTTCATTTCCAGAAACACAATCATTGCAAGAACCGCAGTTCGCTTGTTGCCGTTGTGAAACGGATGGTTCTTGATGATTGAACGCACCAAGCATGCGGCCTTCAGAAATACCGTCGGGTACAGTTCTTCTTTGTTATAAGTCTGTTGGGGCTCCCCTAACGCCGACAGGAACAGACTTGTGCTCTTCACACCCGTCTGTTCCTGCGTGACACCTTCTTCGTAGTCGTCGAAGAATTGCATCGCTATTTCATGAATGACCAAAAGCTCTTCACGCGTCAGGTAGCGGACCTTAATACTTTGACAGCTCCTTCAACGCCTTCTCATGTCGAGTGGCAATCTTGGCTACCTTTTCAACGAAAGCGGGAGACACTCGCTTCTTCCAGTCATCAGCGAGACCTAATTCACGAGCGACCGTCGGTGGCACCTGCATCTGTTGTACCCTCTTCACCAAGGCGGACACTTTTCTTGCCTCCATTTCGCGATGCTTGTCCGTATCATACCGTTCCAAGGAACCCGATCGCAATAGCCAGTGTGTGATCCTCAAAAAATTCACGGACCCATCCCCTTCATCGTCTCATCTTCAAGGATGGCCTGCTTATCTGATGTTTATATAGGGCTCCTGATTAATATGTATGAAGGCCCCCACCAATCGGTGAGGGCCTCGCTGCGATTACGGGGCTATGCGGTCTGCGCGGGTTGTGCGGGGGTTGCCTGGGGTTGCTGCTGCGCCGCTGCTACCTCGGCCGCGAACTGAGCCGCAGCCCTTACGACCGGTGCACCCGCGATGGCGTCGGCAGCCTTCTGCGCCGCCGTCAGTGCATCGGTGATCATCTGCTTGCCCACGTGCCACTCGGCCGGCAGCTGCGTGGAGATGTGGAGCGCCAGCGCGCTCACCTGCTCTGGCGTCAGTTGCTCCAACCGCCTACTTGCGGCCGCAAGCGCCTGCGCAGCCAGCTGTCCGACCGTAGTCTGCTGCAGGTCGGAGAGTGCCTTATCGAGCTGGTCTTTCAGATGTACCTCCGCCGCCTTGGCCGCCGGCGTACTGACGAGCGCCTCGGCCCCGGCGACGGCCGCATGCTCGATCTGCCCTGCATGCTCCGCAACAAATGCGCCCACCTTGCCGAGCAGTCCCTTGTGCGTGACAAGCGCGGCGAGGGATCCCACCCCTGCAGTGACAACCCAAGTGATGACATCGCTCAAAATCTGGTTCATGCTTCATTCGCTCCTTTCACTTGCTCGCGTCGTAGATCGTCACCTTAGCGGAGACCGTGTTCATGTCGAGGCCTAGGCTGTTGTCGATAAGCCCACGGAGGCCAAACAGCCCCACCGAGCCTGTCATCAGGTCCCACTGCGGGTCCACCACGCAAGGCATCGTGATCTTGCGGTCGCCAATGACGACGGTGATCTCGCTGCTGTACGCCTGAACATCCCCTCCAACGCCGCCGACCGTTGTCGGACCAAGATTCGGACATCCGATGCTATCAGCGATGGCCTGCGACAACAAAATCTCATAGGCGCCAGTGTCGAAGATGAGCTTACCGATGCCGGTCGTGCTGGGATCGCTGCAACTGATTGGCAAGTCGAAGTAGAACGCATCATTCAGCAGATCGCCCTGCCACGTCGCCAGGTCGGTGCGTCCGGATGCAGGCTGCGGGGCTGGCTTCGGCGCAGGGGAGGGTGTAGGCAGGGATGGCGTCGGTGCAGGAGCCTCCAGAGCACCCCACGTTTGTGGCCCTACGATACCGTCCATCGTCAGATGGTGCGCGCCCTGGAAGTTGCGCACCGCTGCCTGCGTGGCCGGGCCGAAGATGCCGTCTACCTTGAGCTTGGCACCGTGTTGGTTGAGTAACTTCTGCAACTTGACTACCGCCGCGCCCGTCGCACCGCGCTGAATCGTCGGATCTGTTGCCACTGTGATTCCTCCCGGTTTTTGCAAGTCGGCTAGAGAGCCGTTATACAGATCAAGGTCCACGTGCCCGGAGATCCCAGGTACGCCACCTGAACTGCTGTACTGCCAGAACACATAGGGACGCGGCCAGCCGCCGAGGTCCGGCATCGCGGCGTAGTCCGCCAGCCACAGGTCGAATGTGTCGGCCAACGCCGCCAGTCCGTGCTCGCGAATGAACGCAGGGCTGGCATAGAGCAGTGGCCGGCCGGCGTAATGCGGCTTGATCGCCGCCGCCCATGCGCGGCACCAGGCCACCAGGTCTGCGCTGCTGAGTCCGCCGGCGTCCTCCATGTCGAGTGCCGGGGGGAGCTCAAAGCCGCCGGCAGCCGTAACCTCCGACACAAACGCCGCCGCCTCGTCCTGTGCCGAGCTGGTCCCCGGCCGCGCGAAGCAGTACGCCCCGCGCAGCAGACCGGCTGCCTTCGCGCCCGAGTAGTTGCGCGCGAATAGCGGATCGTGGTACGTTGCGCCCTCCGTCACCTTGACGTAGGCAAACAAAATGCCAGCCTTGGCGACGGCTGGCCAGTCGATGTTGCCGTTGTTGTTCGATACGTCGATGCCGTTTACTGGCATGGCGTCACCTCCTGCGCGTGTTCGCGCGCCTGCAGCTCGTCTAAAATGATCACCTGGCTCTGCGCAATCTGGCGGATCAGCGGGATCTGGGCTGCGTCCGCCTCGGCCAGCGCTAACAGCGTGTCCAGCGTCTGTGCCTGATGCCGCTCCATCGCTCGCTCTTTGGCGGCCTTGCGCCTGTCAGACCAGAGCAACAGACTCGACATATTGATGGCTAGCCAAGATACGGAGAGGGTATAGAAATTGCTCGGGTACGGGTCAAACCAGTGGCGGTCGACCATGCCTAAGCCGACCCACACGAACGTGACGACGTTATACCCCGCTAAGAACCCGAGGCCGCCGAATGACTCTGCGGTCCAGTCGATCGCATGGTTCAGCCAGCGCACGGCGTCACCTCCTCAGCGCGATCTCGACGGCCCATCCACCAACGGCGACCAGTATGCCGATGAGAGGACCGACCCAAACCGGGGGTGCCTTTCGGACCGCGTCCAAGGTGGTGTCCATCTTCTCGTTTAGGCCGTCCATCTTGGTCTCAAAGCGGTCCAGACGCGCCGAGTTGAGGCCGTCGCGCTCCCGGGCAGCCGCATCCATCATCTTGATGCGGTCAAGCAGGTCAGTCTTGACCTCCCGCAAGCGCTGCTCGTGCTTTTCGTCGAGCTGGGCTAGCGCCCGCAACGTCTCGACCTTCGTGTCCTCCAGGTCCCTGATGCGGCCCTCGTGATTGTCGAGGCGCTCTCTGATGTCGTCCATGGTGCTCAATGTCCACCCACCTTTCGCCCGTCGTAGACCGCGTAATCCCGCAACGCAATCCAAACATCGGCAGGACTCGGCGGTGGCCAGTCGGGTATGATATCGACGCCTGCCCGGGCCAGCACGCTCTGGACGAGCGTGGAGCAGTACGGCATCAGGCGATCCACACGCTTGATAAGCCAGCGCGGCAGATGCAGTCGACCGCCGGAGATGTCGCGTAGTGCCTGGTCGACGATGCCGACCCAGCCATAGAGTCGACCGACGCGGCCACGCCCCCAATGGAGCGCTTGGGCAAGCAGCACGGCGTTCGGGTACGGCGGACGGCAGACCACATACGGGCGGCCGTCTTGGATCGGGTTGATGACGGTATCCCAAAAGTCGGCTTCGAGTTTGTCTTCCGGGCCGAGCGCGATGGCGACGTGATAGGGCCAGGGGCCTTCGCTGTGTTCCTCTAAGGACTCCCCGACTTCGATTAAGCGCGTCAGACCATCTGCGTCGAAGTAAAATAGCACGTCGCCGGGGCGGCACGTAGCAGGTTGCATGGATTCACCCCATTTCCTGGCATGAAAAAAGGCCCCGAAAGGCCGTGCTGCTTAACTGTTGTTGACTTTGCCGAGCACTACGTACTTTCCAGCGACTCCGACACGGAGCAGTAGGACCCTGTCATTGGCTGCCGGTGTATAGCTCGCCAGATACGGATACGGTCCGACTGGCGTCCGACTCGTGTCGTCGTCGAAGACGATTTTGGGTTTGCCAGATGTGTACCCAGGATCTACGGTCGCCATGACTGCTTGCTGTGGAACCCGCTGGCGCTCACCCCCACCCAACTGTCGTTTGACCTCGGTTCGGATCACATCAAGTAGGTTCATGTCAGGCTCACCACCTCCTTAGCTACGTGCGTCATTTTTCCGCCGGGTTTTAAATCCATCGTCCAGCTGGTCTCCTCAAACTTCGCGTCGATGCCGAGCTTCGTGTGCGTGAAATGGTACACATCATCGTAGCTGTGAATCGGCATGACCGCCGTGGTGAAGTTGATCTGATGGATCATCGAATCCTGCTGAGCCTGCTTCTGGACGAGGCCCTGTAGACTGTCGAGGTCCGCCGCGTTGACCTGGACGTACTTTGTGATGACCCGTCCGCGGCTGACTGTGGACGTCGGGCTGTTCGGGTTGTCGTTGGTGTACGTATACGTTAGGTAGATATCGTCAGGTTCGCTGACCACGCCAACCCACGTGTTTGGCACCGAGAAGTAGTCCGCGGTGTCCGTCGCATCAGTGAAAATCACGCTCTGGTCATCCGTGACGTAGTTGTACTCCTCGGGTCGCTGCGCGGGCGAAACATATGGGTGCGCCGTGAAGTAACCGAGCTCGTCCACATGGAGCGGCTGGTAATTAATGAGCTGCAGCAACGTATTGCACACGTCCAAACGGGAGGTGTCCGGAGGCCAGTCGAGCCACGTCGGCAGCGTTTTGTCCGTCGGGTCGATATTGATGAGCGTGATCCCGGCGCCCTGCAGCACCTGCTTCACTGCGTCAACGTAGTTCGTTCCCTGATCCACCACATAGCGCGCCAAAAATCCGTAGTCTGTCAAAACTTGCATTGGGTCGTAGGCCTGGACGTCGCGGTACTTCGACGAGCCCTGGTACTTCCGGGTCGGGCTGGACAGCAGGAACACACCATTGGACCATTCAACCCATCCTCCGGTCTGCGGAGCCTCCTGCAGCTCTCCACATTGCTCAATCAGAGTCGGCGAGATGAAGGTGTAATAGCGATCCAGTATGCGCCCGGGCGGTACGTACAGCCGACCGAACACCTGGATGCGATCCTGCGGCCAGTTGATGCCCCCATCGTCTTTGATCGTGAACTGCGCACTGCGTTTGATCTGCGATGCCCCGCTGTCCATAGTGATACTGCCCTGGTCAGCCTGCACCAGGGTGGTGATGTCCCGAATGTAATTTCCATCCTTGTCCAGTTGCGCAAACCGGAATTGCACGCGCCGGTCGCCGCGCACAGCGTGGAGAGCTGCGCGAACTTGGTCCGCAGAAAATGAACCTTGTGCAAGAGGCAGCACGCCACCACCTCCCTCGCCGAAATAAAAAGCCCTCCGAAGAGGGCTTTAATCATTCGCATTCGCACCCATTAGCGAAGTTAGAACGTCTGTCCCGCTACAGGTAGCGGCGTCGGCTGTGGTGTCGGTTTCTGCGCTGCCAACAGTGCATCTAGATCTGCCTTGGCCAGCAACTTCACCTCGGCCAAGGTCATCTGCTGATACGCGCTGACGCCGCCCGGCCAGTCAGCAGGAGCAGGTGTCCAATCGTATTCGCGCACATATGCAGGGTTTGGCTCGGTTGCGGAGTTCGGTGCAAACTGTGTGGTATCAAGCCATACGGAATAGTGAATTCCCTGCGCGTCCGTGGTTGCGGATAAAAACTGCATCATTTGACAGCCCTCCTTTAATTAATCAACGCGTAGCCGACTGAATATGTGTAACTGGATGTGTCTCCAGCCAGAACAGTCACCCCCCACGTTTTAGGCAGGGATGAATCTATTGTCCCTGTCAAGCCTGCTGTCGATGTTGCGCCAGGGTAAATCTGGTAAACATATAATCCTGTTGCTGTTATTGCTGTCACTCCTTGATTAAGATTCGTATACCCGCCTGAAACGGGGTCGTAAACGCGGATAAGAGGTGTTAGTCCTCCCGTACCACTTGCCATCGTGACATTAACAAAGACAAAAACGCCGCGTGCATTGTAGTTCGTCTGCTGAGGGCTAGATACCGTAGCCGTCCTCGCCGCACTCGCCAGCAGTGTACCTTGAGTGTTGTTGTAGAACCGATCCCACGTTGATCCGTTGTATGCATATGGCATGCCAACAGCAACCATTGTCGAAAATGCGGCTAGCATTTGAGAATCATTATTATTTGACGTGTAGGGACCTAAAATACTTTGCGTGTTTCCACCATCCGTTATCCCTACATTCCCAATCGTCGCATTACTGCCCGTTAGCGACACTGGTAAAGATCCACTGCCGCCGCCTTGCAGTTGCTTGAGCAAGCCCTTCAGCAGCGCGATCTCGCTCGCGCTCATACTCGGGTTTGTCACTGCGGCATCGGCTTGCGCGCCCATAGTGGCCACCGCACCGTCAGCGGCCCGGACATATCCTGCGTTGGTCTGCGTTAAGAGCGGCTGGTGACCGGTCGAATCCCACAGCAGGACGCGACTGGCGCCATCGGCCCCTTGCTGGAACTCGAATCCGGTCTTGCCCGCATTCACGTATTGCGGGACCGGACGATTTTGCTCGTCTAACAACAGATCCGCCGAGATGTCTACCACTTCCATCGCCTCCATCAAACGTCCTCTGAATAGTCAACAGCCTGTACCGTCAGTTGCACCTGCGTACCCCACCACTGGTCAGTCTCGGGGATAGCCGCCACAACTCCGAACAGCTTGCGGCCCCGCGCGTCCCGGTAGCACAGCGTGTTCTGGATACCGATGAGCGTTCTCAGTGCCTGCAGGTCTCCATTGGAGTTCAAGCAGTCGATAGTGACTTGCACCTGCCGGGTTTGCTGATCCGCGACGTCCGCCACAGGGAGTGTCCGGCCCTCGAATTGCATCATGGTCTGTACGTACTGTGCCTGTGCGGTACGGTTCTGCTCCGGCAGTCGGAATCTGTGTGCTGTGCCAGATGGATCGAGCGGATCGTGTAACCACACGCCCGAGAAAGTTATCGATGCAGACGATACAACGCTCTCGCTTTGAGTACCGTTGTTTCCAACCGTCGTCACCTTGTAGTCGTAGGCTTGTCCCGACGCAGTGGCATAGTCGTGGTATGTCGCACCCGCCGGCAGCTGTGTTGCGATCCGGGTCCAGGTTGACGCGCCCGAATTCCTTCGGTACAGGTCGTTGTAGGCCACCGCAGGCTGGCCGCTCGATGGCGCTGGGTTGTTGATCGTGACCGAAATTCGCGCGTTGGCACTGTCCGCCGTCAGCGTCACACCAGCCTGCGCGGGCGGCGTGAAACTGGTGCTGAAGCTGTTGTCCGCCCAGGCACTCGTGATGCCTTGACTGTTGGTGGCCCGCACGCGCAGATGGTACGTCGTGTTGTTGCTAAGCGTGTATTGTACCGTCATCTGGTTGCCCGTCCCGTTGACGGTACCGCTGTCCCACAGCACCGTGGCGTCGTCCGACTGTAGCAGCTGCAACTGGAAGCTCTGCTGAGGGTTGCTTGCTGGGTCAGAGTACGACCACTGCGCCGTCAGGCTGGATGTGCTGACGGTCGCTGCGCTTGCGGGTGTGGTCAACGTCACACTCGGTGTGGCAGCGCAGTTGAACGTGCTGTAGGAGCTCCACGGCCCCTGCTCACCAGACGAGTCCCACGTGGTCACACGCCACGGGTACTGCTTGCCGTTTGTGAGCGTATTGGCGGCGAGGCTATAGATGCTCGACGTACTCGCCACCTTACCGGTGTCAACCACGGTTGTGCTTGTCGATGTGTCGAGGATCTGCAATTGATACGCCGACTGGCTATCGCCTGGGTCTGGGTCGCTGAACTGCCAGCTAAGCGTCTGTGCCAGCGTCGCGTCGAAGTTAGCTGATGGTGCGAGGATTGGCGAATTTGGCGGACTGTCCAGCGGGATCGAATAGTATTCGACAGCACCAGCTTGCATGTCCTCATATATGACTCTTGCGGCGTCTGTACTATTCATGTTGTACGCCGACCACAAACTTTGCGGGGATTGTGCTGCTGAATTCGTGTTTGTGGTCACATACACCAGCGAGCCCCAGGACGAACCTGTCCGCTTTACTAGCCCAATGTTCATTACGCCGCTATATTGCGTCGTTTCGGCCTCCAAGAACACGTACAGGTCCCCGGTTGGAGATATGGTGATAGTAGGATTACCATAGGATGCGGACGGAGAAGAGGAACCTTGTAGCACTACCGTGGGACTTGCCCACGTAGAGCCACCGTCCGAGCTGACGGAATAGTACAAACACCAATTTCCACCGGATGATGAATTCATACCTTCCCAGACGACGTGGATGTTACCGTTGTTGTCGACCGCTGCGCAGGGATCGGACTGACTATCCGATGATGAGTATATCGCTTGGTTGTTGACGACCCAACTCGTCCCGTTCCACGTGGCAAACCCAATTGAACCCTTCCCGTATCGGAATACGATACACGGGTTTCCGTTGGCAATAAACAAACAAGGGTAATCAATGCCAGACGTGGTCTGCGTCGTGATCTGTGTCGGTGTGGACCATGTAACTGTACTGCCTGAGATCGTTCCCTTTGCGTAACGGAGGTTGGATACATTTGGGGACGCATTATTATCTGCTTTCCATACAGCATGCAGGTATCCTTGTCCGTCGATGGCCAGGGATACCCCGCCGAAGTCCCCATTTTCCGAACTGATGTAGTTGCCACTGCTGACGTTCCCTGACACAGTTGTCGCATCAAACAAACTCGCTTCAATGTACGCTGCGACGTTCACATTAACGGCTAGCGTGAGCAGGTATACCGTTGTACCCGCGCTCGCGATGGCCCATGCACTGGTCGCATAGGCGGATGACCCCCCAAACTCGTAATAGCACAGATTTCTCCATGTCTGTCCATTATCTTGCGACACGTAGAACAGGATTTGATTGGCTGCACCGGATCCGTTTAACGCGCCAGCTACAATCCACCCGTTGCTCAGCCGCACAATTTTTCGTCCACCGTTGACTGACGTATCATAGGCGGCTGAAACAATCACAGTGGGGTCGATGATAACCGGATACTCTGCTTTTTGCATCCAGTCCCATGGACAGAGCATGTACAGTGTTACCGTGTCGTCCGTACCAAACGCCAGCTTGTACTGACCGGACTGGACGTTTCCCGCGTCGTCGGTGATGGTGATGTGTGGGATGCGGTACACTTCTTTGCCGCTCGACTTGAGTCGGAACGACAGATCGTCGCCCGTCGTAAAGTCTGACAGGTGCGTCGTACCGTCTGCCCATAGCTCAATGTCCTGCCAGTCCTGCGCCGTGGTGCCGATATCACCACCGATGGCCAGCCACTGCGGGGTGCCAGTGTACCCGTCCGGCAACCGCGGCGGTGCCACCATGCGGACGCTGTGCTTGAGTTGGTTGCCGTCGACCACAAACTCATCCGACGTGGCCGCGGTGGTGCCGACATAGGTGATCTTGTTTCGCCAAACCTGCGCCGTCGCGCCTGCGTTGACCTGGTCAAGCAGCGTGATGTTGCCGTCCGTGTCGATGACGTTGACGGTGTCCGGCCGCCACGCAAACTGATAGCCCTGCGTGACAATCTGGATCGCATTGTCTGTGCCGATGGTGTCCGCAAACTGCGCCTGCAACACACCCGTATCGGCTGCCCACGCATATGCCGATCCAGATGGCTGCGGCTTGATTGTGTTGTCGTAGGTCGGCTGGTAGATGGTAGACATACTATAAAAACCTCCGATCTTTGCGATGGCGGTCATATTTACAGAATTCGTGTATACTCCTAATCGAGAAGCGGTAGTAAATCATGGGCGGGGTGACAGGATAAATGAAAAAACCGTTGTACAAGCGATGGTGGTTCTGGACATTGTGCGTCGTCGCATTTTTCTTTGTCATTCTTCCAGTTGGAATGAGTTTGATCGGAATGACGTTGAACGAACCTTCTACAACAGCACCGACAGTGGTTCGAAACCAAACTTCAAAAACGGTGAACAGCGCGAGCAACGACACTTCGTCGTCGTCATCACCTGCGTCATCGACCACGAACTCGACCGGCCTGGACGCTCCGCTACAAGATGCGGACACCAATGCGGCAAACAAGATTTCACAGTATCTCAAAGAGAACTTTGAGGGAGCAAGCTGGTACAGTGAGATCACAGACATCGAAGTTAGCAACGGACATGTGGATGTCTACACGACGTTATATCCTGACTCAGAAGGCAGAGCGGCAGCAAAGATGATGGCGGGCATCATTTACGGAAACATATCGACCGGCGTCGCGGATATTCAGTCGGTGACCATCGATGCAAGGAACGGGTCGACATGGGATCCTCTATACACGAAGTACGACTGGAACTAAGGCCGGGATTGCTCCCGGCCTCCTTTCATGCGCCCTTCCGTTGTTGCTCAAGCAACTGCCCCGTGGCAATATCGAGCACGTACCCTGCGATCTGCTTCCCATCTAGGTAGACCGGCACCGTGATGTTTCCTGTTCCGCGCCCGGGAGCTTGCGCCATGATAGCTCGGGCGAGCTTCGAGAGCGTCGAATCGTTCAGCGGCAGGATGGCCTCCGGTCCGGCTTCGCCGGCCAACACGGTTGTTGGCCCGGTGAGCACGCCGCCGGCCGCCATCTTCGGGATGGAGATGGTGGCGGAAGCAACAGTGCTCTGCCCAACACTCATTGCCGCCGCAGCCGCATTAGCCAGCTGCGCCGCGGCAGACTGGACAGCCTTCAGCATGGAGTTGAGTCCGGAAACCAAACCACTACCGAGGTTCGTCCCGTATTTCTTGCCGACCGCGGTGTATTGGTCTGCCCATTTCTGCAGCTCGGTTTGGACGTTTTGTTGCGCTGTGATCTGCGCTTGAAGTGACTGATCCCCAGTATCCTTGATGGCTTGCACCCACGCGGCCTGAGCCTGTGCCTGCGTCAACTGTCCGGCTTGGATTGCCGCCACCAATTGACTCTGTAGTGTCTGGAATGCCTGCTCTTGCAGCTGGATCTCCTGCTGTTTCTCGTTCTCGATGGCGGTCAGCTGTTGGTCCAGGGCCTGCCGTTGCAGCGCCCGTTGCTGGTCATAGGCCTGCTGCTGTTGCTGAATGGTCTGCTCCTGATCTTGGATCGCCCACTGCTGTTTCTGCTGGCTGATCTCCTGGTTGAGTTGGTCGATCTGCTGCTTGACCTGGTCAATGGTCGACGTGTCGCCCATGAGGTTCGCGACAGCCAGTTGATGCTGTAGGTCGCCCATCTGCGAATCCCACTGTGCCTGCTGATTAGCTCGGTCATTCTCGGTTGACTGCTGCTGCAGAGCGGCAATCTGGGCTTGGAATTGCGCGTCCATGGCCTGGGTTACCGCGTCGAAGTCCGACAGCGCCTGCTGATGTGCCTGCTGCATCGCGTTAAGCTCGTTCTGGAGCGCCGTCTGGATGTCGCTGATCTCGCTGTCGGTCATAGTCTTGAACGCATCCGAAGCCGCCTGGGCCGCGTCTTGCGACGTCTGCTTCAACTGATTGTTCAGTTGCGTAATCGCGTCCTTGTCGTTCCACCACTCGGTCGCCAATTGACTGTACTGATTTCGAAGATTCGCGATGTCTGACGCCTGCTTCTTCGGGTCGAGTTTCCCGATCTCCTTGCTGATGGCCGACATGGCGTTCCGAACAGCGTCCGCCTGCTTCTGATAGGCCGCGATCTCCTCGTTGATCGTCTCGGTGACGGCTGCGGAGTTGCCCTGGTCCTGCCGGAACTGCAGGCGCGCCTTGAGCTGGTCGATGGTGTTCTGCAATGGCGCCAGCTTGCTGTTGATGCCGTCGATGAAGGACTGAACAATGTCCTCGGCCGACTGGGTCGCAGTGCTCTTGGCGGACATCGTCGCAGCCGTCGCTTGCTTCTGCGCCGACGCGATAGCGGCTTGCAGCGCGGCGTTGGTTGCGGCAGTAGAGACGCTGGCCGATTGCGTAGCCGCTTCGCTTGCGGTCGAACCGTGCGGGGTCTGCAGGGCGAGTGAGCCGTCCCCCATCTGAACCGCCGCGCCGGCCGCCCCGGGCTTCGTTGGGGTCGACCAGGTACTGAATGCGTCCTTCACATTGGCAGCTGCTTGGGCGATTGCATACACCGAGTTGGTGGTCTGAATCAGGTCGTTGTTGAGGTTCTGGACGGCGTTCTTGCGCGCATCATTTACAGAGTCCTGAAAGGATTTGAATGCGCTTGCCGCCCCCGGCGCAATCTTTCCGATGAGATTAACCAGCGGCGATACCGCGTCTAAAATTACCTGAAAGGCCGCGATGCCAGCCACTTCGATGGCGTACCATCCGCCCTTGAGCAAGTCCACCATGTTGTTGAACACAGCAACGATGACGCCGATGACCGCCTGGGTCTTCTCTTGGATGCCGCCCCAATCGTTGTTCCAAGCCTTGGTCAGCAGCGTGAGCGCCGTGACAACAGCCCCAATTGCAACCGCGAGTGCGCCAATCGGGTTCGCGTCCATGGCAATGTCCATCGCTGCGACTGCGGCGATGGTGGTCCGCACAACGGTCACCAGCGTGCTGAATGCGGCAACGACTTTTTCGACGGCTACCACGGTGCCAGCGAAAGCGAGCCCAGCTGCAATCCCTTCAAGAATCGACGCCACGAGTGGTCCGTTCTGACTGATGAAGTTGAAAACCGATTTTACGGCGTCCCCAAGGGCGTTGAAGCCGTCCACCACGGATGACGGCAGGATCGTCTTAAATGCGGCGCTCGCACCCGCTTGCTCGAGCGTCTGTCGGAACGTGTCCAGCTTGGCGTTGATCGCGGGCAGGGCCGTGTTTGTCAGCCAGTCAAACTCCGGCTTAATCAGATCCCCGAACGTGTGCTTCGCGGCGTCTCCGAGATTCCCCATCTCCGACGAGAAGCTCGTGTTCATCTTCTGAAGCATGTTCGGATACCTGGCTTCCATGTCGGCGAGCAGAGCATCTGTTGCTTGTTTAGCCGGGACCAGACCCTTTGACACCATGGATTGCAACTGCGGAACTGTCTTGCCCATCGACTGCGCGAGCATCTGCCACGCTGGGATACCGGCTTCCGTCAGCTGCAGCATGTCCTGCGCGTCAACAGTGCCATGCGCCAGCATCTGCCCGAGGGCGAGAGATACGCGCTGGATTCCGTCGCTCGTGAGACCGAGCGCGGCCGCGGCATCTCCAATGGCCTTCATGGCAGGCAGGATCTGCTGCGCCGCAAACCCCATGGCGAGCATCTGCTGCGCCGACTGCTCGACCTGCGTCGTCGAGAACGGAGTCGATTGCGCGAACGCCGTCAGCTGCTCGAGCATCTGCTGGGCCACCTGCGCCGACCCCAGGATGGTGGTGAATCCAACCTGCATTTGTTGCATCTGGGCATCCCACTGTACGCCGGCGCTGATGGCATCCTTGATGCCGTTCGTGATGGCGTAGAGGCCCGCGTACACGCCTGAATACAGGAACGCCTGCTTCAGGATGCTGCCGAGGCTGTTGTACGAGCGAGACGCCTCCTCGGCGGCGCTGCTGTTCAGACCGAGCGCCTGGCGCACCTGAGCGAGCCACGAATTCTCTTGCTGGAGTGTCGTGTTGGTTTCCGAGATACTGGCTCGCAACTGCGACAGCCGTGCCTGTGCATCGTTGTACTGGATTGCCAGCTGTTGTGTGGCCTCGGCGTCCTTCCCCTTTTGATCGATGGACGCCTGATATGCCGACGCCAACTCCTTGACCATCTGCGCCTGGAGTTGGTACTCCTTGTTGAGCGAGTCCAGCTTCAGGCGCAACTGGTCGGTCGCACTTGCATCCGATCCCAGGGCCGCTGTCGCCGCGCGAAACTCGCTCTGGACGACTTCCATGCTTCGGCTCAGGTTGCTCACGGTATCGCCGATTGTAGCGAGGCCGCTGTTGTGCTCTGCAATCTGGGTGTTCGTCGATTCCAGCTGGGCCTGCATCTGCGACAGCTGCGCTTGATATCGGTTCAACTTCGCCGTGAGTAGGTCGGTCTGCCGGGCATCCTCGCCCTTCTCAGCAGCACTCTTCGCGACCGCCTGCTGGAGGAGGTTCACCGCTTGGGACTGCAGTTCGATCTGCTTGCTCAGGGACTCGGCTTTTGCGCCGAGGACATCCGTTGCGCTTCCTGCGTTGGCGAAGGCCGCCGTGGCCGCCTGTAATTCGGTCTGAACCACACGCATGGCGGCATTGATGCGCGAGATGCCGTCCTGGAATCCCATACTGTCGAGCCCTAGTCTTACGACCAGACTGCCGACTTCGTCGTTTGCCGCCATGCCAATCCCTCCCTACAGAACTTGATCGATAAAGCCATGCGGTGTTTCGTTGCTGGACGGCCGGTTTAGCTTGATGTGCACCTTCAGAAGCTCATCCAGTTCACGCGGCGTCGAACGCCAAAAAGACCGCTCGTCCTTGCGCAGGATGACGGTCCCAAGGTACTTGAGCCATGGCCAGTCCCACCCGTGGTCCTCGGATGTAGACTGGCTCAGGCGTTTTTTGCCGCGGTTTCGGTTTCGTCATCCATCTGCGGCAACGCCGCGCGAATCGCGTCCGCAATGACAGGGGCAAGCGATACGACGCCAGCCGGTGTCAATGTCGCGCCAACCTGACGCTCGGTTAGCGTCTCGTCCTCGTGCAACAGGCCGATCCAGAGCAACGCACGTAGAGCTTTGAATTCCTTCAGGTGATCCAGCGCTTCTGTAAGACTGCCGAACCGTTCCTCGATCTCCGCGAATGCATTCAGGTCGTAGCAAAGGCTTCGTTTCTTGTCCAGCTCGACCGTGAACTTCTTCAGACGGACATCAGATACAGGCATGCTTCATCCTCCTCCAGTGAAAAGAAGGGGCGCAACGGCCCCTCCCTTAGGCGGTCGTGAAGTTTGTCACGCTGTTCGCTGCCAACGCGTTCCCAGCCAGGTCTTTGACGTTGGTTGTCGCGACTGCGATGTATGCGGTTGTCGCTGCCAACGCCCCGGTCGGGGTGAAGGTGACGGTCTTTTGGTCGCCGCTCAGGCTCAATGTACCGTTCACCAGCGTTCCATCTGAGCCCTTCATCAGGAAGAAGTTCGCAGAAGTTACGCAGCTTGCTTGGATTGCCTCATTGAACGTCCAAACAAAGTATGAGTTGTCAGGAACGTTCGCCGCCGCGTCAGCCGGCGTCGTCGTGACCGTAGGCGGGGTGGTATCCGAGCTGGCACCGTAGACGGTGTTGAACCACGTTGCGGCGCCTGTGAATCCAGGATCGTCCTGATCGCCGACGGCTTCCCACACCTGGTCATAATCGCGGCGAACGAATGTTCCGACGATACTCGCGGTCTGGAACGCGGGCTTGTCCTCTTCGGTCTGGTAGTCGTCCTCGGGCACCTGGAACATGCCCTTGGCGAGCCACACGTAACGATAGTTGCCATTTGATTTCCGAGACCGGAAACCAAAGGCAACATACGGCGCTTGATCCGTCGTCTTCCGGACGAGGACGCCGTTTCCGTCGACCGTGTGCCCCAGGAGATCAGCCTGTACCTGCGTTGGCAGATTGCGCATTTCAATGGTGACGTCGACCTCGCCGAGTGAAATCGCGGTATCAGACGGTCCGTCATCCGAATACAGCGTAGCCGCGTTGCTCTTCGGCTGAATCTTAGCGGTTACGGCGCCTGGAATTGCCTTGACCTGACCATACGTCGCTCCGGACGCATCGTCGTTCGTGAGGATGGCATAATGCATTTGGTCCAGGCCGATTTTTACTCCATCCAAAGTTATCCCTCCTGTATCCAAGTCGTCGCGTAGCGCATGGCCTTGTGATAGATGAGTGTCTGCATCTCAAACAGGTCCTGTGAGGACGTTCGCTGGAACCCAATCGACTTCATGGTCTTGTCCACTTGCTCCGCGATATCGTTGTACCCGGCGGTGTTCCAGATGTCGATTTGCAAACGTATCTGACTCGCAACCTCTTGGTCATCTGCCCACCCTTCGCCGGAGTTGTCGAGCTCAAAGATGGTGATCCGGGGATACTGTGCGGCATCCGGCGCACGGTAGCCGTAGATGTGGTCGCCGCCAAGCAGGTTTACGAGGTCCGAATTGGCGAGCAGGGCGTTCATCACAGTGGGCATGAGGTCAATCATTTGAGCGCCCCCTTGATCACCTGGCGCATCGCGTCGAACGCGGCCCGTTGCTGCTCGTGCATGGCAGGCTCCATGAACGGGTACGCCGGCATCTTGCTCGTGCCGAACTCGAGGAACTTTGCACGCCATGCGGTGCGCGCGGAAGGCCCGATGGTGATGTACCGAACGCCGTCGGCATCCTGCCTGGGCCTGCCGATCTTGATGTCATCACGCACGTGCACCTCGTGCCTGGCACTCACGTTGACGTTCTCAGACATCGCGTCGGCAATCGGCTGGGCACCCGCTTTGAGCGCCTGATTTACGACCTTGTCGACGTTGGCACCAAGGCGCGCGAGTGCGGCGTACAATTCACCGAATCCGCTCACGTCCATGCTCATCCGCTCGTCACCGCCCGGCACATCAGAGTCAAGTACCGCTTGTCGCCGTCAACGTCGGAGACCGACATGATTCGATGCGCCACACCATTGATGACGGCTATGCAGTCGGTAGTGACGTCCGTGCGATACCGAATGACCACCTGCTGGTCGTCGTTCGCGTCAACGGCGGCCGCCGCCCAATAATCCCGTCCCTTCAGACCAGTAATCGCCGCCCACACGGTTGCAAACGTGGTCGTCTGTTTGGACGGGACGCGCCCATCATCCAAAACTTCCCGCACCGTCTGCAGCGCCACTCGAAAGCGCATATCACCGGTCCTGATCGTCATGTTGGCACCACCCGGTCGGTCGACAGCAGTGATTTCACGGCGAGATCCAACTCGGTGCCAATAGAGCGGGAACCCATGATGACCACCGCTTCCCGGTTCTCATACCAGTGTGCGATGAGCATCATCATCGCCTGTTTGACTGCGTTCGGGACACTCCCGGCGTCCGATCCATATCCCGCTGTGTATCGCACCTTTACGCCGTTGATCGGCTGCAGGTGCGCAATCGGCCACACCTGGCCGCTCGCCGGCACGATGCGCCCTGGCTCCGAGTCCGTATCCACGATGTAGGTCGACGGATCAACTGTGATCGTAGTGCCTGAGCTATCGGTATAGGCGACATACTCGACGCTCTGAATCGGCGGCCGAGGCAGCGTTATCTGGTCGTGGCGGCGGTGGTGATGACGATGATATCCAAGCTCGTAAGCGCCAAACGGAAAGCCCCACAGCATCCCGGCACGTTGAGGGTAGTGATGCGGGAAATGGTCCAGGGTCAATTCAAGCGTCTGCGTGATGTATGCGCGGTTCTGGAACGCCTCACAATATTCACGCGCGGCCACGATCAGACTTGAAATCATCGCGTCTTCCTCGTCATGGTCAACGCGCAGGTACACCTTTGCTTCATCCAGACCTACGGGCTCGGCGGTTGGAGGTGTTACGACCCGGAGTATCGTCGTCAGTCACCTGCTTTCCATCGGCCGGACGAATGACCCGCGCCCGTTCCAGACGATCCGCACGCTCGCCAGATACCTCGATCAATTCGCCGACGCGTCGGATCACACCCGACTCAAGGTCTTTGAAGTCGGAGATCACTTCGTACACAGCGTTTCACCACCTTATAAGGCAACCGGGGCGGTCTACACCGCCCCACTCGCCCAATTACGAGTTGCCGGTACCGAAGCGAGCGTCCCCGCGGATCAAAATCGCCGTGCCGACCACGGCCGATCCGTCGTCACAGGTCACCTGCGCAGTGACGAACCCGTATCCATTGGCAAGGTCCAGATCGGAAGCCTGCGCTTCGACCGACGCAGTTACAGCGCCCCCAGTACTAGTGACAGTGACGACATCCGAAAGGGCCTTAGAACCAGTGCCATTGGCATCTCGCGCCTGCAGCAACTGGAGAGTGACATGCTTGCCGTTGGCCACCGCCGCAGTCGTGGCATACGCCAACACCCGGCGGTAGTCCGCCATCTCCACCCAGGCGCCCGTCTGATCGTTCGTCGCAACGTCGACAGGCGCAAATGCGGTGTCGATGCGCACCGCTTCACTGATTTTCCGCAACGCGAACCCCTCCTACATTCATATTGAACGGTGCATCCCGATTACGCAGCCGGGATGTCGAGCACGACAAACGGCGACACCTTGGTTGAACCATCCTCCAGCAGCAACGGATCTGTCACCCAAGGCTGGCCGTCGACGTTCCACGTGATGCGGATCATCGTTTTGTCCTGCTGGAACAGCACGTGCGGAGACGCCGCAATGAACGGACCCGAGCCATCCCGGATCAGGTATTTGCTGAAGTCCGCCAAAACCAGGTCGCCCTTGTTGCCGAGAGACGGCGTACGGCCGGTGAAAATGATCGGGATGCCGTACAGGGTGTCAGGAATGTGCTGCGTCAAATCGCCGCGCAGGAAGATGTAACGACCATTGACGTCCTGGATGGACACCAATTGCGGGATGATCGACTGGTTCGCGACCCACACCGCGTTCGCGAGGCTTTCCGAATACAACGCCGCGCGCATCTGGGACACGTCCGCAAACGAGATCGCGTTGGCCGTGGCACGATTAACGGTCAGCGCTCCGGAAGCGTTCAGGATGCCCTTCGGCTTGCCGACGCCATCCCCGCGCAGGAACGCGATGTCCTCAGCTGCAGACGTAGCGACAGACAGCAGGTTGCTGATAAAGCTCGACGCCGCGGTCCAGTTGCGGATCAACTTGTTCGTGAGTACGGTCGTCGCAGACACCTCCTGTGGCGTCAGGGACAGCTCCTTCAGCGACGCCGTCGTGTCAGGCTTCGCTTCTCCCTCAGCCGTCCACTGCACGGTCACACCGCCATAGACGCCGTTTTTGCCCTGATTCAGCACGGGCATGTTTAGCGTCGTATCGGGGATCTCGCCGGCCGGGATGACGGACGCCCGCGGCCGAACAACGCTCTGCTCCGGCTGCAGCATTTTGACATCCGTCAAGTAGAGTTCCGGCACGGCAAAGCCGCCCTCTGAACCGGTGCCCATCGAGAAGTCGTTTCGTACGCTCGGCAAGAGGGCGCCCCTGAATGCTGCAGGCACCTCGTAGCCGCCGGTCTTTTCATTGATTCTCAAATTCTTGAACCGGCTTGCATACTCCATCTGAACCTTTGCGTCCTCGGCAAAGCGCACGGCAAACAGGAATTCACCGAGGTTCTTGAAGCCCCCGTTGTCGAGCTTCGGTTGCTGAACATAGTCAAGTGCCGGACGGAAAGGCTTGTTCAACGGCTCGTTCAGCTCCTTCTCTCGCGCCGCGACACGTTGTTCGCGCTGTTCCTGCGCACGCGCGGCCTCGATCTTCACGTCCAACCCCTCGATCTCGGTGTCCAACTGGTCGAAAATGCTCACCTCTTCCGGCGTCAGGTCACGATTCTCGGCCTTCGCCGCGTCGAGTAGCTCGCGCTGGCGCTGCACCTTCTCGGCACGGCTCTCCAGCAACTCCTGCAGTTTGTTCACTTGACCAACCCTCTTTCATTGTTTTTCAGCCGTCGCTCAAACAAAGAAAGCGGCGCCGATGGCGACCGCTTGGTGCGACTGTCGTTGGAATTGTCCTGCTCCCACGGCGGCGTCTCGCCAAACTGCTTGTAGTGCTTGCCGAGCTCCGCCTGCACCTTCGGGACATCCGCCTCCGGGATGTCCGTCTGCGACAGCCGGGCCGCGCAGTTCGCGACTCCGCGCCAGACCACCGCTCCGTCTGATGGGCGATGGTGAGGCAGTTTCAGATCCCCGAACGTCGCCGGCGGCATCTCCCTCGCCCAAGCGTAGTGACCGGCGATGTGACGCTTCTCGTCGTCAGTGAGATCCGACCACGCCTTGTCGGTGAAGTCCGACAGGGTCGGAGCCTCCCACGGCGTATCCTTCGGTGCGAGCTTGTCCGACACATCCGGAGGCACCACGCCGGCGCGGACGGAACGCGTGCCAGTGTTGCGCCGCGCCTGAGTCCCTGACGCGTCCATCGCCGGCGCCAACTCGGATTCGAGGTACCAGTGATAGATCCCGTCGTCCTCCTGGCCGTCAAACAGGATTCCATAAGCGTAGGTCAGCACGACCTCGCGCACCTCGCCCGTCGACTGCCCAGGAGCGCGTGGCGGGATGGTGATGCGAACGTCGCTCCCAACCGTGAACAGCGGGGCCATGTCCTCGGCCCCATCCGGGTCCTGATCGATGCGTTCAATCGAGGGGATACCTGCAACGATCTTCGGCGGGTGTTTGTATCGGGACAGGTCCATCTCCTGCCCGTTCACGATCAACCGACCGTTTCGGACAGACGCCGCTACCTGCTTGGCCTGCTCGATTTCGTCCGCAAACCCGTACTGTACGGCCTCGTCGGCCGTAAGCCAGGTCTCGGCGTCCATCAGGTTCACCAGCTCATCCCGGTCCATCCCGGTCTTGTCCTGGTACGCCGCGATCAGACTCTCGCGAATCTGGTCGAGGTCGTCGGCCATCTTCCGCAGATCGTCCGCATTCCCGACGCCCCACGTCCATGGATTGTGGATCATCATCATGGCGTTCCTCGGCATGAGCACTTGGTCACCCGCCATGGCAATCACCGATGCGATGCTCGCCGCGAGACCGTCCACATGAACCGTGACATTGGCCGGATGCCGCTTGAGCATGGAATGGATGGCCTGCCCAGCAAACACATCGCCCCCGTCCGAGTTGATGTAAACATCAAGCTGCGATATGTCGCCCAGGGCATCCAGATCCGCCGCGAATTGTGCCGGAGTGACCTCATCGCCCCACCATGTCTCGCTCTCGATGATGCCGTAGAGGTAGAGCTGGCCAGCGCCGGTTGTGGCGTCGTTGCGGAACGACCAAAACTTCTCTCGCTTTTTCAGTTTTTCTCACCTCCTTCAGCGACTCTGGACGGGCCGGTACGAGATTGCTTTGTCGGGCTCGCGCCGCTTGTCGGCGTAGCCACGGAAACCATCGCGCTGTTGACGAGGTATTCGGTTCCGGCTGGTCCGTCGATGGGATTCATCTCCTCCAGCGCGCGCCATTCGTTGGCGTTGATCACGCCGTTCTGGCGCTGCAGGGCCAGACCCTGTTGACGACTGTAATAGTCGCCCCGCAAGAGTCCCGAGAGATTGAACTTGGCGTAATAGCCCTGCTGGCGATCGCGCTTCGACAGCAGTCGCCGGCTGATGGCCTGCTCCCACTTCGTGGCATACGGCAGCAGGCTGTACATCACGAACTCGAGGCTCTGCTGCTCAATGTTGTTGTTGGTTGAGTTGTGGCTTACAACACCGTCGGCAATGAAACAATGGGTGCCTTCGACCTCAATGTCGTAGACGGGTTCGGCTGGCTTGTGTTCGATTTGCGTTACACGCGCAAGCGAGAACTGCCGCCCTCCAGCACGTGGATATGCACGATTTTTGCGCCCGAACGGTTTCCCCGCCTGAAGCCGCTCGATGTACCTCGGATCATGTGATCCGATCCGGGCATTTGCTCCGGGATCACTGCATGTAAATCGCCACATGAGCGTTGGAACGACAGCCTTGGACCCAGGAGCCCTTCGTCTGTTCCTGTCACAGCGGACATTTGTCACCGGAATACCGAGACCCATGCACAGATGCCGCACATCATTGATGAGATCCTTGTTCGCGGAATAGAACGTGATTCGACCTTTCGCATCAACCGTCCCGTCCGCATCAAGGAATCCGCGCAAAAAAGCTAGGCGGAGTTCTTCGGATGTCTCGAAAACCCACCCAGGAACTCGCTTCGTAAAAGCAGTCCCCGAGAGCCCGAGTGACGTCAATTCCGAGGCAGCAAGAACCGACTTGAATTGGGTGGATCGTTCGCTTTCGACTAGGCTTACGGGAACAACCGGCACTGCGCTCATGTCTCCACGACCGTTCCCGCCGTCATAGCGACGAAACTCGGTCCTCATAACCTCGCGATAGTGGTCCATGTAGGCAGCCGTTTCCGATCGAGCAATCGTGACCCCAACAGGTTGGCCGGACACCTTCAACGCATTGCCATCGCCAAGGAGGAGCCCGCAAAACTCCATGAAACCAACCGTGAGATTCCGTCCATTCGGGGCTGTCGTACGCGCCAAATCTGGCAGATGATCCAGGGTGACGAGTATGTCACCGCGCTTGATTTCCCCAGCCGCAACATATTGGTTGGTCCACACGACGCCAACTTTGGTTCCGTTTACGTTTCGACCGCCACGCTGACCATGTGCCTTGCGGGCCACGACGGGTCTCCGCACAAGCAACCGATGTTTGCTCGTGCAACGAACCGTTCGGTTAGTGGTTCGTATTTCAAGCACCTCACTGGTTCCGTTTTCCCAGAAGTTCGTTACCCTGGACAGTCTGATTCCGTCGTCCGATACGCTCCAAACCTCATCGCCGATCTTGATGTCAACGATTCGCTTCGGCCCGGTTTTCGTATAGACGAGAGTGTCAGCCGGCATGCACCGATCCAGGTCGGCGATCATGTGCGGCGGCACGCGGAAGAGCCCGCAGATCTCGTCCCGTGAGAACTTGCGGGTTTCGATGAACTGTGCGTCGGCCATCGGCATGGCGAGCCGGCTGAACTTCGCGCCTTCCTCCAGGATGATTGGACGCCAGGCATTGTGCATACCGCCCCAATTCTCGTCCATGTCCTGTTTCAGCCGATCATACGCCTTGTCGCTGAGCGCGTTCGGATACTCGAGGAATCCGCCGGCGTTCATGCCCTGCCCATAGAAACGTGCCGCGAACTCAGCAGCTGCCATCGCCACCCCAATGGACTCTGCCGCCATGCGAATGGGACTGTATCCGAGAATACCGTCCCAACTGAGCCCGGGAACGTGGAACACTTCGGACGCCGGAAACACCTCATACCGACCGCGGTCGTCCACTCGGTACTTGATTGTCCAATCCGACGGGTCTCGGTATGGCCAACAACGCTCCCACGGCACGGGGTAGACGTCAATCGCCTGGCCTTTGCCGTTTCGCGTGATGATGGAGTAGCAGTTGCCGGAGATCGCGAGGTTCCCCATCTGCTGCTCAATCCATGTGTTGGCTCCCATCTCGTCGTTTGGCTGCGCGTAGAGCAGGTCGTAAACGGGATGGTCCGTTGCCTTGTCGGATCCGCCATTCGAACGCGCGCGATACAGTACAAGCGGGAGCGACGCAAGTGCTTCCGCCAGCACCCGGACGCAGGAATAGACCGTGATGAACCGCAGAGCCGACTCTTCGTTGACCGGCACGCCGGAATGGTTGCGAAATCCGCCAATCCGGGCCCAATATCGCTCGAAAAACTCGTCCGGCGTATACCCGGAGACCGCGTTTTTGACCACCAAGCGCGTGAAAAAGCCCATCACTCACGCCTCCTTTGACGAGGCGCTGGACGCGGGTTCCTCGGCGGTAATCCGACCCACAGCACCATCAGGCCGCATATCATCCATGCGGCTGGGTGATACACGCGCCAGAGGCCGTATCCAAACATCAAAAAACCTGCCAAAAGGCAGGCATCTCGCGCATATTCGAGCAAAAACACGCCGATTTTGGCAAGAAATTTGCGCTTTTTTGCGCTCAAAGGCGCCTCATCCCCCTCATTTCGTACACGGATACCGATTTCTGAGCCGTCACAGCCCTGGTGTGGGCGTTGATGAGCGCAGCAACCGGGTCAATGCGGTTCGTGGACTTGTCCTTGTCGAGCATGATGTTCTCGTTGTGGTCGATCTTCTCGACCGCATTGCCCATCGCCCAGGTCAACACCGGATTTTTGTCATGGACAATCCGACCCGACAGGACCAGCTCGCGAAAATTCTTCGTTGGTCCCGAAAGCGTGGGAATTCCCTGACGAATCTCGACCATGACATACCCATCAGCCTCCAGTTCCTGCGCGAAGTGCGTCGCGTTGTACGGGTCGTAGCAAATCTCCTTTACGATCCACCCGTTTTCCTGTGCCTGACACTCGATGTAAGACCGAATGAACCGGTAGTCGACCACCGCGCCATCCGTTGCTGTGATCCATCCTTGTTGCACCCATAGATCGTACGGAACCTTGTCCGTCTTGCGCTTCGCAGCGAGTGTATCCTCGGGCAAAAAGGAATGGCTCATCACGGCGTAGCGCCCGTCATCGAGCGGGAACTCAAAGGCCACGCTCGTGAGGTCGATCCGCTTTGACAGGTCGACGCCGACGTAGCACTCACGTCCGCGAAGATCCGGCATTGCATCCGCTCCACACGCGGCCCACTTGTCCATCGGCATGTACCCATTGTCTCGCTTGTCCACCCACCGGTTCATGTTTTTCGTCAGGAAGCTCCTCATCTTCTCCGGCACATCGAGGGCTGCCTTCAGTTCACCGCGCAGAAAATTCATGCCCTCTTCGTAGGTCGCCACGATTGGGTTCGCCTTGATCCAGACGGATTCATCCTTGATGTCGTCGTCCGGATCCAGCTCGCAGATGAGCACGAAGTATTCATCGTTCTCGATGGTCGATGTTTCGTCAAGGATAGACGACACGTACTGGTATTCGGTGAAGCAGGGGTGCGAAAGGTCGAAGCCGGCCGTCGTGATGATTACGATAAGTGGATTCTTGCGCGCCACCATGCCAGAGACCAGAACATCGTAAATCTCGCTCGTCTCGTGCGCATGGTATTCGTCGAGGACCGCGACACTCGGATTTTTGCCATCACCAGTCTTCCTTGCCTCCTTGCTGAGCGGCTGAATGATCGACCCGCTTTTGAGATGCATAATCCGGCCATAGCTGTCGGTGTACTTGCCCTTCAACATCTCGCATGACTGAATCTGTCCGAGGATCTGGTTGTACACGATACTCGACTGTTCACGATCCCATCCAGCGATGTACCCCTCTTGTCGCTCGTCCGTCAGGAAGCAGGAATACGACATGATGAGAGCTAGGAGTTGCGACTTCGCATTCTTGCGAGCGAGTTGGATGTATGCTTTCCGAAACCTGCGTAATCCCGTGTCACGATGTTTCCAGCAGAAGATGTTCGCTACCACGAAGAGTTGAAAATCCGTAAGCGTGATATGCTGTCCTGCCAGCACACCTTCTCTGTGCCGGAACATCGACGCCCAGCGGTCAAACCGGTACAGCTCGTCGGCGTCGAAAACGTATGGGCTGTCGTCATCGGCAAGGCGTTCGATGTCACGCAGAAACCGGCGGCACGCGGCAACGTGCTTCTTGCACGCGACGATTTCGCCGGCGACAACTGCCTCGGCGTACGTCACTACACGTTCAGCAAGTTGTCCCGCGGTCACAGCATATCACCGAAGAGTTTCTCCTCTTCGGTCTTCGGTCTCTCCTCGCCCTTCGGCATGGCCAGTTTGGCGCGCGCGCTCGGCGTCAAACCAAACTCAAGCGCCAGCGAGCGCATCTGATCGTGCAGCTGCTTCTTCTTGCTCAACAACGGGTGCGGCACCTTGTTCGTCTCCGCGGCCTTGTTCGTGTACTCAACAAGCAGGCCCTCCTCGCGGATGATTCGCGTACACGCCACGTAATCGGAGTATGCGTCGCAGTACGCTGCCAACGCGTTCACGTCGACGTTGGTGAGCAGGTCAAGCTCCTGCAATTCAGCCGCCAGACGTTTGAACTCACGTTTCGCCACCGGATCCAACCAAGCCGGAGGTTTAACCTTGTCGGCACGTGGCGTGAGTTTCTTCTCAGCCTCCACGCGCTGTTCAAGTTCAGCCTTCGTCAGCCGGTTCTTGTTGCCGGTGAGTACCTGCAGATGCGCCGGGATTGCTCGCCTGCCCATTTTGTCACCTCCAGTCGCTTACCCCTTTTGCATCAAAAAACGAATTTTGTGCGCCCCTGTTGCCCGCGCGGTCATCCGGCAAATCCCCCGAAGGATTTTCATACCCCATTCATTTCCAATATTCCTCCTATTTGGCGCAATACCAAAACGTTTACATCCACGTCCCCATGTCCTCGCTCGCGGTCTTGCGGTTATGACATGAGGCGCACAATGGCTGGTGATTGTCCGGATCCCAGAATAGCTGCCGGTTGCCCTTGTGGGCCACGATATGATCCACCACAGTCGCCGGTGTCAGCCGGCCAGCACGCTCGCACTCCGCGCACAAAGGATGACGACGCAAGAATGCAGCCCGATACCGGCGCCACCGCGCGTCATAGCCCCGCTGTGCTGCGCCTGCCCGGTGCCGGTCATACCGCCTGGCGTCCTGCTGGTGCTGTGGACAGTACCGTTCCGACGTCAGCTCTGTGCAGCCGATATGGTTGCACGGATGTTTCGGTTTGGCCGGCATGTACTTCACTCCCGTAAAATGGGCGTGATCTTTTCGTCCGCCCAGCATCGAGGGCCGGAGCGCCGCGCGCGGACTCATGGCTCCGATGTTCGCCCTCGATGCTGGGCAGAAAGTTTAGGACCGCCACGCCATGAGCACCCCGCACCTTGCGCCTTCCGGGGAATGCAAAAGGCACCCCGCGGGGGAGTCACGCCCCGTCGAGATGCCTTCCCTCAGCCTGCTCCGGCCGGAGCCATGCGGGCCGCCGCTCTCTTGTCATGGGTATACTTGTCCTTGCTGCAATACTATCACAGTTCCGCCGAATGTGCAGGGCAAAACAGCCCTAAAAACCGCCAATTTTCCCGCCAATTTTTTATCCGATTTTCCGCGCCACGACTGGGTTTTCAGGCCGCCAAAGACTCTTCAAATCACTCTTCGATTTTGACCTCACAAAAACTCTTTTTTTGCAGCTTGCCCTTCAAACCTCAAACCCTGTAGCAGCTCTTCCAAAGCGGCTTCTTTCTCCCGCTCATAGTGCCTCCAACTCACGTACCATCCTTCGCGTCGCAGCGCCTCGTACACCTCACGGTCTTTGGACCTTGCACCGGTGTAGAGATACCGCCTCCGAATGATGGCGCGCCGGTACGGCCGCAGCTGCCGGACGTGCCAGTCGATGCGCCACACGAAACGCCGGTAACTCAGATCCGTAAAGCCAGGCGAAATACGCATGCCTGTCAGTGGCTTCGGTCTCTCCGAGTGAAACCCGGGCGGGCGGATTAAATCAGGATGGACAGCCGATGCAAAGCCCTTCTTCGCCGGAATCCGCTTCTTGGCGATCGCCTCTTTCGCGGCTCGATAATCCGCAAAAACCCGGTGCAAGGCCTTCCGCTCGTCCTTCGTCAAGCTCATCCAACCGCCACCTCCCGAATGCGCTCGATGCGAGCTTTCAGCGCCTCTAGCAGGCTGTCCTGAGTGCTCCGTTTATCCTCCAGCGCGGCCATCACGTCCTCGTCCACGCCACCTTCGACCACCAGGTGGTGGATGATGACACGCTCCCGCTGACCTTGACGGTGCAAACGCGCGTTCGCCTGCTGGTATAGTTCGAGTGACCAGTTGAGGCCGAACCAAATCACGTGGTTTCCGCCCTCCTGCAAATTGAGGCCATACGCAGTCGACGCGGGGTGAGCCAAGAGAATGTCAATCTTGCCGGCGTTCCAATCGTCCTGCTCCTGTGGCCCCGAAAGCGTCCGAACACGCAGACCGGTCTTCGCTAGGGCCCGCTGCAGCCGCTCCAGGTCATGCTGGAAGCTGTAGAACACCAGCGCCGGCTTGCCGTTCAGCGCCTCGACCAACTCCATGAACGCCTCGATTTTGCAGTCGTGGATCGGCACCACTCGCTTGTCCTCGCCGTACGCGGCGCCGTTGCACAGCTGCAGAAGTTTGTTCGTCAACACGGCCGCGCTGCCGGCGTCTATCGTCGCCTCGTCAACCTGCAACAGCATTTCGCGCTCCAGCTTGGCGTAGGCTGCAACCGCCGTCGCGTCCAAAACCACGGGCACCGTCACGGACGTTACCGGCGGCAGCTCGAGATAGTCTTCAGCACGCATGCTCACACAGATGTCGGCAATCCGCTCCCGGATGACTTCCTCGGCACCGGGCTTAGGGGCATAGCTGAATACGTGATCCCGGTCTCGCTTGTCCGGCTCAAAGTACCGCTCCCGGTAATGTGTGATGCGTCGGCCAAGACGCTCACCCTGATCCAGCAGGTAGATCTGCGCCCACAGGTCCAACAGCCCGTTCGGGGCCGGGGTGCCCGTCAGGCCGACGAACCGCCGGATGTGCGATCGAACCAGGCAAAGGGCCTTGAACCGCTTGGCCTGATGGTTCTTGAAGCTCGAAAACTCGTCCACAACAACCATGTCGAATGGCCAGGCATTGCGGTAGTAATCCACCAGCCAGGGCACGTTCTCGCGATTGATCACGTAGACATCGCCTGGGGTGTTCAGGGCTCGGATACGACGTTGCGTCGGGCCCAGGACGGGCACCACCCGCAGCAGGTGCAGGTGGTCCCATTTTCTGGCCTCACGGGACCAGGTTGCTTCGGCCACTTTCTTCGGCGCGATGACCAACACTTTGCTGATGGCAAAGCGGTTGAACTTGAGATCGTTAATGGCGGTCAGGGTGATGACAGTCTTTCCGAGTCCCATGTCGAGAAAGAGACCGATCGCCTCGTCTGTCAAAAGCCGGTTGATGCAATATCTCTGATAGGCGTGAGGCCGAAACTGCACTGCCGTCACCTCCCTGCGTACTCCCGGATAAGCTCGTACACAGCCTCGAGGCTGTCAATCACTCGCACGTCGAACCCCAGCGCCGCGATCCGTTGCTGCTGGATGACCTGTAGCGGCGTAGGGTGCCGGCCGGGCGCCTTCAGCTCGACGAACACAACCCGGCCACCAGGCAGTAGGACCAGCCGGTCAGGTACCCCCGCGTTACCAGGAGAGACGAACTTGTAGGCCCGTCCTCCCGCTGCTTTCACGCGGTCACGCAGGTATGTCTCGATGTCGCGTTCACGCATTTCGACACCTCCGCGGTGTCAACTAGTCAACCGTTCTAATACGCGCGTATATGAGATATTTTGATCAGGCATATTAGGCTATATATGAACTGCCTATTTACCTATCTCTGCAGCTCTATAGAGAAAATGGTTGACATAGTTGACAAATATACAGAATCCCTTGTGGGGCGCGGTTTTACCTAGTCAATCAAACCGTCAACAACCGACAATTTTGATTGACTTCGGTTGACATCCATATTTTGGGTTTGGTTGACGGTTGACGGGATCTTTGCCATTTGGTTGACAACTTCTCCAGGAATGTTCTTTCGCCGGAATCCTTTTTGCCGCCCGTATTCCGGGCCGAATCGCTGGACCCCGGCCCTTTCCCATCCATCTAAGCTGTCAAGGATGGCGTTGATTCGATGGGAGTCCGCCTTTGGCATGCTTGACCGATAGTCGCCAAGGCACTCTCGCCAAATTTCCAGTGCGCATACGCGATCACGTGGAACGAGTTTGATGTTGTCCCGAATACCGCCGCCCCAAAACATGCGCCGACGTTCCAGGCCCCACTTGTGCCAGTCTGCGGGTATCGGCCGCTCGAGAAACGCCTCGATTTGGCCCTCCAGCGTGTCCCGTTCCATGTGTAGCTTTCGCCGCCCCTCAGCTTCCTGCTCCAGTTCGGCTGAAAGAAACAGCGGCTCTCCCAGGCGCCAACGCATAACAGCCTCGGCCCATATTTGGTCAACCTCGACTTCTGTCAAGTCGTCAAACACTGACCTAGTCGGTTTCTGGACCATGGCATCGACCGGCCAGAATCGCCGGTTTCCCGTCGGGTCACGCAGGTACTCATGGTCATTGGTCGTGCCGAAAAACACGCAGCGCCGCGGGTGTCGCTCTGTCGTGCGCGCGTAGGCCGCCCGGTACTGGTCGTCCAGTTTACTGAGGAACTGCTTGACCACCTTGATATCCGTCTTGCTGAACGCCTCGAGCTCCCCGATCTCGACAATCCACACGCCTTGGATGAGCTCGGCTGCTTCCTTACCCTCAAAGGTCTTGATGGAGTCGGAAAACCACTGCTTACCGAGCCGGGTGAACAGCGTGCTTTTGCCGATCCCCTGGGGCCCGCACACGACAGTCATGTAGTCGAACTTGCAGCCAGGCGTCATCGCTCGCGCCACAGCAGCCGTGATGGCTTTGCGAGCCACCGCCCGGGTGTAGGGATGATCGTCCGCGCCCAAGTAGTCGACGTACAAGGTGTCGAGTCGCGGTATTCCGTCCCACTCCAGGCTGTTCAAATACTCCACTACGGGGTTAAAACTGTTCTTCGCGGCGCACTGGACAAGGGCGTCCTGAATCGTCTCGCGTGAGCGAAAGCCCAGAACCCGCTCGATGTACGCCCTCAGTCCAGCGTCGTCATCATCGGTCCAACGAAACACTGAACTGTCGTTTGAACGCGGCCACCAGGGCAGCGGGCAGAACCCGTAGACGGCATCGGCGAATGTGTCTTTGCGAATGCGTCCCTTGAGATTTGGGTCGTGTTCAAGGACCGTCATCACGTTTTCAATGGTCCGTTCCGGGATGCCTGTGTTTAGGTTCACCCTCAGCTTCCGGATCCAGTTCTCCGACTCATCTTCTTTCGCTCCGTCTGTGAAAGCCCCGACGGCCTTTTCATACCGCTCCTGCGCTAGGAGCGTGGCCACCTTTTCATCCGCTAGCGCGAGTTTGGTCATCTCGGCATACGACGGGAGCTTGTTGACCGGTGTATCGGGCTTCGCCTCGTCATCCAGATCCCCGTACAGGTGTAGGCGCACCAGGTCCCAGGCGTTGACCAGCCGGCCGCCGGCCGGGTCCGTTGCGTGATGGGAATACAGGTACAGCCCGTTGTCGTACACGATGGCGCCGCCCGTGGTGCTGCCGCCGGCAAAGGTGAAACGGTCAGGGTCGTCGGTGGGCGCGTACACACCGGGCAGGAACGTCTCCATCGCGATGCGGATGTCGTAGACCTTGCAGAACGCACCCACCACGCCGGCCTTGGTCGTCGGGTCGGCCTGCTTCGCCGCGCGTTTCACATGTGCATCTTGGGCCCCCGGTACCTGTGGCCACTCCGATACGTCGCGCCAGTCCTGATACGTGGCCAGCAACCCGTCCACGTCCACAAACGGCTTGTCCGCGTACTGGTAGACGTACTGGCTATCCGCGCAGCAGGATGGCCAGTACATCAGTCGCGACGCCTCAAACGTGGTCGAGTCGCACAGCTCTACCCCGATGATGGCCGCCATCCGACGCGCCAGCGGCTCATACTCGTCCGCCGTGGCTGTCCGATTGAGCGGGATGAGCACGCGCAGGCGTGGTTTCGCTTCTTCGTGCTTGCGTGTAGAGTAAACCACGTAGGCACAGCCCAAGGCTTCCAACCTTCGCAGAACGTCCTGTGTGCCGCCGGCGGGGATGGCGTCCAGGTCCAGTGTGATCAGGTCACGCCCGGCCACGTTGACGGCTTTGCGGTGGTTACCGTGGAAGTCGCCGCCGACGAACCCGCCGACGTCTTTCAGCTCGTCCTGTCGGGCCTTGGGCAACCGCAGGTACTCTGCCAGCGTCTCTGTGCCGCGCACCGGCACTCGCAGTCGCTCGACCAGCTCAGACCAGTAGACGGTCTGAGCTGGCCAGTGGGTTGCCTTGCGACTACCGGCCGATGATATGGTCAGTTGTCGGTCGTATTGCATGTCGCCACCTTCTTTCAAGCCGCAAGAGTCGCCTCCTCCGTTTTAGACCTCTGACATCGACTGCACGGGCTTCTGGCTTTGCTCTACGGTGGCGCCCTTCATCCACTCTTGGAACTTCCAAATGGCCTCGTACGCCGTGCGGGTCTTGGTCGCGTAAACCACAAAATATCTGCTGAAGCCAAGCACCGTGCGTTTACGCGTGCCCTTCACATAAGTGGCGTCCACTTGGATTTCTTGTCCTTGCTCCATGCCTATCGTCTCCCCTCAATACTTCCTGCCTCCGTGCCGGTACGGTCTCCGCTTGTTCGTCTCCATCTTGGTCAGGAGTGCATCCGCCAGATCCAGCCTGTGCGCCGCGGCGGTATCGAACACCCGGATCACCACGTCTGCGAGCTCCTCAGCCACCGCAGCGTCGCCCTCACCCTTGCGGTCGGCTTGCAGGGCCTCGCTGACCTCGCTGTGGATCAGCGCCAGGTGCACAGGTAACGGGACGGGATCGTCGTGCCAGCCTTTGGCTACGGCTGTCGCATGTACGTCGCGGATAAGGGCCTGCAACACAGCGCGTACCATGTCGGAGCTGACCGGCACGGGCACGGTGATGGTCGGCTGTGGTTCGACCGGGGCGGCGGTCTCTTGTACGGTTACGGTCTCAGGCGCAGTTTCTGGTACGGCGGTCTCGCCTCGTAGCTTGGCAAGCTCGGATTCCTCCGCCTGCGCATCCCGTAGCCCCCACTGTTCCAGCGCTGCGTATCCGGCGGCCACGTATCCGAACAGCTCCGTGAGTGCTCGTATGCGTCCTTTGCCCTGCAGGCGAAGCGCCAGGTATTGTTCTCGCGTGACCTCCGGGCGCGGCTTGCGCGGCCGTCTGGGTTTGGCCTCTTTGTCCGGAGCAACATCTGCGGGCTCCCCGGTCTCCCTGAGCGGCGTCTGCGGCTCCTCCACCGGCGTCAACTGCTCGTCGTTTGTCGGCTGCTCCTGACTCCGGCGCGGCCCCGGTGTAATCGGCTTCTTGCCTGGCTTGTCCAGGCGGTCGCCGTACCTCTTCTGCAGATAAGCCTCGATCTGCTCGGGGTCCATCTTGTGCACCACCAGGGCCCCCGGCGCCTTCACCGCTTCTTCCCGCTCCCGGTTGGGGACCGGGGTGCCTGTTGTGATCCCTCGTGCAGGCATGTCCATCTCCGTTACCCTCCTCTCGTAAACTCACACGGCCCCCGTGCCGGCGTACTCGCAGCGCGGGTGCTCCTCGTCCCATGGCGGTATGTCGTAATGCTTCAGACTCTCGTACAGCGGGCAGCCATCGCGGATGGATCCGTCACACTCTCGGCAGCGGTGCGCCATCGCCAGCTCCGCCATCTGCTCCACGTACTCCCGGCCGGCGACGTATCGCTCCATCGCCTCTGTGTTCGCCCGGGTTGCCCGGGTCACCACGCCGATCTCGGTGTCCTTCGCAAGGTTGAGGACCGCGCGCCGTGTGGGCGCGTCGATGCCGTCCACCCACGCGGTCGCCGCTTTGTACGCCCAGGTGCGGCCTCGCTTGATGTTGGTCGCCACTTCTTTGGGCAGCTTGACGGCGTTCTGGATCTCCTCAAGGAAGCTGACGCACGCCATCAGCGTCACCAGCGCGCGCTTCTGCGCGGCGTTGAGATATGTCTGTGTCACTGCTCACCACCTCCCAGTCGTCCGCCTCCAGGTCCTGCGAGTAGGCGTCCCACGTCGACACCTCGTAGCACCCCGGCCCGTGCAGCGGCCGGTAGAACTGGATGCGTCCGATCTCATCGGCTTTGATGTATCCGGCCCACCCCGGTCTCCGTATGCCGGTGCGCAAGTACAGCACCGCTTCATTCAGGGTCACGTTTCACGACCTCCCAGTCAGAGCCATTGCAACAACGTGCATGACGTGTCGTGCCGCCTTGGCCTCCACAAGACCCACGCATAATCCGTGCTGTCCGTACCCCGCCCGGTGAAGCTCGGCCTGCGGGACAGCACATATACGACATCCGGTTTGTGTGCTTGCCACCACGCCCTACGCTTCTGCCCGGCAAGAAAACCAAGCCGGAGCAGCATCACGACGGCGTCCGCGACCTGCATGGCCTTGTCTGCAAACTCCTGCGCATATCGGTAGGGCGGGTTGGTGATGCACCAGTCCCAGTGCTTGTCGGCGCAGTCCACCGCCAAAAAGTCTGTGCCCGCTTGGATGTCGAACGCGGTCACTAGCGCGCCTCGCTCCTGGAGAGAGCGCACGATCTCGCCTTCTCCGGCACACGGTTCCAGAACTGTTTTGCCGTGGACCAGTGGCCCGATCTTGTCCAACAGAGCCTCGATGACCCAGCGTGGCGTCTGGTAAGCATCGTGTTCACGGCGCACCGCCCCGCGCCCGGTTGCGCTCATGTGCTTCACCACTCCCTGTCAGGCTCTTGTACCGTTCCCGCGCCTCGTCTCGCCTCCGCACCGCCTCCCGGTACTCGTCTGTGTCCTGCTTTCCCTGGTCGCGCAGGCTGACGATTCTAGTGGCCCAGCGCATCAACTCGAGGCGGGCCTCAAGCTCTGCGCGCGCCATCCTCAGTCCTCCCCGGCATCAAACCGCGGCGCCGGCACCACCCGGAAGCTGCACCCGTCCGCGTCGAGCTTTGCCGCCAGCTTGTCCGCATCCGCGCGCGACATGGCCGGGGTCGGCACCCACCCGTCTTTTCGTTGCACCCACACCACGTACTTCACGATCTGCACCTCCTCACGGCTTGTAGAATCCCGTTCGTATTTCTTCCTCGGACAGCTCCCGCGGGTCGTCATAAGGTCCGATTACCGTGGCCCCGCAGTTCATGCACACGTACGGCGCCACCTGCTCAAAGCCCAATCCGTTGTGCTCGAAGTGGGCATCGCATTCCCCGCCGCAGTACGGGCAGTTCATATTGCTTGCGCCTCCTCACTCCAGCGGGACCAGCGTCCCGCGTACGTATGCGTACCGCATCATGCCTAGCTCGTCCGCCACCAGGTGCTCCAGCCTCGCGCCCCTCGACAGCCGCCACCCTGGCAGGAACACCACGGCGTCGCAGGTGAGCATCATCGCCAGGGCCTTTCTGACCCACGTCTCCCACGGGTCCCTGTCGTCGCCCTCGAGCTCCGCAGGGCTGGCGACCTGGTAGCCTTGCGCTCGCAGCACGGCTGCTGCTGCGCGGAATGCCGGGCGGTTGAACTGCGGGAGCCCCGTCATGGGTCCGGAGAGGTAGAGTTTCATGCGCTCACCGCCCGCTCCTTGGCCTCACGTAGTAACAGGTCCAAACGCGCCCGGGCAGCCTGCAGCTGGTAGGCGGCCACGTCCACCCACGGGCCCGTCGCTTCCTGGTACTGTTGCTCGGCGGCTGCCAGGTCTCGTTTAGCCGCTGCGATCTCGTCTAGCAGGCTCACTGTCCGTCGCCCTCCCCCGCGAGCAGAGCACCGTAGGTGCGTTCTAGTGCCTTGAGCGCGTTGACCAAGTGTTCCCGTACCTCTCGCAGCGTGTTGACATATGGGTCGTAGAACCGGCCGGCAATGATGAGATCGTTCTCGAGCAGGTACGCCGTATTCAGCTTGCGCTGAAGCTCCCTGTACAGCGCGTTGATGCGCGCCTGTTCGCTCTTGCTGGGCTTGCTCATCTTCGGCCCCCTCTCAATCCTTGCAGTAGTAGTCACATTGGAACGCGTCAGCTCGCAACGGAAGCCCGGACGGTCACCTCAAACACGCCAAGGCGATGGCCAGAATCACGAGCAAGCTGGTGATGAGCGTCTGCAGCCGACAGAGTCTGCGGAGCCTCCGGACCTGGTGCTTCGCCAGGCGCAGGTACTCGAGCGACCGCTCGGTTTGAGCTTCCGCCGCGCGCAGCTGCGACTTCAGTGCTCGAACCTGCTGCTGTGAATCCGACAGCTGGTCGTACAGCGACCCGACGTCCTGCAGCTCTGTTCTGGTCTGGTGCCGTACCTGCCGCGACTGCTTGCGTTTGAGTCGACTCACCCGCTGTCTCCGTTTCATGGCCTACCCCCCCCAAACCACGAATACCAGCACGAATATTGCGATACCGAGCCGTAGCCTCCGCACGCCTAATGCCATCGTCTCATCGCGGCTCGGTAAAGCTCCTCCGCGTACTTGCTCCTCGGCACGCACCGGAGTGGGCCCGTCCGCTCGTCCTTCCGAAAATCGCTGATGCGCCAGTAGATCCGCACCGGCTTGTCCATCAGCAGACCGCATCGTTTCCCCGGCAACGGGCCACCTCCTGTTCTATTTCAGCCACACCGCTGACACGAGGGCTCTCCGGTCCTCGGAAACGACTAAGATCGGGTCTATGGCATGTGCCGCGTATACGGTCACGGCCCCGACAGCGTGAGCCAGTGTTTTCCGCAGGTTAGCTGCGTTGGTTTGGTACTCCCAGGCCCTCAACGGGCCGTCCACTTCCAGGGTGGCGCTGAACGAAGACCCGGCGCCGTGCGCGGACAGCGTCACGGTGTGCCCATCCTGGCGCAACCGCACGAAGTGTTTGTCGTTCGATGTCCCAGCGAACTTGTGCATAGTGATCACGTCATTCAGGGCCCCGAGTCTTGACTGCGCCTATCGTGTAATCCCGGTCAGTGATCTCAACGCGCGTGCCCGGCTTAATCGCTTTGACCGCGATCCTATGGATGGCGGATGTCAGCGGAACCGGTGCGTGGATGTCGTCCAGCTCGACCGTGCGCCGGTAGTAGGTCTGCAGGTCAGTCGCCTCTACCGTCACCGCCCGGTCGATGACGGACACCTTTACGCACTCAAGGATGGGCCTGTGCCGTGCCTTTTTGAGGGCGATAGAGGCAGCTTGCTTGAACGCCTCCACGAACTCTTTTGACGCGGCGAATTCAGCAGTAGTGGTCATCGTGTTCACCTTCCTCTTGTTCCTCGCGTTCGTAAAGACAGAAGTCATGTACGCCATACCGATTCAGCGGCTCATCCGTTGCTCGGCCACAGTAGCCGCAGACATCACTCTCCATCGGTCCCACCACCTGTGCTGAAATCCACTGGCTGAATCTCATCCAGCCAAAAGCTCTCTCGGTACCCGAGATCCAACGCTACGGTCGCCCAGCCGTTCCGCGAGACATATACCACGATGCCGTCCACTTCACGCTGTCCTCTACGCCGGTTCGCAGGGCTTACCACCATCACGCGCTCGCCGGGAACAAGCCGCGCCGACAGCATAGCCTCCAGTGGCTTCAGTAGGTCCTCCATCCTGACATCAGTCCTTCTGGTAAAAGTCACATTCGAACCCAGCCGCCTTGAGCGGCAACCCGGGTGCCCAGTCGATCGGCTGGCCCATGATGGTGGTCACGTGTTCTACGGATCCGGTCCCTTTCGGCACGTCTAGCACCACTTCGTCGTGTACGTGCATTACGGTCCTGTACCCCTCCGCGTCGAGTCGCACGAGGCTTACCGCTAGGCAATCTCGCGCGATGGCCTGGACACAGTTGTGCACGATCAACAGGGCTGTCTTGCCCTTGACGACGAACCGGTGACGCGGGCCAGCGTTGATAATGTCGAACACCTGTTCCTTACGTCCGGCTTGCAGAACAAAAGCTCTTCTGGCCATCCCGCGTTGAGCCGATAATGGAGCGTTGTCTTTCCAATCCCGGAGCGCTCTGCTGCCTCCGCTACGGTTAGGCGCCCCCACGGCGTTTGAATTAAACGGTTCCTGCGCTGATTTCGAGCCTGCTCCTGGTACGTGGCGCACCGGCAGTTTTCCGGTGTATAGTCGCCGTTGACGTCGATCCGTTCGATAGTCAATCCAGGTTTGTACGTCGGCCCCATGTCTGCCCAAAACGCCTCGAAGCTCTCCTCCCACTCCGGGCAAACCTTGATGCCCCGCGCTCCATAGTTGTGCCATGCCTGATGAGACGGCAGTCTGCAACGGTCTATCATTGACCGCCACACCGCATATGCTGGATGGTTGGACATCCCGTGCGAGCGCCGGTGCTCTGAGATGAGCGTCTTCTGCATGCAACCGCACGACTTCTGTTTCCCCTTTAAGAACTCGGTAGCGGGCATCGTGAATGTCTTCCCGCAATCGCACCGAACCACCCAGAGCGATTTCCTGCCGTCCGATCCCGCGTAGCGTAGGGCTGTCCGGTAATGCGACCGAAGCCCCGCGATGTCCCTCGCACGATGATGCACAACGCCACCCCGTTTCTGTGAGAACTAAGTGGTCGGGCGTCATTCGGACACCGTCTAGATCGACAGTTGGCATTACGCCCTTAAACACCACCCCACCGTGGTTCACCCACTCTACGCCGTCCCACAGCAGATCCGCCGGTTTCACTGTCTTAAGAGGAACCCACCCTCGATGGGTCAGCACTTCCGTGTCACCGGCTAAACAGTTTTCAACCAACTTGCCGCCGTAGGTCGGGATGACCTCCCATTTGCGCGTCTTCTGGTTGACGCCGTGGTAGTACAACGCCTCCCGGCCCATTTCATTTGGCTGGATGAACGGTCGGGCGTAGAACAACTTGCGTCCGCTTGGGAGTCGGACGGTCATGAAGTCCTGCCCGGTTGCGTAGTCACCTTCGCGGGCCACGATGAGCCCCTGCACTCCAATAGCTTGTCCGGTGCGGACCGCCTCCAGGGCGGCGTTCTCCAAGCTGTACCAGAGGTCTACGATGCGCCGGTTTGCTGCCCGCCAGCGGTGTACGATGTCCGGCAGCTCGTCCTCTGTGAGGCCCATCTGCAGGGCACCCATCTTGACTAGCGCACCGGTTCCGCCTTGGTAGCCGAGGGCCAGGGTGGCCACTTTGCCTTTCTGCCGCAGCTCGTACTCCGGGTTGCCCTTCTTGATGAGCTCCAACGGCACCCCGAACATCTGGCTTGCGGTCGCCTCGTATATCTTTCCGTGGCTGCGGAAGACGTCCAGTACCCATTCCTCCCCCGCCAGCCAGGCGATTACGCGGGCCTCGATGGCTGAGAAGTCGGACACGATAAGCACATTCCCGGGCGACGGGATAAACGCCGTTCGGATGAGCTGCGACAGGGTGTCGGGCACGTTGCCGTATATCACCTTGAGGGTGTCCACCTTCTTCTGTTTGACCAGCTCACGTGCGAAGCTCAGGGACTCCATGTGATTACGCGGGAGGTTGTGAATTTGTATAATTCTACCAGCCCACCGCCCCGTTCGACTGGCCCCGTAGAACTGGAGTAGCCCCCGCGCCCGTCCGTCGGAGCAGACTGCCTCTTTCATCGCCGTGTACTTTTTGACAGATGCTTTTGACAGTTCCTGGCGAATCTCAAGCATGCGCTTGGCCGCGCCGTCGTCCGTCGTCTTGATCAGTTCTGCCACCGTATCCTTGCGCAGGTCTGTGACTTGCTCACCCAGCTCCTCCGTGAGCCACTTGGTCAGCTGTTGCACACTGCGTGGGTTGTCCAGCCGGGACAGTCGGACGGCTTCGTCCATCAACTCCGTCGTCACGGTCTCGTCAACGGCCAGGGCGCCATCGACCAGCTCCATGTCTACCGCCACCCCGTACGCGTTGATCAGCTGGTCAAGCTGCCATAGCCGCTGTTCCTGTTCGGGCACCGGGAAGGCGGACAGGCGCCGTTCGATTTCCATCTCTACCGCCACGTCCTGCCGGCAATACTCTTTGAGCAGGTCCCACTTCTCAGGTTCGTGGTGCGGCAGGGTGCGTGCGCGTCCACCGTTGCTTTTGGTCGGCTTGCACGGCACGCAGAACGTCCGAATCAAAGCCGCGCCCACGCTCATCTTCTGTTTCTCCTGCGGGAGACCGAGGGCGACGGCCGTAGCCGCCAGCCCCGCGGTATACCCGCAGTAGAGCCCGTGCAGCATGGTGTCTTGCCACTGCTCGAGTGGTGAGTGCCAAAACTTGTTGATGCAGTACCACTCAAAGGCCGCGTTGTATGCGTGCTTGACGACGCCCGGGTCTTGCAGCGCCGCCAGGACCTCCGGCGGCAGCTGCTCTCCCTGGGCCAGGTCAACGATCTGCACGGCTTGTCCATCGAACGAGTAAGCGAATAGCAGGATCCCGAAGTCGGGGGACTGCACATACTTGTGGAGCCCGCTCTTCTTGATGTCGACTGAGCTATAGGTCTCCAAGTCGATACTGAGATGTCGCATGGCTCACAGCCCCATGACGCCCCCGCCCAGCGGCCGCCCGGTGATGGGGTCGATGGCTTGACCCTGCGGCGCGCCGTATGCCGACGCGGCTGGCTGAGGCGTGGGAGTGGGTGGCGCGAACCCGCCGAACGCTTCTTGGGCCGTCGGGGCGCGACCGCCCAAGGGCTCGCCGTCTGCCACCTTCTGCACCGGGCCGAGTCCGCACCCGATGCCGCGGTTACCGTTTTGGTTGAACGCGAAGAAGTTGATGTTCACACGCGCGTACATGCCGGAGTAGATCTCGGTCGGGTTGATGATTGGGTTTAGCGATAGGTCGACGATCTCTACCGGCTGCTTGCTGGACGCCGTGAACACCCAATGCCCTTTACACTCGGGTCCAAACGCCTCGCCGTTGGCTCGGACGCCGTCGCCGTCGTAGATCGGGGTCTTGATCATCGGCGGCCGCACACCGTTCCAGACCTTCGCGATGCCCTCTTGGATCGCGGCCTCGATGGCGGCGTCAATGCGCTGTTTCGTCGCAACGTCGGATTTCGGCAACAAAACGGTCACGCTGTACTTCGGCTCCTGCCCGGGGCGCGCGTAGGGTTGCGTCAGGTGCACGTAGCTCAGACGGACTTGTCCGGTGGTGACGGCTGTCGGTTTGGTCATTCGCTCATCTCTCCTCTTCGTTGTCAGCTGAAGGCCTCTGTGGCCGCGACACGGTTGGTGATCGCGTCCCGTTTGTCGCTTGCGGGCACGAGCGTCGGTTTTCCGGGCTGCACTTCGACGAGTCCCGTCTCCTCAAGCAGCTCGCGGTACTTCGCCTTGCCGAGCACCTTTTCGATCTGCGCCACACTCAATGGCTTGCGCTCGTACAACACGGCCTCTTCTATGCCGGCACTGATGAGCGCCTGGAACGCCGCGTCCTGGTCCACGTACTGCCGGGACCCGCGGCCCTCGACGGCTTTCCAGGCTGGGATCTCCGCGCCATCGAGGCATCGACTAAGTGCGTATTCCTCCAGGTCTTTCAGCCACTGTGCCAAGTTCCTGCCGCGTTCCAGCAGCTGCCCCACCTCCGCGTCGGAGATCAGCGGCGGCTTCATCCCGCCGAACGCCTCCAGCGCGGTTTGCGCGTCCGCGCGGGCCCGGCAGACGGCCTTCGCGCGGCAGAACCGGCAGTGGTCGCCCGGGTTGTAGTCGCCCTCGCCTTTATACGCCTGCTCCGCGATAGGCTTGATAGACTCGCCCCAGGCTAAGAGCTCGTCCAAGGGCACGGTATCTTCACTGATGCTGTCCAGGCGCGGCTGCACGATGACCATGTGCACCTGTCGGATGGGGTAAAGGAATCCGTACTCCGTGACCGCCCCAAGCGCGTACAGCCGCATCTGCGTATTGCCTTTCGCGTCGACCGGTACCCCTTTGCCGTACTTCAAATCCACTATGTGGAGCGTGTCGCCACCGATGATGATGCAGTCGCCCGTCCCGTATCCCTCCGGAGCGTACGTGCTGTAGTCGAGCCGCTTTTCGACCGCCACGTAGGGCGGGGACGAATAGCCGTGCACGATACCCAGCACGTAGTCCAGGTAGGTGTCTGTGTGCTTGTCCATTTCCGGCTGATACAGCGGGTTTGACTGCAGCTCCTTGAGCGCTTTGCCGAACTTGCGCGGCCCCATCGGCTCAATGAGCGCCTTGCGCAGCTTGAGTTCTGCGATCTCATGGGCGAGCGTTCCTTCCGCCGCGTACTCCGAACTGGTGTCCGGGAACTGCTCGCACAGCCTGGCGCTTGGCGGGCAGGCGAGCCACCGGGCCGCGCTGGAGGCCGACAGCAGCGCGTGTGACCGCTCCGCATGCCCCCCGCTCATGCGTCCCCAACCTCCAGAGGCTCCTGTCTGTATGCGACAACCTGCTCTCGGGTGATGCGGACTACGGTGGCGCCGATTGCGTGCGCGATCGCAAGAGCCTTCTCATCGTTCAGGTATGGATCGCATACGTTATCGCATGCCAGCTCCGCCGCGAGTGCCTGAAGGTCCGGTGGTGCCAGTCTGAGAGTGATGTGGTCCAACTTGGACGTGTCCCCGAACTTCTCAAACTTGTAGTCGGTGACGATATGCTCGCCCAGCCGGATGGCGTAACAGACTCGCTTGCTCACAACTTCGCCCCCAATTCGCGCAGCTTCGTGGCGAACGCGCCGTACTGCTCCTTGGGCAGCATGGTCAGGGCCTGCACGCCGAACGACTGCAGGAGTTGCACCAGCTGGTCCCGTCGGCCGGCGTCCATGAGCTGCGTCGCGGCCACCGCCAGCTGGTCTAGCGTGTAGCTCGGCGCAGCGGTCGGGACGGCTGCTGGCGCGGTCGGTGCCTGGGGCACGGCAGCTGCCGGAGCAGCGGGCGGCGCCGTCGGGACAGCGCTCGCAGGCGCCGTCGGGACAGCGCTCGCAGGCGCGGCTTGCTGTGGCGGCTGGATCTGTTGGGCCGGGGCTGCAATGGGCGGCGCATCCTGCACGGTTGGAGCTTGGGTTGCAGCGCCCTCCGTCTGCCCCCGCCCGACGGGCGCCCCAGCTTGTCCAATCGCGAGCGCCAGCGCCTCCAGGGCGCGGGCAAGGTCAGTGAGCTGTGGCACGTTGACGGTGATCTCCATACGAATCCTCCTCGAAGTAGGTTTGCGTTCCGTTCAGCCCTGGTTTTCGGCCCTGATCTGCTCCTTAGCTTCGGCGAGGATATGCCCCAAGGCAGCCTCGATTGCGGGTTCCGGGTTGCTCGTAGCAACGGTGTGCACTGTTATCCCTCCTTCCGATGTGATAAACTGTGGCTGTAACATTGAGAGCGTTGCCTACCGCGTGAGACCACTCTGCCGCCAAGCATAGGGTGGTCTTATGCGTTGTCCCGGCTCGTCTCCCTATCGCTTCCACCCCCTCTCAGTGACTCGCCGCGCCGACAGATACGCGACACCAGTCCACGGATCGCTGGGCCGCAACCCCAGTAGCCGACAGTACTGCCGCTTGGCATCCGCGGCGTCTCTGGCTTTGAGCCTGAGACCCCGCTCCCCTGGACGTTTGACCTCGTAGAGCGGCATGCGGGTCACTCTCCCTGGATGATTTGCCTCTCAATCCACGCGTCGACGTCCTGTTGGCGGATAAGTATGCTGCTACGTACCCGGAAGCTGGGGAGTTCGCCATCGCGTAGCAGCCGCCGTACGGTCTTTTCACAGACATGCAAGTATCGAGCCACTTCGGAGACAGTCATATACCTGGCGTGGAGCTCCTGCTGGATGCGCGGTTCGAGGCGTTCCCATACGCGGCGCTCGAGTTCGTCGATTATTAGCTGCTTGTGCTGCTCGATCGCTTGCTCAAATAGAGACATGCAGGTTCACCTCTTTGCTGTCACGCATGAGTCAAAGGGATTTCAGAAGATTCATATCTAAGTCCAGGTAGCCTGCGATTTTTGAGAAGGCGTCGATACTAGGGGTATAGCGACCGGTTTCTATGTCAGCGATGTAGCTTCTCGAAAGAGAGGTCGCTTTTGCTAGTTGCGCCTGCGTCAGATGCCGTGATTTGCGTCCAGCGCGTATGGCGGTGCCTATCGCCTTCTTGTCCAACACACCTGTTCACCTCCGCTTGGGCAAAATGTACGGTATTCACGACAACAAGTAAATGTCGATAATCGTCGGTTTTCGCGCGTTTGCGTGAAACACGTAACTAACGCTTGCATTTCCGTCATTTATCTTAATTTGACGTGTATTTCCGTCACAATTCCACTTGTATTCCCGTCAATTCACGGGCATACTGAAATATGTCGGGTATACCGACATAAAATTTTGAGGAGGGATCTCTAATTGGCGTCATTGGGGGCGAATATCAAACGAATTAGGAAGTTGCGCGGTCTGACTCAAGCGGAGCTGGCGACGCGGACAAGTCTGTCGCGGTCTTATTTGGCTGACGTGGAGCGTGATCGATACAACCCCAGCGTTGAAACCCTTACCCTGATTGCGGACGCCTTGCAAATTTCAACTGACTACCTCCTAGGCCAGTCTATCGGAGCTGTGATTGAAAAGCGGCTCGACGAGCTGAACATGTCGTTACAGGATTTGTCCCGCAAGACAGGTATCCCGCTGAAGAATTTGCAGGGCCTCGACTACGCTCAACCCGCTCCTTGGGACTACGAGCCTGGAAATCTCATTGATCAACTCTCTGCGGCGCTCCGTATAGATCGCAAAGTATTGGTGGCGGCCTACGTGCGCCAGGAGCCGCCGGCATACGACGGGCCGCATTCGACGGTGGAGGAAGATTTTGCGGACGAGGGTTTTGACATGAGTCTGGCTAACAGCGCTGTCCGCGAGAATCGCCCGGCTGTCTACCCGTTAGGGGCTCGCGTACGCATTCCTATCATCGGAACGGTGACGGCAGGGTTGACCGGTCTGGCGTTTGAGGAACAACTCGGGACCGAATTCGTGGACCAGGACGACCTGCGATCTGGAGAGTATTACTGGCTGAAAGTAAAGGGCGATTCCATGATCGGAGAGGGGATTTTCGACGGCGACTTGGCGCTATTCCGGGTTCAGCCAGAGGTCGAAAACGGTGAGCTGGCCGTGGTTGTCATTGACGGAGAGATCGGTTGCCTCAAACGCGTCTATTTCAAGGACGGTGGCATCGTTTTGCAGTCCTCCAATCCGGCGTATCCGCCCCGTATTTTTGTTGGGCGCGAAACGGCGCTGGTTCGTATCGTAGGTCGCGTAAAGGAGATTAAAAGAAAGTTTTAGGGGGTGTTCGGACCATTATTGAGAGGCGGCGGAGCGGCTGTGGTGACCAACATCAATTGAGACGGATTATGCATACAGGAATCGGTGGTGTAACGCACTTCGCTGTTCCCAGACTCCGTCTGGGAACGAAACCAGCGCAAAAGGAGTTGTGTTCCTGTCATGCCCAGCATTGAAAAACGTGGCAAGAGCTCGTGGCGTCTCATTGTGGAGGGTGGCTATGACTCAAGCGGCAACCGTGTGCAGCATCGGCGCACAATCCGCATCGAGGATCAGGCCATTCTCAAATCCAAACGCCGGCTACAGGACTATCTGGACATGGAACTCGCCCGCTTTCGTCAGGAAATCGAGTCCGGACAGTACATTAAGCCGGAGAAGATCACGTTCGGCGATTTCGTCACGGTCTGGAAACGGAACTTCGCGGACCAAAACCTTGGTGCGTACACGCGGCGGCACTATCTGCAATTGCTGCGGGCCCATGCGCTCCCTGCGCTCGGACACCGCGACATTGGCTCGATAAAGACGTTGCATGTCGTTTCGCTTATGGCGGAGCTCTACTCACCTGATGGCCGCAAAGACGGCCGGGACAAGCCTCTCTCCACGAGTACGCGACTCAATATCTACCATGCGCTGAAATCCGTCTTCGATGCCGCAGAACGGTGGCGCGTCATCTCGAGCAATCCGATGGCCGGTGTCGACCGCCCCCGACCTGATAAGGCAGAACGTCGCTCGTCGCGCTCAAAGAAACGCGCCTATACGCGTGCCGAGGCGGAACGCCTTATCGTCGATTTGATGGACGAACCGCAGCATTGGCGCCTGTATTTCCTTGGTGTGCTCCTGGGCGGGTTTCGTCGCGGCGAAATGTTGGCTGTCGAGTGGCCGCAGGTTGACTTTGAACACGGCGGAATCCACATCGAGAAGCAGATCTCGCTCGATGAGGACGGTCGCCCCGTTGAAGCCGAATTAAAGACTGCTGAGTCTCACGGCTTTGTCCCTATGCCCCGGTGGTACATGGCCGAGTTATCCAAGTATCGCGCCACTTGGATCGAGGAACGGTGGAAGCTCCAGCAGAGCGGTAAGTGGATTGGAGGGGACAAGCAGTATCTGTTCCACTCGGGACGCGGAGATAAGTACTATCCCAAGTCGGCATCACAGCGCTGGAACAGATTTCTCGCTCACCACGAGCTCCCCCGGATCCGATTGCATGACCTGCGCCATACGACCGCGATGCTCCTCCGGGAAACCGGTGCAGACATGAAGTCGATCCAGGAACGATTGCGACACGCGAGACTAGCCACGACGGCAGACATGTACACCCACGAATCCGATCTAGTGAGCCGCGAAACAGCTGACCGTCTCGAAGGGCTCAATCCGTTCCCAACCCGTTCCCAATCGCATTGAGTTTACCCTCGCATCCTAAAACCCCAAAAGAAAAATCCCTTGCTACACAAGGGATTTCAGAGGATTCCTCTGGTGAGCCATCCCGGACTCGAACCGGGGACACCCTGATTAAAAGTCAGGTGCTCTACCGACTGAGCTAATGGCTCGTGACTCGGTGAATATATCACAAATCGGGCACGGTGCGCAAATCGCCTGGCCGACGTGCGGCCGAACCCTCACCCACGGCCCTGTGTACGGAATGGAAAGCCATGGGCCGTCGATGGATAACTTCCAAACGGCGGTGACAACCTATCCGTCATGGTAGACCGAAGCTGCATGTCAGAAAGGGAAGCATCCTCCAACACCGACCAGCCGCGGACGACACACCCGACCCGTCCGAGCCCTCTGCGGACCTTGGCGCAAAGCGGCGGCCTCGCGGCGCTGTCGATGGTCGGCATTTGGTGGGCCGCCGGCTCCCACGCGCACCTCGTCCACTCCAACCCGCCCCGCGTGGAGTCGGTTCAGCCCCTGCACACCCCAGCCGTCTCCGCGCATCCGGTGTCAGAGAGACAGATGAACGCGGACGAGCGACCAGCTGCCGTGGCGGTGCTCAGTCGGACATCGTCGCAGGGGAACCGTACGGACGTCGGTGTGGCCCGGGTGCAAGCGGGCACGCGTGTCCGTTCCACCAGTGAACCGGCGAGCTTCGCGGTCCCCCAGCGCGCGACGGACACGGTGCCGAAAAGAGAACTGGGCGAGTTCATCGTCACGGCATACGCGTTGACGCCGAGATCGACCGGAAAGGTGCCTGGACAGCCCGGCTTCGGCGTGACTGCCAGTGGGACGCGCGCGCAGGTCGGCCGCACCATCGCGGTTGATCCGTCCGTCATCCCGATGGGTTCGCTGGTGTACATCGACCTGCCAGGCGTCGGGTGGCGGCTGGCAGAGGATACAGGCGGAGCCATCCAAGGACGCCACATTGACCTCCTCCTGCCTTCCGACAACGCCGCACTGTCGTTTGGCGTCAAGCGGAAGGTACACGTCTACATCGTGGCCAGATAGTTACGGACGCTCTCCGTAAACTCAGCGAGCAGCGGACCATACGCAGCCACCGCCTCACCGACCTCCGCGGGACGCAGGGTCGTGTACTCGCGAATCAGTCGATTCCGGAAGGCAATGGCCCCTTCAAACGCCGTGAACCACGCCCGCGGCACGACGCTCTCCTCCATCAGCACTCGGACGATGTCCGCATACCCACCGGGATCACGCATGACGAGCGCGTCAATCAGCAGGTTGCCCACGTCTGTCACGCACTCAATCGCGACGTGCAGAGCCCGCTCCGCAGCCAGCCTTGGCGTCATCTCTTCATCCCACTGGATACCGCTCTCCCCGGCGGCAGCCAGCCAACCGCTCAGTCGGTCAATCTGCTGCAAGTACACTTCGACCTGTTGCTTCAATTCTTTGGTGACAAACATCCGCCAACCTCCGATACCCAGGGTTTGCTCCCTCTGTTTTACTCGTCCGAAAAATGGACAATCCCGCAGTGAATTGGCAAAGTTCCTTCGCACGTCGAAGACTACTACAGTATAATTAGGAAGTGCGGGCCATCCAAACACCGCCGAAACCAACTCTGCCGAATCGATGGGCCCCGTCGTCGGACACGCTCTCGCCGCACGCACGAGTCCATTGTATCTCGCATGGGAGTCGGCGCAATGCTTCCGGGAGAGGCAGAGCAAACCAGAGGAGTGGAATGACGCATGTTGGAGCAACTTTCCTGGAAAGTTGGCGGTCAACAGGGAGAAGGTGTCGAGAGTACCGGAGAAACCTTTGCGGTCGCGCTCAACCGGCAAGGGTACTACGTGTACTCGTTTCGGCACTTTTCCTCACGCATCAAGGGAGGACATTCGAACGACAAGGTTCGCGTGAGCCTCAAGCAGTTCCGGGCCAGCGCCGACTACACCGACGTGTTGCTCGCGTTTGACCAGGAGTCGATTGACCTCAATGCCGCCGAAGTCCGCGAGGGCGGAATCGTCATTGCCGACGAGAAATTCAAACCGAAGGCGCCCGACCACGTCCGACTGTTCGCAGTCCCCCTCACGAAGATTGCCGAAGAGTGCGGGTCTGCCATCATGAAGAATATGGTCTCTCTCGGCGCCTCCGCTTGCGCACTCGGACTGCCGGTGGAAATCTTCGCAGAGGTGATTGAGGAGCGATTCCGGCGCAAGGGGCAGAAGGTCGTGGACCAGAACATGCAAGCGGTGCAGCGGGGCTTTGACCACATGAAGGAACTGGGCGGCGCTGACCCGGAATTCGCCCTCAAACCGGCGGACGGGACGCGGCGCCTCTTTATGATGGGCAACGACGCGCTCGGGCTCGGCGCCCTCGCTGCGGGTGCGCGTGTGATGCCGGCATATCCCATCACCCCAGCGTCCGACGTGATGGAGTACCTCATCAAAAAGTTCCCGAAGGTCGGCGGCGTCGTCGTCCAGACCGAGGACGAGATTGCCGCCATCAACATGGCCATCGGAGCCGCCTACGGGGGTGCCCGCGCGTTCACCTGCACCTCGGGCCCTGGCCTCTCGTTGATGATGGAGGCGATTGGGCTGGCGGGTATGACGGAGACGCCGGTGGTCATCATCGATACCCAGCGCGGTGGACCGTCCACCGGCCTCCCGACCAAGCAGGAGCAGTCCGACATGCTGGCGGCACTGTTCGGTACCCACGGCGAGATTCCGAAAATCGTCCTGAACCCGGCGACGACCGAGGAGTGCTTTGAGGTGATGGGCAAGGCCTTCAATCTCGCCGAGCACTACCAGTGCCCGGTCATCGTCATGACCGACCTGCAGTTGTCCCTCAGCAAGCAGACGACCGAACCGTTGCGTCTGGACGCCATCGAGATTGACCGGGGACTCATCGCCTCGGAGGAGGACCTGCCACAGGTGGCCGGTGGTGAACAGTTCAACCGCTACCAATTCACGGAGTCCGGCATCTCGGCGCGCGTCTTCCCAGGTACCAAAGGCGGTATCCACAAGGTGACCGGCGTGGAGCATTCGACCAACGGGCGCCCGAACGAGTCCGCGACGAACCGCCGGAAGATGGTGGAAAAGCGGGCGCGGAAGCTCGCGGGCGTGGAGATTCCCGACAGCGTCGTCCGGACCGGGGATGCGGACGCAGATCTGGTCGTCGTCGGTATCGGATCGAACATCGGCAGTATCGAGGAAGCGTGTGACCGCCTGCGCGCAGACGGACACAAGGTGGCTCACGCGCACATCCACGCCATCCTCCCGTTCCCCGTCACCCAACTGCAGCAGGCGCTGCAAGGCGCGAAAACCGTCGTCGTGGTGGAGAACAACGGGACCGGTCAACTGCGCAACCTGATGAACTTCTTCGGCGTCCATCACCCAAACCTGTCGAGTTACCTGCGCTACGACGGGATGCCCATTCTGCCCGTCGAAATCTACGACCACATCAAGGGGTTGTTGTGACATGACAGCGGTGACTGTGAAGGACTTTCGGAACGACGTTCGACCCAACTGGTGCCCGGGCTGCGGCGACTTCTCCGTTCAGGCTTCCATCCAACGCGCGCTCGCATCCCTCGGTAAGCAGCCGCACGAGGTGGCCGTAATCTCCGGTATCGGCTGCTCTGGGCGCATCTCCGGTTATATCAACACCTACGGCTTTCACGGCGTCCACGGGCGGGCGCTTCCAGCCGCGCAAGGCGTGAAGTTGGCGAACCGCGACCTGACCGTCATCGCCTCGGGCGGCGACGGCGACGGCTTCGGCATCGGCCTGAACCACTTCATGCACGCCGTCCGGCGCAACATGGACATCACGTACATCGTCATGGACAACCAGATCTACGGACTCACCAAGGGCCAGCACTCGCCGACGAGCGCGCATGGCTTCACCGCCAAAACGACGCCGTCCGGCAACATCGAGAACGCGTTGGTCCCGTCGCGCATTGCCCTGGCGGCCGGCATCGGCTTCTTGGCGCAGGGCTTTTCCAGCGACGTCAACCAGCTCGTGTCGCTGATTGAACAGGCCATTCAGTACCGCGGCTTTGCGCTGGTGAACGTGTTCAGCCCGTGCGTGACGTACAACAAGATCAACACCTACGACTATTTCCGGGAGAATGTTGTGCGCCTGGACGACACGCCCGGGTACGACCCAACCGATTACCGCGCAGCGGAACAGGCGATTGCGGACAGTCACGGCCTGTGCACGGGTGTCATCTACCGTAACGACGACAAAGTGGCGTATGAGGACCAGATTCCGGGGTTCCGCGAAACGCCACTCGTTCAGGCGGACCTGAAACTGGACGAGAGCATCTTCGCGGAGGTTCTCAAGGAGTTTGCGTGACGCCGCGTCCGCAAGGATGCGAAATCCTCGATGAAACCGCACCGCCCGTCTCCCCGAGCCCCGCGTCTCGTACCGTGATCGCGGGGCTCGCTCGCGCCGGGCGCGCTCGGGTCACCGGGGACGCGGTCCGTCCGTCGCAGTCCGGAGGAGGACGGGCTGTATCCGTTCCCAGCCCGCCTCGTACATCTCGTCCTTCATGATGAAACTGACGTGCGGCAGGGCCCGCGCGACTGCCGGCGTCCAGAGGGGCCTCGGTACACAGACCTCCACAATCTCCGAAGAGGGTGGCCGGGCGTGTACATCCGCCACCTCCGCGACGTACGCCCACTTCGGCCCCTGTGGCGTTTCGTACTCAAACAACCACGTGAGGTCCTCGAGTATCAAGCCCGCTTCCTCAAATGCTTCCCGCACGACGGCTTCTTCCGGTGACTCGGAGGGCTCCACCTTCCCACCGGGTACCTCCCAACCTCGAACGGGATGTCGGACCCACACCAGGCTGCCGTCGAACACCGGGAACACGAGGACCGCGTGGGGACGCGCGGACGTTTCCGTAGGATGGATCATAATTCGCATGGAATCACCCCCACATCGGATTGTGCAGCATGCCGTGAGTGGCAGGAATGTGTTACCATAGGACGTGGATGGCAAGGAATCACCTCATCGGCGTGCACGACGGCCGAAAGGAGGCACACGATGGCGCTGGAATCGGACGCATTCTTCTCTCATTTGCGGGTGGGGCCGGAGTCGGTCCTGCGGCGCAAAGAACTGTACGAGTACGTCACACCAGAGGCGCTGTACGATGTAGAACTCTATGAAAACTCCGACGGAACCTACTACGCAGTGGCGGTTCCTCGCGATGTTGAGCGGATTGTGGTGTACGGGTCCAGCGTCTGCAGCACCGCCGCAGCGGCGATGCAGTCCGTGATGGACAAGATCCACCGCGAGGGTGTGGGGGCACTGTTCGGCGGACCCACGCCGTCCGCCTCGAATACGAACGGCCCAGCGGAGAAGGGACCCGCCGACCAGCCGGCCCCGGATGGCGATGCGTAAAGCGGTGGGTCGAGTGCCCGGCCCCCGGTAATCGTCCGACCGCTAGGGCCACCACTTTCCGAAGACGATGCCGACGACGACCCCAATCAAGGCGCCTACGACGACCTCCGGCGGCTCGTGGCCCAGAATCTCCTTCAGTCGCTCCCCTTCTGTCGTCGCAGATGCTTCCAGCGATAGGTTCATCCTCGAAATCTCCACCGCAATCCGGTTGAGCAGCACCGCGTGCTCACCCGCGTGTCGGCGAATGCCGCCGGCGTCGTACATCACGATGGCCGCGAAGACGACGGCTGTCGCAAAGGTCGGCGATTTCGGCCCGACCACGTATGCCAAAGCCACCGTCAGCGCCATCACGCCGGCTGCGTGCGAACTCGGCATCCCGCCGGCGTCCACGACCTTGTGCAAGTCCCACGTCCGATGTAGCAAAAAGTGAATGGGTACCTTCAGCGCTTGGGTCAGTAGAATCGCGGCCATCGCCGCGATGAGCGGCGCATTGTGCCAGAGCCCCGCAACGAAATCCACAAACGTGTTGCTCATGCTTGCCCTCCAGTGATCCGCTGGCTTCCCGACAGGCCGCAGCCGTGCCTGGCACAGGTCCCAGCCGAGACCAAAGGCGCAGCCAGTGCTGCGCCTGTCGTCCGGGACTGGAGCTGGCCAACCGTCAGCGGGCCTGCTGTTGAATCGTGCGGACCGTGTTCCAATCCAAGCGCTTGACCAACTCCGTCAACAAGCGGACGCCGTTGTCGAAGTCGTCCTGGTGGTACACGGCGGCGTGGCTATGAATGTAACGCGTCGGGTAGCCAATCGCTACCGAAGGGACGCCCGCACCATACACCTGGAACTTGCCGGCATCGGTTCCGCCGCCGGCGACCACTTCGACCTGCAGCGGGATACCGCTGTCCCGGGCGGTATCCATCACGAAGTCGCGGAACAGGGGATTCGGAATCATACTGCTGTCATACAGCATCAGAATCGGGCCGTCGCCGCACTTGCTGAGGGCTTCAGACCGCTTCATCTTCGGCGTGTCCCCAGCGATGCCGACGTCGAGCGCAATCGCGATGTCCGGCTGAACCCGCTGCACCATCGTCTGCGCCCCGCGCAGCCCGACCTCCTCCTGCGTCGTCGCCCCTGCGAACAACACATTCGGATGCGATTCCCCCTGCAGAGCGCGCAGGACCTCCACAGCCGTCGCGCAACCCAGGCGATTGTCCAACGCCTTGCCCATATAGAACTTCGGATTCGCCATCTGGACGAACGGGCTCCACGGGATGATGGGGTCACCCGGGCGGACCCCCACCTCTTCCGCTTCCTCCTTGCTCGTCACACCGATGTCGATGAACATATCCCGGACCTTCACCGTCTTGTTCCGCTCATCCGCCGGCAACACGTGCGGCGGTTTCGATCCGATGATCCCGGTCACGAGTCCCTTGCGGGTCTGAATCACGACCCGTTGCGCCAGCATCACCTGGGACCACCAGCCACCGATGGTCTGGAAGTAGATGAACCCCTCGTCGGTCAAATACGTGACCATCATGCCAATCTCGTCCAGGTGCCCGGCAATCAGGACCTTGGGCCCGTCGGCCTGGCCCGTCTTGCGCCCCACGACGCCCCCAAAGTTGTCGTGGACCAGTTCGTCTGAGACGGGCCCCAGGTACTGCTCGTACAACTTGCGGACTTCCGCCTCCTGCCCGGACACGCCATACGCTTCGCACAATGCTTGAATCATTGCAATCCGCTCTGACACGCCATCCACTCCTCGTTCATCGCTGTCCTCGGTGCATTCAGCGCGTATGTACCGCGTCGCCGTGTGTCGACAAAACCATTCCCATGGTATCACACCAGACGGCGATGCGGAATCAATCGCCGTGTCATGACATCTGGGAACATCCCGCCGGTCTGCACATACGCTGTTCGTGGAAAGGGGCTGACGCCATGATACGGGTGGAACCGCTGCACCTCGACGGAGACACGGTGATCTCGATTGAATGCCAGTTGCCGAAAACCACTCTGCTCATTCTGCAGACCCAAACCGGGTACATCATGTGTGGAGCGCTCGACATCTCCCTCCTCCGGGAGAAACTGCAGCACCGTGGCATCATCGCGGCCCGCGCCGTCGGCGTGCGGACCATGGATGAGCTGTGGAACGGACGCATCGAGTCTTGCACCCAAGCAGCCGAAGCCATCGGCATTGGCGCGGGTATGCCGGTCCAAGAGGCCCTGCGGCGGATCTTGAACGCCGAACGGTCCACGATGTAACCCCCGATGCCGCCCGCCGCTTGGCGAGCGGCCCGGTCTACCGGCTGCGCAACTGATCTAGGCGAATCGCACGTTTGTGAACGGTATGAGCCCACTTGCGGTTGGCCTTCGTGAAATAGGCCTGAAACGTCACCGGCCCCCATGTCCACAGGAAGAACGGTAGTAAAATCAGCCCGAAGTACGCGCGCCAGTTCACCCGTTCCAGCAGCAGTGCCAGCGGCATCTGCAGGTACAGAAAGACGTTCACGGCAAGCCAGAAGTCGGTCGGCAACAAGGCCGTGATGTCCGACACCACCGTGTGCGGCTTCGACACTTGTAGAAGCATCATCAAGGAGGTCAAAAACAGAATCAGAAAGCGCATCGGCTGGAACAGGTACACGCCCGCGTCGAGCTTGACGAAACTACGTTCCTTCAGACCTGCCTTGATGAGCGGAATCATGTGGTGGTGCGCACAGTGGAAGTGCCCCTGCATCCAGCGCAACCGCTGCCGCATCGACGCGAGCAGGGTCATCGGCTTCTCGTCGTAGACCTTTGCGTCGTGGTTCCAGATGGGAATGATGCCGCGCTCTACGCAGCGGACGCCGAACTCCAGGTCTTCGGTGAGTCCGGTCGCTTCCCACCCCATCTCGCGCAGCAAGCCCATGTCAATGCACAGGCCCGTACCGCCGAGCGAACAGGCCAGGCCCATGTTCTGGCGGGCGTTCTGCCACATCCGGTTGCTGAACCAGTAGGAGATAGCCATCGACACGCTGACCCAGGTGTCAAACGGATTTTTCACGCCGAGGTATCCCTGAATCACCTTGTGGCCCTCGCACAAGCTGTCGTTCATGCGCCGCAGGAAATCCGGAGCCACCAGGTTGTCCGCGTCGAACATCACGACTGCGTCATAGGCGACGCTGCTTTGCTGGAGCCGCTCCAACATCCACTCAATCGCGAAACCCTTGCCCCGCTTCTCGCGGTTCACCCGGGTGTGGACGTTGGCTCCGTGCCGCAGCGCGACCTCACGCGTGTGGTCCGTGCAGTTGTCCGCAATCACGTGGATGTCGAACAACTCGCGCGGGTACTCCTGCCCCGTCAAACTGTCGATGAGCGGCCCGATGACGCGCTCCTCGTTGTGGGCGGCAATCATGACGGCGAACCGCTTTTCGGGCACGTGGCGAATGGCCTTTCGGCGATGCCAGATCCCCGGCAGTGACATGACAATCTGATAGACGCCAATCAACCCAGTCAACACTTGCATCACAAGGTACAGGCCGTTGACGACAAAGTGTGCTAGGGACATCCAAAATCCCCCTGTGTCCGCTTTTCCGGCCATGGACAGACTGCTGCCGCGACCTGTTTGTCGCGCCCGCCCACGCCAGTTCAACTCCACTCGCAACTGCGGCTTTCATTCTGCGCCCAAGCTGTTTCCCTGTCAACGGGAGACGTGTCGAACGGTGGCGCGTGGCTCTGGTCACCGGACCCCGTCCCGTTCATCCAGTTGGCGTTTCGCCGTTTGTCTCTAATGGTTCGAATCCAATTCACTGTTTCTGTCGGTTTCCGAAGGAATCCAGTTCACAGCGGCTGGGAGCGGCCTGTGCCGTACAGGATTGACTGCACGCGCTCCACCATGGGATGGTCTCCTTCCACCATTTCTTTCGGCAGAAACAAGCGGTACTCCTTGTCCGGGATGAGCGAGCGCACGAGACGCGACTCCCGGCTCAGTTCGGATTTTGTGCCGTCGGTGAGCAACACCGGTATACCACTGCCGCGGTACACGTACGCCGAGACGGCGGCGTAGCGACCGCTGATGTAGTACTCCGGGTGAAAGCCCATCGCCCGTGCCGCCGTCCGGAGCGCCGCCCATTCCTCCGGACTCGGTTCGGCCCGCACAATGGGTGCGAACAACCGCCGGTTCAGAAAGCGACAAGCGAGATCAGACAGCACCGGGTCTTTTACACCCGCAAAGACGCGAAACGCGTACAACAGGGTCGACTCGTCGATAGCCAGGTACTCCTCTACCGACACATCCCCTTGATCTAGAAACAGCGCCTGCAGAAAGCTCGGCGTCTGCTGCAGCTCCCCCGCCTCCCACAGCTCCCCGGCGCGGCGCAGGATGTTGCCGACGAGCACATCGCTGCCGATGGTCACGGGGTGCAGGTAGACCTGGGTGTACATAAAATACCTGGCCAGGATGTACTGTTCCGCCGTGTGGATCCCGCTCTCCCGCAACAGCACGTCCCCATCCGCCAGAACCAGTGACCGGATGAGTCGGCCCAGTTCGAACCGTCCGTAATTCACCCCCGTGTGGAGGGCATCCCGCAGGAGGTAGTCCATGCGGTCGACGTCGAGTTGGCTCGTAATCAGTTGCTCCACCGTACGGTAGTTCCCACGCTTACCCAGGATGCCAATCAAGTCCGAGGCGAAATCCGAATCCACTTCTGCCAAAACGGCCGCCATCTCGGCATCTTCGACCAAGATGCGCCGCGTCCACTCCTCGTGGTGGATGGGGTACACCGTTTCAAACGTATGCGAGAACGGCCCGTGGCCAACGTCGTGCAGCAAGGCGGCAGCGAGCGCCAGTTTCTGCTCCCTGGGGTTCTCTGGCCAACCGGATTGGCGCTTGAACGCAGCCAGCACCCGGCGCATGGTCTCGTAGACGCCGAGGGAATGCGTGAACCGACTGTGTTCGGCGCCGTGGAACGTCAGGTAGGATGTGCCCAACTGGCGAATCCGGCGCAGACGCTGCACAGCGGCCGTATTGATGAGGTCCCAGATCCACGGGTCGTCTACAACAATCTCATCGTGCACTGGGTCCTTTAATACCTTCTCCGTAAACCGCACGGGCCACTCCACCCCTCTTCTTCGGTTCCGCCAGACGCTCCTGCGGCTGGGTTCACGGACGAGGGCTTGTCCCGCCCTGGCTGAGCCATTCCTCGCAAACGGCAACCGCTCCTGTACAGGACATGGACGCAACCAGCTTCGTTGCGCCGTTTGGCACGCTGATTGCGTCCATACCCTCTACGCCTTCGGACACAGGCGACCGGCAGGCGTGGGCCGCGTAAACTGGGGCGTCAGTCGCAGGACCCCGGTTGCCCCGCCCGTGTGGCGGTCCGGAAGCTGGAGCCACAGCCGCAGGTCGCGACCGCATGTGGGTTGTGGATGCGAAATCCCTGTCCGCTGAAGTCGTTGACGTAGTCAATCTCGGAACCCTCAATCAACTCGAGACTCTCCGGGTCCAGCGCCACGTCAATCCCTTTCACCTGAAGTCGCTGGTCTCCGGGTTGGGCCGCATCCAGTGCCAGCCCGTAGCTGAAACCGGAACACCCGCCGAGCTTCGTGAAGATGCGCAGCGTCCGCTCTTCCTCCGGCCGCTCCTCCATCATCTCCTGTAACTTTTGGACAGCGTTGTCTGTCAGTGTAATCATCCGCTTCACCTCCAGGTCACGATGGACAGCCGCCCATGCGTGCCTCGTGTGCGGCACGCAAAGTGGCGTCCCGGCTCAGCGCCGGGGGTCCAACCTGCCCCCTTCCATTATAAACGAAACCAGCGCTCCCGTTACACGGGCCGGACGAGGAACGCCCTCCCGTGCTGCTCGACGAGCGGCCGCGCTCCGACGCCCGCTATGCTCTGTCTCCTTGCAGTGTCCGGACATCGGCCAACACGGCATCCGCATGTCCCTCGACCTTGACCTTCGGGTAGACCTTCCGCACGATGCCGTCTGCGTCAATCAAAAACGTCGTCCGGACAATCCCGATGTGGGTGCGTCCGTACAGGTGTTTCTCCTGGAGAACACCGTACGATTCACAGACCGACCCATCGACATCGGCGAGGAGCGGCATCGGCAGGTCGAACTTCCGCGCGAACTTCTCATGGGAAGCAACGGAATCTCGAGATACACCCAAGATGACCGCGCCTGCCGCCGCGAACTCGGCAGCCAAGTCGCGGAAGGCGCAGGCCTCCTTCGTGCAACCCGGCGTGTTGTCCCGAGGGTAGAAGTACAATACGACGATGTGACCTCGCAATTCGCGCAGGTGTACCGTCCCGCCTTGCTGCGTCGGCAAGGTGAAATCCGGGGCGGTTTGTCCCACTTCCATCACCCGCACACCCCCTCCGGTTTCTTTCGGCCTGTGGCGGCCATCACCGTTTCACGACTTTGACCCGGCGGATCTCCGGGTCATCCGGCCCTTGCACCGGCAACCCGGCGCGCAGGTTCTCCTCGATGTAATCGATGTTGTCCTGCGTCACTTCCTCTCCCGGCAGCAGCACCGGGATCCCAGGCGGGTAGACCATGATCATCTCGGCAATGATCCGCCCTACGGACGATTGCAGCGGCACGGACTCGGTTTCCGCGTAAAACGCAGCCCGCGGGGACATCCGCAACACGGGCATTGCCGGAACTCGCACTTCCGGGTGGTGATGTCTCGCGCGGCCGCGATGTGCTGCGGCAATGGCCGTGAGCGCAGCGACAAGACGCTCCACATCCGTGGTGTCGTCCCCCCAGGAGATGAGACACAGGACGTTGTACAGGTCGCTCAGTTCCACCTCAATCCCGAACTCCTCGCGCAGCATCACCTCCACGTCGTACCCGGTCAACCCGAGATCCTTCACGCAGATGGTGAGTTTCGTGGGGTCGAGCGCATACGTCGCACTGCTGGTGAGAAGCTCTTCACCCGGGCAGTAGATACCTTCAATCTCGTTCAATTTGCGACGTGCCATCGCAGCGAGTCGAAGCGCCTGCTCCACCTTGGTGCGCCCCTCCAATGCCAGCTGCTTCCTCGCTGCGTCGAGCGAAGCCAAGAGGAGATACGAGGTCGAGGTGGTGGTCAACATGCTGAGCACGACCTGAACATGCCGCGGATCTACGCGCGGGCCCTGTACGTTCAACACGCTCGACTGCGTGAGCGAGCCGCCCAACTTGTGCACGCTCGTGGCCGCCATGTCCGCCCCCGCCTGCATCGCCGAGATGGGCAACGCGTCGTGAAAACACGTGAGCACCCCGTGCGCTTCGTCGACGAGCACCGGGACCCCATGGGCATGGGCTATCTCGACAATGCGCTTCAGGTCCGCCGCAACGCCGAAGTACGTCGGGTTAATCACGACGAGCGCCTTCGCATCTGGATGCTCGGCGAACGCCGCGGTCACCGTCTCGACGGACAGCCCGTGCATGATGCCGAGTCGGAAATCCACCTCCGGTTGAAGGAACACTGGCTGCGCATCGGCGAGCATGATGGCCGTGAGCACGGACTTGTGTACGTTCCGCGGAACCAAAATCTTTTGTCCCGGCTGCACGGTGGCCAGGACCATCGTCATAATGGCCGTGCTGGTCCCCTGAACCGAAAAGAACGTGTGCTCCGCGCCGAAAGCCTCCGCCGCCAATTCCTGCGCGTGTTTGATGGCCCCCGTCGGGTGGTGCAGGTCATCGAGCGGCGCGATGTTGATGAGATCGAGCGACAGGGCGTTGTCTCCGATGAAACTCTGAAACTCCGTTTCCATACCGCGGCCGCGCTTGTGCCCCGGGATGTGGAACTGCACGGGCTGTTTGGCTGCGTGTTGGCGCAGTGCCCCGAATAAGGGTGTCTCTGACTGATTCACTCCACTACCTCCAGGCCGCGAGGGTCCCCCGGTTTACGATGCTCCCGGCTCCGGGGTCTGTGCAAACGCAGCCCGAAACTGCGGCTGCGCATGCTGCCAAAGATCTGAAAACGACTGTAGAAACGTCCCGAGTTTCGCTCGGACGTCAGGCGGCAACTCGACCACATCCACCGTACCCTTCACCGTCTTATCCATCTTGTTCACCTGTTCCGCAAGGGACTTGTACCCTTGCTTCGCGGCGTCGTCTATCCACAACGAAAACGGCATGGCACCGTGGTACCCCTGCGCTTTGTCCGCGTTGCGTTTGAGGGTAATCCAGACCACCCAGATGTGGCGAGGATGCGTCAATTCGTCCTTGCTGCGCACGAACGTGATGCCCCGCTCCAGGCTGCTCTTGCCGTGGATGGCGCCATTGTCAATAAAAATGTTGTCTCCGTCGATAAACACGGCGGACAGTCCGCGCATCGAGTCGTCCGTGGAATGGTTGTTCCGTCCTGTCAGTCCGAGTTTTTCCATCGCCGCCCACACTCCTTCCGGCCGCATCTCCCCGTATTGTACCGCGAAAGGAACAGACCTGTCACACTGGGCGGTACGCGCATGGGTGCTCAGAAAATGGGAAACGTAAGCCTGTACGCCGGTTGGGCGGTCGCTCCCGTTGGGACACCCGTCTCCGGAACCCGAGGATGGATTTATCGAGTAGGGAGAGAGGTCCATGACAAGATTGCGCTGTGCAGCGCTGTCGACTGCAGGGGTCACCGCGGCGCTGCTGACCTGGTGGATGCCGTCTGCCACGCCGACGGCACACGCGCTGCAGACCGTCGACAACACCCCGCTGCCGTCCGTCATCCGCGTCGCCATTCGCGAAAACAACCCAAACGGAGAACCGGACCCGCGCGGGCGCATCGTCTGGGTGCAGACCGTACCGTTTGATACCTACTGCAAGGACGTTTTGCCGAACGAGTGGATGCCCGGCTGGAACATCGAAGCCCTGAAGGCGGGCGCGATGGCTGTCCGCATGTTCGCGTGGTTTCACCACCTGCACCCGGTCACCATCGACGGGTTCACATTCGACGTCGACAACACGACGAACTTCCAGAGCTTCCGATACTTGTCGGACCAGCCACAGACGAACCGGGCGGTCGACGAAGTGCGAAAGTTTGCGTACGTGAAGCCGGACGGCGCCATCATCGAGTTGAACTACCGCGCAGGGTATGAAAACAACCCAAACTGGCAGTACCGCAACGCGCAAAAGATGGCCCAGTGGGGCAGCGAGTACTGGGCCGAACAAGGTCGGAACTGGTTGCAGATTCTGCAGTTTTACTACATGGACCGGACCCTTCGGCAAATCACGAGCTGAGGGCCAACGGACAGGAGGATGTGTCATGAGTAAATGGATGCCGAGTAAGGGGCAGGCGGCCCTGTGGACGGGCGCCGTACTGTGTGCGCTGTTGTCGATTCCGGCTCCGTGCCCTTTCAACGGAGGTCCGCAACGGGCCGCGGTGCCGACGCTGGCCGTACCGACGGGAGCCATGAGCGAACCGGACGCTGTGTCGCCAACCGCCGTTCCCGCGGCAGACAATACGCCGGGCAACCGCTCGCCGGCCCATCCGCAGCGGCCGTCGACTCCCCCCTCGAAGCGGCCGCCAACAGGCGGCGCGCATCCAAACCACCCGACTCCGCCAACCCCGAACCGACCCAACGCGGCGCCGGCAGAGCCGGGTTCCACCCATCGTCCGAGCGTGCCAGCACAGCCCCCTTCCGCCGTGCCCGGCACACCGGTCCAGCCACCTGTCGGCGCGGCCCCAGGTGCTACACCGGCGCCATCGCCCGGTGTTGCGGCGACGCCGGGCGTCATCTGGCCGACCGAGAAACTGCGCATCCGGGTCATCGACGGGCGAACCCTGCAGCCACTGCCGGGTGCGGAGGTCGTGCTGATTGAAACGGAGCAGCGCGCTGTTACGGATAGAAACGGGTACACGCCGTGGATTGATGCACCCATCATCCGCAACCCGCGATACCGGCCGATGGTGCAGGAGTTGCACGGACAGTTGGGCGTCATCGCCTACAAAAACGGCTATCGGGATTCCGTGCACCTCGGGATACGGATGCACGAAGGCGCTCGGTCCGAGGCCACGGTGTGGATGTACAAGATTGGCCCCGGTGACACACGGATTGAACCGGTCTTGTATCAGGTCCCATACCACCACCTGTGGCTGATTCAGTTGGCGGACAAGTTCCGCAGCAAGACGCAACCTGGAGAAGGCCCTGAGCGCCCGTAGTTACAGCCCATCCGGTGGTGGACAAAGATGACGATTTGGCAGCGCCTCACACGGTTCACAGCGCGGAGCAACCCCAATCCGCTTCCTCCGGACCAAGTGCTGGCCCAGCATCAGGACGATTCCTATAGCGGCGATATCCACGCGACGGTTTCGTTCTTCCAGCACCTGTTCGGGGTCAACGGAGACTGGGTCATCCGTCATATTCGCGTCTTTGGGCGCTACGAGGCCGTCCTGTTGTATTTTTCAAACCTGGTCAACCGGGCACTCGTCAGTGAGAGTTTGATGCAGGCGCTCCTCCGCCCCCCGGAGCACGTCGGGACTGGAAAGCTGGCGAAGCCAGACCTTCGCCGCGTCCTCATGGAGGAGACGGTGTACTACGGTGAAGTGTACAGCGACAATCGCCTGATGCGCCTGGCAGAGGCGCTCTTTCGCGGGGATACCGTGCTGCTCGTCGACGGGTTGCCCGAGGGGATTGTCATCAGCACCCGCGACGTCGAACACCGTTCCATCACGCAGCCGATGACGGAGCAGAGCATCCGCGGGGCTCGAGATGGATTCGTCGAACTGTTGGCGACCAACATCGCCCTGTTGCGCTACCGCCTGCAGACGCCGAACCTGCGGGTGAAACTGCAGACGCTGGGTCAGTTGACAAAGACGAAGGTCGCCGTCTGTTACATCGAAGGGGTCACGAACCCCGCACTCCTGCAGGAAGTGGAGGACCGCCTCGCGGCCATCAACATCGACGGCATCATCGACGCCGGAACGATTGAGCAGTTCATTGAGGACAACCACTGGAGCCCGTTCCCGCAGGTGCAAAACAGCGAGCGGCCGGACAAGTGCATGGCGCAGTTGTTGGAAGGACGGGTGGTCATCCTCACGGACGGGACCCCGTTCGCGTTGATTGTGCCTGCCGTGTTTTCGCAATTCTACCAGACGATGGACGACTACGCGGAGCGCCCGCTGATGGGCAGTCTGATTCGGCTCGTCCGCATTGTGGCGCTCATCTTCTCTCTGGTCTTCCCGGCCCTGTACGTGTCAGTCATTTCGTTCAACCCAGAGTTGATTCCGACGATGTTCGCGGTCGCCGTCGCCGGCGGCCGCGCCGGCGTTCCGTTCCCAGCGGTGATTGAGGTGCTGATAATGGAAGTGTCGATGGAGGTGTTGCGCGAGGCCACCCTGCGATTGCCCCAACAGGTGGGCGGCGCACTGTCCATCGTCGGCGTCCTGGTGATTGGCCAAGCCGCTGTCGCGGCCGGGTTCGCAAGCCCCATCACCGTCGTGGTCGTCGCGCTCACAACCATCGGGTCGTTTGCGACACCGGCCTACAACGCGGCCATCGCGCTGCGCATCCTGCGTTTCCTGCTGACCATTCTGGCAGGCATCTGGGGCTTGTACGGCGTGATGCTGGGGCTGATTCTCATCAGTCACCACATGCTATCCCTTCGCTCGTTCGGCGTACCCTACCTGAGCCCACTGGTGCCCGGCGACTGGGAGGGCATCAAGGACACGTTCATGCGGGCGCCGCTGTGGTGGATGCCAAAGCGTCCCCGCCAGTTGAAGCCCGTCAACCCGGAGCGGCTCGGTCGCGAGACGATGAACGTGTTCCTCCAGCAACCGAGCCACACGCTCGATCCCGTTCGCCCTCGCAAGCTGGAATGAGGCCCGGCGCCGTCTTGGGAATCGCAGCCGCTTGCTGTCCGGCGAGGATGCATCCGCGCACGAAAGGGGAGATGTCACATGGTCGCGCGCCGCTTTCAGACCGTAACCGTGATGGAAGCGTCCGCCGTTCTCATCAGCACGCTGATTGGGGTGGGCGTCCTCGCGTTGCCGCGGTTTGCCGCAGAAGCGGGCAACACCGGCGGACCGCTGGTGACACTCCTCGGACTCGTCATCGCACTCGTCGGGTTGGCACTGGTGACGATGGTCGGCATGCGCTTCCCGAGGGAGTCGATTGTACAGTACGGCGAACGGGTCATCGGGCGCTGGCCGGCTCGCGTCGGGACCGCTCTGCTCATTCTCTACTTTGCGGCACTCACATCCCTCACAGCCCGCGAATTCGGGATGGTGGTGGTGACCTCGGTGCTGGAGCGGACACCGGTCGCCATCACCACCATTGTGATGCTGGTGATGGCGGCCGTCTCCAGCCGTTCGAACATGTCGACGTTCGCCTACGCGCACCTGTTTTACTTGCCATTCATTCTGATTCCCGGCTTCGGCATCGTACTGCTGGCGATGAAGAACGCCACCTGGCTGAACGTGCAGCCGTGGCTCGGCAACAACCCGCACCCCATGTCGATGGCCACCGGCGCGCTGACCATCGCCGCCCTGTGTCAGGGTTCGTTCGTGATGACATTTGTCGTCCCAGCGATGCGTGAGCCCCGGCGGGCACTTCGCTCCAGCGTGTGGGCCATGGTGGTCGCCAGCGCCCTGTACCTGCTGACCGTGTTGACGACCATCGCCGTGTTTGGTGCTGAGGCGACCAAACTGTTGCTGTGGCCCACCCTCGAACTGGCCAAGACCACCATGCTCCCCGGTCAGGTCTTGGAGCGGTTGGACGCGCTGTTTCTCATCGTGTGGGTGACGGCCGTCTTCACCAGCCTCTACTCCACCTACGCACTGACCGCGCGCGCCCTCCAGGAACTGTCCGGTTTGCGGGACCACAAGCTGCTCTGCGTGTTTCTTCTGCCGTACGTGTTCGTGATTGCGATGCTGCCGCGCGACATCCTGCAGATGTACCGGGCGATTGAGTGGCTAGGGCGCATCGGCCTGGTGCTCACCGTCGGGTACCCCTTGCTGCTGCTCATCGTCGCGGTCTGCCGCAAGCAAAGGGGGGAGCTCGATGCCGAGGCGTGACCGGTTACGCGCCGGATGGCGTGTGAAGTTGCGCGTACTCGGTGCGCTGTTGTTGAGTCTGCCCCTGGTCACCGGCTGCTGGGACCGGCTCGAGATTGAGATGCGCGCCACGGTGCTCGGGTTGGCCATCGACCTCGCGGACAGCGCTGCAGGCGGGGAGACGAACACATCGCAAGGAGGAAGCGGCCCCTCGCGTGGTGCCAGCGACCCGGACACCGACGACACGCGGCTCGACGCGACGGCGTCGAGCGGCATTCAAGGCCCCATTCGCCAGCACGCCCTGCGCCTGACGGCACAGATTGCCGTCCCGGGCCGTATCCCGCTCGGGCCGGGAGGTGGTGGCGGAGGGAGCAGCGGCAGTTCGGACCCGAGCCAGGCGGTCTGGGTGTTGCACGCGGAAGGTTTGACGCTGGACGAAGCCCTCCAGAACCTCCAGCAGCAGGTCGCCGACCGGCTGTTCTACGGACACCTGCGCATCATCGTGGTGTCCGAGGCGTTGGCGCGCGAGTACGGACTGCAGAAGACCACGGATTTTCTGCTCCGCAACCCACAGGTCCGGCGAACCGTATGGCTGGTGGTTGCGCGGGCAAACGCAGCCCAGTTGATGGAAACCGCGCCGCCGCTCGAACGGGTGCCGGCCCTGTACCTGATGGCGACAATGGACCACGCGGTCCAGATGGGCAAGTTCCCAAACGAATTCTTCGGCATCTTTGCCTCGAAAGCGGTCATGAAGGGCCGGGAACCTGTGCTTCCGTACGTCGAAGTGATGCAGCGGGATAACGTGCGGATTTCTGGCCTTGCGCTGTTCCACGGCGAGCGGATGGTGGCAACGACCGCGCGCACGTTCGACATCACATCGTACATGCAACTGCAGGGTGTGGGGCCCGGGGGATACTCCATCATGGTTCCCGTGCCAGGCCAGCATGGGACGGTGATGTGGCAGGCGTTTCGGCGCAAGTCCAAAATCCAGGTTCGACTGCAAGACGGAGTGCCGCATTTCACCGTCCGGATTCGATTGGAAGGCAATATCCGCGAGAAGTCGCAAAGCGGGATTCAGCTGAACGACCCACGGGTCCTTGCGGCCATTGAACAGCAGGTGGAGCGCGAGGGCCGCGAGGGGCTCCAGGAGTTCATCCAGCGCACGCAGCAGCTCAAGATTGATCCCGTCGGTTTCGGCGAATACGTGCGCGCCCGACAGCCGAGATACTGGGACGCCCACGTTCATACGCGGGATGAGTGGGAGACACTCTACCAGAGGGCGACGTTTGACATCCAGATGCAGGTGAAGACCGACCGCATCGGCATGGAGAACGTGTAGACCCGAGGACACGGGGACCCGGTGCTGTGTTTGGAGCAGAGAACACACGGGAGGTACGTCGATGCAGGTGAACTCGTTTCCGTTGTTCGGCGGTCTCGCCGCCTGTCTCTTCATTATAACCGGCATCGTCCTGCTCACAGGGGACGCGACCATCTACCGAAACCGGCAGATGGGCCGGGAAACGAAGGCTTCCCGCCGGCTCGGATGGGCGAACGTCGTGGTTGGTGTCTGCATCGTCATCGGCAACTGGGTGTACAACCGGTGGCTGTGGTGAGGTGGGCCAGGTTGGAAGCATGGTAGGACGGGCCCGGGCGGGCTCTGTTTCCAGCCCGACCCACCTCGGCGGAGGCCATTGGGTTCAGTCGTCCCAGCGAATCATCTCGGCGGCGCCGGTGTCGTCTCCCGCGAGGGCGGCCCGCTGCACCACGTCGTCGTCCGGCCACTGCTCGAGGGCGTCGAGGGCCTCGCCGTACCCGCCGTACACCGGGGCGAAGGTGTACCCGGTCGGATAACGCGGGCAATTTTGAATCACAATCTGCCACTGGTCATCGCCAATCTGGTGCACCGTGTACGGAAGGCCCCCAATCTCCCGCAGCGGTGCACCGCGAAATCGGAGCATCGCCATCCCTCCTTCACGGACATTTGGGCCCGTCAACCAAGTCCGTCTGGGCCCTTCCCTAGGGTCTATCCTGCCCCGTCGGCGCAGGCAGCATGTGACCGGTTCGCGGGCAGAAGGGCTTCTTCCCGCCCCTCCCCACCGGCACTAGGAGAAGCTCAGCTTTCGCTTTCGCAGCACCACGCCGAGCACCATGCCGATGGCGAGGTAGTTCGCCACCAAGGAACTACCGCCGTAGCTGATGAACGGCAGCGTGATACCGGTGGACGGGCTCATGTACATATCCATGCCGATGTTCTCAAAGACCTGAAACCCGAACATCGCGACCAAGCCCATGGCGATATACGTTCCAAACGTGTCCTGAGAGAGGTTCGCCGCCCGGACCAAGCGCTGCACCAAGATCAAGAAGAGGAGCACCAACAGACTCGAACCGACAAAGCCAAACTCCTCCCCGATGGCCGAGAAGATATAGTCGGTCCACTGATTCGGGACGCCGCCCGTGCTGGTCTCCAGGCCGCTCAGCCACCCTTCCCCAAACAGCTGCCCAGAGCCGATGGCGGTTTGGGCCTGACGCACGTTGTAACCGGCGCCGAGTGGCTGGTAGTTGGTGTCAAGCCAAGCCAGAATGCGGTCCGCCTGGTAACCGCGCAAGAGGTGGTGCTGAACCAGCACCTTTTGAACGAGGTCCGCAGCCTGTGTTGGAAACTCCAGCGGCAGTGCGACGAACGCGACGCAGAAGGCGATGAACACGGTCATACTGACCGCAAACAGCGACCGCTTGGCAAATAAGGTGTACATCGTGCAGAACACGGCGAACATGACGAGCGCTTGTCCCAAAGCTGGTTCGCGCAAGGTCAGGGCGAACGGGATGAGCAGGGTCAGCCACATACGCCAGCTACGGCGGAAGCGGTAATCCGGAAATTCCGACTCGTCGACAGCGGACATCTGTGCGGCCAGCGAGACAATCAGCGTCAACTTGGCGAACTCCGACGGCTGAACGCTCGCGCCGCCAAGCGTGATCCAACTGTGTGCGCCGTTCACGGGGTGAAAGCCGAACACCGCCAGGAGCAGGACGGTGGTCACCCCGTACAACCACCAGTGAATGTTCCGGAACACTCGGTAGTCGAAAGCGGCGATAAACCACATCAACACAAAGCCGATGAGCGAGTAAATGAGCTGCTTCAGCCAAGCGTGGGACGGAATTTGGGGATCCGTCTTGCCATAGGTGGCCGCGTAGATGGCCACGCAACTGTACGCGGTCAAGAGGAGTACCGTTACAATCAGCGTGAAGTCAATCTGCTTCCAATTCCGGCGTAAGACATCCAATCGTTCAGCACGTCCTCACTTTTCCCTATCGTCTGGGCCACCGCCCGTTTTCGCGCGCGCTGGCCAACCACTTGTTTCGCACGGCGACGCCGAGCTGCGGCCGGTTCGTCATGACGCCGTCCACCCCGAGCTCGAACAGGCGCTCCATCTCCCCTGGCGCATCCACGGTCCAAACGTGCACGGCGCAGCCGCTGCGGTGCGCCCATTCAACCAAGCGGCGTGTCACCACCTCGATGCCGTACATCCGTATCGGCACCTGAAGTGCTCGGTATGGCAGGGCCGCAGAGGGCATCCCGATACGGGAGATGCACTGGACCAACGCGAACGCGACCTCCCTCGGCGAGGCACTGGTGGCGATGGCTGAAGTGAACGCGCGGAAGGCCTGCAGGACGTCGTGGTGGAACGAGCCGACCACGGTCCGATCCGCCGCACCGGCACCGGAAATCTCTGCAATGAGTTGCCGCAACGAGGCGGGACGGCGCGGTTTGATATCGAGGTTGACGGGGACGCGGGGGTACCGCTCGAAGAGCTCTCGGAGCCGCAGGATGCGCACACCCGTGCCGCGGTACGGGTACGTCCGGCCGTTGTCTGTCGTAAATCGATAGCCAAAATCATACCGGCACAGTTCTGTGTAGGTCAGGGATTCAATCGAGCCCTGCCCATCGCTGACGCGCGAGATGTCTGAATCGTGCGCGACGACGAGCACGCCGTCACGGGTCCAGTGCACGTCGGTCTCGAGCACATCTGCACCGTGCCGCAGGGCGAGATCAAACGCGGGAAGAGTGTTCTCGGGCGCGCACGCACTGGCGCCTCGATGCGCAAACACCAGCGGGGGCGGAAGGTACAGCGCGCTCTGCAACAACGCCTCTCCCCCTCTCTCGCGCCGGCAGTCCGGTGGAAACAACCTCCACAACCACAGAGGTTTTCTCCAGAGCTTTCTCCATTATAGCGAAGACCCCAGACCTGCGCATCACGAAAACCTGTGCACCCGCCCGGTCGGCGGCGGCGAATGCCCCATAGACTGTAGGCGAACACACCGTCTTCGCCGGGCCCCTGGCGAGCGGCGCTGCAGCGGGCCGGTTGGACACCCTGGTGTTGCATGACAATGGAGGGAAGGACATGTACTCACACCATCACATCCGCAAACTCCTCGGTCAACACGTGCACTGTCACACCCACTACGGCGTGTTCGAGGGTGTGATTCTGCACTGCACCAAGGACTACGTGATTCTGGCGCCGGCCGGCCCAGCGCGGCTACCCGCCGCGGAAGGCTGGGCTGCCGATGCGGCCGCGGACGGCCGACCGTTTTTCGGACCCGGTCCGGGTGGCCCCGTGGGTCCTGGCGGCGGGCCGATGGGACCCGGCCCGGGACCCGGCTGGCACCTCGCCATCCCGCTCGCCGCGATTCTCGGGATTACAGCCGTCGGCATGCACTGGTGGTAGACCGAACGGCCCGCGGACAACACCTCCGTGGGCCGTCGTCCGCTATCTTGCAGGGGATCTGGATGCTCGTGTCGAATAGAGGCCCGTTGTCGAATCGATCTGCGGGACGGTGACAGGCGTGCGGGCACAGCGGCATCCGATGGACTTGGTCCTGTTCTTCACAGTCATCCTGCTGGCAGCGGCAGGCGTCATCACCGTCTACTCCGCCAGTACGGTCGTCGCGATGCAGTTGTACGGCGTCCCCGCGAACTACTTCGCGCTGCGTCAACTGATGGCTGGAGTGATTGGACTTGCGGCGATGTACGGCGTCAGTTGGCTGCCTCACCGGTTTCTCTACAAGTGGAGCCTTCCCATCATGCTCGGAAACCTGTTTCTGCTGCTGTTGGTTCTCGTCCCCCACGTGGGCCAGAAGCAGTTGGGTGGACAACGGTGGATTGGCAGCGGCAGCTACCACCTTCAACCGTCTGAGTTGGCGGTGCTCGCCATTGTCGTATACCTCGCGTTTTTCTTTACCAAACAGGTCACGCTGCTCCACAGCGTCCGACGAGGGCTCATGCCGGCGCTCATTGTGGTCGGCATCAACTTTTTGTTGATCTTTGTCGAACCAGACATGGGCACCGCGATGACGTTGCTCGGGACGAGCCTGGTGGTGATCTTCGCGTCGGGCGCTCGAGTGAAACCGCTCGCCATCCTCATCGGCGTCCTGGCGCCGCTGCTGGTCGGCCTCGCCTCTGTCGCGTCCTACCGGTCGGACCGACTCGCGGCCTGGCTTCACCCGTTTCAGCACAGTCAGGACATCTCCTACCAATTGATTCAAGGGATGACCGGCATTGCTTCGGGAGGGCTGTTCGGCCGCGGTTTCGGACAGAGCATGGAGAAGGCTGGCTATCTTCCGTTTCCGCAGACGGATTTCGTCTTTCCTGTGTTTGTGGAAGAATGGGGATTGGTGGGAGCGGTCGCGCTGCTGACCGCCTTCGGCGTCCTCATCTGGAGAGGTTTCCGAGTCGCGCGGCGCTCACCGGATCGATTCGGTTCCCTCCTCTGCGTGGGGTTGACCAGTCAGTTGATCATCAGCGCGTTCATCAATCTCGGAGCCGTGACCGGCCTGCTGCCCGTCACCGGCATTCCGCTCCCCTTCATGAGTTACGGCGGCACCGACCTGATTGTGAACATGGTTGGCATGGGCGTCCTGCTCGGCGTCTCTCGCGTGTCGCTCGACGAGGAGCCGACAGAAGACCAGCTGGCCGACGTGGTGCCGGTGGAGGCGTTCGCGGAGCGGCGCCTCCTGCGCCATGCAGGTCCCGCGCGGCCACCGGTGCTGGGGTTGGAGACAGCGCCACGTGCGCCGCGCCGCGCCGCGGAAGTTCACCCAATGCGGCCGACTCGGCAGCGCGGCCAAGCCGCCACCGCGGGGTGGCGCACCCGACGCGAGACGGCCGCGGCGAACACAGCCAACTCCCGGATGGAGCGCGCGGTCCGAGAGCCCGGCAGAAGGGAACGCACCGCCCCGCGCTACCGCGGTGAGACCCTGCGCCCGGCACAGTCTTGGCGCGAGCGTCAAAGTCGGATGGGAACCGCCGCGCCGCCGAGAGACAGCGGCAAAAAGAGTAAGCGACCGAAGAAAAAGGAGCGATGAGCGATGACCCTCCTACGCGAAGACGCACCCGAGCCGGTGCAACTCGAGCCCAACCTGTGGTCCATCGACCTGATGGAACAGGACCGACCGTTCCGCACGACAGCCTACCTGCTGTTGGACGAATACCCCGTCCTGATTGAAACCGGCTCTGCGCGCTCACACGACCGGCTGGTCTCTCAACTGCGCGCGATAGGCTGTCCGCCGACGGACCTGGCGTACGTCGCCGTGACGCACGTGCACCTTGATCACGCTGGCGGTGCGGGGCAGATGATGGCCGCTGCACCACAGGCGAAACTGTTGGTCCACCCGCGCGGCGCGCGACACATGGCGGACCCGAGTCGGTTGTGGGAAGGCGCGAGCGCTGTCTACGGCGCGCGAACGGAGGCGCTGTTCGGCGCGGTCCAACCCGTTCCGGAGGCCCAAATCCTGGTTCGGCAACACGGCGACACGCTCCATATCGGCAGCCGCACGCTGACGTTTCTCGACACGCCTGGTCACGCGAAGCACCACTTCAGCGTGCTCGACCCGAAGTTGGACGCGCTGTTCGCAGGTGATGCGCTCGGCATCCGCTACCGGACCGGGTTCACAGGATGGGACTTTGAGTGGGTCATGCCATCGACTTCGCCCGTCGACTTTGACCCGGACGCGGTCGAGCGGACCGTCGCCATGTTGCAGGAGGTTCCGTTTCAGTGGGTGTATCACACGCATTTTGGACGCTCCCCGAAAGCAGAGGCGCTGGCCGAAACGGAGCGGTGTGCCGGGGAACTGGGCGCATGGATTCGCAGCGTGTACCGGCCCGGCGTGGCGCTCGACACCATCGTGGCTGGGCTACGGAGTTGGATTGCAGCAGATCTCGCGAAGCGCGGTTATGACGCGCCCGCCGATTTGGAAGTACTCGACATCGACGTCATTTTGGACGCGATGGGCTTGATGCACTACGCAGAACGACTCGCGCGTTAACGGCTCACCTGCTGCCCCCGTCGGAAGGGGGCGGCGCAGGCTGCGCCCCCGCACGCGCCCACAGGGCCTCGCGCAGGGGCGTTCAACCACCGCCACACCCCGCCCCCTGGAGTTCGAACGTCTCCAGCACCGGATACACCAACCGTCCGCCCATCCGCATCGACGCGAACAGGTGGAATGCGTCGACGCGGATGGACGGCGCAGGCATCTCCAGCCGCTGGGCTCTGCCCCTCCCGCCACCCTGCGCCAGCTCGTCGGCCCAGGTGCGAAACGACGCTGTATCCAACTTTCGCGCGAGGGTCAAGTGCGCTCGGTACGGTCGCGTGTCGAGGGGCGCCGGCAACCGCCCGTCTAAGGCCGTGTGCAGTGCCCTGTGCAGTTCCGTCAGTGCGCGCAGGCCCTCATCCGCGGCCAATCCCATCCACAGGATGCGGTTGCGCTCGAACGTCCCCGGAGCGGTGAAACGAAGTCCAAACGGCCCGACGACCCGCGCCGCGGCCCGCCCCGCCTCCGCCAAGAGAGGCCGGTACGACGAGGGAAGGACCCCGAGGAACAGAAGAGTGACGTGAAACAGGTCCGGCGGGGACCAATTCCCTGCGCGGACCCCCGCCTTCTGGAGCGCTGCCTGGTATCCGGTGAGCCAGTCCGACACGTCCGGCGTCACGCGCACCCCGAAGAACAGCCGTTCCCCCTGCGTCATCTGGCGTTCTCCCGTATCAACTCGTCGTACGCATCCGCCCGGTAACCCACCACGACCCGGTCGTCCAGTTCGAGGACGGGCCGCTTCAACAGGCGTCCATCCTCTGACAGGGCGCGCAGCCAACCCTCCGTGTCGAAGGAGTCCGGCGCGAGCCCCAACTCCTTGAAGCGGCGGCCCTTGGTGTTCAGCAGCGGAGTCACCTCCCCTCCCAGCCGATGAACCCATCTGCGCAGGGTGTCGACGTCCGGCGGGCTCTGTACGAAGTCCTCAAAGGCGAGCTCCAAGCCGGCCGAGGTCAGGTGCTTGTACGCGTTACGACACGTGGAACAGCGCTGGTATCCAAAAAACCGCATCCTATCACCCCCCTCTCTCTCGCAGCAAGCCGCCGGCCCGCTGTCCGGGACGAGTCGCGGACCCGATGCGAGTTCCGAACCCGCTCATTTCGCGGGCGATCCGCTCCGGGCAGGCAACCCTGCACACGACGCAATGGCCGCAGCCACCCGCTCCAGCCCTTCGCCGTCCGCCTCGTCGAAACGGGCGGGCACGGGCGCGTCGATGTCGAGCACGCCGACGCACTGGCCATCCACACACAGGGGTACGACCACCTCGGACCGAGACGCGGAATCGCAGGCGATGTGTCCCGGAAATGCGTTCACATCCGGCACCACCAGCGTTCGCACGTTTGCAAAGGCCGTCCCGCACACGCCCTTGCCAGGTCCGATACGGATGCAAGCCGGTTTGCCTTGGAACGGTCCCAAGACGAGTTCGTCGCGCGCCTCGTCGTAGAGGTAGAAGCCGACCCAGTTGATGTTGGTCAAGTGCAGGTTCAGCAGCGCCGAGACATTGCTGAGGTTCGCCACCCAGTTGGGCTCCCCATCCATCAGGTGACGCGTTTGCGCCGCCACCTGTTCGTAGAACTCCGCCTTCGTGGCGGCCACGACCTTGGTCTCCGTGAACATGTCCCTATCCCCTTCTTTCCCTGCCGAGAGCGGGTCTTCACCCTTCTCGTGCACCCACCCTATAGTATAATGGATGCAACATCAAAACACAGAGCGCCGCCGCCGAGGCGGCGCTCACAGCGCCAACAGGCCGCTTCGCCTGCGGCGCACCCACAGGGAGTTGACACCCTTGTCTTTCATCGCCATCTGGGTCGGCAAAGTTCTGTCGTTCGCCCTCCGACTGTTCGGCCGCCGCGCCACCAGCTTGCCTGGCAAGGCGGCGCTTCGCGTCTGCCCGTCCCTCCTCCGGCGCCTCAGCCGGCAGCTCGAATGGTGCGTGGTGGTCACCGGCACCAACGGCAAGACGACCACCTCCGCGATGCTGGCGAGCATCCTCCGCCAAGGACAGCCCATCATCCACAACCAGGAGGGGGCCAACCTACCGCAGGGTCTCACCACCGCCCTCCTACAACACACGAGTTGGCGCGGACGGCTGCTGCGACGGGTCGCCCTGTTCGAGATTGACGAGGCCACGCTGCCGCAGGTGACGGCCGCCCTCCCTGTACAGGTCCTCGTGGTGACGAACGTGTTCCGCGACCAGCTGGACCGATACGGCGAACTGGATACCACCCTGGACAAGCTCCGCGCGGGTATCGCTGGAACCGACGCGGTGCTGGTGGTCAACGGAGACGACCCCCTCTCGCGCCATCTCGCGGAATCTTCCGGCCACACGGTGCGGTACTTTGGACTCGCCGCCGAGCATGCGAAGGATACGGAACACGGCCAGACTCGGGATGGGGCGTTCTGCCTACGTTGCGGCGAACGACTCGACTACGAGGCGTTCTTCTACGGCCAACTCGGCCTCTACCGTTGCCCGGCCTGTGGATTTCACCGGCCGCAACCCGACTTCACGGGCGAAATCCGCGGCTGGTCGCTCCGCGTCAGGGAAGTCGGTCAGCCGCCGAGCGAAGTGACGTTGCGCACGCGCGGCGTGTTCAACGTCTACAATGCCCTCGCAGCCGTCGCTGCCGCACGCACGTGTGACCAGTCCGCCGACCACATTGCGGCCGGCCTGACCGCGTTTGCACCGCCGCTGGGACGGATGCAAGGCTACGCGACCCACCCACCGGCTGTCCTCAACCTCATCAAGAATCCGACGGGGTGTGACTCGGTGTTGCAGGCTATCGTCTCGGAACCGGGCAGGAAAGTCCTCTGCATCGCCATCAACGACCTTGCCGCTGACGGCCGCGACGTCTCGTGGCTGTGGGACGCGGATTTCGACGTCTTGGCGGGCCGTGCCGACATCGTCGGCTGCGTCACCTCCGGCCTTCGGGCGGAAGATATGGCGTTGCGGATGAAGTACGCGGGATTCACCGGATCGATGGTTGTTCAGCCAGACCTCGGCGCGGCCTTGGACGCCGCACTGGCGCTCTCGAACAGCGGTCCCCCGAGCGCTGACGACCCAACATCGACCGACGTCACGGTCTACGTCCTGTCCACGTACACCGCGCTGTACGCGGTGGCCGAGCTGCTCAAAGGGAGGGAGCACCTGCATGGCGCAGCCCTTGCATATCGCACATCTGTATCCTGACTTGCTGAACCTGTACGCGGACCGGGGCAACATCCGGACGCTCCGTATGCGCTGCCTGTGGCGCGGGATAGAGGTGACGGTTTCGGAGGTCCCTGCGGGCAGCCGGCCCGATTTCGCGCGGTACCACTTGGTCCTGCTCGGTGGCGGGTCCGACCGGGAACAGGCGATTGTCGGCGAGACGCTCGCGAAGTGGAAGGGCGAGCTGCGTGCCGCCATTGAGGCGGGGATGCCGCTCTTGGCCATCTGCGGCGGGTACCAACTGCTCGGCTCGTATTACCAGTTACCGGACGGGACCAAGGTACCGGGGCTCGACCTGTTGGACCTGGTGACGGTCGCGGGGTCCCCCCGACTGATTGGCAACGTCGCCGTGGAGAGTGACCTGTGCGGGACCATTGTCGGCTTCGAAAACCATGGCGGCCGGACGACGCACAACCACGAACCACTGGGGAAGGTCGTCCGCGGGTGCGGCAACAACGGCAAGGACGGGTACGAGGGCGTGCAGTACAAACACGTGATTGGGACATACATCCACGGGCCGTTGCTCCCGAAAAACCCGCGCCTCGCAGACCTCGTACTGGCGCGGGCGCGGGCATATCAGGGGGTGGACCATCCGCTGGAGCCGCTCGACGATACGCTGGAGGACGCAGCCCGCAAGGCGTTCCTAACCCGCCGCGTGCAACTGTGACGCGCGGCTTGGTTCGGCACCCCACTCAGAAGCCGTAGATGGTCATGCCGCCGTCGACAAACAGGGTGTGCCCTGTCACGTAACTTGCCGCATTGGAGGCCAAGAACACCGCCGGACCGACCAACTCGTCAATCTCGCCGACCCGCCGCAGCGGCGTCCGACCCACGACCTCGCTGCGATAGTCCGGATTGTCGAGCAAGCCCTGTGTCAGCGGCGTGCGGAAGTACCAGGGTGCAATGCCGTTGACGCGGACGTTGTACGGCCCCCACTCGATGGCGAGCACCTTGGTCATCTGAATCACGCCCGCTTTAGCGGCGGCGTACGCGACACCGGTCCGCAGGGCAACCGCACCGCCCACGGACGACACGTTGATGACGCTTCCGCGCCGCCGTTCCACCATGCCCCGCCCGAACTGTTGGGCGAGAAAGAACGCCCCGCGCAAATCCGTGTCGAGAATGGCCTGCCACTCCGCTTCGGTGACCTGCAGGGCGGGCGTCCGGATGTTCATCCCTGCGTTGTTCACCAACACGTCGACCCGCCCTTCGCGCTCAATCTCCTCTGCTGCAGCGCGCACGGAAGCGACGTCGCGAAGGTCGCAGGCCACGGTCTCGACAGCGAGGCTTGGATGCTGAGACCGAATCTCGTCGGCGACACTGGCGAGCGCCTCGCGGTCGCGGGCGACCAGAACCACATCCGCCCCCGCCGCCGCGAAGCCGAGGGCCAACCCGCGTCCAATGCCGCGACTCGCGCCCGTCACCACGACGCGGCGTCCGTCCAATCGGAACCAGTTCAAGTTAAAGCCCGAGTTTGGGCTGTGGCTGGTCTCGTTCAACACGACAACTCCTCTCCCAGACCATCGTTGGTTCACCGCAACGCCGGTGCACCGGTCGGACCGTCGCGGTGCAAAGCGAGCTGGTCGCGCACCGCGGACGGAACAGGGGTCGGTCGGCCCGCGTCGTAGTCGTAGGCCAGGAGCACCGCTTGCCCGCGGGCGACCCATTCGCCGCGTGCGTTCTGCAGGGCGTGATCAACCGTGAAACTGGAGTTACCGACGTGGCTCACCCATGTGAAAACGGTCAGCATCTCCGCATAGGATACCTGCGCCAAGAAGTCGCACCGGGTCGATGCGACAATCAAATTCCACCGGCTCAGTTCCAGGGACGGGTTGAACAGACGAAAGACGTCGATGCGCGCGTCCTCCATATAGGTGAAGTACATGCCGTTGTTCACGTGGCCCAGTCCGTCGCAATCGCCGAACCGCACCTGGATGCGGCGTTCAAACATGCAGATCTCCTCCCAGATGTTCGTCCGAAGTCCTTTCGCAGTGCGGTGGCTAGATGTCTTCGCCCGGGCCGTCCGCGCGGCGTGGCTTGCGCCGCGAGAGGTCGGCGACCACGTCTCCCTCCACGTTGACAGCGAGGTACATCACGTCCGCCAACCCTTCGCCACCGCGTTGGCGAATCTCTCGTTCCAGCCATTCCACGTCGCGGCCCGACTCGCGCAGTTTGTCGTGGTCCACCTCGCCGTCCACGACCAGTTCCATATACGGGCCCTGACCGGACTCCGACAGGTCGGGTCCGTAGGCCAGGTCCGCCTTCGACACGGACTGGGTCTCCTGTAGCGGCAGGATGCTGAGGTTTCCGCTCGGCTCCAAGATACCGTAGGAGATGTCTTGGTACGAAAAATAGCCCTTCTCGCGCAGCAACATCGTCAACAGGTCCACGTTCATTCGAGCCCGTGCCAGGTTGGACCGGACAATCTCGCCCTTGTGGATTAACACCACGGGCTCCCCGTTCGTGACCCGTCGAAACGTCCGGTTCTTCAGCGAGATGGCGGACGCGACCACGGCGGTGGCGGTGAACAGGGCCAACGTGTACAGCCCAAACGTCCACTGCCGCACGGACGTCGTCGACATCATGTTGGCTGCCAGGTTGCCGAGGGCGGCACCGGCGACCCAGTTGAAGAACGTGAGCTGGCTGAGCTGCGTGCTCCCCAACCAGCGGGCCAGCACGAGCAGAATGACAAACGTCAGCAGTGTCGCAGCCGTTGCAAACAACCACGTGTAGAGCATGGTCCAACCTCCGTATGCAGCCGTCGCTACTTACGGTATGGCCATCCTCACGCGCCCGCAGTCGGCAGCGGCACGACCGCGAGCGTGCACCGCGAGATGCAGACCAACTTGTCGGCTTCGTCCGTGATGCGGACCTCCCAAACTTGCGTGGTCCGGCCGCGGTGCAGCGGCTTCGCCACGGCCGTCACTGTCCCATCTGCTTTGCCGCGGATGTGGTTTGCGTTGATCTCCAAGCCGACCGGCATCTGTGTGGCCTGGTCCACATTCATCCACGCGCCGAGGCTCGCCGCCGACTCCGCGAGGGCGACTGAAGCGCCCCCGTGCAGCAACCCGAACGGCTGACGGGTCCTATCGTCGACCGGCATCGTCATCACGACTTTGTCGGCGGTCAGTTCTTTCGTTTCGATCCCGATGGCGTGCATCAGCGTACGCCGCTGATCTATGTCCACGCGTCATCCCCCCTTCTAGTATTGCCGCGCCAGATCGACCTCGCCGAGCAGCGGCTGGCCCGACAGGTAGCGGACGAGGTTGTCCACAAAAAACTGGCAGGTGGCCTCGACCTCACTCGGACCCGACAGGTGCGGTGTCACGTACACGTTGGATAGGCCCCAGAACGGGTGGTCTGCCGGCAGCGGCTCCTGCTCGAACACGTCGAGCACCGCCGCGCGCAATCCACCGTGCGCCAAGTGGTTCAGCAGGTCAGGCTCCCGTATCAGCGCGCCGCGGCCGATGTTGACGAGGATGGCATCGGGTTTCATTCTCTGCAGAAGACGGGCATCCACCACGTGCCGCGTCGCGTCCGTGAGCGGCAAGCAGAGCACCAACACGTCGACCGCGGCGGCGAACGCATCCCATTCGCTCGGGCCGTAATGGCGGTCCACGCAGTCAGCATGTGCACCGCTCGCACTCAAACCGAGGACGTGCATGTCAAATGCGCGCGCCTTGCGGACGACCTCGCGGCCGATGGACCCGAGCCCAGCGACGCCGATGGTCAGGCCGGCCAAACGGCCAGCCCGGAACGGCTCCCACACGTGACGCTGCTGAGCCGCCCGCATCCGCTCCAAATCCTTCACTACGTAGAGCAGGTAGCTGAATATGTACTCGGCGATAGGTTGCGAAAACTGGCCCACGATGCGCGTGAGTCTTACCCCGGCCGGCAGTCCGCCGCCCAAGACGACCGCATCGACGCCCGCCCCGGACCACTGCACCCAGCGCAGGCGCGGCATCTGCCGCAACAGGGCCGGCGGCACGTTCCAGCCAAAGACCACCTCGACATCCGAGACCTCTCGGTCGTCCCAACCGCTCTGTTCGGACCCACACACCGTGTGCGTGACGCCGAGCTCCGCAAGTGCCGCTGCGAATTTTTCCGGGTGGCTGCGCTGGTAGACCATGACGTTCGGCTGCCGCGGAAACGGTCTCCCCCTGGTAAACGCCTCCGTTGACATCTCTTCATCCCCTCGTCCCAGACCGCGGTTGTACCGATTCCATTGTATCAAACACCGCGCACCCAGGCACCGCAGTCTGCGAGGCGACGGCTTCCAACCAAACCTCTCTCGATTCGACGCCGCCGCCTGACAGCGTTCGCAGGATGACGAGGGTACGCTGGATGAAAACAGCGCCAACCGGGCGGACGAGAGGAGGGGTTGCGATGGGCAGCCGATTCGCCACGGGGGTCCGGGTTCGAACAGCGCTCGCCATGGTCGTGCTGGTGCCCACGGTCGGCTGGACGGCCCTGCACGCGTCCTTCGGCCCGTCGGGCGATTGGACGCTTGCGCAGACAGGGGTGGCGGCCCGCGTCCATGACACTGCCGGACCGACGGCCGACGTCGCACCGGTCGAAGTGGTCACCGCGGCGGTCGCACTGCCGGCTGCACCGACCCATCCGGTGACGGACGCGCCCTTGCCCAATGGACCGGCTTCGCTGTTGTGGCGAGACGGCGACGATGTCTACCGAGGTGTGCACTACATCGCGAGATGGGACGCGACGACGGACACCTGGCAGCCCGTATCGCCCAACCTGACAGAGGATGAGGAAGCGGGGGCGCCTGGCAGCGGGATCGACGGGATCACCGCACTGGCGCACGCGGAGGGTGCGTGGTACGTGGGGACCCTGGCTGGCGTCGTCAACATTCAATTGCCCGGGCAGCCGTGGTACCGGTTGGTCGGTGGCCTGCCATACCGGACCGTGACGGCAGCGGTGATTTTTCCGACCGCCCGCGGCGGCCGGACCGCCGCCATCGGCTACGGCGGGTATGCGAGCGCGACCCCGGACGCGCCCGGACACGTCTACCGCACGACGGACGGGGGCCAACACTGGGCGGACATCACAGAGAACCTGCCGGACGCACCGGTCGAGTCCCTGCACATCGTACAGACCGGGCAGAACGCACAGACCGGGTGGACCCTGCTCGCTGAAGTTGAGGGGCGCTGGTACCAGTGGCAGGGTCGACAGTGGGGTCTATGGGTGCACGATGGAAACGGCGCGCCGACCGGGTACGAAGTGCTCGCGCACCCGCTCGTTCACCTGGTCCACGTCTAACGACTCGAGGACGGGGACGGTGTCAAACACCTGGGCGCCACGCAGGTGATACGAGATGTAGCTGCGGGCGACGGCGCTCGGCACATCCAAGGTGGCGACAAAGCGCCCGATGGCCTTGCGCCGGCAACGCTCGAAATCCGCCTCGTCGATGCCGCCTTCCACGACCTCGTCAACCTGGCGCTGCACCCGCTCCGTCAGCCGGTCTGGGTCTGGTGTGTTGCCGCCGATGACGGAGAACCCGTACGTGACGGCCCGCTCGTACTCCCATGAGAACTGGTTGTCGATGAGCCCGTCGGCGACCGCCTCGTCGAAGAAGTGGCTGCTGCGCCCGAACATCGCTTCCATCGCCACCCCCGTCGCCAGTTCCTGCGTGAGGAGCGCGGAGCCGAACACGTCTCCGGGAGCGTCCTTCCAGCCAATCAGGCAGCGCGGTTGGCTCACCGCGAGCGGCGTCTCCACCCGCTCCGCTCGCACCGTGTCGCCCTCCTCCGCCGGATGTCGCTCGACCACCGGAGCGGGTGAGAACCGCTTGCGCGCTTGGTTTTCGCGGATCTGTTCCATGACCGGGACCGGATCAAACCCCCCTGCAGCGAAGACCACCATGTTGGAGGGGTGGTAGAACGTATGATAGCAGTCGTACAGGGTCTCCTTCGTGATCTGCGCGATGCTCTCCACCGACCCGGCGACCTCAATCCGCACGGGGTGAGAGACGTACAGCGCCTTCAGCAGTTCGTAGAAGATTCGGGCGTCCGGGTTGTCCTGATACATCTGAATCTCCTGGCCGATGATCCCTTTCTCCTTGGCGACGGTGGCGTCGGTGAAATACGGGTCCTGGACAAAATCGAGCAACAGTTCCAGGTTGGGCCGCAGATTATCGGTACAGGAGAAGAGGTAACTGGTCTGGTCAAACGTCGTGAAGGCGTTGGCCGATGCGCCCCCGCGGCCGAACGCGGGAAACACGTCCCCCTGTTCCGATTCGAACATCTTGTGCTCAAGGAAGTGCGCCACGCCGTCCGGCACCGTCCGAAAGGCCGACTCCCCCGCCGTCCGGAAGCAGTTGTCAATCGAACCGTAGCGCGTGGTGAAGCTGCAGAAAACCTGTTGAAAGCCCGGCTTCGGAAGCAAGATCACCTGTAACCCGTTGTCGAGGGTCTCCTCGTAGACGGTGTCGCCGACAGGGAACGACTGACTACGCATGGGCCTGCGCCTCCTGACTGCGCAAGAAATAGACCGTATCCAGTTGGAGCGCCTGACTGACGCGCACCACGTCGTCCGTCGTCACCGCTTCGATGGCCGACAGCAGGTCTGGAACGTCGCGTTCCACGCCAGCAAGGGCCCCTGTAAAATGGAATTCGCAGCGGGTGACCGGTTGGTCCAGCGCTTGCCGGTACTGGTTCTGCAGGGCTTTTCGGGTCAGCTCCAGTTCCTCCTCCGTCACTTCCCCGCGCTGTATCGCCGCCAACTGGTCGAGGATGATGCCCTCCGCCTGGTCCGCCACGCCCGGCTCAATTCCGGTCTGGACAACCACCACGCCGGTCAATCCGTCGAGCCGGCTCGAGGCGTAATAGGCGAGACTCGCCTGCTCGCGGACGCTGCGGAACAACTTGGAGTGCGGAAACCCGCCGAAGATGCCGTTTAAGACCACGAGGGCCGCATAGTCGGGGTGCGACAGCGACATACCCGTCGTAAACCCGAGGTTGAGTTTTCCCTGCTGCACGTTCTGTCGCTCCACGACCCGTTCCGGCGAACCGCCGCGGCTTGGGATGGGTTGCGTCCGAGCGCGATTGTCGAGCGCCGACGCAACGCGCCCGCCTGCGTTGCCGTCCGCGCCCGGATGCCAGGCGGCCAGCCAGGCCTCGAGGAACGCCGCGTCCGCGCCGATGTCGCCGACCAAGTACGCGTGCATTACGCAGTCCTGCCGCATCGCCTGGTGCGCTCGCCAAAGCGCGCTCCCATCCAGGCCTGTCAGGTCGTCCGCAAACCCGAGCCGCGGCAACGCTTCCGGCCGTCCGCGGCAGACGCGCTCCACACATTGTTCCAAACTGTAACTCATCTTGTCGTCCGAGAGGCTCCGAATGCGCTTCTCCTGCAGGGACTTGGTGCGATGGACGGCCTGCTCCGGAAAGCGACCGGCGTCCGCATTCGGGTCCATCACGAGCTCACGGACCAGCGTCGAGACCTGTTCAAACACGCCGGACGCCTGCCGAAACCGCTGTTCGTCTGGCGCGCTCGCATAGACGTCCGCCACCTGCACGCTCCCCCGCTTGCTCGTGGCGGTCTGCAAGCTGGCGCCGAACAGGCTGTCCGTGTACCGAGCCAAGGCGAGCGAGCTCGGATGTCGGCGAGTTCCCTCCATCCACAAGTACGGCAGCAGCGCACTGGCTGTCACCGTCTCCCGCGACAACGGGCGGCAAAGCTTCAGGAGCAGGTGGCACGTCCGGAACTGGGACGTCTGCAACACGTGAAGCCAAACTCGATCTCGCTGATACGACCGAAACGCGCTCACACGACGAACCTCCTCCGTCTGTAACAGCCGGCAGCGCAAGGCAGGGGTGTCTCGCCCCAACCGCCGCGCCTAGTATCCGCGATTCCTGAATGGATTATCGATCTCCTTCGCAGCGCATGCCGTGGATGAACCCCAATGCGAGCCGGTCGCGAAGAGGCCATCCTGCTTGCACGACCTGTATCAGTGGGCCGCGCGGCGGCCGTACTGGTTGCGCGCAGCCGCTTGCGCCACCTCGAAGTCCGCTTTAGAAATGATCTGCGCGTCACGGATCCACCGCTGCACCTCGCGGGTGATGCGAGGCGCCACGTACTTGGCGGCACCGTAACGCGCAGTGAGTTCTCGTTTGGACATCTGGTGTCTGGTCACGCAGTGTACGTTGGTGAGGGCTTCCATCAGCTCTCCGCAAAGCGGACATTGGAACAATGAAACCCCTTCTTTCGCGTTTTTTGAATTCTTATGGGCCGCTGCCCAGGGATATGCGGTCCTCCGCCACCTCCGACCGAAACTTTTGCGTTGGTTAAATTTTCGCATACAGAGACGTAGATGAAAAGAGACAACTTCAAGACGGAGCGCTGACTCGGGTTGTCCGGTGACGCACAGGCGAGAGACGGTACGCGTATGGTATAGTACGGGGGGCACGTCCCACTTTCAGTCGCTATGGCAAGGGGGAGGCATCGATGCCGTCGCGCCTCGTTCGTACTGCGGCACGCTGCATTCTGCGCCTGGACCTGTACGAAGTGGTCGGGCTCGCAGCGTGCATCGCCGCTGCGGCCGTGTTCGTGAGCGTCCGGGGTCGGCTGGACGATATCTACGGCATTCAGCTGTCTCGTTGTCTGCTTTGGGACGACATCGTCGGCGTGCTTGCCAACCGCGAACCGTGGCTGTTCATCGGCGTATTCGCCGGGCTCGCAGTCGGATGGACCGCGCTGCGCCGGAGTTCGTGGGAACACCGCGAGACCGCCGCGCATGTGGTCCGGGTCGCCATCGGGTTCTGGGTACTCCTCGCCATCTACAAAATCTGCATGTTCTACATCGCGGTCCTCAACCCGTTCAACCACGATGCGGCGATGCAGTCGATTGAAAGGGCCCTCTTCGGCGGCCGGTTGCTCTCCGACTGGATGGAGCCCATCATCTCGCGACCGCTCACCGACTTTCTCAGTGGCGCCTACGTTTCTTGGTTTGTCCTCACCTACGCGACCGCCGTGCTGCTCCTCGCGCGCGGCTGGCGTGCGATGTCGGACTACGTATTTACGGCCATCTTCACGTTCTATCTCGGCTATTTCACGTACACGTTGGTACCCGTCATGGGGCCCGTGTTCACGGTGCACTACGCCGTTGCAGTGGGCGGGATTGATCCGCTGTTCTCCACCGGCCAGGCCTTCGTCTCTCGCGATTGCTTCCCGAGCCTGCATACGGGCATCGCCGTGGTCATGATGGTCCAAGTCTGGCGCGACCATCGCAGATGGGCCTGGTTCTATCTGCCGGTCGGTGGGCTCATCATCTTCGCAACCCTGTACCTGCGGTTTCATTACGCGCTGGACGTGATTGCCGGAGCCAGTCTGGCGACAGTCACGACCCAGTTGGCGCCGCTCATGCTGCGCCGATGGGACGCCTGGCGATTGGCCCTGGCGTCGACGACCTCCGTACGCCCGGGCTTGGGCCCGCCAACCGAAACCGCTTACACAGAACTCGCCTAAACTGGGCTTCCCTGTTGAAATGGTCCTATGCGTGATATATGATGGGTCTAGAAGAGTGTTCGACAGCGCAAATGGGAACGTGCGAGTGCAGTTGGAGGACATTGCACTTGGAATCGCAGCTGTACCGGAAACGGCTCACAGTTGCCCGGCCCCTCGGACACGCTCGAAGCGACTTGGTGGCACTCGAATTGGCTGGAGGAGGAGAGCGTCGTGGCATTCGTAATCACATCTCCCTGCATCGGAGAAAAGGCTGCGGATTGCGTCGAGACCTGCCCTGTGGATTGCATCGTGGAAGGCGAGGACCAGTACTACATCGACCCGGATACCTGCATCGATTGCGGCGCTTGCGAGGCCGTATGCCCGGTGTCTGCCATTTTCCAGGAGGATTTCGTTCCGGAAGAAGAGAAGTCCTTTATCGAAAAGAACCGCCAGTTCTTCCAAAAGTAACGGAAATCGCGGGAGCTCGAGCGCGTTCGAGACAGCCGCTCGCGCGACGTTCAAAACGGGGCCATCCTTTCGGATGTCCCCGTTTTGGTGCCTCTGTGGGAAAATGCGCCGCTGCAGGGCCCGGAATCCGTCAGCGCGCCCGTTCTCGACGGATGGGCGCCCGGGTGAGGCGCGGCGGACCAGGGTCGGACGGACGCCGGCCCGCAGCCGGGCGCAACAACAGCCAGGCGCCGAGTTGGACAAAGCCGATGCCAAGTGCCAAACGCGGGATGGTATGTCCGGACGGATCGACAAACACCCATCCGATAAACAGCAGAATCCCCAGCACACGCCCCGTGTTCGCGAACACCTCGCGCAGGATGATGTACTCCAGCCGGCTCCCCTCCAACCGTGCGATGCTGGAGAAGACCGCTCCCTGCATGGGCACGATGAACAGCGGCAGGCAGACCGCCATGATACTTCCGTACCACACCAGGTGGACGGCACGCAGCGGCAGCAAGAACAGGAGCGCGGCCGCCGCCATCCCGGCCGCACCGATGCCGAGCACGCGGATGCGGTTGTGCGGGGTGGTGAGGCGTCCGACGATGAAGAACGAGAGGAACGACAGCCCGCTCTGCAGCAGCAGGAACTCGCCGAGCTCTAATTCGCTGTCGGTGGCGATGTACATCAGCAGCCCAATCAAGAACATGAACAGGCCTTCGCGCCACCCGTACACGAAGCAGGCCAACAACGTACGCCGCCAGACCGGAAACCGCCAGGACCACCGGGCGGCGGACCAATCCAGGTGCCCGCGCTCTGCTTCGACGTGCAAGCGGGTGCTCACAAACCCCGCCAAGACGAACATGGCCAGCGATAAACCGAAGACGAGGTGGTAGCCGCTCAGCCCGCCAAACCGGTCTTCCAGTGAGATGAGAAACCCTGCAACAGGAGGCGCAATCATGCCGGCCACCGACCCCACCACGCCGTTCATACCGTAAAACCGGTCGCGCGACGCGTTGTCCGTGTAGCGCATCGTCAGCTCGTTGAATCCACACCAGTAGAAGCCACTGGCGGCCCCCAGTACCCCGCCGAGCAGAGCGGGGAGACGTGCCATGTACGTGCCGCCAAACAGCGTCAAGGCGTAAAAGCACACGTGACAGACGAGGCCAATGCGCAACACCAACACCGAACCACGCCGTTTTGCCAGCGCCCCCGCTGCAATGAACATCAGGGGAATACACGTGTACAGGCCGAGATTGTACCACCCGATGGACGCGAAACTTTGATCCACCTTCCAGAGGTAGATGTTGACAAAGGTGTTGGACAGCGAGACAGACAGCCCGAACAGGCCGCTGACGACGAGCAGCCAGCGGGCGGACGTTCCCAATGCAGCCCGAACTCTGGGCACGACACCCCCTCCCATCTGTCTGCATAGTGTAGCCGAGCATGGCGGGAAGGATTCGACGGCGGGGGGCGCCGAAGACGTGAGATGCGGTACAATGGTTTTTGCGGGGCGCAGCCAACGGTTCGCGCGCGCACAACCGACCGGCCTTGGGAACGGGGGAACGCGGATGCGGTTGACAGTCACCGAGCCAGCCATGCTGTGGTTTACCGATGAATGGGGATTTCGAGCGGGCGACTACGTCCGCGTGTACGTGCGCTATGGCGGTTCCGGCGGATTTTCGCTGGGGCTGTCGAAGACGCGCCCGCCGCGGCAGGCGGTGGCCCAGTTTACGGCAGACCACATCACCTTCTACGTCGATGCGGACGACGAATGGTACTTTGAAGGCAGAGACCTGGAAATTGACTACCTGCCGAACGAGGACGACATCGAGTACCGCTTACGTTAGCTTCGCCGCACCCGGGCGCGACACGTGGGGCCCGCGCCATCCCCTTCCGCAGGGGTGCGGCAGAGGCACGAACGCCGAGGGACCCAGCGCCACGCTGTTCCCTCGGCGGTTCTCTGCCCGAGCCAGAAACGAATCCAAATCTTACATATTGCGGCGGTAGCGGCCACCGACTTCGTACAGGGCGTGCGTGATCTGGCCGAGGCTCGCCACCTTCACAGTCTCCATCAACTCAGCGAACAGATTGCCACCCGAGCGGGCGACCTCCTTCAGACGACGCAGTGCCGCGTCGACCTCGTCGGCATGCGCCTCGTGGAACTGTTGCAGGTTCGCAATCTGCTGCTCCTTCTCGTCGATGGTCGCGCGAGCCAGTTCCAAGTTCGGCGCCGTGTACTCGTTCTCGAGCGCCTTCGGGTTGAGGTAGGTGTTGACGCCGATGATGGGCAGCTCGCCAGAGTGCTTCAGCTGCTCGTAGTACAGCGACTCCTCTTGAATCTTGCTGCGCTGGTACTGCGTTTCCATCGCGCCGAGCACCCCGCCGCGGTCGTTCAACCGGAGAAACTCCTCCAGCACGGCCTGCTCCACCAAATCGGTCAGTTCCTCGACAATGAACGCTCCTTGGAGCGGATTCTCGTTCTTTGTCAGTCCAAACTCTCGATTGATAATCATCTGAATCGCCATCGCCCGCCGCACGGACGACTCTGTCGGCGTCGTGATGGCCTCGTCATACGCGTTGGTGTGCAGAGAGTTGCAGTTGTCGTAGATGGCGAGCAGCGCCTGCAAGGTGGTGCGAATGTCGTTGAAGTCGACTTCCTGGGCGTGCAGCGACCGTCCCGATGTCTGCACGTGGTACTTCAGCTTCTGACTGCGCTCGTTCGCACCGTACAGGTACTTCATCGCCACCGCCCAGATGCGCCGAGCGACCCGGCCAATCACCGTGTACTCGGGGTCCATGCCGTTGCTGAAGAAAAACGAGAGGTTTGGTGCGAACTCGTCCACCTTCATGCCCCGGCTCAGGTAGTACTCGACGTACGTGAACGCATTGGCCAACGTGAACGCCAACTGGGTGATGGGATTCGCTCCCGCCTCGGCGATGTGGTAGCCGCTGATGCTGACGGAGTAGTAGTTGCGCACTCCGTGGTTGATGAAGTACTGCTGGATGTCGCCCATCATCCGCAGCGCGAAGTCGGTTGAGAAGATGCAGGTGTTCTGACCCTGGTCTTCCTTGAGGATGTCCGCCTGCACCGTTCCGCGCACCGTCTGCAGCGTCCGCGCCACAATCTGCTGCCGTTCCTCGTCGGTGGGCGTGCGCCCGTGCGTCTCCGTAAACCGGTCGACCTGCTGCAGGATGGCGGTGTTCAGGAACATCGCGAGGATGGTCGGTGCCGGACCGTTGATGGTCATCGACACACTGGTGTTCGGCGCGCACAGGTCAAACCCGGCGTACAGCTTGCGCATATCCTCGAGCGTGCAGATGCTCACGCCGCTCTCGCCAATCTTCCCGTAGATGTCCGGTCGCCGAGCGGGATCTTCGCCGTACAAGGTCACGCTGTCGAACGCGGTGGAGAGGCGCTTGGCCGTGTCGTTTTGCGAGAGGTAGTGGAAACGGCGGTTCGTCCGCTCCGGTGTGCCCTCTCCTGCAAACTGCCGCTTCGGCTCCTCTTCCGTCCGCTTGAACGGGAACACGCCGGCGGTAAACGGGAAATCACCCGGCACGTTCTCGTATCGCACCCAGCGCAGAATCTCGCCCCAATCCTGGTAGTTCGGCAAGGCGACCTTCGGAATGCGCGTACCGGACAGCGACGTCGTGTACAGCGCCGTGCGGATCTCGCGGTCACGGACTCGCGTCACGAACTCGTCCGCCCGGTACCGTTGCCGTTTTTCCTGCCAGTGCTCCAGTACCGCTCGGCTCTCCGCGTCGAGGCGCTCCCAGGTCTGTTCGAACAGGGTCCTGAGCGCGCCGAGAGCGACCTCCGCCGCATCGGCAGCGACGGGCGCCGCGGTGGGATTCCCAGCATCACCGTCGCCCTGAGCACCACCCAACGCCTGAAGAGCCCCTTGCAGTTGGAACGCGCGCCGAGCCAGGTCGACCTGCGCTTCGGTCTCTGCGCGGTAGCGCTGCACCGTTCGAACGACGTCGAGCAGGTACTGCCCCCGCTCCGGCGGGATGATGGCCGGGTGTCGTTCGTCCAGGTTCCCGACGGGAAGGTGACTGACCCAGTCGACGCCGGCCTTCGACCGAAGTGTATCGATCACGGCCCGGTACAGCACGTTGGTACCGGGATCGTGAAACTGACTCGCGACGGTCCCGTACACCGGCATGTCTTCGGGGCGGCTGTGGAACGCGTTGCGGTTACGCTGCACCTGTTTGCGGACGTGGCGGAGGGCGTCTTCCGAGCCGCGCCGGTCAAACTTGTTGATGGCGACGAGGTCTGCATAGTCGAGCATGTCAATCTTCTCGAGCTGCGACGGCGCGCCGTAGTCCGCGGTCATGACGTAGAGGGACACGTCGGCAATCTCGACGATGTCCGCATCGCCCTGCCCAATGCCGCTTGTCTCCACAATCACCCAGTCGAACCCGGCCGCCTTCGCCACCAGCACCGCTTCCTCCACCGCGTCGGACAACTCGCGCTTCGCGGAGCGGGTCGCCAGACTGCGCATGTACACGCGTGGGTTGTGGATGGCGTTCATGCGGATGCGGTCGCCGAGCAGCGCCCCGCCGGTCTTTTGACGGGACGGATCTACCGAGAAGATGGCCACCGTCTTGTCTGGGAAGTCTTCGAGGAACCGGCGGATGAGTTCGTCGGTCAGGGACGACTTACCGGCTCCGCCGGTCCCAGTAATCCCAAACACGGGAGCGGTCCGGCCTTCCGCGCGTGCGCGGATGGCAGCGAGCAGGTCGTCGGCCGACGCCCCGCCGACGGACCACCCGTTTTCCAGCACGGTCACCAGTTGTGCAATCGCCTGCGGATGGTCGGTCGACAGGTCCGCCAGTGCTGCCGCCACGTCCACCTCGCGCGGCCCTTCACAGGCGCGAATCATGAAGTTGATCATCCCCTGCAGGCCCATTCGCCGACCGTCGTCCGGCGAAAAGATCTTCGTGACCCCGTACGCTTCGAGTTCGCGGATCTCTTCGGGGATAATCACTCCGCCACCGCCGCCGAAGACCCGGATGTGACGCGCATCCCGCTCGTTCAACAGATCTATCACGTATTTGAAAAAGTGCATGTGCCCGCCTTGGTAAGAGCTGATGGCGATGCCGTCCGCGTCCTCCTGAATCGCCGCGGTCACAATCTCGTCGACAGAGCGGTTGTGCCCGAGGTGGATGACCTCTGCACCGGTCGACTGAAGGATGCGGCGCATGATGTTGATGGACGCGTCGTGCCCGTCAAACAGGCTGGAGGCGGTGACAAAGCGCACGGGGCGCCGCGGGAAGTGCGGCGTGGTCTCCGGACCCGCAGAAGCACCGGCGGTCGTCGGTTCGTCCGCGGTCGCCGTGGCAGCGGCTGCGCCCGTCAATCGGTCGGTGACAGCGCTATCATGTTGCTTCGTAGACAATGTTGGCTCGCTCCCTTCAACAGCTGCATTCCGTGCGGATGGGCACCCCGTTGTCTACGGGGCCGTCCGCGTGCACGCGCGCAGGATGACGTCCGCCTGCTGTGCCGCAAACTGCTCAAACGGCACACTCTGCAGGGCCCACCGGCGAAAGGCCCACATCTGAGCCAGCACGACGATGTCCTGGGCCACCAGCGGCACCTCGTCCGCCGACAGGCAGAGCGACCCGTCCTCGCAGCCCGCTCGCAGCAGCTCCTCAAACACGGACACAATCGCCTGTTCGTGGCCGAGCACATCGTGCAGAAAACTCGGCGGCAGGCTTTTGCTCTCCTGGTAGATGAGGAGCACCTCGTCCTGCATGTCGCGAATGACTCGAAACAGGGCGTACAGGGCATCCCGTAGTCGATCTGCTGCCGAAACGCCGCGCGAGCGACTCTCCGCTAGCCGCGCCTGCAACTCACTGTGGATATGCTGGCAGACCAAGTAGAGGATGTCTTCCTTCGAGTTGACGTACTCGTACAACGCGCCGTTTGAGAGGCCGCTGTGCTTGGCCAGTTCCCGAGTGGTGGCGCGATGGTAGCCCTTCTCGGCGAACAGCGCCACGGCCGCCCGAATAATCTGCGCCCGCCGCTCCCGGATGCGGTCCGGGTCCTTGACGTTCGTCGGGATGTGGACGGTCACCGCGGCCCCCTCCTCTCAACACGACGATTCGCTCAGGTGACTGAGCGCTCGCTCAGTTTTAGTGTAGAGGTTGGTATGCGCCGCGTCAAGCGCCATTCGACGGCCTGCGCCGTTCCTGCTATGCTGGGGACAATCGGTATCGCGCAGGCGCCCGCACCGACCGAAGGTGGTCGTGCGGATGCAACCGCGCGGAAAGGAGGCCCCCCAATGCCAGACTTGGACCAGAACGAAGGTGTGTTGCTCGGCGCGAACGTCTCCGTCGCGAAAACCGGACTGCTCGCGGCCGTCGAGGAGACCATCGCCTACGACGCAAACACGTTTATGATCTACACGCGAAGTAACCGCGGCGGGAAGGCGCGGCCGATTGAGGACTTCAACCGCGACGCTGGTCTCGCCCGGATGGACGAGCACGGCATTGTCGATCCGGTCGTGCACCTCTCTTACCTGGTCAACTTGGCCAGTCCCAAAGCGGACATCTGGACGTACGGCGTGTCGGTCTTGAAGGAGGAGATTGAGCGGGTGTCGTACCTGGGTTTCCGGTACATCGTGATGCACCCAGGGAGCCACGTCGGAGAAGGGGTGGATTACGCCATCGGCCGCATCGTGGAAGGGCTCAACACCGTCCTGACAGGCGACGAGCCGCTGTGGGTGTGCCTGGAAACGATGGCCGGTGATGGATCCAAGGTTGGGAACTCGCTGGAGGAGATTGCGGAAATCATCGCGCGGGTGGACCATCCGGACAAGCTCGGGGTGTGCATCGACACGTGCCACAACTACAGCTTCGGTTACGACATCGTAAACGACTTTGACGGGTTCCTTCAGAAATTTGACGACGTGCTTGGCCTGGACCGGCTGAAGTGCGCGCACATCAACGACTCCAAGAACCCGTTTGGCAGTCGCAAAGACCGTCATGCGAACATCGGCGAAGGCACCATCGGCCTCGATGCGCTGCGGCGGATTGTGCATCACCCGCAGTTGCGCGGCATCCCGCAGATCTTGGAGACGCCAGCGGGTCAATACCGCGACGAGATCAACCAGTTGCTCGGACGGACGCCTTCCGCCTGACCGTCCGGAGCAGCCGCTGGCGCGCTGCGGGCGAGCTGGCAGCCCCACCGACCGCTCACCGGACTCCGGCGGGGGCCTGCCCGAGCGCGGGCCGGCTGCCGGCTGCCGCGCGTTCAGCGAAACAACGCGCCGGTTCGGATTTTGCCGGCGATGTGCGTTCCCCAGCAGGACAGCCAGCTGAGGAACAGGTAGAGCAGCAGCCAGGGCCAAAACTTCATCGTGAACCAGAGCAACATCGCGACCATCGGCAGGCCGAACGAGAGGATGCTGGCCACCGCCACCGCCCACGCGCGGCGGGTCCAAAACCGGTAGAGGCATACACTCGCCAGGATCACGAGGAGCGGTATCCAGCCGGCGATCCAGTTCATCACGCTGCCAGGTTGCACAGGCTTATCCCCCCTCTGAATCTCCAGCCTCATTGTAATCCTTGCGCACTTTCTCGGGAAGAGGCCCGGCGGTACCGACCGGCGCCGCCAGCGAGCCGCGGCCCAACCGTTGAGGGGCCCGGCTCCACGTGGGAACCGCGCCCCTCATCGTCTGATGTCAGACAGCTGCGTACCTCACCCTGTCGTACCGAGAAGTCAGGCCAGGTACTTCCCGGCCTCAATCACCTCGCGCGCAATCGCCCGCTTCTGCACCTTCGCGTTAACCGGCTGGAACTTCGTCAGCTTCCGCAGGATGGCGAGCTGCGTGCGCAGTACATCGCCCTCCTCCATCGCCGCCAGGATATTCCGTGCCTTCGCTTCTATCCGGGCAAATGCTTCGCGGGCGTACACCTGGACCATCGCCACCTGCAGGTCCGCGGACTTCCCGCGGGCTGCCGTCTTCTTGGCGCGCAGCAGGGCGCTTTCAAGGGCGTAGATCTCAATCACGATGTCCGCCAAATCCGCGAGGATCTCCTGCTCGTCCTTGAGGGACTGCATATACTTCTGCACGGCTGTCCCGCCCACAAACAGGAACGTCTTCTTTGCCATCTCGAGCAGGTGCGTCTCCTCCCCGAGCAGTTCGGCCGTGTCCGGCTGCGGCAGCATGCCCATCAATTCCTGCTGCAGCCCTTGGGCAGCCTGCAGCAGCGGCAGCTCGCCCTTCATCGCCTTGCGCAGCAACATGTCGGGGATGAGCAGGCGGTTAATCTCATTCGTGCCTTCGAAGATCCGGTTGATGCGGGAATCGCGGTACATCCGCTCGGCCGGGTACTCCTGGATGAAGCCCATCCCGCCGTGGATCTGCACCGTCTCGTCCACCACAAAGTCGAGTGCCTCCGATGCGTACACCTTCTGCACCGAACACTCCAACGCGTACTCCGCAATCGCCTTCGCCACGGTCTGGCCGTCCGTGTGGTCGTCGATGCCGTGCAACTGTTTGTCGATCTCGCCGGTCGACCGGTAGCACATGCTCTCTGTCACGAACGCTCGGATGTTCATGTCGGCAATCTTCTGCTGGATGAGCGGAAAGTTTGCAATCTCCGTCTGGAACTGCTTGCGCGTCTTCGCGTACGACACAGCAGCCTCTATCGCTGCCTTCATGCCTCCCACGCAGCCCACCGCCAGCTTGTAACGGCCGATGTTCAGGATGTTGAAGGCGATGACGTGGCCCCGACCGGGCTCACCGAGCAGGTTCTCGACGGGAACGTGCACGTCCTCGAGGATCAACTGGCGCGTCGACGACGCCTTGATGCCCATTTTCTTCTCTTCCGGGCCCGTCGACACGCCCTCATACCCACGTTCAACGATGAATGCGGAGAACTTCTCTCCGTCGATCTTCGCGTACACGACGAACAGGTCCGCGAACGCAGAGTTGGTGATGAACTGCTTGGTACCGTTCAGGACGTAGAACTTGCCGTCGGCCGACAATTTAGCCGTGGTCTTCGCGCCGAGAGCGTCCGACCCGGAGCCGGGCTCCGTCAGCGCGTACGCGGCAATCCATTCGCCGGTAGCGAGCTTCGGCAGGTACTTTTGCTTCTGTTGCTCGTTCCCGAAGAACACAATCGGAAGCGACCCAATGCCGACGTGCGCGCCGTGGCTTAAGGCGAACGACCCACCGCGCGTGATGTTCTCGGTAATCAGCGCCGACGTGACCTTGTCTGCGCCAAGTCCCTCGTAGGCCTCCGGCACATCCGCGGCGAGCAAGCCCAGCTCCCCTGCCTTGCGCAGCAACTGAACGGTCAAGTCCCAATCCTGGTGCTCCAACCGCTCGGCGTTCGGAATCACCTCGCCCTCGACGAAGGCGCGTGTCGTGTCCGCAATCATCAGGTGTTCTTGGGTGAAATCCTCCGGCGTAAAGACGTTCTGTTCGCTCGTCGTCTCAATCAGGAACGCGCCGCCTTTGGCCAGTTGTCCGGCTTCCGTTGCCATGCCAACTCCTCCTTCACGTGTGCGGCCGCTTGAAAGCCGCATCCTTTCCTGTCATCCCAGTGGTATGTCGCACCCAGCTCGACTCAGACCGATGGTCACAACCGCGCTGGTTGGCCTGTTCGAGCTGCCCCCTAGACGCGCTCGAACACGGCCGCCGCACCCATTCCGCCGCCGATGCACATCGTGACCAGGCCGTAGCGCGCGTCGCGACGGGCGAGTTCATTCAAGATGGACACCGTGAGGCGCGCCCCTGTGCACCCCATCGGGTGCCCCAGCGCAATCGCACCGCCGTTGACGTTCACCTTCTCCTCATCCATCTCCAGCGTGCGGATGACGTGCAGCGCCTGTGAGGCGAACGCTTCGTTCAGCTCAATCAGGTCCATCTCCGCGAGGGACAACCCGGCCAACTTCAAGGCCTTCGGCACGGCCGCGACCGGCCCAACGCCCATGATGTCCGGGTCAACCCCCTGAACGGCGAACGACCGAAACACGCCGATTGGGGCCAAACCGAGCTCCCGCGCCCGCTCGGCGGACATCACCAACACCGCCGCCGCCCCGTCGCTGGTCTGCGACGAGTTGCCGGCCGTGACCGTCCCCTTCGCGCTGAACGCTGGCCGCAACTTCGCCAGCGCCTCAAGCGACGTATCCGTCCGCACGCCTTCATCCGTGTCAAACACCCGTTCCTTGGTCTCGACTCGGTTGTCTGGGCCAACCCGCGTTTCCCGGACCGTAACTGGGACAATCTCGTCCTTGAACTTTCCAGCGGCAATCGCCGCCGCAGCCCGTTGATGACTGCGCAGAGCGAACGCGTCTTGATCTTCGCGCGCGATACCGAACCGCGAGGCGACCTGCTCCGCGGTATGTCCCATCGACATGTACGCGGCCGGGAACGACTCGACGAGCGCCGGGTTGGGCGACAGGTTGTAGCCGCCCATCGGGATGAGGCTCATCGTCTCAACCCCGCCGGCAATCAGCACATCCGCCATCCCGGTCATGATCTGCTGGGCGGCAATCGCAATCGACTGCAGGCCGGACGAGCAGAATCGGTTGACCGTCATGCCGCCGACCTGGGTCGGCAGCCCGGCCCGCAGGCCGATGATGCGCGCGACGTTCATGCCCTGTTCTGCCTCGGGGATGGCACAGCCCATCACGATGTCCTCGATGTCCTCCGGCTGCACCTGCGGGACCCGCCGCAGCAGGTCGCGCACGACCCACGCGCCCAGGTCATCTGGCCGGGTGTTGCGCAGGCTCCCCCGCGGCGCCTTTCCGATAGCGGTGCGCGATCCGGCGACAATCACTGCCTCTCTCACGAGCATCTCCTCCTATCGCAGGCTCAGTTGCGCAGCGGTTTTCCCGTCGACAGCAGGTGCTGCATCCGCTGCTGCGTCTTCGGCTCGCCAATCAGGCTCAGGAACGCCTCGCGCTCCAGGTCCAGCAAATACTGTTCGGTCACCAGCGTCCCGCGCGGGACGCTGCCGCCGGTGAGGACGTGAATCAACTTGTTGGCAATCAACGCGTCGTGCGAGGAGATGTACCCGCTCAACTGCATCCCGTACACGCCCGTCTTCAGCAGGGCGGCGCCGGCCTCCCCGACCACTGGAATCTGCTTTGGCTGTTTCGGGAGATACCCGGAACGCGCCAGCCGCAGCGCCGCCTGCTTCGCGTCGTGGAGCTGAAAGTCCGGATGGACGGAGATACCGTCACTCCGGCGGAGGTATCCGAGATCCTGTGCGTCCTTCGCGCTCGTCGACACCTTCGCCAACGCGATGGTCTCAAACGCCCTTTGGACGAAGCTGTCGAGCCGGACGGACCCTTCCGGCACACCCTCGAGCATCCGAATCAGCAACTCTTTCGTGCCGCCGCCGCCGGGAATCAGACCGATACCGGTCTCCACAAGGCCCATGTAGGTCTCCGCGGCCGCCTGGATGTGGTCGGCCGGGAATGAGATCTCGCACCCACCGCCGAGGGTCATGCCGAACGGCGCAGCGACCACCGGTTTGCCCAGGTATTTCAGGCGCAGCGCCGCTTGCTGTAACTGGCGCGCAGCGAGATCAATCTCGTCCCACTCTTCCTCCTGCGCCGCAAACAGCATCGATACGATGTCCGCTCCGACGCAGAAGTTCTTCGCTTGGGCCGTGATGACGAGTGCGTCCCAGTTCGCGAGCACCTCGTCCGCAGCGATGCCCATCATCTGCACCATATCCGGACCAATGGCCTGTTTCGGCGAGTGGAACTCCAGCGCGAGGACGCCGTCGCCGAGGTCAACCAGCGAGGCCCCCGCGTTCTTTCGGACCAACTTGCCGCTCTCCTTCAACCGAGCGAGCGAAATCACTTCCTTCGGCTCTTCGACCTCGCGCGTCACGCCCGGCGCGACGTAGAAATGCGGACGGCCTCCGGGAGCCAGGTCGTAGAAGGAGGTCCGCCCGGACGCGAGCAGTTCCTCCACAAAGGCGGGAATGGTTTCCCCTTCGCGCCGCATTCGCTCCACCGACTCGACCAAGCCAATGGCGTCCCACGTCTCGTACGGGCCGAGGTTCCAGTTGAATCCCCACTTCATCGCCTGGTCCACAGCTACGATGTCGTCGGCAATCTCCGCCTGTTTGCGCGCGGTATAGAGGAGCACGCGCTTCAAGATCTCCCACGCGAATCGGCCGGGCTCGTCTTTCGCGTAGACCAACGCGCGCAGCTTGGCCGCCGTCCCCTTCGCCGTCTTGGCGGCTTCGAGCGACGGCGCGGTCAGTTTTCGGCGCGGGCGGTAGGTGAGCGTCTCCAAGTCCAAAGCGAGGATCTCGGACCCGCTCTCCGACTTCACGCGCTTGAAGAAACCCTGGCCCGTCTTCTCCCCAAGCCAGCGTTGTTGCAGCATCGTCTCGATGTACGAGGGCACCGCGAACGCGTCCTTCTCCCACGCCTCCGGTACGTTCGCCTGCACGTTCTTCGCGACGTGGTAGAAGGTATCGAGCCCGACCAAATCCAGCGTCCGGAAGGTCGCGCTTTTCGGGCGCCCCATCGCCGGACCCGTGATGGCGTCGACTTCGTCCACGCCGAACGGGAACTGCTTCATCACCTCGAGGGTCGCAATCAATCCGTATGTGCCGATGCGGTTCGCGATAAAGTTGGGCGTATCCTTGGCAATCACGACCCCCTTGCCGAGGACGCGCTCGCCGAACCCCTTCATGCGCTCCACAACGGCCGGGTCGGTTTCCGGGCCGGGAATCAGCTCGAGCAGCTTCATGTAGCGCGGCGGGTTGAAGAAGTGCGTACCAAGAAAACGCTTGCGGAACGCCGCGCTGCAATCCGCCGTCATCGCCGCGATGGAGATGCCCGACGTGTTCGTGCTCACGACCGCGTCCGGATGCGCATACGCCTCCACGCGCTTCCACAGCGAGCGCTTCACCTCGAGATTCTCAACGACGGCCTCAATCACCCAGTCGCACGTGCGGATGTTGGGGAGGTCATCTTCGAGGTTGCCGACCTGGATGTTCGCGGCGTCTGCCGCGCGGTAGAACGAGGCGGGCTTCGCTTTGCGGGCAGCCTCCAAGCCGCGCAGGGCGATCCGGTTGCGCACCGCGGGCGATTGCAGGGTGAGACCCTTCTTCGCTTCTTCCTCCGTCAGCTCCGCCGGGACGATGTCCAGCAGCAGAACCGACAGACCCACGTTCGCGAGGTGCGCCGCGATGGCCGCCCCCATCACGCCGGCTCCGAGGACCGCCACTTTCCGAATCGGATGTGTCACGTCGTCCATCCTCCTGGGCCCGGTCGATACCGACCGGTCGGTAGATTTTTCGTACATGATCTTAGCAGAAGCGTACCGATTTGCATAGACCCTGTCGTGGCTCTGCGTAGATCTCCCAGAATTCCTAGGGACGTAAGCCTCCGCGCACAAGAGGGATGCGGCGAGTGCGTGATGCCCCTCGCCGCATCCGGAGATCTCCGGTTGGAATCAGCCGACGAAAGCGCCGGCCCGCAGTTCCTGAATCGCCTCTGTGAACGCCTGGTTGAGCCGGGAGGTCACAGGGGCAGGACCTTTCGCCTGCCAAACGGTCTGCAGCGGCCCCGTGAGGTCCAGGAGCGACGGCGGGGCGTCCGCAGGCAAAGCGCGCAACGCATCCTGCTGGGACGCATGCACGACAATCTGCCCAATCGGCACAATCTCCGTCGTGGTACCGCTGATGAACACCTCGTCCACCGCACCGAGGTCGTCCAGTGTGACCGCCTCTTCGCGGACCGGAATCTGCAGTTGGTCCGCCAGTTGCAGGATGAACCGCCGCGTGATACCGCCGAGGATGAAGCGGTTTGCCGGGTGCGTCCACAGTTCTCCGCCGCGGACGAACAGGACGTTGCTCCCCGCGCACTCGGTTATCACGCCAGCGCGGACGAGCAGCGCCTCACGCGCACCCACCCGGTGCGCCGCCTCTTTGGCAATCACGTTCGGCAACAGGTTGATGGTTTTCACAAACGCATTCGCCCACCGCTCGTCAGGCCAGGCGACGAGTCGGCCGGTCGGCACTTCGTCCGTCCGCACCGCGGTCGTCCCGGCGACAGACGAAACGGCGCGGGCCACCAGGCTCACAACCGGGTCTGTCTGCGGGAACACGTGGTTACGGGGTGCAATCCCGCGCGTGACGTGGAAATACACCGTCGCTTCCGCCTCGCCGCTGCGGCGGATGGCCTCGTGAATCAAATCGACCCACGCCTCGCGCGAGAACGGGTTGCGAATCTCCACCATGGCCAGACTGCGTTCCAGCCGCTCCAGATGCCAGTCGAGCAGAAACGGCCTCCCGCCGTAGACACGGACCACCTCGTAGACGCCGTCGCCAAACTGATGCCCCCGCTCCTCCACAGGCAGCGCTTTCGCACCGGCTTCCAGAAACTCACCGTTATAATAGACCACGGTCGGCATGCTTTTCCTCACTCCTCCGAGCGCGTTATGATGGTGACGACCCACGTTCCGCACGTCGCGGACCATGGATGGTTCACCGAAAGGATGTGATTGCGTGAGTGACTGCCTCTTCTGTCAAATCGTCGCAGGCGAACTGCCCTCCGACAAAGTCATCGAAACGGACGACGTCTTGGCATTCCGGGACATCCGGCCGCAGGCGCCAGTACACGTGCTGGTCATCCCGAAGCGGCACATCCCGTCCGCACACGCCCTGACCGAAGCTGACCAGGAAGTGTTGGTTCACCTGCACTTGGCCGCGCAGCAGGTGGCGGAGAAACTCGGCATCGCCGAGCAGGGCTACCGGCTCGTCACCAACATCGGGTTTCACGGACAACAGACCGTGCCGCACCTGCACTACCATGTGCTGGGCGGCCGACAGCTGCAGTGGCCGCCAGGTTGAACGAGCCAGGCCGTGGGGGGGCGGGCCCCAACCAGCCCCCCCGGCGCCATCCAGGGCCCTACGACCCCCCCAACCCAA
>JAIMBT010000030.1 GCA_023511295.1 Alicyclobacillus sp.
GGCTGCCGACATGGGTCGATTGTCGACATTGAGTGAACAGACAAATTATCGCCAATTGTCGGTATTTTGTAAAGAGGGGGCAGCCAAACGTCGTCCTCGTCCACCGCTCCTCCCGACGGCGACACCCAAGCGTCCAGTACCCCCGCTTCGAACAGCGCCGTCTCCAGCGCCGCTTGGGTTCCTTCGTCGACGTGCGGCTGGAACTCACAAAGGGTGTACAGCGGGCCACCGACGGCAGCACCCGCTGCTTCCATCCGGCGCCGTCGCGCCAACGCTCGCGCCTCCGAGCGTGGGGGCTCCGGCTCGCGCAGGTGTTGCCATTCCTCCAGTTCTCGCTGTTTATCCCCTCGCTCCGCCTCCAGCTGGCGCTTGCTCTGGCTCACTACGGCCCGATCCCGCTCCACGTCGACATTCGCTTCCGCGAGGGCCGCCGACACCGGCGCTTGCACGTCCGCATAGGGCACCGCCGGGTATTGCTGCAACGCTCGAAGCGCGGCCTGACAATTCTCCTGCGAGATCGGCAAAAACTGCAAACCGCGCTGCTATGCCAGGATAGCAGTGTGCTGGGCTAGAATGGCCGTATCGAGCTCTGCCTGCCGGTCACCGAGAGCCTGCTCCCGAGCGTCGCGCACGGACCGAGCGTCACTCATCGTCCGTTCCGCGGCATCGGCCCGCTCGCGGTGGTGCTGTTCGCGCATGCCTATCTCGAGCGCCTGTTTCAGCCGCCCGTCGTGCGTCCGCAGGTCAGCTGCGAGTCGCGTCCAAGTTGCCGAGTCCACCACGGTCGCTGCGCCGGCGTCCGACCACAGGGCGGCGTAGACGGAATGGTCAGCAAATGCGCTCGCGGTGGCCAATCCTGCCAGTTCCGATTGGGCACGCGCGGCTTCCGATTCCGCAGCAGCGCCTTCCTGCATCGCAGCGGCAAGCCGTTCCGCCTTCGATTCAAGCTGTCGGGCGTAGTCGGCGGCTCTGCTCTCTCCCGCCGCATACGCACGCTGGATCTCGGCCAGTCGCTCGGATACGGTTTCCAGCTCGCGTTGTCGTTCCATCACCTCGGAGCGTTCGATGGTGTCCATCTTCGCTTCTGCATCGATGACGGCTTGCTTGGTCTGTGCAACCCGTTCCATCCGTTCGCGGATGCGGACATCGACCTCATCGAACGCGGCTTTGCTGTGCGCAGCCTCCTGCTCCCTTCTGGCCACCTCCGCGTGACAGTTTTGGAACTCCGCAGAGAGCGCATAAATCCGCATCCGGTTGTACTGGTCATACGCGTCCTGCAAGCGCGTGAGGTCTGCCTTGTGTTGCGCCAGTTCGTCGAGGCGGTCGCTGATTTCGTCCAGGTCTTCCAGGACCTCCGCCAGTGGCCGCAGGTCGTCCTCTCCCAGAGCAGGCAGAGCATCGTTTAAGATCTCGTAGACCACCGACGGCTTGTGCTCCTTCGACAACTTCGGCGAGCGCAGCTGAATCAGCAGGTTCAACAGTTCTTTGTACGACTCAGTGTCTGGAAAGCCGAACAACAACTGGTTCACCAGCGCCTGGTACTCGCTTTGCTCGCGAACGACCTTGCCACCCATGCCAATGACCTGTTCCAGGGCAGCCCGGTCGAGCGGCACTTTCTCGGCACCCGCCACACCGTCGCTGACGTCGTATAAGAACAGGTCTCGCCCAATGCGCCGACCGTCTGTGACGGCAAACCCCCAGAATGACACGCCGGCTGCACCGCGTCGCGCCTTCAAGCCGATGCCCACAGTCAGGTACTTTCCGGTTTCCGGTTGAAAAAACTCCAAGTAGAGGTACCCCGTCCGCTCCGGCAGTGCGCTGTCTCGGTCGCCGAGCAGGTAGTACTCAATCTTGCGGTCGCGTGATCCAAACGGGTCCAGTCTGGACGGTCGCTTGTCTCCGTCCAGCACGAGCGGCAGGAAGCTCTGCATCGTGACCGACTTGCCAGATCCGTTCGCTCCGCGCAAAATCAGCCGGCCGTCCGCCAACTGAAACTCCGCCTCGTCATACAGCCAAAAATTTACAACCCCAGCCCGGTGCAGGTGCCAACGCGACGGATTCACACCTCATCCTCTCCTTCCAGGGCGTACGTCCCAACCCAGCGCGCGAACACTGGGTACAACACGACGCCGCCGTCTTCGAGGCTGCGTCCGAGGTTCCACTCCACCAAGTGCCTGGTGACGTCCTCCGCCAATGCAGAGGTGGACTTCTCGCGATACTCCTTGCTCCACCATGCCCCGTGCCGTTGACGAAGCGAGATCAGAATCGTCTCGAGGTCGCTTCGGGTCAACGTCGGACAGCCGTCGCTGTCCCGGTCTGCCGCCCATACATCGGATTCCCAGTAGCGGCGCAACTCGGCTGCGAGCAAGGACACAATGTCCGAGATGACGGCCTGCGTCGGGAACAACTCCATCTCCGCGGTCAGCTCAGGCCACACGAAGAGCAGACCCTCCCGATATCGGCGCCCCTCGAGGCCAGTGAATGTCCGGATACGCTCCAACAGGGACGCTCGTTGCGTCTGTACGTAGCGGCGCTGGCCCTCTGTCCACTGCCAGTCATACACCACCGGCTCCTGCAACAATCGGCGCATGACCGCATGCCGGCGCTCCACAGCCGTGGAGGTCTCCGCTGGGAGTAGCGCGTGCTTGTCCGCCACGTCCGCGCCGTCGCTGGAATCCATCTCGAGACGGTCGAGTACCACGCCCACTTCCGCCGCGATGTCCTCGTCCAGCATCCCCTCTGTGGAGACCTCCAGCAACCGCTGCGGCACCGATTGCAACAGGTAGCGGGAGAGCAGCGACGCCTGATACAACACGTCGTCCTCGCCGCTGCGCGCCCAGTCACTCTCCTCCCCCTCGACGACCGTTAACGCATCGAGATCGCGCAGCTTTTTGAGCGCCCGCGCCATGGACAGACGGTGGTCGTACAAGGTCCAGTCCACCGACAATCCGACGGAGACCAGGTGTTCCCGGATGGCTTCGACCATCTCCGTGAGCAAAAACTGCTGCCCATCGTTCAACCCTTCCAGGTACCACAGACCGTACGTGAAGTACGCGTAGTCGCGGCCGTCCCGGAACCCGTCCATGGCCATCCAGGACTGCCACACCCCGGGGGTTTTCTCCAACTTGGCGAACTGCCGCGTGAGCACGAGGGACCACCCCGCCTGCTCGTGGAACCAGTCGCGCAGTGGACGGTAGTGATCTCGAATCACCCGATACAGCTCCGCGTCGCGCTGTCGCTGCACGTAGGGGCGATTCAGCAGGGCCTGAACCGCTTGCTGCCGTACCTCCTCAAAGCTCCCACCCGCTGCACCTCGAGCCGCCCGGCGGGCAGCACCGACGCGGCTGCCGTCACGGCTCACGATGTCGCCTCCTCTTCAATCACGAGTTCAAAGTCCGGGAGTTCCAAGGTTCCATCGGTGAACTGTAACTGCGTCCGCACACCGCCCTCCGGCAACTTCAACCTGACGGACAACCCATCGGGTGTGCGTGCAGATTTCGACTGGTGGACCAGGCAGGCACCAATCCACTGCAACAAGATCCTTCGCTGGTCCGGGTTCAAGGGCCCCAGCTCACTCATCCGCAGCCGGCGCCGCCGAACCCACGCCGCCACCAGGTCTGCTTCCTGCTGCTTTCGCGCCAAGATCTCCGCCATCGCGTGCGTCCGCTGCCGCTGTGTGCTTCGGATGGCTTCGGTAGTGCCGGCTCGGCGAGGACCGCGCAGGCGAGCCCGCAAGGTCCGTACAACCGGGGTCTCGGCCCACATGGACAGGTCGGCTGAATCCGACGCGGTCTCCACCTCTCCTTGGAAGTGGCGCGTGGGATACAGTCCGAACATGTACGCGCCAAGCCTGTGCGCGTCCGCCGCGTTGTCCAGTGCCAGGAAGATGCGCCCCACTTGTTCCAGTTCGCGCCGTCGGCTGACACCGATGCGATGCCGGTCTTGGATGGCCAGCGCGTACCGCACCACCCGCGCAATGGTGTCCTTGGTCTGGCGCTCAAGATAGTGCACATCGCTCGGTTCCGTCTCTGTCCCGACGAACCACTGCCGCAGCACAGACCACTCCTCCGCCAACCGAGCGGACCTTTCCGCCTCGCTCGGAGCCTCCTCCAGAATCGGCAACCGGGCGGCGTCGGCGGAGATGGCCGCGAGAAAGGCGTTCCACGTCTCCGACGGCGTGTCGCGGAACGCCGCTTCAATGTGTGCACCGAACCGTTGTAAGCCGCGGACGAAGTCCCTCAGGTACTGCGACAAGGTATCCTTGAATGCGAGGAAGGCGTCCGTCAGCATCAACTCTTCCGCTCGCGCTGTCTGCAGACTCCCGAGGTAATCCGAAGCGCTTTCGTGCAGTTGCCGAAAAGCGCCCTGCAGGTCTTTCCACAACTGCAGCGCCGCGCCCGGCGCGAACGTGCCCCGGGCCGCCTGAATCTGCGCGATGTACCCTGCAATCCGTTCCAACAGCGCTGGCTCGAGAGAGCCGCCGTAGCCCTGAATCTGCTCCAACGCCTCGAGCATTCGCTCAATCTCGACGGCATACGGCGTCATCTGGTAGCGGAACCGTTTTCGCAGGTACTCCTCAATCGATCCCGCCCGTCCCCCGTCATGACGGCTGGTGAGGTTGCCCCACTCGGTCAGAACTTCGAGGTCTCGTTGGCACTGTTCCTCGGTGTACTCTTCCAGCAGTCCCCACGCACAGATCCCGCCGTACACCTCGCTCGGCTTCAACCAGTACTTCAGCTTGCTGTGATTCTCGTAGAAAAACCGCATGATGAGCCTGTACCGTGCGACATTGTCGGCGTTGAGATACTTCAACTCCGGAACAGGCCGCATCCAACTGCCAACAGAGGGACGTCCCTGCAACCGCTCGCCACCTCCTCAGCACTTCATCCTGCCCACAGTATATCGGACAACCGGTTTGTTCGCAGGCGCCTGGAATAAATCGGCACCCTCCAGCTTCCTGCTCATCACGCGGGAAGTGGACGGTGCCGTTTGGTTTCAAAGCAGTGGCCCCACCCTCAGCGCGGGTCCATCTCGGCGCTCCTTACGGGCGCTCGAAGCGGCCGGCTTTCTGATCCTCCAGGGCCATCTGCCGGACAATGAAATGCCGCTTCTTGCCCGTTGCGGTAAACGGTAGCTCGTCGATGAACCGGTAGAACCGCGGCCGCTTGTAGTCAGCCAGCATCGGGTGGTTACTGCAGAACTTGTTCAGCTCAGCCGCGGTGAGCGACTCGTCTGCCTTCACGATGTAAGCCACCACAGCCTGTCCGCGCAACTCGTCCGGCACGCCCACCACCACGGATTCCTTCACTTTCGGGTGCTCGTTCAGCACTTCTTCCACCTGAACCGGATAGATGTTCTCCGCCGACGAGACAATCATGTCGTTCTTCCGGCTGGCGATGGTCACGAACTCGCGCTCGTCCCACGTCCCGAGGTCACCGATGTAAATCCATCCCTTGTAGAAAACCTTCGCCGACTCCTCCGGGTTGTTCACGTACGAATAGGTGGACTTCCCAGGCGACTTCACAATCACCTCGCCCACTTCCTTGCCGTCCTTTGCAGCCAGTTCGTCCGGTTCCGCCCGCCGGTCCGGGAAGACCTTGACCACGCGCACCTCGTCGTCGGTACAGGAACGGCCCGCTGAACCCGCCATGTCGGGCAGGTCGTAAGGGCGCAGGAAGGTGTTCCAGAACGCCTCGGACGTCCCGTAACCGTTGAAGATGTTCGGGGTCAAAGTCTCTTGGAACTTGATGCAGTCCTCACGGCCGAGCGGTGCTCCCATCGTGACAATCCCCTTTAACCCAGACAGGTCAACGGGCGATTTCTTCTGCGTCTCATAGAGCATCTTCAGCATCGGAGGTGCACCGATGAGGAAGGTGAGCTTGTACGTTTCGACATACTCCAGCACGGTCTTTGGATTGAAGTACCGCAGGATGACCATCTCCGCCCCGACGTACAGCGAGGGGGTCGGGCCGCCAGAGTGGATGCCGCCGCGGTGAAACCACGGACTCATGTTCAGGGTCTTGTCCACCGGCGTGAGCGGGAAGTGCATGGCCACGTCGTGCGCCGACAGGACGTCGTTGATGTTGTTCATCGGAACGCCCTTCGGCCGTCCGGTCGTCCCGGAGGTATAGAGGCGCGTCGTCTCGTCGTAGATGTGCATCGGCCGCTCCACCGGCGGGTTGGCGGTCGACTGGCTGGCGACGTAGTCCGTGTACAGCACGTGCCCAGGCGCTGCAGCTTCCTGTCCGTTCATGTCCACCATGATGATACGCTGCGGTTTGTGCTTCGCCATTTGCAGCGCCTGCTCCGCCGTCTCTCGAATCTCGACGTCGTACACGTACACCACGGGCTTGCTGTCGTCGAGGATGTAGGCGGTTTCGCCCGGAGACAGCCGAAAGTTGATGGGGCAGTTGATGGCCCCAATCTTCTGCGGCGCCAGGTAGCAGTGGACGAACTCCAGAGAGTTCAGCAGTTGGTAAACCACCACGTCGTTCTTTGTGACGCCGTCTGCCAACAGCGCGTGCGCGAGGCGATTCACGTCTTCGTTCAACTGTGCGTAGGTCCACGTGCGCCCCCGCAGCGGGTCTGTCACAGCTGGCTTGTCCGCAAATCGCTGCACATTGCGCATGAATCCGTTGATGTATGTAAATTCATGCTCAAAGGTGTCCTTGAACATTTCGATGTCGTACGTGTACGAGGCCTCCGACATCTTCCCGTCCCCCCCAATTCTGATTTTACGAACTTTAGCGCACTCACAATATCTCAATTATACCACTGCCCTGACCACCGACGCACAAGAAGGCAGAGGTCTACGTCCGCTCGTTCGACGCATCGACGGCTCCGTCCGCGCGGGCGTCCGATTTTCATCTCCCCACAACTTGTGTATATTCTTCCTTGAATGGCGAGCGGTGGCCTGACACAGGGTTGGTTCGGACCACATGGGTCATTCCGGTCTGAGAAGGAGGGATTCCAGTGAACCACCTGTTCTTTCGTGAACGGTTACAAGAAGCGTCATCTGAGATCTTGCAGATGCTCCGCTCCTTCATCGATATCAACACCCTGTTTGTCGCCATCAATGATCGACAAACCAACTATATTCTAAGCGTTACCAACAAAGAGGAGGCGTTGGTCACTGAAGGCGAAATGCCGTTTTTCGAATCGTATTGCAGTCTGGTGTGCCGCGACACGCGCACCAGGTTACTGACCATATCGAATACAGAAATCGACCCGCAAACCGCGTCGATGGACATCACCAAACGCTTGGGTGCCACCACATTCATTGGCGTCCCGATTGTGAAAGACGATGGAACTCCACTCGGAACGGTATGTGCGATGGACCGCAAGCCGTATGACATCGAGGACCGGGAAGTGCAGCTGCTCCAAATGGCTTCCAAATTCCTGGCGCATGTCATTGAGCTGGAAAATTTAGCGTATCGGGACACCTTGACAGGTGCGTTTACCCGGAACTATTTGGACGTGGCGTGGCGAAACGCAACCGAGACGTACGCCACGTTCGCGCTCTGCATGGTGGATATCGACAATTTTAAAGCGATCAACGACCGATTCGGACACGTGGTCGGAGATGAGGTCCTCCGTCTCATCAGCCACTACGTTTTGTCAAAGACGGATGACGACGACATCTGGTTGCGGCTTGGCGGCGACGAGTTTCTCCTCATTCGGTCAAACGTTCCATCCAGAAAGGTCTTGGAGGACTTTCTCACGGAACTGATTTCCGGACTTCGGAGGGAGCCCCTGCTGCCTGGAGGACAGCCGCTGACCGTGAGCATCGGTGCCAGCCTCTATCCAGGGGACGGAGACGACGTCGATACACTGCTGAAGGCCGCTGACGCTGCGATGTACGATGTCAAGTTTACAGGAAAAGACCGGTTTGCACTTCATTCGTCGTGAGCGTCCCGACCGGTTCGCATCCAGCAGCATCTGAAGCCGCCATCTGTAACGACATTCCATCCTCCACACATGCGCCGATGGTCGACGAGGTCACCGCGACCTCGTTCGATACGGGAGCCATGCTTTCTACAAAGAGACGCACAAATTCGGGGTCCCACTGCGTACCCGCGCCCTCTGCTAAAACTCGAAGCGCATCCATGACCGGCATGCCCTTCCGATACGGTCGGTCTGAGGTCATCGCATCGTACGCATCTGCAACCGCGATGATGCGGCCAAGCAACGGAATGTCTTCTCCCGCCAACCCATCCGGGTACCCGAGGCCATCATATCTCTCGTGATGGGACCGCACACCTGGAAGGAGCGGCGCCATCTCGTCCGCGGGCTCAACCTGCATGAGGATGCGCTCACCCATGACTGGATGCGACTTGACGATTTCGAATTCGTCGTCCGTAAGACGACCCTCTTTCAAGAGCACGGCGTCTGGAATCCCTATCTTTCCAATATCGTGCAGCCATGCTGCCCGTCGGAGCATTCGGACCGTTGCGTTGTCCACGCCGGCCCGTTCCGCGATTTGCACCGCGTAGTCCGCAACACGCAGCGAGTGACCTGCTGTGTATGGGTCCCGCGCGTCCAACGCCGCCGCGAGCGTGGCGAAATAACTCTCGACCAGCTTGGCGTTTCTCTGGTCCCGGGCATCGAGTCCTTCAATCATGTGATTGAACCCGACCATCAATTGCGCAAACTCGTCGTGGTAGAGGTGGTACGCGGATGTCTGATAGTCCCCTTCCTTCACTCTATCGAGCATGTGCGACAGATACCGGATGGGCGACTGGATATTTTCTGCCAATAAATACGCACTGGTGATGGAATACAACACACAGACGCCGAGAATCGCTCCTGCCCACAGCCAGTACGCGACGTCCCCCTCGCGTAGTTGAGATGAGAGTCGAACTCCGGATATCACGGAGAACAGAAACAACGGCAGGACGCTGACCATCACGATGCTGATTTGGAGTTTTCGTTCAATGGAAACGAACGTCCCTGGCGGCAGTTCATCGAGAGGACACCCCAACTGTCTGGCGTATTCCATCTCCCGTTGCAGGACCGGACGCGTGGCACGAATCGTCAACAAGTACTCTATCACCGCATGCATACAAGCCACCATCACGGCGCCGACCAATGCGAGGAGAATGTACCAATAGGGGATGGACACCAAACCTGCCCGAATGCACACGGCCGTCAACGCCATGGCAGGGATGGAGAGACCCATCAGATGCGGCCCCAAAATGCGTCGAACAGCCAACAATGGCAATCGATGCGTCGCTGCGTACGCTTGCTGAACCAGGTGCATATCCCGGGTGGGTGCCGAGAAAAAGCTTGCGATAGGCCGTAGGTGGCGACGGAAAGCGGGGTACTCGGACGCAATCATCATCAAAAGCGAGGTCAACAGGATGGCGAGAAGCCAAGAACGCTGGTCCGGCGATAGTCGAATCGTGGTGAAGAGCACGAGCCCCCCAAGGCCCAGGACAGCGACGCCTGAGCCGATGAGGTAGTTTCGAAAGAGCGTCCGGACAAACTGTTGATACAAATCCATTCTCCCTCTGTGGACACCGAAGGCGCCTAAAAGAGTTGTATGTGCCGCCCGTCATACGTACAAGCGTCGAGCGGACCACAACGGCCTTCAGCATCCATACACGTTTGTCAAGACGAGGGCAGATGGCGAGAAGCACGTCCCTCCTCGCCTCGATGGCGCCATTACCCAGTAACAACCAGTATTTAGCAGACATCGTAGCACACCGCTTCTCTCTCTGCAATCCAAATGGCCCCGCTCCTGATTCCTCCATCCCAGAAGCGGGGCCGATGCAGGAGGGAGGTTATTGCGATACCCACCAGTTGTTGAAGTTGATGGGTCCGTACACCTCCCAGTCCTGGTCTGGGATGTGCAGCCGTTTGCTGTACGCAATCAACCCTTGGTTCTCCCACAGGAACAGTTCCGGCAGTTGCTGGTTGACGTAGCGCTGCCAAGCAATCAGCGCCTGCTTTCGATCCGCCTTGTTGAACGCCGCCTGGTCGTACGTCTTCGCAATCAACGCGTCGTTCGTCTTGTCGCTCCAGTCGTCCACGTTGAACACAGCCCCTTCGCTCCACATCTCTCGTGGGTCAGGGTCGACGCTCGGCCCAAAGCTGACGAAGAACATCTGGACGCTCTTGTCCTTGCTGAGGATCTTCGACACGAACGTGTTCCAATCGACCGGTGTGTCCAGGGTCACCTTCACGCCCACAGCTTTCAGGAACTGCTGTATCGACACCGCCTCCGTCTGCGATGTGGGGGAGTTCGTCGAGTACAGCAGGTGGATGTCCGCCGTTTGGTGTGTGGTCGGATCTATCCGCCACCCATCGGGCTGCTTGGTCCACCCGGCCTCATCCAGCAGTTGATTCGCCTTCGCCGGGTCGTAGGGGTAGGTGTTCAGCCCGTCCTGGGCTGTCGCACCCGCCCAACTGAACGGGACAATCGGGGAGTTGACCACGGTGCCCATGCCAGCCGTGATGGCCCGCGCCATCTCCTGCCGATTGAACGCGTACTCGAACGCTTGGCGTACCCGGACGTCCTGGAACTCTGGCTGGTACAACTTCAGTCCTACAAACGCGTAGTTCAACGTCGGGTATTTCTTCACATTGACGTTCGGAAGCTGGCTCAACTTCGGGATGTCCTGCGGCTGAAAACCGGAGTACATGTCGAGCGTCCCGTTCGCCAGCATGCCCGGCGCAATGTCGTTGTTGATGGTCTCAATCGTAATCTTCGAGATGTGCGCCTTGCCATTCCAATAGTACGGGTTGGGTGTGAGCACCACGGAATCCGTATGGTTCACCTGTTGATACTCGTATGCACCCGAGACCACGGTCGGATGCTTGCTGATGTCCGAGTTGATCCAGTCCTTGATAGGCGTGCTCGAGAGGTATTTGCTTGGGAGCGGCGAGATGTTGGCGATATCCGAGTACAGAACGGCCGCGTCCACCGTCGTGAAGTGGATTTGAAACTCGTGGTCGTTCACCTTCGTAAAGCCGCCCGTGTCGGCAAACGACGTCGCGTGGCCGGCTTGAATCTGCTGAAATCCCTTTACGGAGCTGACGTAGTAGGCATCGGGCCCTTGAAGAACCTTTGTGTAATCGGGGTTCGCGAGCGTGTTCATCGCGAACAACACGTCGTCCGATGTGATGGGCGTGCCATCCGACCACTTCGCGTCTCGCAGCCACATCGTCAGGGTCAGGTGGTCCGGAGACCACTGCCACTTACTCGCCAGCATCGGCTTGAAGTTCAGCTGTTGGTCCGTGGTCAGCAGGGTGTCATATGCGAACTGGACGACGAAGTTGGTGTAACCGGAACTCGTCTCAAACGGCAGCAGCGTGTCGTTGAAGGGTTGCGACTGGCCAATCACGATGGACCCGCCGTCCTGCGGCTTCCCCTGGCTGGCTGAGACGTTGCTGTTCCCAGACGAAGCACCTCCCCCGGCCGCGCCGGTGTTGCCGCTGCTGCCCGTGCCCCCGCCTCCGCAGGCGGTCACCAACCCCAGCAGACCGACGGCAGCGGCTCCGAGGCAAACCCTCTGTTTTCTGCTCATCTCCACTCTCTCCTCCCGTTACACGTCGGAAAAGCGAAACTTACGCCTATCCTACTGCGGACAGAAGGAATATTCAATATACTCAATCAAAATGACGGGAACTGCGTTGAGCGCTGTGATTCGGTTACACTGGAGACAGTCCCTGCAAGATGCTCCGCTGACACCGACAAGGGAGGAGTCCACATGGCAGATGGTACGGTACGAGGCGACGTTCGCCGAGGGCTCGTGGTGGATATCGTCCTCAAGAAGGACCAGCCGACCGGAAAACTGACCCGCGGCGTGGTCAAAGATATCTTGACAAACTCCCCGACACATCCCCGAGGCATCAAGGTGCGCCTGACCAATGGCCAGATAGGACGTGTGCAAAAGATTGTCGGGCCAGTGCAAGAAAGCTGACCCGACCACCCATACCATATTCCACCTGCTCTCCTGCAGGACCTCCGCTCGGATGCGTGCACCCATCCACCTGCCAGCCGACTACTCTCCCTCATGCGTCGCTCCAAACCCGCTATTCCTCGGATTAGGGTACCCCCCCCCGACCATTTTATGGAAACCACACGGGCCGTGGCAGAGCGCCAAGGGGTAGTTCACACCGTTTATCCGATGAAAGCCGGTCCGGAACACCTCATGCAGCTCGCGCTGTTCGCGCAGCCGGCGACACCGGATGCAAAAAACCCGCTCCGTATCCGACATACGTTCACTCACACCGCCCTCTCCGTCCAATCCATTTCTCTCCTGAAATATATCTCCAGTTTATCAATGTTCGTACGGAATCGATAGGGAGTCCGCCCACACCCTGCAGGTAGTCGCACAGGGTCACTCCGTTTACAAACCTGATTTCGAAGCGTATGATGGGTGAAGAAACTGAATACGTTTGCAGAAAACGAGTGCAGTTTCATGTATGCCCAGCGCCCCGGGCAGACTCCAGTGAGGAAGGATGGTGAGGAGAACTGTGGTGACCATCAAGGACATCGCCCGCAAGGTGGGGACGTCGGCTTCGACCGTCTCGCGTGTGGTCAACGGGTTGAACATCCGCGACAAAGACCTGGCGCGGCGCATCCTCGAGACCGCCGCGGAACTCGACTACCAGCCGAACGAAGCGGGCCGCCGCCTGCGAACTGGAGTGGACGCGGAGTATGGCCCGGTGTTCGAGGTGAGGTCCCGCGAAGACTTGGAGGCCAAGCGGGCTATCGCGGACAAGGCGGCCGGTCTGGTGCAGCCATCCGACGTCGTGGTGCTCGACTCCGGGACGACGGTGGCGCAGATGGCGTATGTTCTGCCGACCGGCGTGATTGTGTACACCAACTCGTTGGCCGCGCTGCAGCCTCTCGCGAAGCGAGGGATTCCGGTACACGTGGCGCCGGGGCTGTACGTACCCGCGATGGCGGCAGTGTTCGGCCCGGAGACGGAGGCGTACTTCGCATCGCACGGTTCAAGCGTCTACTTCCTGTCTTCTGCGCGGGTCGATGTCCGAACCGGGTTGTTCAACCTCCACCCGTCCACCTACGGCGTCAAGCGGGTTGCCCTGGAACACGCCCGCCGGAAGATCTTGCTGGTTCACCACGACAAGTTCTGCGACTCTGGCTTGACCGCCTTTGCGCCGTTGACCGCCGTCGACCTCGTGGTCACCGACTTCGTCCCGCCCGCATTCCGCGAGCCGCTGGCGCAAGCCGGGGTGCAGGTATTGGAGACCGCGCGGGAGCGTGCAACCGCTGTCGAGAGAGGAGGTGGAGAGCACGCTTGATACACCTATCTTTGTCGTCGCCGACGACCTGACGGGCGCCGCAGATGCCGCAAACTACTTCCGTACAAATTCACACCGCGTGCGCGTCAGTTTCCAGTGCGACACTCCCTGGCAGCTCACGCTCGGCCCCTCCGTGGTCCAGGTATTCGACGCGGAGAGCAGAGGACTGTCTGTACACGGCGCGGCAGAGCGGATGAGCCAAGCCGCCGCCCAGCTAGTCGCGGGAACCCGCGGAGCCTTTCGCGTGTACAAAAAAATAGATTCCACGCTGAGGGGGCATATTGGGAGCGAGATCGAGGCGTTGTTACGGGCGCTTGGCCGCAGGGTGGCTCTGCTCGCCCCGTCCTTCCCAGCGAATGGGCGCATCGTCCGGGATGGCCGACTCTTTGTGGGCGGGTTGCCCGTGTCGCAGACCGCGTTCGGCCGCGACCCGCGTAACCCTGTGTTCCAGGACGAGGTCGGCGCCATCGTCCGCCAGACCACCGGCCTCCCCGTGATTTCACTCGGGGAGTCTGTCATCCGTCGAGGTGCCGCAGCGGTTGCCGAATTCCTGCAATCGATTGCAGAACCGCTGTCAGTGGTCGTCGCCGACGCAGAAACCGATGAAGACCTGGGGGTCCTCGCAGGGGCCGTCACCGACGCTAACACGGTGCTCCCGTGTGGGTCGGCTGGACTCGCGAAGCAACTTGCCGCCCGTTGGGTCGGAGCCGCAAGCGGATTGGATGGACGGTTGTCAGGCGTGGAACGTCCCTCTTGCCACCGCGTGCTGGTCGCAGTGGGAAGCGCCAACCCGGTGTCGCACGAACAGTTACGCCACGTGGCGACGGCGCGCCGTGCACAGGTCGTAGAGCTTCAGCCTGGGCAATTGGCGACAGCCGGTGCGCACGACCAAGAGCTCGCCCAGGCGGTGGCAGCCTTAACCGCCGCGCGCGAAGTCGTGACCGGCGTGACGCTGGCCGAAGCGCGGGCGCAGCGCCAGCCCGATGTACCCGGCAGTTTCGAACAGGACCTCGCCGAAGCCGCGTATCAGTGGTTCCAGGCTGCCGCAGAGCAGCCGGGCAGTCCTCAGGTTGGGTTTGTCGCGACCGGGGGAGACACCGCGTTGGCGCTTTGCCAAGCGATCTCTGCGGGCGCCATCTGGCCGCAAGGAGAAGTCGTGCCCGGTATGCCGTGGAGTCTGATGGAGACGCCGTCTGGCGACATCCCCCTGGTCTCCAAGGCCGGCGGGTTCGGCGGTACAGATGCCCTGTTGCAAGCCGTGGCGTTTCTACTGGGAGAGGGCGAATGACCGACCGACGCGTTCAGACTGCACAGATGGAGTGTGAAGAAAGATGAGCAACACCAGCCAGAAACCCACGGTCGCCATGACCATGGGAGACCCCGCCGGGATTGGCCCGGAGATCTGCGCCCTGGCTGCCCTCAGCCCCGCGGTCACGGACCGCGTGAACACCTTCGTCATCGGAGACGCGAAACGAATGGAGGAAGCCGTGTCCATCCTGGCGGAAGCAGGTCGGTTCCATGCCCGGCCAACCGTGCGTTCCATCCAGGAACCGGGCGACGCCACCTATCAGCCCGGCGTCATTGAAGTGCTCAATCTCGGCAATGTGCCAAGCGGGCTGCCGTGGGGGGAACTGAGTGCTGCAGCCGGCCAGTGTGCGTACGACTACATCGACAAGGCCGTCGCACTCGCGGTCGAGCACACCATCGATGCCATCTGTACAGCTCCACTCAACAAGGAAGCGTGGAAGCTGGCGGGTGTTCCGTACCCCGGTCACACGGAGGCGCTGGCCGCGCTGTCCGGTTCGCCGTCCTCCGCGATGATGCTCGTCAACCGAGGGCTTCGCGTCGTACACGTGACGACGCACGTCAGCCTGAAGGAGGCCATCGCGCTGGCGACCAAAGACCGCGTCTTGGGACGGATTCGCCTGACGGCAACGTCTCTTGAGCGCTTCGGTGTCGCGAAGCCGCGCATCGCCGTCGCCGGCCTGAACCCGCACGCGGGCGAGGGTGGACTGTTTGGGGATGAGGAGCAGACCGAGATCATCCCCGCTGTCGAAGCGGCGCAGGCCGAAGGGATCAACGCGAGCGGTCCGTGGCCGCCCGACTCCATCTACGCCCGTGCGGCCAGCGGCGAGTTTGATGTGGTGATTGCCATGTACCACGACCAGGGCCACATCGCCATCAAGATGCTCGGTTTTGACACCGGCATCAACGTGACGCTCGGCCTGCCCATCCTGCGCACGTCGGTAGATCACGGGACCGCCTTCGACATCGCCGGAAAGGGCGTCGCCCGGGAGAAGAGCATGGTGGAAGCCATGCTGGTAGCGGCCGATTTCCTGGCGGCGCGGTGACGACGACCGTCGCCCCGCCCTCGGGCGGGGTTGCGGGCATGCAATTCGGACAAGCCGGATTGCGCCGAACATTGACAAGACATCTTGTGAGGAGGTTTCCCCGTGCCCATTAAACGCGGATTGGAGAAAATTCCTGGCGGGATGATGATCATCCCCTTACTGATTGGCGCTGTCCTCCGGACGATCTTTCCCGGTCTGGCGGACAACCCCGTGTTCAAGAGTTCCTTCACCGGCGGGCTGTTCCTCGGTGCATCCACCTTGCTTGCGGCCTTCTACATCTGCCTGGGCTCGACAATTGAGTTCAAAGCGGCCGGGTACATTCTGAAAAAAGGTGTGGCCCTCTGGGTTGGCAAGGTCGGTCTCGCTGCCATCATCGGACTGTTGATTAAGTTCACCGTGCCTGACCAGAACCATATGTTCCTAGGTCTCTCTGCGCTGGCCATTGTGGCAGCGTTTTCGGACACGAACGGCGGTCTGTACATGGCCTTGATGGGGCAGTTCGGCAAAAAGTCGGAAGATGTGGCCGCGTATTCCATCATGTCGCTCGAATCCGGGCCGTTCTTCACGATGTTGATTCTCGGTGTGGCCGGCCTTGCCGCATTCCCGCTGATGGCCTTCGTGTATGCCATCCTGCCGCTCATCATCGGCATGGTGCTCGGAAATCTGGACGTCGATATGCGCAAATTCCTCAGCCCTGCACAGGGTGTATTGATTCCGATGTTCGCTCTGGCGCTCGGTTTTGGCATCAATCTGAAAAACGTGGTACAAGCCGGGTTGTCCGGTATCCTGCTGGGACTGGCGGTCGTGGTGATTACCGGGATTGTGCTCGTGCTGTTGGACAAACTGACGGGCGGAACGGGCCTCGGCGGCATTGCCGCCGCGTCGACTGCAGGCAACGCGGCCGCCGTTCCTGTCGCGGTTGCAGCCGTGTATGCGGGCTACCGCGGCATCGCGGCGACGGCCACCGTCCAGGTCGCGGCCGCCGTCATCGTCACGTCCATCCTGGTGCCGATTGTCACCGCGTGGTTTTCGAGGCGGCGGGAGCGACGGGAACTCGCAACGGGTGCCATTCGGCAGTAGGCCTGGCGCAGCGTTCGCCCACGCCCCCTCACGGAACATCCTGGTGCCAATTCCAGGATGACCTCGCTTCCAACACAGCCTCCTGGTCCCCGGACCGGAGGCTGTGCGCGTTTCCCAGCCCCCTCCGTCCCAAGCCCCGTGCGGCCTCCTGTCAAGTCCGTTCCTAGAGGCCTGAGCCCCCGCGCAGTTCGCATGCGCGACGCGGTATCCGACATATTAACTTGTGTCACAGCCCACTTGGTCAGGGCTGAATTTCTTTTGATTGCCCGCCGCCCGGTCGGCTCGTATAGTTTGAACCGGAAAGCGATTTCAGTTTGAGGAGGTTGCTCATGGCTACGCAAGCAGTGGCGCAAAACGTCGCCCACGCTGGCAAGGCGCGTGCGGGCATGCAGCGTTTCGGCGGATTTCTCGCCGGTATGGTGATGCCAAACATCCCCGCGTTCATTGCCTGGGGCTTTATCACAGCGTTTTTCATTCCGACCGGTTGGACGCCAAATGCGCACCTCGACCAGCTCGTGTCGCCGTTCGTGTCGTTCTTGATCCCTGTCCTCATTGGCTTTACCGGCGGCCGCCTCGTTCACGGCAACCGGGGTGCCGTTGTCGGCGCCATCGCGACCGCGGGCGTTGCCGTAGGGTCTTCGCAACCGATGTTCATCGGCGCCATGATAATGGGGCCGCTTGGCGGGTACCTCATCAAGCAGTTCGACCGGTTGACGGGCGACCGCGTGAAGGCAGGCTTCGAGATGTTGGTCAACACCTTCTCGGCCGGCATCATCGGCGGCGGACTCGCCATTCTCGGGTTCCTCGCCGTACAGCCCGTCATGGACACCGTCTCGAACGCGCTCGGCGCAGCCGCCATCTGGATTACGAACATCCACCTGCTGCCGCTCATCGCCCTGTTCATCGAGCCCGGCAAGGTGCTGTTCCTGAACAACGCCATCAACCACGGGATTCTCGATCCGATTGGGCTCCAACAAGCCAAGGAGACCGGGAAGTCCATCTTCTTCCTGCTCGAGACAGACCCAGGCCCTGGCCTTGGCATCCTGCTCGCGTACTGGATCTTCGGCAAAGGCACCATCAAGCAGTCCGCACCCGGTGCCATCATCATCCAATTCTTCGGCGGCATTCACGAGATCTATTTCCCGTACATCCTGATGAAGCCTGTGCTCGTCGTCGCCGTCATCTTGGGCGGCATGGCGGCAGACAGTACCTTCATGCTGCTGCACGCAGGTCTGGTTGCAACCGCATCTCCCGGCAGCATCATCGCAGAGATGGCGATGTCGCCGAAAGGCGGATACCTACCTGTGCTCGCCGGCATCTTCGTCGGCGCTGCGGTCTCACTGCTCGTCGCATCGTTCTTCCTCAGCCGCTCGAAGGAGGAGATGGACGCGTCCGCGCTGTCGATGGCTCAGGAGATTGTTCGGGACATGAAGGCGCAGAGCAAGGGCATGGCCCCCGCCAGCGCCAGCGCACCGGCGTCGATGAGTACCGCACAACCGAGCGTCCGCGCGGCGGCCCCTGCATCCACCGAGACGCTCACGGCTGTGCCCAGCCAGGTGGTGTTTGCCTGCGAGGCAGGAATGGGGTCCAGTGCGATGGGCGCCTCCATTCTGAAGAAGCGGCTGCGCGAAGCCGGGTACGACATCCCGGTCCATCATATGCCGGTCAACCAACTGTCGCCGGACGTCGAGGTGGTGTTCACACAGAGCAGCCTCGCCACGCGCGCGAGCCAGGTCGCGCCGGACGCGAAGATCTACATCGTGAACAACTTCCTCGACAAGGCGACGTACGACGCGTTCGTGGAGGACCTAGACCAGTTGAAGTGATGTGATGGAGTGATGACCAGCGCGCTGACAGATCGGCAAAAGTACGTTCTGTACCTGCTGCTGGAACAACCAAACGGAGTGGATGCGGACGATTTGGCGCGCCGGCTCGATGTGAGTCGGCGCACCGTTCACCGCGACCTGCAGGCGATTGGCGACTTTCTCGCGCCCTATCGCCTGCAACTGCGAGCGGAGCGCGGCCGACTCGCCATCGCAGGCGCCGCGGCGGACGTGGCGCGCATGCGCGAAGCGGCTGGTGTCCTGCCGAGGGCCCTCGCGGTTACGCCGCGCGACCGCGAGGTGCTGCTAGCCGCGCACCTCCTGTTGGAGGAAGGGCCACTCAAACTCGGTTACCTCGGGAAGCGCCTGCACGTGACCGCCGCCAGTCTGAGCCACCAGTTGGATGGGGTCGACGCCTGGCTGCAGGACAACGGGCTGAACGTCATACGGCGTCCAGGCTACGGCGTGGAAGTGACCGGCGACGAAGTACGCCGGCGCGAGACGTTGGCAGACCTGCTCCACGCGCGGCTCTCGCCCATCGACCTCATGAAGGCTTTGCGCAACACGGACGGCGGCGAGACGCCCCCGTTGTTCCTGACGTGGCTCGAGCGCTGGTTCCACCGCACTTGGCTGAAACACGCCGAGGCGGTACTGCAAAGTGAACTGCAGCGGGTGACGCCGGCACTGGACGAGGCGTCGTTTTACAACTTCATGCTGCACGTCGTGCTTTCCTGCGCGCGCGTCCGACAGGGAGCGGAGATACCGGATCGCGGCGACGGTGCGGACAAACAGGGACCGGACGCAGCCATCTGCCGTCGCATCCTGGGACAGCTCTTGCCGGAGCAACCGGTACACGAGGGAGAAGTGGCTTATCTCGCAAAGCACCTGCGCGGCGCCAAGACGAAGATTGTCGAGGATGTCCGCCTGTTCCCGATGAACCTGACGGCGATGGACCTGGCGTTTCAGCTGACGCGAGAGCTCGAATTGTCCCTTGAGATTCCGCTCTCCAAAGATCAGGCCCTCGTCGCTGGTTTGGCGCAACACCTGGAACCCGCCATCCACCGGATGACGGTGGGACTGAGCATCCGTAATCCGCTGCTTGCCGAAGTGAAGCGTCAGTACCCAGACTTTTTCAAAGCGGTTGGGGATGCGACCAACCGGGTCCTCGAGCCGTACGGCATCCAGGCACCGGAAGAGGAAATCGGGTACCTGACCATGCACCTCGGCGCAGCGTACGAACGGCGGCTGGCGGAGCGGATGTGGCGTGTGCGCATCGTCTGCCCCAACGGCATCAGTTCCGCCCAATTGCTCGCAAGTCGGCTCAAAAAGGAATTCCCAAACATCCAGGTGACCGGCATCGAATCGCTGCAGTCGCTGCAAACGGAGGACGCCGACTTCGTCGTATCGACTGTAGCGGTCGACGACGGAGAGCGGCCCGTCGCAGTGGTCTCACCGTTTTTGACCGACGCCGACATCGCCCGTGTGCAGGATATCATTGCGGGCTTGGAACGCCATCTATCCGCCGCAAAGGCAAAATCGGCCGCCGTTCGCCGAGACAGGCACTTCGAAGGGAGCAGTGCAGCGGCAGCGGCCATCGCGAGCCGGGCCGCCCTGTTCACAGTGGAAGTGGACGGGTTGTCCGCCGCCATCCACCGCGCGGCGGTCGATGCTGTGGAAGCCGGTGACGCCGCCGACGGCGAGGCGGTGCGGCAAGCCATCGTGCAGCGCGAGCGCCTTGGCAGTGTCGTCCTCCCCGGCAAACGCTTGGCGGTGCTACACGCACGGTCAGACGCGATGCACCGATGCAGGATTGCGGTCTACCGATTGCGCAGCCCAATCTCGGTTCGGGGGGTGGGCACCCAGGAGGAACCGGTGGACACCATCCTGGTGATGCTCGCGAGGGTGGACGAGGAACTCGACGTGATAGATCTGCTGGGAAGATTGAGTGCCATGCTCGTGACGGACCCACATTTGGTCGACGTGCTGAGCACAGAAGACATCGGCGGCGTGCGCCAGGCGCTGCTCACGTCGATGCAGAACTGCGAGGAGTGAACAGATGATGCCAGTGATTCAAGTATCGAACGTGTTGTTGAACGTCCCCTCTGAACCGAAGACGGACGCCATCGTGCGGGTCGGTCGGAAGTTGGTGGAGAACGGCTACGTGGAAGAACCGTACATTGACGGGATGCTGCTGCGCGAAGCGTCCATCACCACCTATATCGGCAATCAGGTCGCGATTCCCCACAGCATGCCGGAGTATGCGAAGTATATCCGCCAATCCGGCATTGTCGTGGCGCAGTACCCCGCCGGCGTCGATTTCGGCGAGGGGAACATCGCGAAGATTGTGATTGGCATCGCCGGCCGCGGCGAGGAGCACATGGAGGTGTTGTCGCAGATTGCGGCCGTGTGCATGGAAGAAGAGAACGTAGAGCGGTTGGCACAGGCCCAGACACCGGATGACGTGATTGCACTCTTGGGGGTGTCCCTGTGAGCCGCGCGGTACACTTCGGCGCCGGCAACATCGGACGCGGGTTCATCGGCGAAGTCCTGGTTGAGAACGGCTATGACGTGCTGTTCGCCGACGTGGTGCCGACCCTCGTCGACGCCCTGGCGGCGCAGAGTGCGTATCGCGTCATCACGTTGGACGCCGAGATTGAAGTGAAAACCGTTCGCGGCGTCAGCGCGGTCCTACTGGACTCCGAGCCCTGCCGCGAAGCCGTGGCCGAGGCAGATCTCGTCACGACCGCCGTCGGCGTCGCCAACCTGGCATCCGTCGCAGCGGTCATTGCCGACGGCCTCACACGGCGCATGGCCCGCGGTGTGGCGAGCGCTCTGAACGTGATCGCCTGCGAAAACGCCGTTCGCGCGTCATCCATCCTGCGCGAAATGGTGTGGTCGCTCGTCCAGCCAGAGGTGCGGATGTGGATGGAAGCGCACGTCGGCTTCCCAGACGCCGCCGTCGACCGCATTGCGCCAAATCGCGACGGCCACGCGACAGAGCCACTCGACGCCGTGGTGGAGCGACACTTCGAGTGGGACATCGAGCGGCCGGCCGTACGCGGCGAACTCCAGCTAAAAGGCGTCACCTTCGTCGACAACCTGGAACCGTATTTGGAACGCAAGCTGTACCTGGTCAACGGCGCCCACGCCGCGGCAGCGTACGCGGGGTACCGCCGCGGACGCCAGACTGTGATTGAGGCCATGGGCGACGCGACCATCCGCCGACTCGTCGAAGCCGTGCAGACCGAAGCGGTACTCGGCCTCAGCCACGCGTACCCGGAACTCACCGCAGCGGCGCTGCACCAGTACGCGCAGACGGTGCGGGAGCGGTTTGGTAACCCGCACGTTGTTGATTCCGTTGATCGCGTTGGCCGAGATCCGCTGCGCAAGCTCGGCGGTACGGACCGGTTGTTTGGCCCGCTGCAGCTCGCACGCGCAGCCGGTGCAAGCACCCCCGGACTCGTCCGTGCCATCGCCTGCGCCCTCGCGTACGACAACCCCCGTGACCCCACGGCCGTCGAACTGCAGACACGCATCTCTGCGGGCGGCGTCCGTCACGCGGCGGCGGAGATTTCAGGATGCACCGACGACGCCGTGTTGGACGCCATCGCTGCCGACTACGAACGCGTGGTCGGCGGGGATTGGCGCCTGTTTGCCGACTGACGTGAGGTACTCGCCGTGGCCACGCAACCGCGCACCGAAGCGCGGTTGATGGCATCCGCAATTTGCGGTATATTTTGTACTCTCAGACCTGCTGGCACGGACCATTCGGGTGGTGTTGCGTTGCCAGCGGGATCGACCATGTGAAGGGGGTCGTCGTGTGTCATCCGGTCCCAACTTCAGCGGGGAGGCGGTCGCGCAGCAGGTGGCGAAAAGCCGCGAGGACTACCTGTCCCAGTTGTTCACGCTGCTTCGGCAGCCCAGTATCAGCGCACAGAACACCGGCACGGTGGAATGCGCCAACTTGCTCCGGCAAACGATGGAGGACCTCGGAATCGCCACCCGCGTCATAGAAACGGCGGGGCAACCGGTGGTGTACGGGGAACGGATGCGGAACCCGAATGCACCGACGCTGCTGGTGTACGGACACTACGACGTACAGCCGCCAGACCCCATCGAGGCTTGGCACTCCCCGCCCTTCGAACCCACCATCCGCGACGGCCGAATCTACGCTCGCGGTGCAGGCGACAACAAAGGCCAACTGATGGCCCAGTTGCTGGGGGTCCAGACGTACCTCACACTCTATGGGGATCTGCCTATCAACATTAAGTTCATGTTTGAAGGGGAAGAGGAGAGCGGCAGCGTACACCTGGCCTCGTTCGTCGAAGACCACCGTGACCTGCTCCGTTGCGACCTGGTCTATACCTCCGATGGCCCGATGCACGAGAGCGGCGCACCAGTGGTGTTGCTCGGCGTCCGCGGCATGCTGTACGTGGAACTGAGCCGTCGGTGCGCCAAGTGGGACAACCACTCAGGCAACAAAGGGAACGTGGTGCAAAACCCGGCTTGGCGGTTCGTCGAGCTGCTCAGCGCCATGCGCGACCCCCGCGGCCGCGTGCTCATCCCTGGATTCTACGACGGCGTCCTGCCTCCATCGGACCACGAGCTGGCCCATCTGCGGTCACTGCCCTTCGACCCTGCCCAGGCAGCGAAACAAGCAGGCTGCGCCAGTTTGAACATGGACGGCGAGACGTATTACCGCAAGCTGATGTTCGAACCGACATTCAACATCTGTGGCTTCCACAGCGGGTACGGAGGCGCGGGATCAAAGACCATCATCCCGGCCGAAGCGACCGTCAAGCTCGACATGCGGCTGGTCTACGGTCAAGACCCAGACGACATCTTCGAGAAACTGTGCGCGTACGTTCAGCAGTTTGATCCGGAGGTGACAGTGACACACCTCGGACAGATGCGGCCGTCCCGCACATCCGCCGATTTACCCGTCATCCAAGACGTGATTGCCGCCGTAACAGCCGCCTATCGCCTGCAACCGGTGGTCATGCCGAGCCTTGGCGGCAGCTTGCCAGACTACGTTTGGACGGGAATCTTGGGCGTTCCGAGTGTGATTGTCCCGTATGCCAATTCGGACGAAGCGAATCATTCCCCGAACGAAAACATCGGCGTCGAAAACTTCTTTGCCGGAATCCGCTGCATCTGCCACGTCATCGCGAAGCTCGGTGGCGCGTGAAGCACGCTCGGTGAGGGTGACTGTGCAAAGCGGTGCACCACCCCACGCCTTGAACGGGGTGGTGCACCGCAGTCCAGCCGGATTACCAACGGAACCCTTTCCGCTCCAGAATCCAACGCGGGAGTTCCATCCGTACCGTCTTCTTCGGATCTACCACCTGACAGATGGCCAACTGTCCGGCCGCAGTCATCAGGAGCGCCGCTTCGCCCCGGTCCATTCCCAGTTCCTCGGCGAGGAATTCTGCCATATGGTAGACGGCAGCCTCAGCAGCCAGGTCCAGGTCCTCGTGGGACGCAATCGTCATCACGCGTTCGTTGTCCATCACCATAGGCACCGGCCAGCGTTTGTCTTTCAGCACCCGGAAGGAGACCGTCACCGCCCCCGCAATCTCGACGCCGCAGACCCCGACTTCGCCGTCGCCCATCGCCGCATGCAAGTCTCCGAGCGCAAACAGCGCCCCTTTCACATTCACCGGCAGGATGAGGTGGGCACCTTCGGTAATGCGTTTGCAGTCCATGTTCCCGCCATGCGGACCCGGCGTACCACACGAGATGTCCTCCTCCGCCGGCGCCGTCCCAATCACCCCAATCATCGGGTTGATGGGAAGTTCAAAATCCGCAAACACGGCCTTGCCGTCGCGAACCGGAACCATTCGGACCACGTTCCGCTCCAAGGACGGGCCCATGACGCCTAAATTGGGACCCGTGGTCATGACACCTTGGTCCGCAAGCTGGATGTGTTCGATGTGCACAGCCAGCAGGTCACCGGGTTCCGCCCCTTCGATATACACCGGCCCAGTCGCTGGATTGATGCGGTCCCAATCGATGCCCCCAAAGTCCTGGTCTTCCCGGGTGATTTGGTCTTCAAAGCAGTCACACGTGACAAACACCGCGGTATCTCCGTCCTGCAGCGTCTGTACAGGTGGATTGTGCGGGGACATGGCGTAGATGACATTCGTTTTCGCGATGGTTGCCGACATTCCAGAAACCTCCTGTGCGATGGAGTGCGTACGGTCCTTGGCTATCCGTCCCGGCAGCAGGGCGCAACAAGCGTTCCGCGTCGTACAGTGAGAATTATTCGGCAGAATCCAAGTGAAGTCCTTTCGGCATGGCGCGGAAGCCTTTGGTCGACACGGCGAGCACAATCATGCCGAGGACGAACCAGGAAGCGCCGAGGATGAACGTGATGCGGTCAAAATTGACCCAGACGTACAGCAGGACCGCGAAACCAATCAGCGGCATGACGAGGTGGGACCACCAGCGTTTAGATTTCTTCTTGCCGACGAAGTAGATCATCACCGTCAGGTTCAACGCCATGAACGTGGTGAGGGCTCCGAAATTCACCAGACGGCTCAGATTATCGATGGACATGACAAAGCTCACCACAAAGGAAATGACCGCGACAAGCAGCGTAGACGCGTAGGGGGTCTGAAACTTTGGGTGAACCTTGGACAGAAACCCAGGCAGCATCTTGTCGCGTCCCATGCTGTACAACAGACGGGAAATCGCAGCCTGCGCAGCCAGTGCATCCGCAATGCCCCAAGCCACGACCGTCGCCACCAGTGTGAGGAGCTTTAGCCACGTACCTCCGACCTTCTCGGCAACGAAGTAGAACGCCACGTTCGGGTCTGGGAACGACATGTAGTTCGGATAGGCCACCGCAGCCAAGTAGGTCAGAATCATGAAGAACACCGCCACCACGATGAGGGACCAGACGGTCGCCTTGCCCACCGTGGACCGACCTCCGGCGGTCTCCTCCGACAGCGTGGAGATCCCATCGAAGCCGAGAAAGCTGAGAACGGCCACAGAAGTTGCGGCTCCCACCATCCCCATGTTGAATTTGGCGGGGTTGATAATCGGAGCAGCTGTAAACGCCGTCCCATCTTTGCCGTGGGCGACGAACAGGAAAGCCATGATACAGAATAGGACGAACGTGATGACCTCCAAGATGAGGATGGCCCAGTTGGCTCGATTGGTCATTTCAATCCCACGGATATTGACGATGGTATTGATACCGATGAAGATGATTAGCCATCCCCACGTCGGAATGGCAGGGAGGAGCTGCGTCAGCCAAGACGCCGAGACAAGGTATAGCAGGGCCGGAACAAGGATGTAGTCGAGGAGAATCATCCATCCGGCGATGAAACCGACGTACGGGTTCCAGCCGCGTTGAACGTACGTGTAAGCGGACCCTGCCACCGGAAAGACCTCTGACATCTTGAAGTAGCTGAAGGCCGTAAAGATCATACCGACGAGGCCAATAAAATACGCGAAGACCACCATTCCATTGGCCGTTTGAACGACTTGGCCATAGATTCCCATCGGCGCAATGGGTACCATAAAGATGAGACCGTAAACCAACAGATCCCAAAAGCTCAGGGAACGCTTCAGCTCCTGTTTGTATCCGAACTGCTCGACGGATGCGTCGCTCGCCACCATCTTGGACATACCGCTCAACCTCCGTTCCTCTCAACGTTCAGTATCCTCTCGAGCACAGGTCTCGCCGACGCCGGTGCACCCGTGTTTCGTCGGCGTCAAAAGACATCCCCGTACTCCTCCAGCTCCCAGTCCGTCACGTGTCGTAAAAACCGTTCGTACTCCAATCGCCGAAGCGCCAGATAGTGCTCCACGAAGGCTGGGCCGAGTACCTCCTTCGCCCACGCATCCCGCTCTAGGTCATCCAAGGCTTCGCCGAGTGAACGTGGAAGCAAACGCGAGGCAGAAGCATACGCGTTTTCGGTCGGCCCGCAGGCCGCGCCAGGTTCCATCCGCTGCCGAATCCCATCCAGCCCGGCCGCCAGCGTGATAGCCAACGCGACGTATGGATTCGTGTCAGCCCCAGGCAGGCGGTTTTCCACGCGCGTATCGCTACCTCGAGCGGCCGGAATCCGAATCATGCATGAACGGTTGTCATACCCCCACGAGACTCTATCCGGAGCGAACGTTCCAGCCTGCAACCTCTTGTAGCTGTTCACGGTGGAGTTGCACAACGCGCTGATGGTTCGAGCATGGTACAGCTGACCACCAACGAACCACCGGCAACAATCGGACAGTCCGTCTGGTTGGTTCGGATCGAAGAAGATGTTCCTGTCCCCCGAATCGTGAACGGAATGGTGCAGATGCGCCCCGCTGCCGCTCATCCCGTTCCTGGGCTTACTGAGAAAAGACGCCCGATAGCCCTTTTGAGCCAGAATTTCCTTGATGCTGGAGCGGTAATAGAAGGCCATGTCGGCAATCTCGACGCCCCAAAAAGGTGAATTCGACACTTCGAATTGACCAGCTCCGTACTCCGTGTTGGCAGCTTCCGGACCAGCCCCCATCTCGGTGAGATGATTGAGGACTGCGAGGATCACAGATTCTACCTCTGCCTGCTTGGTCTCTGCGAAACACTGGAGCCCATCCCACGCCGGTTTCAGTGTCCCTTCCACTTCGCGAAACGCGTAAAACTCGTACTCGAAAGACCCTAGGACGCGGTACCCGAGCGCGTCGTACTCGGACAGTACGCGTTTGAGCACCTGTCGTGGCGCGAGTGGCACTGGCTCCGCTTCGGCGGTCACGACATCGGCGATGATTCGCGCCACACCGGGAGCGTACGGAAGGACGCTGAAGGATTTTAAATCCAAGTCCAGATACCAACTCGGGTACCCGCCGGTATAGGTCTCTCCGACGCCCCTTTGCAATGCTGCAGCCGTATCGAGCGAAAACAAGGCCGACGGAAAGGACAGGCGGGCGTCTCCAGAAAGCAGTTGCAGGAAACGGCGAACGGGTACGTAACGAGACCGCGACACGTTTGATACATCCTGTACACAAACCCGCACAGTCTGGATTTGGTGCTGTCTGATAGCCTCTTGGATGTGTGGAATCCAATTGGATTCCATCTCCCTTTCGGCGCGGGTCATCCGCACACCCCTTTCACACGCGAGATGAGCCGGGACCATGCCCAGCCAGGCCTTACAGGAGACTTGAATAGCAAGATTGATGCCATGGGCACGTGAACCCGTGCCGGACCGGCATCGGCAGTTGGAGGCAGGTGTCATGGGCGTCTTTCGTGCGAATGGGGGCTGTTTCTGAATCACAGCGAATGGGGCAAATCCGAGGGGTGGATGGGGACATTGGTGCAATATCGAACCAATAGTGCATCAGAACGGCACCAACAAGATTTGATGCAAGCGGGTGTATCCGCTATCTTTGGCCTATCACGCGCAAGGAGGAGCGCTCGTGAACGCACTGGGAGACGTGGTGATTCAGAGCCGGACGATGCAAGCGTTGTTTGCCAAAGCGCGGCGCATGGCAGCCTTTCCGTCGACCATCCTCATCGAGGGGGAGAGCGGAGTCGGAAAGGAGGTCGTGGCTAATTGGGTTCACCAGCATAGCCCGCGCAACACCATGCCGTTCATCAAAATCAACTGCGCCTCTATCCCGGAGTCCCTGCTCGAGTCTGAACTGTTCGGTTACGAACGCGGCTCATTTACGGGGGCGAAGCAAGAAGGGAAACCGGGCTTGTTTGAGTTGGCCGACAAGGGGACGTTGTTGTTGGATGAAATCAGCGAGCTTTCACAGTCCATGCAGGCGAAGTTGTTGCGCGTGCTGCAGGACCGAGAGGTGCGGAGGGTCGGGGGAAGTTGGTCGCGCGTGATTGACGTTCGTATCCTCGCCAGTACCAATGCCCACCTACGTGAACGGGTTCAATGCGGAACGTTTCGGGAAGATCTCTACCATCGCTTGAACGTCGGCTTCTTGCACATTCCACCGCTACGATCACGGCCGGAGGACATCGAACCGCTCCTTGACCATTACATGGCGGCTCTGTGTCAGTACCTCGGCATCACGCGGCGCCTATCCCCTGAGGCAAGGGCCGCGCTTCTTCGATACCCATTTCCGGGGAATATTCGAGAACTACGGAACCTGTTGGAAGGTCTATGCATCAGCGCGGCCGAGGAAGAGATCTCACCGGACGACCTGCCGGCGTACGTCCTCACCCCTGAAACCGACGCGCGCCTGGGCGCATGGGCGAACGTGGAGAGAGGCCCATTCAGTGACCGAATCGGCGTGGAGCCCGACGGCTTGAACCGGACTGTATCAGATAGCCGCGTTCGTGAACCGTCCGGGCTTCGGTCGGAAGGAGCCGGGGCTTCCCTGCAGCAGCGGCTGGATGCATACGAACGCCGACTGCTGGAAGAAGCCCTACACGAGGCAACGAGTATTCGGAACGCCGCAAAACGGCTGAACGTCAGCCACTCGACCCTGGTCCGTAAGCTCAAGAAGTACCGGCTTCACGACCACTGAGGCCCAGCCGCGAGCTCACGGTACAGTTTTTCCGGCAACAGACTCGACTTGTTTGAGGAACTTCAGGAGGTCTTGTTTCTCATCCCCGCGGGGCAACCCGGTTACCTCGATGGAGCCGCGCAATCGAGTGTCAACCAACGCGACAACCTGAAGGTCGGCAAAACGAACCTCCGGTTTGCATACACACGCCGCAACCTGGGCGGCCAATCGAGGTGACGTTTCGAAACGGATGGACACCGAGACGTCGTAACGCTGGTTGGTCTGTTTGCTGACGAGCCGGGCGGAACCTTCCCACGTGAAACAAGTCCCTGCTTGCGCAAACGGGTGCGGATGATGGCGGAGTGCTCGTTCGATGATGGTTCTGAGGACGTCTAACCGAAGCACATGGGCGGGGCCCCGCAACTCAGAGCCCCTTCCTCCTTTAACCGATAGTCACCTGGAAAACACCTGAGCCGTGGTTCATGTTCGCGGACACTCCGGCTCTGGATTACAGACCGGCTGCGCGGCCGCTGTAGACTAGATTCAAAGCCTCCGCTGTCGTCTCTTGGATGGACCGCATCATGTCCGGGTGCTCGCCTAAGGTCAGTCCATAGGACGGGATCATCTCTTTGATCTTCGACTCCCAGGCAGGAAGCTGCTCCGGGAAGCACTTCTCAATGACCTCCATCATGATGGAGACCGCCACCGACGCGCCCGGAGAGGCACCGAGCAGCGCAGCCACCGAACCGTCCGCCGAGCTGACAACTTCCGTACCAAACTGGAGAATCCCCTTGCCTGCAGCCGTGTTCTGAATCACCTGCACCCGCTGTCCGGCCACGACCAACTTCCAGTCATCGCTCTGCGCCGTCGGCACAAACTGGTGCAACTCATTCATCCGCTGCTGCTTGGTGAGCATCACTTGCTTAATCAGGTACCATGTCAGCGCCGCGTTTTTGAAGCCGGCCGCCAGCAACGTGACGATGTTATGAGGCTTCACAGACTTTAGGAGATCCCACATCGATCCGGCTTTCAAGAACTTCGGCGAGAACCCCGCAAACGGACCGAACAGCAGGTACTCGCGCTGGTTGATGACCCGCGTGTCGAGGTGAGGCACCGACATCGGCGGCGCACCAACCGCGGCCTTGCCGTAGACTTTCGCGTGGTGCTGGCGCACGACCTCTGGGTTCTCGCAGACCATGAACAGTCCACTGACCGGGAACCCGCCGATACCTTTCCCTTCTTCGATGCCGGAGCGCTGCAGCAGGTGCAGACTCCACCCGCCCGCGCCGATGAAGACAAACCGGGCCTGATGTCGCTCGACTGTCCCGGACTTCGTATCTCGGACCTTCAACTCCCAGTACCCGTCCCGGTTCCGCTGCAGGTCGTCCACCTGCTTACCGCACTGGACGCTCACGCCGCGGTCCTTCAGATGGGTAAACAACAGCCGCGTGAGCGCCCCAAAGTTCACGTCCGTGCCGGATTCGATGCGCGTGGCCGCGATGGGTTTATCGATGGTCCGATCTTTCATCATCAATGGTATCCACTCGGCCAGCTTGTGCGGGTCGTCGGAGTACTCCATCCCTTGGAACAGCGGGTGCTCAGACAGGATTGAAAAACGCTTCTGCAGGAAGGCCACATTCTGCTCCCCTTGCACGAAGCTCATATGCGGCACGGGAACGATAAAATCCCGCGGATTCTCGATAATGCCTTGCCGGGTGAGGTAGGACCAGAACTGCCTGGATACCAGGAACTGCTCGTTGACGTGCACAGCCTTGCTGATGTCGAGGGAACCGTCCGGCCGCTCCACGGTGTAGTTCAGTTCGCACAACGCCGAATGTCCCGTACCTGCGTTGTTCCACTCATTGGAGCTTTCCTCGCCGATGCTGTCAAGGCGTTCAAACACTTGAATACTCCAGTCGGGCGCCAGTTGCTTCAAAAGCGTTCCCAGCGTCGCACTCATGATGCCTGCGCCAATCAACACGACGTCTGTCCTGTTCTCCACTTCCATTTCGATCCCCATCCTTGTACCCATCCGCGTATAACAGGATTCAGATTGAAGAGCCATTGAACAGTCTCCCGTGATGCTGGGTTGCCGTATACCGGCGAAGGCCATGGTCAAGCTCCACTGTACACCGGCCCAAGCAGGGCGGGGTTCAGCGGGCAGGGCTCAAAGGGTGTTTCACATCTCCGTCAGGACGCATGGCCCGGCAATCGAACACGGTTCGACAACCCTTACAGTATACTTGATCATCTGCTCGTTGGCTAATGGATTGCCTGCGCATCGGACTACCGGTCTCAGACGGGAGGCGGAGCTTACCCCATCTGAGGCAGCAGTTCCTCCGGGTGTTTCATCAAGATGGGTAATCGAATCTGGACACACGTCCCGACGCCTGGAGAACTTTGGACGGCAATCGTCCCTCCCAATTGATCCACCAGTTTCTTGACCATGAATAGACCAATTCCCTGGCCAGCTTGTGCTTCATGTTGTTTTTCGTATTTGCGGAACAGACGGCTTAACTGTTCCTCCGTCATGCCGATACCACGGTCCACCACCGTGAACTCAAACGGATCATCGATGCTGCTGCATGTGACGTTCACTGTGGAGCCTTCGTTGCTGTACTTAATCGCATTGCTGATGATATTGGACAGTATCAACTTTAAACCAATCCGATTGCCGACCACCAATTGGTTGTCAGGAACGTGAAGAGTGGTTACCAGACGGATATTTTGCGTTCTCGCCTTCGTCCGCATGATCTCGAGTACATCATCCACAATGGGTTTCAACAGGATGATGCGCTTGTGCCAGAGAGATTCCGTGCTTAATACCTCTTCCGTGGCGATGATATGGGATATTTCGTGGTCGATGACCTTACAGTAGTCCATGATGGATTTCAGCTTGTCCCGTTTCGCTGGATCCGCCTCTTCCTTGGACAGCAAGGCTGCATAGGCCTGAATAATCGTCAATGGATTCCGGACCTCGTGGGAGACCACATGAACAAAATCCAGTTTCTGTTTGTATAGGTCGACCTCTGATTCGATACGCTCTTGGGCGCTCAGCGACGGGAACACACGCTCTCGCTTGCTGACCGAGTTTCGGTACAACCGTGAGTGGATCAGTTCTTCATCGGTCATCAGGTACTCGTGACATCGCATCATATCCAAGTACACAGACGCAGGGACGTGTCGAGCGTTGTATGTACAAACGGTTAAGAACCCGAGGTCGCTGACGGTGATATCACAGGCGTGTTCATACGCGCGCACCTTAGACGCTGCCTCCAATGATCCGTCTTGGTATTCCACATGACCCCACAGCCGGATGGAACGACCCTCCGATAGCAGTGGTTCGACGGCTCCGCGCAAGTTTCCAAGCACTCGTTCGAAGGCAAAATCTCCGTACGTGCGATAGAACTCAAGGTTGTTGATGTATTGGACTCTCTGCCAATCCACCGCACTGAGACCTGGCAACCCCTGTCGGATGTCCAACCAGTTCTCCTTCGATTCGATGAAAACAACATGCTGCCCTAACTGCAGTCCGGTTTTTATGAAGGAAATGGCCGTATCGATGTAAACGTCCTGTGAATGATAGAAATAGGCAATATGCGCCGCATCTGCAACGCTCAGCCGTTTCGTTAATGAAATCACTTCGAGGTCCTCCTCCAACAACCCTTCATATGGTAAAACACCGGACCTCGTCTAGCAATTGATTCGAATGAATTTTTGAGTCGATGATTCGAAGCGGAAACAGAGACGCAAAAACGCGGGGTGGTTCAGCTGTGCACACAGGTGGCCGATGACGGATTTTATTGGACCTTCCGCGACTGTGTCCACAGGAAGGACGAGATGATGAGGATACAGAGGAAGAACACCGTAATGGTTGGGAGCGTGCCCCACCCTTGAGATAAGAAACCCAGTCCAATGATTGGGATACCGACACCGACATACGCGAAGATGTACAACAGGGATACAACTTCGCCTCGTCGCGCGGGCGGTGCGACTTCGTTCACTCGCACCATGCTGCCCATAAAGGTGAGCCCGTGTCCAACACCGCACAGAATGGACGCCGCTGCCAACAAGGCCAGCGAAGTCACCGAGATCGCCACGAGCAGCGTGCCGAGCCCAATCACCAAGAACAGGAACCCTGCGGTGAAGTACGTGGTAGGGCGAGCATGGTTCCAGATGAACTGCGTGATGGATGAAGACAAAAAGATGGCGAATGGGATGAAACCAGCAACAGCCAAGTTGGACGTGTGAAGAAGGGTGTCGACGGAAGCTGGTACCAACGACATGAAGAGCGCGACCACCGCCCAACAAACCAAGGCCGCCCATGCGGAGACGGAAACTGGCTTTCGAATGGCCGGAGGAATGTACGGCCAGCGAATTTTCCAGCTCGCGACGCCTGCCCGTGCCTTCGTATCCGGCATCGCGAAGCCACACAACGCGCTCGGGAAAATGAAAGCCGCGTGGAGTAAGTACGGCGTCAAAAGTGGGTAGGGTCCGTATTGCGCGAGAAGGCCAGAGATGAGCGGGGCGGCCGCCGTGCCTGCGGCCATCGTTGCCGTTGCCACAAACGAAGCCCTTTTCTGATTGCGCTTTGGATGAAATTCCACGAGTGCAGCCGTCAGGGTGCTGTTCAACAACCCGGCCGCGATACCCTGTACAGCCCGCCCTGCGACCAGCGACATCAATCCCCGCGCGAAAGCCAGCAGCAGCGAACCAGCCAAAGCCAGCCAAACGCCGATGATGAACATCCTTTTCCGCCCCAGCCCGTCTGACATCTGCCCCGCTACGAGCAGCGATGGAATCAAGCACAGCGCGTACACTGCGAAAATGAGTGTAATCATCCCGGCTGACAGGTGAAACGTCTCTCGATACACCGCGTACAAGGGGGCTGGAACGTTTGTTCCGAACGCGACGAAGAAAAACGTATACGCCAACATGATGAAAACCTGCCTGTGACTCACAAACCTTCCCCCCGCCCCAAGGCTCGCCAGGATGTGTGGTTCAGCCGGCGTGCCCGCAACGTATCTCTTAAGCCCCGTAATCGAGTTGGACAATCTCTCTAATCCATGAGACCATTAGGTCAGGAGGTTGTTCAAGTGGAACGTCGGAAATTTACTCCAGAGTTCAAACGCCAGG
>JAIMBT010000031.1 GCA_023511295.1 Alicyclobacillus sp.
TTGTCAATGTACGAGTTTCAGACCTACGCAGAGGCGTATCAGGCGGTCGTCGAATTCGTGACCCGATACAACAACCGTCGACTGCACTCGAGCTTGCATTACCTGTCCCCTGCGGAGTTCTACCGCCGTCATATCGACACAGGGCTCGAACCCAGACGCCCGGTGAGGGTATGACGCACGCCGGTGCGTATACAGGGCCTTTGCCCCTAACTGCCCGGGGCCAGAGGGAGGAGGGCCGTCAACGGGAAACCGAAGGTTCAGCGGCAGCGACCCTTGACGGACCGACGACCGATGGCAAATTATAGACCAGGGCAAAGGCCTTTAGAAAAACTGCGAAATAGCTCAATATCGGGAGCATGTGTCCGATCTGCGGGGGTTAATCCGCCCTTGTCCTTGCTGGCGAAGTGAGCTGGCGTCATCGAGCGTCGAAAGCGGACGTGGATTCGCGGTTCCGGTGACAGAGTGAAGCTGGTTATCCGCCGACTATGTTGCAGGAACTGCGGCAAGATGCCACACGTAGCAGGTCGTCTCGCGCCCATTGCGCACCGTTTTCAGCAAATGCGGAGACCTCGTCCGCCCTTTCACAATCCGTACTCCATCGCATCGGACAGTTCGTCGGAAGCGCGCCCGGTTGGCTGGCGCGTGCGGTCCGCCGGATCATGAATCTATATTTGTGGGTACAGACCCGTCCGGCGTGTCAGGCCGCTGCTCGCGCTACATTCATGCTATTCCTACCAAACAGGAGGTGTTCAGCATGAAAGATGCGAGGAAGGCGGATGAAATCGCCGCGAATCGGGTGCAGATGCTGTCCCCCGTTGCCGGCGGAGGGCCCGGACGCAGGACGGGCCCGGCAAATCAGGGCCGAGATCTGCGTTCAAACGGGGCTCGCTGAGCGAAACATTCGCCAGTACCTGGCGAGGTACCGGGCGCCAGAGTTTGACGGACTCAAGCCGCGACCTCGGGTGTACCAGCCGCAGGAGACCATCCCCGAGTCCCTGCTTGAGCAAGCCATCTTGTTGCGCAGAGAAGTGCCGTCAAGAAGCATCTCCCAGAGCATTGACATCCTCGAATGGGAGGGGCCGACTGAGCCGGGGCAGATCAAACGAAGTACCCTTTAGGAGAAACTGGCGCAACGCGGCTACAGCTCCCGCCAAATGCGCATGTATGCGTCCATCGGCACAGCCGCGCGGCGTTTCCAGCGCAGACACCGCAACGACCTGTGGCAAAGCGACATCAAATTCGGTCCGTACCTTCCCATGGTACCTGGCGGCAAGAAGCAGCAGGTGTACCTGGTCGTGTTTATCGACGACGCGACCTGGTTCGTGGTTCACGCGCAACACGATGATGCCGTACGCCCATCAGCATGCCACTCGGGGCGAGCACGACTGTACAGCGCGTACGTGAGACGGGGCACCGCGCTGCTCTGCCAAAGGTCGCCATAGAATACAGACGCAAGGGCCCTTCCCCGTGGGTGTGAGCCACGGGGGCACGCTCCTTGCGTCTGTCCGGATCCGCAACCCGGCCACATACGCTGCATACGCTGCGCGATGACGGCCGGGTCGACGCGCCTCTATCGGCCCCTGTTAATGCGCAGTAGGCTCGCTGATCTCGACCGCGTGGTTGGGCACGCGGAAGCGGCTGGCTATCGTGGCCACCATCACGAATGCGAGCAGCATCGCAATCCCGAGGATGTAGAAGCCGTTGATAACGTTTTCACCGTGCGCGGCGACACCCACCACAATCGGCCCCACGATACCGCCGAAATTCCCGACCAAGTTGACGAGACCCATCGCGGCACCCGCCTGGTTGCTGGGGACGAACGACATGCACCAAGCCCACCAGGGGCCAAAGGCGGCGTAGATCCCGATGCCCGCCACAACCAGGATAATCATGTTGACGACGATATTGACCCCGACGAAGCGTTCAATCACGAGCGCAAGTCCGCCAATCAGCAGCGGTATCGCGACCGGCAGCGCACGGTTCGAACCGCGCCGGTCTGACCAAATCCCATTGAGGTACATGGACACAGCCGCCAGGACGAACGGGATGGCGGAAATGAACCCAACCGCCTCAATGCCGCTCTTGCTCAACTGCGTCACCAGGCTCGGCAGCCACAACCCGAAACTGTACATACCCGTAATCCACAGGAAGTAAATCACGCACAGCACCCAGATACGGTAGTTGGCGAGGACATCGAGTAACGTACCGGATGTCTGGCTCTGTCTCGTTCGATGCTGCTGCAGAAAGGCCCGTTCCGACTCCGAGATATAGCGGTCCTTGTCAGGAGAGTCGGAGCCAAGCCAGACGAACAGGGCACCCAAAATCAGCGGCGGCAGCCCCTGGAGCACAAACATCACGTGGTAATTCCAAGTGTGAATCATCCAGCCTGCGAGCGGCGACATAATCAGTGAGGAGAGCGGCAGAGACATCTCACTGAAGCTAATCGCTCGACCCCGCTCGTCATCCGGGAACCAATTCACGAAAATGACCGAAAACGCGGGCCAGACCACGCCCTCTGCTAGGCCCATGATGAAACGGACCGCCAGCAGACCCCCGAACGTCGGCATCCAGCCGGTCAAGATAGACATGACGCCCCATACCGCGACCGCACAGATGATGACGTACTTCGCACTGAACCGCGCCGCAATCCACCCTCCGGGTATCTGCGTAATCACGTAGCCCCAGAAGAATGCGGACAAAAGAACGCCGGTCGCCGTGGAGGTCAGCCCAAACGACTTCACCATCGTCGGCGCGGCCATCCCAATGTTGGAGCGGTCCACAAACGCGAAGAGATACATGAGGAACAATAGGACAAGAATCCGAAGCCATCGTGATCGTCCGACCTTCACATCAAATCTCCCCCGTCTCCGAGATACGTTGCGGAATATTTGAACGAAACTTGGCGCAGTCAGGCCATCACAAGCCCGCCGTCCACGTGCAGGCACGTCCCAGTAATGAAGGACGAGCTGTCGCGGCTGAGGAACTCCACGGCCTCAGCGACATCTTGGGGCGTGCCCCAACGCTTTACCGGCAATGCAGAGAGGTCGTAGGCGTGGCCCTTGGTCATGTCCGTAAGAATCGGTCCCGGCAGCACCGCGTTGCAGGTGATGCCCCATTTCCCCACCTCCTTCGCAATCCACCGCGTCATGTTGATGACCCCTGCCTTCGAGGCCGCGTAGGCGATGCCGGTGCGGCCGCCGGATCCGTCGTCGTAAACAGGTCCGATGCCTCCGACTTTTCCTGAAACCGACGCGATGTTCACAATGCGGCCGCTGCCTTGGCGCTTCATATACGGGAAGACCGCAGCCTGGCACATCAGGAAGGTCCCCGTCATGTTCGTGTCTACGTCCGCGTACCAATGCTCGAGGGTGGTTTCCTCGAACGAATCCCGATGCGCCGTACCAGCGACGTTCACGACGATGTCGACGGTTCCGAATTCATCCGCCACCCGCTGCATCAGCGCTTTCACCTGCGCTTGATCTCGGATGTCCGCCTGGACGGCCCGCGCGTGGTCGCGGCTCAGTACGCGCGCGCTCTCCTCGACTCGATCCGACAGGTCAACCAGCACCACCCGGTGGCCTGCGGCGAGCAGCTTTTCCGCCGCCGCGTACCCGATGCCTCGTGCTGCGCCTGTTACAACCGCGTTCTTCATGTAAACCTTCGCCTCCTAACGTTGTTTCGGAACATGCAGCGGATTGCCGCTGGCAGCCAGCGCCGCTTCATGTAAGGCCTCCGATACTGTCGGATGGACGTGAATCATCTCGACCAGTTCGCGGACTGTCACCTCAAGCTCCAGCCCCAAGGCCGCTTCATGGATGACCTCTGTGACGTGCGGACCGACCATGTGAACGCCCAAAATGACCCCCGAACCGCGTTCCCATATGACGCGGCACAGCCCATCCGTCCCGGCAATCAGGGACCGCCCGTTGGCGGCCATGGGGAACTCGGATACGGTGAAGTCCAGGGCCTCCTGTTCCGCCTCCTGCTCCGTCATGCCCACGGTCGCCAGCTCCGGACTCGAAAACACGCACTGCGGGACAAGCCAGCGGTTCTTGCGCGCGCCGGGGTGCCCGAGCAGGTGGTTCACCGCCACCCGCGCGTCGTCCATCGCTGCATGGGCCACCATCATGGGGTTGGCGCAGTCGCCGATGGCATAGATGTGGGGGACGGACGTCTGGCACTGCGGGTTGACGACGATACGCCCGCGGTCCAGTTCAACCCCAGCTGCCTGCAGCTTGAGTCCGTCTGTGTTGGGCACCCGCCCGACAGCCAGAAGTACTGCGTCGGCCTGAAACGTGGACCGCGCGCCCTCGTGTTCTTGCACCTCGAGCGTCAGCCCGTCACCGGAGGCGCCCCGCTGAATAGATTGAACGGCCGCGCCCGTCCGGACGGAAATGCCCTGGGCACCCAGCTGGGCGGCCAATGCCCGTACCGTGCGCCGATCGAAGCGGGGCAGGATGTCGTCCGCGAACTCAATCACTTCGACCTGCACGCCCAATTGGCGAAACAAGGACGCGAACTCCAGCCCGACCACGCCGCCGCCGACGACTGCGAACCGGCGCGGCAACTGAGAAATCCCGAGCAGGGTGTCACTCGTGAACACACCCCGTTCGCTGGCCCCAGGGATGCTCGGCCATGCGACCCGCGAGCCCGTGGCGACGATGGCGCAATCAAACTTGATTGTGTGTGTCTCCTGACCATCCACCACCACGACATCGGTGGGCGAGGCAAACCGTGCGTCACCGCGCACCACGCGTACGCCGGCCTGCCTCAGTAGAGACTGCACGCCGCCGGCCAACTGTTGGACCGTTCCTTCCTTGCGGGCTTGCGCGCCCTGCCAGTCCGACGGCGGCATCGCGGGCCCAGCAACCCACCCGCGCTCGACCGCCCGCTGCCATGCCGAGGCGGTCTCGAGCAGGCTCTTCGTCGGGATACAGCCGAGATGAAGACAGGTGCCGCCTACGCTGCGCCGCTCCACCAAGGTTACGGACTGACCGCTGTGTGCCGCCTGCAGCGCCGCGGTGTATCCACCGGGGCCGCCTCCCACAACCAGGACATGCATGACATCACCTCCTTAAAGCAGCACCTGAAGCGGGTCTGCAAGGCTTCGCGCCAAGGCGCTTAAGAACTGGGCCGCGTACGCACCGTCGACTGCCCGGTGGTCGAAGGAGAGACTCACGGTCATGTTCTGCTGAGCCGCGCCGCTCTCAACCGATTCCGAGGCCGCACCTGTCGTTCGTCCAACGCCCAGAATGCCGACCTGGGGCGGAACAATGATGGGTGTAAATCCGTCCACGTCGTACATCCCCAGGTTCGAGATGGTGAACGTGCCGCCTTCGAGATCCTTCAACTCCAATCCCCCAGAACGCGCCCGTTCCGACAACCCGCGAATCTCCTCTGCGAGCTCCGGGATGCATTTCCGGTTGGCATCGCGGATGACCGGTACCACCAGGCCGCCTGGAACGGACACTGCGACACCGAGATCCACATCGTCAAACACCAGACACCCGGCACTCTCGTAATGAGCGTTGAGGGCCGGATACTTTAGCAAGGTGCGCGAGACGAGACACGCCAGGACGGCCGTCAGCGAGACGCTCGCCTGCGCCGTCTCCTTGGCGCGGCGGTGCAGCGCCATCAGTCCGTCGACCGGAGATGTCCTGTGCACGGTGACGTGGGGAATCGTGCCCCAGCTCTCCGACATGCGGTTGGCGATGGACGCGCGCATGGCAGAGTGGGGAATGAGCCTTCCTTCCGGGTGCCGCCGCGGCTCCAATGCCCGTTGAACGTCTGCACGGCGTACCCGCTCTCCCGCGGAAGGAACCGTCGACACATCCAGTCCTGCTTCCTCGGCCAGGGCGGCAGCCGCCGGTGTCGCCTTGGTGCCCGGATTCAGGCGCTTCAGGAATTCCTCTACGTCTGCAGCCTGGATTCGGCCGTTGGGGCCAGAGCCGGTAACCTCGCTGAGCGCAACGTTGTTTTCACGCGCCGTCTTCTTCGCGAAGGGCGTGGCAAGCGGGCCACCCGCCGACTGACCCGCGCCCGATTCAGCTTGGACCGCTTCTGCCGCCGTAATGCCCTCGGCCGAAGGTGCAACGGTCGCCGCTGCTGCGCTGGGCGGTGACTCGTCCGGCTGACCAATCCAAGCAATGGGCTGTGAAACCGGGGCGCTTTCGCCGGCCGCCAGGTCAATCCTCACCAACCGGCCGTCGACCGGCGCCTCCAGGGTATACGTGATTTTGTCCGTCTCAATTTCCGCAATTGCCTCCCCAGCTTCGACCACGTCACCCGGCTGCTTGAGCCAAGTTGCGACGGTCCCCTCCGTCATCGTCAACCCAAGTTTCGGCATCACGACTGCTTCCATGGATTCATCTCCTCCCCCCTATATCCGCGCGCCAAGCAGCCCGCGAATCGCCTCGACAATCTCGCGCTCCTGCGGGATCACGGCGGGTTCAAGCGCTGGACTGAACGGCACCGGGAATGGTTTGGCTCCAATGCGAACAATGGGGGCGTCGAGGTACTCGATTGTGCGCTCCGCAACGACGGCCGCAATCTCGGCCCCTACCCCGCCGCGCTTCACTGCCTCGTGGACAATCAACAGTCGGTGGGTCTTGCGGACAGACGCGAGAATGGTCTCCGTATCCATCGGGACGATGGATCGCAAATCAATCAGCTCCACCTGCCCGGCTATCTCATCACCCAACTGTTTGCATACGGCTTGTACCTGGGTCATCATACGCGAGTAGGAGACGACGGTAAGCCGACCTCCCTCCTGCACCACGCTGGCCTCCCCGATGGGCGTGACGTACTCGCCATCCGGGACTTCCCCCCGCTGCCGAAACAGGTCCTTGTGTTCGAAATAAATCACCGGATTGGGATCGCGGATGGCGGCCTTAAGGAGCCCCTTCGCGTCCTTAGGGTTGGACGGGGCAACCACCTTCAGCCCCGGGATGTGCATGAACAGCGCCTCCAGCGACTGGGAGTGTTGGGCAGCTCCAGATCTGGTTACACCGTCGGGAGCCCGCAGCACCAGCGGGAGGTTGGCTTGGCCGCCAAACATGTAGCGGATTTTCGCCATTTGATTCAGGATCTCGTCCATGGCAACACCGATGAAATCGGCAAAGTGCATATCAATGACCGGAACGGTCCCTCCGAGTGCGGCCCCAATGCCCGCTCCGACAATCGCTGTCTCGGAGATGGGGGTGTCACGGACCCGTTCCAGACCAAACGCATCCGGGAGCCCCTTGAACTGACCAAAGATGCCGCCCTGGCGAGCGATGTCCTCCCCCATCACAAACACGCGCGCGTCCCGGGCCATCTCTTCCCTCATCGCCTCTAACGTGGCTTCAGCAAACGTGATGTTTCTCACTGTGCACCCGCCTCTACGAACAGATCTTCATAGGCCTCTGTGGGCTCGGGGAAGGGACTCTCCTTGGCGAAGGCCACCGCAGAGGAAACCTCCTCCAGCGTCTCGTGGTCGATTCGGGTCAGGTCCTCCGAGGTCAACAGACCCTCCTCAAGAACACGTTCCACGAATCGTTTAATCGGGTCGTTCCGGTCGAGCTGTTCCATCACCTCTTCGCGTTTCCGGTACTTCTCCGGATCCCCCACGAAGTGACCCTTGATGCGATACGTCTTCGCCTCCAGCAGAGACGGACCGCCGCCTTCCCGCGCCCGCTGGGTCATCTGCGCAGCCTTCTCATAGACATCGAAGATGTCGTTGCCGTCCGCCACCGCACCGGGCATGCTATACGCAGCGGCGCGCACGGCGATGTCTTCCACCGATGTGCTTTCCCGGTAAGGCGTCGTAGACGACCACTGGTTGTTCTCACAAACGAAGACAACCGGCAGCCGCCACACGGAAGCCAGGTTGAGCCCCTCGTGGAACGTCCCGCGGTTGCTCGCGCCGTCACCGAAGAACGACACGGCGATACGGCCGTTGCCAAGCAGCTGACTCGCGAGTGCCGCACCGGCCGCCAGGTTGATGCCTCCGCCAACCACGCCGTTCGCACCGAGCATGCCAACCCCAAAGTCCGCGATGTGCATGGAGCCCCCTTTGCCCTTGCAGTACCCAGTGCGCTTGCCGTACAGTTCAGCCATCATCCGCTTCACGTCTGCGCCTTTGGCGATAGTGTGCCCGTGTCCCCGGTGCGTGCTCGTGATGTAATCGCTTTCCTCCAGCAGACTACAGACGGCTGTGGCCACTGCCTCTTCGCCGATGTACAGGTGCACGAATCCCGGAATCTCACCTGCCAGGAACTTCTCATTGACCGTCTCCTCAAAAATCCGGATGCGCATCATGGTGCGATACCAACGCAACAGCGTGTCCTTGTTCAAACGTCTCGCTCCTCTTTGCGGGCCGTCGTCTGGTACCCGAGGCTCAGTGACGCGGCGTACGCTTCTCCCCGCAGATAGGCAACCGTCGTTTCATCCGCCGGATTGTACCGGCTGCTCGGCATCGAGATGGACATGGCACCCCAAATCGCGCCGTCAAAACGGAAAATGGGCGCCCCGATGCAGCAGACCCCAAGCTCGAACTCCTCGAGATCTAGGCTGTAACCCCGCTCACGGGTGCGCTGCAGTTCCGCCTGGATGTCGTCCCAGTCAACGTGCGAGTGCTCCGTTCTGCGCACCGGGACGTGAGCGGCCCGGTAGGCCATGAGTTCGGCGGCCGTGACATGTGCCAGGATGGCCTTCCCCAACGCGCGGACAAATGCATGGTCACGATAGCCGACATACAGTGAGCGGACCTTGACCGCCTGGTCACTTTCGGCGATGTGGCTCACGACGACCTCTCCGTTCTCCCAAGTTGCGACGTAGGCCGTCTCACCTGTTTTTTGGACCAGCGTATGTGCAAGCGTGGATATCTTCCTCGGCAATATCTTTCTGCTCTGAATGAGGTTGCTGAGGTAGGAAACCTTGTACGTTAGCACGTAGTTTTGCGTCTGTCGATCCTTCTCGACATACCCTGCCACATCCAAGGTGTTCAACAGGTGGTAACAGGTACTGAGGTTAATGCCAGACACCTTGCTCAACCATTTCGCATTACAGCCTTCCGGCTGCTCCGCTATCAATTCGAGCAGCTTCAGACCACGCGCCAGGCTCTGGATGGTCCATGCGGGTTGAGACGTGGACGCAGCTTCCATTCTGAACCTCCCTCCGCCATTCGGGATGTGAAGCGCCTTCATGATGCCTCGACCTCAAGCTACGAGATGACCCCATTCCAGTCAATGAAATTGGTTTCAAATAGTGACGAGAAATCGACGGCCGTGGGCCGCCTCCGACTTCGGCGTCGCACCGCCGAGCGGACCGACGTGCGATGGAAGGACGAGACCTTTTCAGCATCTGAAGATCTCATAGGATACTGGTTTGCCAGTCCGCCGCCGTGGTGCCTCCGGAGGCCGCCTCGCTGGCGTGGAGATCCTTGGGGGGCAGTTGTATTTCGTCAAGCGAGGTTCACCAGAGAAATCGTGTGTTTTCCCCCATCCCCGCGATAGGGATTTTCTAGCGTTGTTTCATCCGTGCGTGCATCATCCAGTAGCTCTCCCCCTCGAACACCAGGAGGTGGCCGTGGTGGGCGAGACGGTCCATCATCGCCGCAGCCGTCTGGTCATCCGTATAGGCCGAACCCCATATGGAGAATTCAAGGTTCGTTGTTATCACGAGACTTCGGCTCTCGTAGCTGTCCGCCATCACGTGAAATCGTCACTACAATCCGTCGCGGTCCACGGGCACGTATCCCCATTCGTCCAGAGTGAGAAGGTCAGCTCGTGCAATCTCCCCTGTTCGTCGTTCGAGTGTGCCGACTCGCTTCGCTTCCAACGACCGCATGACCAAGTCCGCAACGGCAAAGAGACACGCGAACGAGACGGGGCCGCCGCTCTCGGCAGTCCCGCCCCGCTCCGTGGCCGCTTGGGGCTCAGCGTGTGCACGCGGTCACGCCCCGGCCCCGTCGCTGGGTCACTCCCCGGCCCCGTACTGTTTCCCGAGCCGATCCCATTCGTCAGAACCGAAACGGCGGAACTTCTCCCGGATGCTGAGGCCCTCGCGCAGCGGCGGTGGGCTGCCGATGGTCTGCAGGTACTGGAGCGCGTCATCGCAGGCGGCGATGACGGAGGTGAGCAGAAGGCTGGGGAGGATGGCGAGCTTGTAGCCGAAGGCTTCGACCTCTCTGAGACTGACCATAGGGGTCTTGCCGCCCTGGGCGAGGTTGAGTATGCACGGGGCGTAGACGCGCTTCGGGATCTCCCGCAACTCCTCGACGCTTTGCGGGGCCTCGACAAAGATGAGGTCGGCGCCGGCGTCGGCGGCCGCGTTGGCGCGGGCGATGGCATCGTCAAAGCCGGTCACGGCGCGGGCGTCTGTGCGGGCGATGACGGTGAAGGCGGGGTCGTGACGCTCGTTGACGGCGGCCCGGATTTTGGAGAGGAAGCTGTCGAGCGGGACAATCTGCTTGTTTTCCAGGTGGCCGCACTTCTTCGGGAAGCCCTGATCTTCAATGTGGATGGCGGCCACGCCGTGCTTCTCGTACTCGTGGACCGTGCGGATCACGTTGATCTCGCTGCCGTAGCCGGTGTCTGCGTCTGCGATGACGGGGACGTCGACGCAGTCGGCGATGCGGGCTGCGTTTTGTACCATCTCCGTCATGGTGAGGAGGCCGTAGTCGGGCAGGCCAGCGACGCTCATGGAGGTGCCGGCGCCGGTCATGTAGACGGCGGGGAAGCCGGCCTGCTCAATCATCTTGGCCGTGATGCAGTCGTACGCGCCGGGTGCGGTAATGAGGCCGTCTTTGGATAACAGGGACTGCAGTCGTTCAGTCTGTCGCATCGCGCATTCCTCCTCTTCGAGCGCGGCGAGCCGTGGGACAGCGCGGTTCCCGCCCGCGACGGCCCGCCCGTCTGCCAGGTGAGCCCGTTACCGTGCGAGGGTCGAATTGTGACCCAGAGAATCGACCATTTCTGCCCGTTCAATCTCCTCTAGGCTCTGCTGCTTGGTCTCGCGGCCAAGAAGGAGGATGAACAGGCCCATGATGATGTAGAGCACGAATGCGAACCAGAAGACGGAGCGCGGTCCGACGTTGTCGTACAGGTAGGCGATGACGTACGGGGAAACAATCGTGGCGCCGCGGCCGAATGCGTTGGCGAGCGACGACCCGGCCATGCGCACGGAGGTCGGGAACAGCTCCGGGATGTAGCTTGCCGTGGTAACGGCAATCAGGATGTTGCCGCCCATGATGAACAGGAATCCAACCGTCATAATCGTGGCAGGCGCCGTCGAGTACCCGTAGAGGATGCCGAGTACCGCCAGGACGGCGGACAGCACCATCAGGGTCTTCTTGCGCCCGACTCGATCACTCAGCCAGGCGGCGAGTGCGTTGCCCGGAATGGCGCCGAGCATAATCACGAACGAAAAGGTGAAGCTCTTGACCACCGAGATCCCCTGGTGGACGAAGAACGTTGGAATCCACGAAGCGAAGGTGTACCACGTCACCAGCGACAGTACCGAGACGACGATGGTAAGCACCGTGATCCGCCGCACACCTGGAGACCAGAGGGATACCGCCGGGAGCGTCGGGCTGGCGGCAGCACCCGCAGCCGGGGCGAGCTTCTCGGCGGGCGCGGCGGAGGCGCCGAACTGGGCGAGCACTCGCTCGGCCTCCGCGGTACGGCCCTTCGACTCGAGCCAGCGCGGTGACTCGGGGAGCAGCCTGAATTGGAAGAACCAAATGACGATGGCGCCGAGGCCGGAGATCCAGAACAGGATGCGCCAGCCGTAGTGCGGGACGAGCAGCAGCGCCAGCAGCGCGGAGGCGGGCTGTGACAGGTTGATAACGAACGACATCGCGCTGGTCCAGAACCCGCGCGACTTCTTCGGCACGAACTCTACCCACAGTCCGTAGCTGGTGACGATGACGGTGCCAAGGCCGATGCCGGCGATGAAGCGGAGCCACAGGAGCGCGTCAAAAGACGGCACAAGGGCGCACACGACGGTGGCAAGTCCGTAGAGGAGCAGCGAGTACTTGGCGGTGAACGAGCGGCCGAGCCGATCACCGAGGAACGCTGCACTGAGTGCGCCGATGAGCAGCCCGAAGAAGGTCATCGAGATGAACGTGGCGTTGCCGCCGATGCTCGAGAATTTCGAGGCCAGCATCGCGGCCAGAACGGAGCCGGCCAGGTAAATGTCGAAGCCGTCGAAAAACCCGCCGCCGGCGAGCATACCGAAGATGGACGCATGACGCCGGCCCATCCGAAGCCCGTCCAGCCGATTGCCTGCCGAGGTGTCATGTGGAGCGGACATGGGATCAACCTCCTTGCGGTTTCAAATTTGTTCAAGCGCAGGTGCGGGACAAGTCAGGAAGCCAGTGGAATGAGATGGGAACAAGTTCATGACAGCGGTTACACGAAGGCCTAGAAGCGTGAGCCGAGAAGTCGGGCGATGGGTGCGCGGCAGCAGGCGAACGGCTGCCTGGGGGCGCGGGCGTCAGATGACGCCCTGCTCCCGCAGCGCGCCAACCCGCTCTGGCGGATACCGGAGCAGTTGGCCGTACACCTCGTCATTGTGACACCCGAGGGTGTGCGGGCCGGGCCAGCGAACTTCCCCTGGGGTACGGCTGAGCTTCGGCACCACGCCGGGCATGGGGAAGTCGCCGAGCACGGGGTGCCGCACCGAGACAATCATGTCGCGGGCCTGGTACTGCGGATCTTCCAGGATGTCCTTGATACTGTAGATGCGCCCGGACGGGACGCCGTGGGCCTCGAGGATGGTGAGGCATGCGCTGGCGTCGAGGGTCTGCGTCCAGCGACCAATCAACTCGTCCAGCTCGCGCATGTTGCGGCCCCGCGCCTCATGCGTCGCGTAGCGCACGTCGGCGGAGAGTTCGGGCTGCCCCATCGCCTCGCACAGCCGCCGGAAGACCGTGTCTGCGTTGGCGCCGATGACGACGTAGGTACCGTCCTTTGTCGGGTAGATGTTGGACGGAGCGACGCCCGGGATCTCGTTGCCCATCCGCTCGCGTACGTAGCCGGCGAGCAGGTAGTCGGGGACCAGGCTCTCCATCGTCGAAAACACCGCCTCGTAGATGGCCGTGTCCACCACCTGGCCGCGCCCCGACTGGGTGCGCTCGTGCAAGGCCGTGAGGCAGCCGATGGTCGCGTAGAGAGCCGCCAACTGATCTCCGATGCTCACGCCGATGCGGGCCGGGGGCCGGTCGGGAAAGCCCATTACGTAGCGCAGGCCGCCCATGGCCTCACCGACGCTGCCGAAGCCCGCACGCTGGCTGTACGGGCCGGTCTGGCCGAAGCCGGAGGTGCGGACCATGATGAGGCGCGGGTTGACCGCCGACAGAGACTCGTAGGACAGCCCCCACTTCTCCATCGTCCCGGGCCGGAAGTTCTCGATGACGATGTCCGCCTTCGCCGCCAGCTCGCGGAACACCGCTTGGCCTTCCGGGAGGCGGAGGTTCAGCGTGATCGACTTCTTATTGCGCGACTGCACGGGCCACCACAGCCCGTGACCATCCTTCTCCTGCCCCCACTTGCGCAGCGGGTCGGGTCGGTCTGGCGGTTCAATCTTAATCACCTCCGCACCGAAGTCCGCGAGCAACCGGCCACTGAATGGCCCGGCCAGGAGCGTGCCGACCTCGAGTACTCGCAAATCCGCAAACGCCTGTTGCCCTGCCTGTTCTGACATCGCTTTCACCTCTGGTTGCTGGCTTCGTGGTATAATCATCGCATCATTGCGTATTGCATGCAATATAAATTTTTCGAACAAGAATGACAACAAAAAAAACGTCGTTTATCCCCACTCAGTCCATTGATTTGCGGTGAGATAGTACGAGGAACCGTTAAACGCCTTAACGAGCTTGAGTTCGCATTGTATACAATTTTGACCTAGGGGTTGAAAGAGACGGACGTATACGAATCGGTCAAGCAATGGATTGTGGAGGGCGATCTGGAGCCAGGGCAGCGGCTGACAGAGGAGTTTCTGTCCACCACCCTTGGCATCAGTCGTACGCCTGTGCGCGAGGCTATGAAGCGGCTAGAGGCAGACGGGCTAGTGACGCCGGTCAAGCGCAGGGGTGTGGTGGTACGCAGCTTCACCGCGGAGGACGTGCAGCAGATTTACGACATCCGCGCCCTGCTCGAGGGGTACGCCGCCGGGCACGCGGCGCGCTTCCGGACGGACGCGCAGATTGAGCAGATGGCCGAGGCTGTGTCGGTGTATGACCGCTGCCTGCGGCTGCCGACCGAGCGGCGGCAGCACATCCACGACCTGATGCAGGCGAACAACGCCTTTCACGAGACCCTCCACGCCGCCGCCCACAACCCGCATCTCAACTTCATGATTGGCAAGGTCGTGGTGCTGCCGCTCGTGTTCCGGTCGTTCTACTGGTACAGCGCCGAGGAAACCGCGAAATCGAACGAAGATCACAAGCGGATCCTCCACGCCGTTGTCCTTGGCGATGCGGACTGGGCCCGCTCGGAGATGCTGGCCCACATCTACCGGGGGCGCGATCACGTTCTCGCCCACGCGGCGGATTTGGCGGCGCGCGCAGGCGACTCGAACGAAGTGGGCCGGTCGTCGGCACAGCTGTGAGGCGCGGGCTGACGCGGACAGCGGGATTGCGGGAAGTGGGCTGGAGCAGGCGCCAACAACCTGGTGAAGGAGATGGACTGCGGTGCAGGTGGAGATTGTGGAAGTTGGGCCGCGCGACGGCCTGCAGACAGAGAAGCAGCACCTCTCGACGGACGACAAGGTGCGGCTGATTCACCAGCTGGTGGACGCGGGCGTGCGCAAGCTGGAAGCGGTTTCGTTCGTAAACCCGAAGGTCGTGCCGCAGATGGCGAACCCGGAGGCGGTGCTCGAACAGGTACCGCGCGGCCAAGGGATCCAATACGCGGGTTTGGTACTCAGCCAATCGGGCGCGGAACGGGCGCTGCGCTGCCAGTTGGACGCAGTTCACGTCGCGATGGCGACGAGCGATACCTTCAACCGAAAGAACGCGCGCCGCTCCGTGGAGCAGTCGGTCAGCGAGATCGTCCGTATCGTACAGGACGTGCGCGCGGCCGGCCTGCCGGTGGTGGTCTGCCTCGCAACCGCGTTCGGCTGCCCGTACGAGGGGGACGTGCCGTTCCACCGCGTGCTAGGGATTGCGGAGCAGTTCCTCGCGGCGGGTTGCAGCGGGATCACCCTCGCCGACACGGTCGGCGCGGCAAACCCGGCCCAGGTGTCGGACGGTGTGCGCAAGTTCGCCGACCGCTTTGGCGCCGAAGTGCCGCTCGGCCTGCACTTCCACAACACGCGCGGGCTCGGCATCGCCAACGTGTATGCCGGCTGGCTGGCGGGGGTGCGGCGGTTTGACACCTCCGTCGGCGGGCTCGGCGGCTGCCCGTTCGCCCCGAAGGCGGTCGGCAACGTGTGCACTGAGGACGTCGTGAACATGTTCCAGGAGATGGGGGTCAGTGTCGAGATTGACACGCGCCAGTTGACAGAGACGGCTGCCTGGCTGGAGGGCGTGCTGGGGCACCCCTTGGACGGGATGCTGATGAAGGCGGGGCCCGTGTACCACGGGGAGCGATAGTCGGCTGGGGGCATTGGTCGACTGTGGCTGCGGTGAAAGGAGGCGGCTCGTCGTCACCTTGATGTGGAGCACCACGCTGGTCAGCAGCACCGATGTCCGCAACTTGTCGCGCCCTCGCATGCAGCGTTCCCGCAGTCCCGTACGGAGTCTCATTTCATCATTCGCACGTTCATTCTCGGCTCTGTTCACACACGACGGGATCTCCGGTACACTCGAACTCGATATCATGCCGAACCAAGAAGGAGACGACCTCGTGTCCCTATCCATCCGCGTTGCGCGCCCCGAAGAGTTGCCCTCGGTCCGGTCCGCCCGCCTGCGCGCCTATGAACCCTACGAATCCGTTGAGCCGACAACGTGGCCGGACTTGCGCGCCTCCATCCTCTCCACGTCTGACCAGCATCCGGGCGTGACGGTCCTGGTGGCGGAGATCGACGGCCAGCTTGCAGGGAGCGTGGTGTTGTACCCGTCCCAACAAGACGCCTATGACGGCCGAGTCGGCGCCTTGCCGTATCCGGAGATTCGCATGTTGGCCGTCTCGGGTCCGTATCGCAAGCGGGGCATTGGCGAGGCGCTCGTCTCGGCCTGCGTGGAGCGTGCGAAAGCCGCCGGCGAGCGCGCCATCGGGCTGCATACCGGCAGCTTCATGGAAAGCGCCTTGCGCTTGTATGCGCGCATGGGCTTTGTCCGCGTGCCCGAGTTCGATTTTCACCCTTCGCCCGAGGTGACGGTGCTCGCCTTCCGGCTCGATATCGCCGACTGAACGAAGCCGTTTGGACCGGATGAGCGGCGGTCCCCTGGCTCGTGAGCGCCGGTCGGCGCACGGGCGCCCGCGCTGCCCCAGCCACATGGGCAAGCGCGCGTGTTCCGTGCCGCGCTGACCGCATATCCTCACACCAGCGATGGGCCGCAGACGGATGTCCCAAGGCCGGGATGTCCGTTGCGGCCGCAACCTGGGGAGTGAGGGATGGAGATGGTTGGGCAAGCGGCCACTTTGGGACCGCGCGTGTGGGAGCCGAGGGACGTGGAAACCGCGTGGGCCCTCCACCGCGCGTGCCATCCGGCGTCGTGTTACGTGGCCGGCGGCACGCTGCTGCAGGTGCAGTGGCGCAGTATATCTGCGATGCCGAGGCACCTAGTGAGTCTGGAGCGAATCGATGAGCTGCAGGCCATCCGGCCGGAACTGGCAGGGGCGCCCCAGCCTCCGCGCCCGGTGACCCCCGGCGTGGCGGGCCTCGAAATCGGCGCCCTTGTGCGGCTGGCTGCGCTCCTGCGCCACCCGCTGGTCCGGACGGGCTGGCCCTTGCTTACAGCCGCGTGCCAATCGGTGGCCGCCCCCGCCGTGCGCTCCCGCGCCACCCTCGGCGGCAACGTCGCGAGTGGCGTCGGTGACACCCTCCCCGCCTTGCTGGCCTTGGACGCCCAGGCGGTCTGGTTCGATGCCGGCGCGTACGCCGTCGAGCCCCTCGACGCCGCGTGGTCGGCCAGCCCTTCTTCCGGGCAGCGCAGCCCGTCCGCGCTGCTCGCCGCCATCCGCTTGCCCAGGTGCGCGCCGCTCCCGGAGCCGTCTGAGGCCCGGTCGGCGGTGCCAAGCGTCCCTGCGGATCACGCCCCGCCACCGCAACAACTGCCCGCGCCGCGTCTGTTCTCCTTCCGCAAGGTGGGCCAGCGTGAAGCATTCGCGCCATCCCTCCTGACCATCGCCGCGACCTGGGACCTGGGGGTCAGCCGCGCGTCCGGCGGTGACACTTCACAGGCAGGCGTTGAACCTACCACCCACCAGCCTACAGGTGTAGGCTGCCTTATAGGTATAGGTTCCCTTACAGGTGTAGGGGACCGTTCGCCAAACCCCCTTATCGGTATCAGCGAGCGCCTTCAGGGCGTCCGCATCGCCGTCGGCGGCGCCGACTTCCCGCCGCGTCGGCTGCGCGCCTGCGAGCGACTGTTGGAAGGCGCCCAGCCGTGCCCGGACCTGTGGGCGCAGCTTCGCGCCGCCGTCCTCGAGGAATTCCATCCCCCCGAGCGCCCGTGGGCGTCTGCGGACTACCGGCGACAGGTGGCCGCGAACGCGGTGGCCCAGGCGTTCGCCGCCCCCGCATTCGCGGACAAGGGGGGTGGCCGGCCGTGATGGGGACGGAACCGTCGCATGCGTGGCGACCGGACGGCGTCGCCAAGGTGACCGGACAGCTCCGCTACCTGACAGATCTGCGCTTCCCCGGCATGCTGGTTGGCAAAGTCCTGCGCAGCGCGCACCCGCACGCCCGGATTCTCCGCATCGACACGTCGCAGGCCGAACAGCTCCCGGGCGTGCATGCCGTGCTCACGCACCGCGACGTGCCGGGAATGAACCGGTTTGGCATCGTGCTCCCGGACCAGCCCGTGTTCTGCGAAGACCGGGTGCGGTTCGTCGGCGACGCCCTCTGCGCCGTGGCTGCGGACAGCGCCGACATCGCGGAGGCGGCCCTGCGCCTCGTCCACGTGGTGTACGATCCGCTCCCGGTCGTAGCGGACCCGCTAGCCGCGCTGGCCCCCGACGCGCCGCGCCTGCACCCCGGTGGGAACCTGCTGCATCGGGTGTCGCACCGTACGGGCGAGACGGAAGCCGCCTTCGCCCGTTGCGCAGCCATCGTCGAGGAGACGTACGACACGCCGCGGCAGATGCACACCTACCTGGAGACTGAGGGCGGCGTGGCCGTGCCGGACGGAGACGGCGGCATCACCGTGTACATGGCGACGCAGCACGGGTACCGCGACCGGTCCCAGCTCGCCCGTATCCTCGCGCTGCCGGAAGATCGGATTCGGGTCGTGTCCAGCCCTATCGGCGGGTCGTTCGGCGGCAAGGACGAGTTGAACGTGCAGCCGTACGCCGCGCTGCTCGCGCTGGCGACCGGGCGGCCAGTGCAGGTCCACCAGACGCGGACGGAGTCGGTGATCTCGGGCCTCAAGCGCCACCCGATGCGCATCTGGATGAAGACCGGCACAGACGCAGACGGACACCTCCTCGCGCACCAGGTGCGCATCGTGGCGGACACTGGGGCGTACGCGACGCTCGGCCCGGCGGTGCTCGACTTCGCCGTGGAGCACGCCGTGGGTCCGTACCGGATTCCCTGCGTCGACATCGACGGGCAATCTGTCTACACCAACAACGGCGTGTCCGGCGAGTTCCGGGGCTTCGGCGGCAACCAGGTGACGTTTGCGCTGGAGGGGCAGATGGACCGGCTGGCAGAGCGGCTCGGCCTCGACCCGTGGGAGCTGCGGCGGCGCAACCTGCGGCGTGCGGACGACCTCGGCCCGCTCGGGCAGCGCGTGGTCCCGACGGACGGGGCGCTGCAGGTGCTGGAGGCCGTTCGGCAGTCCAGACTGTGGCCAGGCGGAAGGGGTGCGCCGGCACACGCCGGCAGCGCGGGTCACTGTGGCAGGGTGCAGGAGCCCGAGGCAGCCGGTACGGACGCTTCGGTCGGCGGCGACGCGCGGCCGTGGGAGCGGCTGGGGACCGGGATGGCCCTCTGCATGCACGGCTGCGGACTCGGCTTTGGCCGTCCCGACCCAGCCGGCGGACGGTTGGCGCTGACGCCGGACGGCAAGCTGGAGCTGGCGTTTGGCCTGGAAGAAATCGGTCAGGGCCTGCTCGCCGTCATCGCTCGCGCGGCTGGCGACGCCATCGGCTGCGCGCCAGAGGACCTGCGCCTCACCGTCGGTGACACCGCGGCCGTGCCCGCGAGCGGATCGACCACAGCATCCCGTGCCACCCACGTCGTCTACCACGCCGTGCGTCGGCTCGCGGCGGCGTGGAAACCGAAAGTGTTGGCCGAAGCGGCGGAGGTGTTGGGCGTGCGGCTGGACGACCTGCGGCTGGGACCTGGCGGCGTGTGGTGGCAGGCCGGTCCGGCACGGGATGGGGCTGCCGTTCAGACGGCCGAGGGGCTGTCATCGGCGCGCGCCGGAGGGGCAGGCCCGTGCCTCACCTGGCGCGCGCTCGCCGCAGCCCTGGCGCCGAACCTGCCCACCGCGGAGGTGGCCTTCCACTTCCCCGTCACGCCGGACGCGGTGCCGGGCGCGCACACCCTCTACACCTTCGCCGGCGTCGTGGTGCGGGTGGCGGTTGACCTGTGCACGGGGCGCGTGCGCGTGCTGGGCGTGGACCAAGCAGTGGCTGCAGGGCCGGTGGTGTACCCGCTCGGCTACGCTGGGCAAATCGAGGGCGGCAACGCGATGGGCATCGGCTTCGCGCTGCTGGAGAACGCCGCAATGGCGGACGGGCGGTACCAGGTGGCCAACCTCGACCGCTACCTCGTCCCCACCATCGCGGACGTCCCTGCGCACGTGGGCGTGAACGCGCTGGAGGAACTCCCGCCGGGGGATATGTTCGGGCCCCGTGGGGTCGGCGAGATTGGCACCGTGGCCGTGGCGCCGGCCATCGCGGCGGCGGTACACGACGCGGTGGGCCATTTCGTGCGCGGGCTGCCGATCTCGCCGGAGGAGATCCTCGCCGCGACGACGGAACGGGCTCAACCCGGCAGCCGGTAAGCGGTCACCCGGTGCCGGTGTCATGCGTCGTACAACCGTTCAACGCACCCACCCGTTCGTGTGGCGGATTCCACGCGCACCTACTATAATTCATACTATCTTCAATATCTATTGAACATTTCTGCAAGGATGGCTCGAAGCGGTTGGTGGAACGGAGCTGCAGGTGTTCAAGAAGGGATGGGTTGCGCGTGCCGACTGCAACCGAACTGAGTGGGTTCACCGCGTTTGCGCGTCAGGCGCTGGCCGATTGGAACGTGCCAGGTGCCGCCGTCGCGGTCGTGCAGGGAGATGAGGTCGTCTATGCGGAAGGGTTTGGCTACCGCGACGTCGAGGAGCAACGAGACGTCACCCCGGAGACTGTGTTCGCCATCGGGTCGGCCAGCAAGGCGTTCACCAGCATGTCCGTGGCCCTGATGATCGACGAAGGGAAACTCGACTGGGACGCACCCGTACGCCGCTACTTGCCAGGCTTTGAATTGAAAGACCCGGTGGCGTCTCAGTACCTCAGCTTGCGCGACATGCTCACGCACCGGTCAGGCCTCCCCCGGCACGACTTGATGTGGTACAACTCGAGCTGCTCGCGCGAGGAACTCATCGACCGGATGCGCCACCTGGAGCCGAGCAAAGACTTTCGGACGACGTGGCAGTACCAGAACCACATGTACATGGCGAGCGGCTACGTGGCGGGGAGAGCGAACGGATCAACCTGGGAGGCGCTGGTCCGCGAGCGGATGTTCCGACCGCTCGGGATGGATAGCAGCAGCTTCACGGTCGAAGAAATGACCGCCTCGCCGAACTACGCGCTGCCGTACGAGGGGCTGGATGGGACGCTCCGCCGCATGCCGTTTCGCGACATCTCGGCGATGGGTCCGGCGGGCTCCATCAACTCGAGCGTACTGGACATGGCGAACTGGCTGATGCTGCACCTAAGCGGCGGCGTGTACAGCGGCGAACGGCTGGTGTCGGAGCAGAACCTGGCGGAGATGCACAAGCCGCAAATGGTCTGCCAGCTGTACCCGTGGAAGTTCGCCGAGATGCCGGTGATGACCTACGGCATGGGCTGGTTTGTGGAGCCCTACCGAGGCCACCAGCGGCTGCACCACGGGGGCAACATCGACGGCTTCACGGCGCTGGTGACCCTACTCCCGGATGAGAAGACGGGGATGGTCGTCCTGACGAACATGAACGGCACGCTCCTGCCGATGGTGCTGACGAACAACCTGTGCGACCGGCTGCTCGGCCTGGACGAGATAGACTGGAACGAACGCCTGCAGGCTGAATACGGCAAGATGAAGGCGTCGCTGGAGCAGGCGAAGCAGAAGCTGCGCGAGCACCGGCGCGAAGGGACCACGCCCTCGCATGCGCTGGAGGACTACGTCGGGGTCTACGAGCACCCGGGATATGGGGCGTTTGAGGTCACGATGGCCGAGGACGGAGCGCTGCAGGGCACGTACAACAACCTGACCATGCCGCTCACACACTACCACTACGACTACTTCGAGCTGTACGTCAAACTGGCGCAGATGTCGCTGCTGACGTCCTTCCAGTCGGACGCGATGGGCCGCATCTGCAGCGTCTCGGTGCCGCTCGAGCCGTCGCTGGCGCCGAAGGAGATTGTGTTTCGGCGCAATAAAGGCTAAGGCTGACCCGAAAGGCGTGTGGGCCGGCGCCCCGGCAGGGTTTCACAGAGACAGGGAGAGCCCTTGTGAGGTCTGGGGACGCTGGCCCGCACGCAGCTTGGGTCCTGCGGCAACGGGACGTCCCCTTCCCGCCGCCAGCCCAAAGGGAGCGGGTTCCGCCGGTGCCCCGTCCAAAACAGACGGCCCATCATGGGTAGGGCCGATTTGTGCCGCGGCGGATTCGGACCGCTTGTACGCACCAGCTTGCACACAGCAAACGCGACATACTGCACAGGTCAACCGGTCCATGAAACAATGGGATTTTCATGATCTCGTAGATAGAAATGCAGGATTGCCGGCACATTTCGGCGAAGGACTGGGACGAGGAGCGACAAGCGGCCGAAGGGTATAGAAGGTATAATCGGAACCCTTTGTGAACACGCTGGTAGAAGCCGGGATACGCAAGGCCTCGAGTGGGAGGTAGCGGCGTGAATCAGCGCTGGACCCTAAATGTAAGAGAGTTCGGCCCGATTGCAGAGGGGAAAATCGAGATCCGGCCGATGCTGTTCTTCGTCGGCAACAACAATACGGGGAAGAGCTATGCCATGACTCTGTTATGGGGACTGCTGGCGTTAGGCCGAGAGCTGTTCCCAGACATACCTCAGCGCACTCAAGCCTACAGAAAATGCGAAGAATGGTTGACGGAGCGGTTGGGCCAGGAGAATGTGACGGTGGACGATGCCGCGCAGGAGCTTTTCGTCGAGTGGTTTAACTCGTTGCTTCGGTCCCAGCGGCGGACGTTTCTGGAATTCCTGTTGAAGCATCCAGTCGATGCGAAGGATATCTGGATTTCCAATTATTCGAGACAACGACCGATTCGCATACGTTGGAAACTGGGTGCCCGAAGATTTTCGTCTGGAGAGGACTATGTTCAGTTCCCGTTGAATCCGGAGTCCCTCCCAAACGAGACAGAGCGTTACCGAATGCTGAAATACGTCTGCTGGAAACTCCTGATGGACGGTCTGAGCTCGCCCATGTATCCGACGGTCAACCTGACCGCGGTTCGGTCGGCTCGGGAACCGGTCTACCTGCCTGCGGCACGAACGGGATTCATGTTGACCTACAGGACGCTTGTCCAAAGCCTGGTCGCATCGGAGTTCAGCTTCGCAACGGATGACACGCTGGCAAAGTCGCAGCTTCCCTTCCCCACCATGAGATTTCTTCAAGAACTGTTGGGTCTGGGCGAGCCGACAACCTCGAGATACGGCGATATTGCGGACATGTTAGAACGCGAAGCGCTTTCCGGGCAGATTCAGAGGCACGGCGGTCCCATTCCAGCTTATGAATTTTTGCCAACTGGGCTACGTCATAGCATGCCGTTTCATGTAACATCTTCGCTCGTTTCTGAATTGGCTCCGTTGATTCTCTTTCTACGGTCTGCGCTTGATTATCACGTATTGGTCATTGAAGAGCCAGAGGCGCATCTGCATCTCGACGTTCAACGACTTTTGGTGAAGGCGCTCGTTCGCCTCGTCAACCGGGGGCTGTGTGTGTGGTTCACCACGCACAGTGACACGCTCCTCGAACAAATGAACCATCTCCTGAAGATGTCCAGTCTGCCGCCGGACATACGCGCCAACTTCCAAACCCAGTTTCACTACGCGGACGAGGATGTCCTCAGCCCCGATGCTGTGGCGGGGTACCAATTTACAGCCGGGGCCAGCGGCAAGACGGTCATCGCGCCGCTGAGCCAAGACTCGAATGGCTTTATCGTTCCGACCTTCAGCCGTGCACTCATGGATCTGCTGACGGAAGCCACGAGCCTTCACGAGGAGGGGGACATCCAGTGACCGGCTCCTTTCCCGACCGGCTGATCTACTTCAACAACGAATTTTTGCATCTGGTTGGCGGATCAAATCTACCCGCGGAGTTTACCGTTGAAGAAAACTCACAACAAGGCCAGGCTCGCATCCAAGTGCAAGTGCACAATCCGTGTCTTTGTTTCCATCGAATTGACCAAAGGAAGTTCGAGTACGTCAAAGAGAAGCGCTGCGCGGATAGCGTCGTCATGGAGATTCTACCGACTCATGGCTGGCGCCTGCACATCTTCGAACTCAAGAAAAGGGTCGGCCACAAAGAATGGCTTCACATCGTGCAGCAGTTCCAAGGCGCGTTCCTCCGGGCCCTGGCGCTGGCCGGCATCCTCGGTTTCGGAGACCCGGTGTCCACGACCTGTTACACCGGCTTCCGGCAGGATGCGATGCAATCCAGCGCGACCGCAGACACAGTTTTGTTAAAGCCCTTGGCATACTCTCCATCGCAAGGCCATCCCTATTACAGCTGGACGTCCGGACGACTCCACCTCGCAGATTTTGCATGGGCGAAACATGTCAAAGTACCGCTGAACGTGTCAACGGGTGACGGGTACATAGACGTCTCATAATCCGTCACAACCGGCCGGTCGGCGGGCCCTTGCGTTGAGAAAACGCTACCCCCCGCGGGCGATGGCCCAGTTGCGCCGACCCGCAACCGCATATCCTCCAAACAGCACGAATGGCATTCGAGAACGGGAGGCACAGGGGATGCGCGAGGTTGCGGGGAGCGAGCGCAGGAGCCCGGCAGGCGATGGACAGGGACCGAAGGCGAATGCGACGGGACCATGGGCAGAACACCTGGGCCCTGGCGCAACCGTCATCCGATTCGAAATCAACGGCGCGCCGCAGTCCGTGTGCGCCCCGCCCACCCGGCGCCTCGTCGACATCCTGCGCGAGGACCTAGACCTGACCGGCACGAAGGTGGGGTGTGACATCGGGCGGTGCGGGGCGTGCACTGTGTTGATGGATGGGCAGCCGGTGAACGCCTGTCTGGTGATGGCATACCAGGCGGCGGGTGCGTCCGTGTTGACAATTGAGGGTTTGGCGAGCGCCCGCGAGGGGACCGAAGCGGTGGCGGGCTCCCTGTGGCTGCACCCCATCCAGCGCGCGTTCCTCGACGCGGGCGGATTTCAGTGCGGCTACTGCACGCCAGGCATGATTTTGGCCTCGAAGGCGCTGCTCGACGAACACCCGCAGCCGACAGAGGAACAGGTCCGCGAGGCACTCGCCGGAAACCTGTGCCGCTGCACCGGATACGCGGGAGTGTGGCGGGCCATCGAGCTGGCAGCGGCATGGATGGGGCGTTCAGCGCCCTGAGCACGTTCTACGCGGCCATGGCGTTTATCGTCGCCCTCGTCGCGTACCGCGCAGCCGTCAGAACGCCGAAACTGCGCGTGCGGTTCCGGCCCGAACGCGGGCAGGGCTGGAACACCCCGCCCCCAAACGGACCTTTACCCCAGCCACCGAACGGCCTCCACCACGGTGTCCGCCAGGAAATCGAACTCCTCATCGGTCAGGATGAACGGCGGGCACAACTGCAGGATGTTGTTGTAGCCGCGGACGCTGTCGCTGTTCTTGCCGATGAGCACGCCGCGCTGCTTGCAGTGCGCGATGACCTGCGCGAGGAGCGCGGGCGGTGCCGGTTCCTTCGTCGCCTTGTCCGCGACCATCTCAATCCCGGCGAGAAACCCGAAGTGGCGGATGTCGCCGACGTTCGGGCAGTCTCGCAGGACGGCGAGCCGTTCCTGAAGTCGCTCGCCCAGCTCGCGGGCGCGCGCCACGAGGCCCCGCTCTTCCATGATGGCGAGCGTCTCGAGCGCCACCGCACACGCGACCGGATGGCCGCCGAACGTCGTCACGTGCCGGAAGTGACCGTAGTCGCTGTCGTCGCGGAACGCATCGAACAGCTCCGCGCGGACCGCCGTGGCGGCGAGCGGCAGGTAGCCGCTGGTGATGCCCTTCGCCATCGTCACGATATCCGGCTGCACGCCGAAGTTGTGGTGGCCGAAGTTCTGGCCAGATCTGCCGAAACCACAGATTACCTCGTCGACAATCAGCAAGACGCCGTACCGGTCGCAGATCTCGCGCACGCGCTGCAGGTACCCCGGCGGAGGCGTGAGGATGCCGCCGCCGCTGATGACGGGTTCGAGGATGACCGCCGCCACGGTCTCCGGGATCTCCCAGTTGATAACCTGCTCGTAGTAGTCGGCGCAGGCGAGGTTGCACGCGCCGGTCTGACACGCCTGGGCCGCTTGGCCGAACGGACACCGGTAGCAATCCGGCGGCGGGACGTGGAGAAACCCGGGTGCGAGCGGCTCGTACTTGTACTTGCGCATGAACTGACCTGTCGCCGCGAGTGCGGCCGAGGTGTTGCCGTGGTAACCGCGGTAGCGGGCAATCACCTTCCACCGCGACGGTTCGCCGTTTTGCTGGTGGTATTGGCGGGCGATTTTGATAGCGACTTCGTTCGCTTCAGAGCCGCTGTTGGAAAAGAACACCCGGTAGTCGCCGCGGAGCCACTCGTTGAGCTTCTCCGCCAGCCGAATCGCGGGTTTGTGCGTCTGGCTGAGCGGGTAGTACGGCATCTCCGTCATCTGCGCGTACGCCGCGGCGGCGAGGCGCTTCTCGGAGTACCCGAGGTTTGCGCACCACAGCCCGGACATGCCGTCGAGGTAGCGGTTGCCAGCCTCGTCCACGAGCCACGGGCCGTCGCCGCGGCTGACCACCATCGGGTTCTGGCTAGCGGAGTAGGGCACCAGACCGTGCCAGACGTATTGGCGGTCTTTTTCTACCCAGTGACTTGGGCTGGTGGGCCCCGCGGTGGCGCCAGGGCCATTGGCGGAAGGGGCTGGCGCCGGCGCAGCGGACATGTGGGCGGTTTCGGCTGCGGCCGCCAAAGCCTCCGCGGCCCCGGAATGGACGATCTCGCTCGGTTCTGTGGACATGCGGGTCCCCTCCTGAAGGTTTCTGCACTCGGAGCCATTGTCTGAATGTCCATAGACTTCCGCACACCGGGCGTTGGTTCCTGCTTTCGATAGGCGGCGATCCGCTCGTCACCCAAGCCACCTGCTGAATCTGCGAATCCGCCGCCGCGCTGGCACCCCATGCAGCCATCCGCGGCGCACGCCCGCCACCCGTTTTCCCCCACACCCGCCCGCTCCCGCCCCGCGCCTGCGGCATATGTTCGCATCGGCACCATACAGATGAAGGGAGAGGATGTCCTATGGAGTCGCACGACTGGCTGCAGATGGCCGTCCAACTGGCGATGGAGAACGTGGACCGGGGCGGCGGACCGTTCGCGGCAGTCGTCGTCCGCAACGGAGCGCTGGTGGCCGTTGGGCGCAACGAGGTGACGCCGACGCACGATCCCACCGCGCACGCAGAGATTCAGGCCATCCGCTCGGCGTGCCGAACCCTCGGCGACTTCCAGCTGACCGAGTGCGACCTGTACAGCAGCTGCGAGCCGTGCCCCATGTGCCTCGGCGCCATCTACTGGGCGCGGCTGCGGGCCGTGTACTTCGCCGCTTCGCGGCACGCTGCAGCGGAAGCCGGTTTTGACGACGCCTTCATTTACGAGCAGGTGGGCGCGGCGGTGGGGGATCGATCCATTCCTATGAAGCAACTGCGGCTCTCAGACGCAGATGCACCGTTCGACCGCTGGCGGCTCTTCGCCGACAAAACCCCGTACTGATGCGGGACATGGGAGGAGGGTGCGACGTGTACGCCGAATTCACCGCGTTCGCGTCCGTCGTCGCGTTCGGGCTGGCGTACCTGTTCGTCAACCGCGCGCAGGCCGTAGGCGATACGTCGGACAACGGGTTGCTGCCGCTGCTGTCCGTGAGCACGGCGGCGCTGTGGGCGGTCTGCCTCGGCGGGGCCGTGCGGGCACCGGGGGCGTTCCGTCTCGGCCCCGGCTGGCCCAGAGCCCTTCTCTTCTGTGCCCTCGCCGGTGTCAGTTGGAACTACCTCAGCCGAATGGCGCTGCTCGCATCCATCGTCCGCATCGGCGCCACGCGCGGACTTGTGGTGAAGGCCATCGCCCCGATGCTGACCGTGGCCATCGCCGTCGGCTGGCTCGGCGAACCGCTGCACCCCGGCGACTGGATTGGCGGCGGGCTGATGCTCTTCAGCATCGCGCTGCTCGTCGTCGAGCGGGGGCAGATGGCGGATCGATCCGCTCCCCCCTACACCCCCTACCGCGACACCCGGGTCTCGCCCGGGCGGCGGTGGCTGTGGGCCCATCTCTCACCCCTCACCCAGGGCTTGCTGCTCGGCATCGCGGCGGCGCTGTGTCAGGCGACGGGTCACCTGTTGCGCAAGTTCGGCACGGCCGGCATTCCGCCGCTCCTCGGCGCCGCCGTCGATATGACGGCGGCCACCCTCGCCTACCTCGCCTACCTCGCCTACCTCGGGTGGACCGGCACGCTGCGCGCACACGCGCGGTTCTACCGGCGGCATCGCAGTCCCCACGTCCTCGCAGCCAGCCTGCTCACGGCGGCCGGTGTGGTGGCGTCGTTCGTCTCGATTGCGGGGGCGCCCGTGGCGACAGTGGCGCTGATTCTCGGCGTGCAACCGGCCATCATGCCGCTGTTGTCGAAACTGTGCTTCCCAGGGTTCGAGCGGTTCACGCGGTGGTCGTATCTGGCCGCCGGTGTGGTGACGGCGGGGGTATGGTGCATTGCGGTGTGGGGGTAAACAGGCCGCAGGCGATGGAGCGCACGGAGTCGCCGAGCCGAATGGCCGCCGTGCGGTCCCTTCGATGTTCCGCTTCAGCCCGCCACATTTCGTCAACATCCGCGTAGTAACATGGACATCGTATGTCCCTGAACCAGCACAGGAGCGGGCAGCGTCTGGCTGCCCTGCCACACCCGTGCAACGGGTTCCCGCGCATGGGTCCGAAGGGACAACCTTTGGTGAAGCCGACAGGAGGTGCGCCAGATGCGGAAACGACGGTGGTGGAAGCGAGATCGAACTCGGGCGAAGCGATCCCGCCGGTCACACGGCGGCATCCAGTGGCACCGCCTGCGGCGGCGCGGCAGGCGTCGAAACCGCGGATGGGGCGCGCACCGTGGGGACGGCGCGGCTGCGGCTGCGGCGCAGCAGACGCGAGACGGGCATGGGCAGCGGAGATCTGCGCCGAAGCGGTCCCACACGCTTCGCGTCAACTTCATCTACGGCGTGGTCTTTGTGGCCTTCACCTCGCTCGTAATGCGGATGGGTTACCTGCAGGTGGTTAAGGGGGCGTGGTTCCGCTCGCAGGCGTCGACCGAGATCGCCACGAAGATCCCGGTACTCCCGCCGCGCGGGCGCATCTACGACGCGAACGGGACGCTTCTGGCGTACGACCAGCCGGTGTACAGCCTGTCCCTCGTTCAGACGAGCTCGACGACGCAGACCCAGTTGCAGCAGATTGCGGCGACACTGGCGCCGGTGTTCCACACGACGGCGGCACAGGTCCTGCAGACGATTGCGAGCCAGAAGCAGTACGCGACCATCAAGCTGTTCAAAAACTTGACGGACCAGCAGATTGCGTTTGTCGTAGAACACCAGAGCGAACTCCCGGGGGTCACGGTGGTGCTCGACTCGGAGCGCGTCTACCCGTACGGTACCTTGGCGGCGCACGCGCTCGGCTACACCGGCGCCATCACGTCCTCCACGGAGAGCTATTACGTCGGGAAGCTGGGTTACCTGCCAGACCAGCTCGTCGGGCAGACGGGGATTGAAGCGGAGTACAACCAGCTCCTCGAGGGCAAGCGTGGGGAGCAGTTACTCACCGTGAACCCGTCGACGAACCAGGTCCACACGAGTGGGGATACGGGAGACGCACAGGACGACGCGTCCAGCGGAACCGGCAGCGGTACGGCGGGCGTTCAGACGGCGACGATGGATCCCGCCCCGGTCGCCGGGGACAACCTGCAGCTGACGATTGACGGCCACCTGCAGGCGAAGACACAGCAGGACATCACCACGTTCATCGACAAGTCGCCGTACAAGAGCACCATCAACGACGCGGCGGCAGTGATGCTGGACGTGCACACGGGTGGCGTGCTGTCACTGGTGAGCTACCCGTACTACAACCCGAACTGGTACACCGTTCCGGGGCAGCTCACGGCCCACGCACAGTACCTGGCGACCTCGGGGGCGCAGCAGAACAACGCAATCCAGAACCCGAACTACCCCGGGTCGACGGTGAAGCCGGCGAACCTCTTGACCGGTTTGGAACAGGGGGTCATCACGCCGCAGACGGCCTACACGGTGCCGTACCAGATTCAGATTGCCGGCGCGATGAAGCACGACGACATGCCGCACGGGTTCGTCGACGACGCCAAGGCCATTGGGGTGTCTTCCGACGTGTTCTTCTACAATATCGGGCTGTGGCTGTCCAAGTGGATGGGCGCGTCGCCGACGTCCGGCGGCGGACCGGCCGGAGGCGTCTCCTTGCAGCAATGGCGGGACACCGACTTCGCGAAGGGCATCACCGAACTGTTTAACGGCGAGTGGCGGTTTGGGTTGGGGCAGTTGACCGGGATCGACCTGCCGGGTGAGCAGAAAGGCCGCTTCTACATCATGGACGCCACGCACAACTACGCGGCGGTGCCGTTCCCACTGCAACAAGCGACCGCCTCCGTGAAGCAGACCGGGAAGTACGTGAACTACAGCACGCCGGTGTCGATTGCGCTGGCCGCCATCGGGCAGGAGCAGCAGTTCACGCCGATTCAGCTCGCGCAGTATGTGGCGACGATTGCGAATGGGGGCAAGCGAATCCAGCCGCACCTCCTGCAGGCGATCTACCCGCCGGGACTACACCAGCAGTTGAACACGAATCAGAAACCGCTGAAGACGGTGACGCCGAAGGTGCAGGCGAACCTGAACCTCAACCCGCAGTACCTGAAGGTGACGCAGCAGGGCATGTACGAAGCCTGCAACAACCCCCAAGGAACCGCCTACCCCGACTTCTCCACCGCACCGTACAAAGCGGCAGGCAAGACTGGCACGGCGGACATCTACCTGAACGGGGTGCACATGACGAACTCGGTGTTCATCGCATACGCGCCGTTCAACAATCCGCAGGTCGCGGTCGCGGTGATGATCCCCGGCGGTGGCTACGGCGCCGAGTCCGCAGCGGCCATCGCGCGCGACATGCTGGACACGTACTTCCGGGAACACCACGAGTTCTTCCCGAAGAGCCAGTGGGAGTCCACGACCATCCCGGCTTCGTGGCAGACGTCGGCCGCGAATACGGTGTTTACGACGAAGTAGGGCGATTCGGGTTCGCCTCCTTCGCGCACGGGTGCCCGTTGTCGAACAACCAGGCTGCCTTCCAGACCAGGAGCTCTGCGCTCTCGAGGGCGGCCCAGGCCTTCGCCAGCGGGTGGGCTATCGCCTGGTTTTGTCCGATGGGGCGGCCGAAAACTCGCCGCTCCTTCGCGTACTGGGACGCGATTCGTAAGGCGCAGCGCCCGATGCCGATAGCCTCTGCCGCAAGCACAATCCGCTCCGGGTTGAGTCCACTCAGCAGGTGGTAGAATCCCCGCCCCACCTCGCCCACGACCTCGTCATCGCAGACCGGCAGGTCTTCGATGAACACCTCGTTCGAGTCAATCGCCGCACGTCCCAGTTTGTCGATCCGCCGGACGTGGCAGTGGGTTCGATCGAGATCGGTAAAAAACAGCGTCATCCCATCGAGCGGCCGATCTTCCCGGCGCGGACTGGTGCGGGCCAACAGCAAGATCTTGCTGGCGTTCTGCGCGTTCGTCGTCCAGACCTTCTGGCCGTTCACCACCCACCCGCCTGCCGTCCGCTCGGCCTTCGTCTCGATTCGGGAAGTATCTGACCCGGCGTTTGGCTCCGTCACACCAAACGCCATGAGCAGCTTGCCCTGCGCGATCTCCGGCAGGTACTGCTGCTTCATCCCCTCGCTGCCGTGGTGCACGATAGGGGACGGTGGGAACATGTAGAAGTGCACAGCCGACGCGCCGCTCATGCCGGCCCCGGACGCGGCAATCTCGTGCAGGAGCAGCGCGGCTTCAAAGATGCCAAGGCCCATGCCCCCGTACCGCTCGGGAATGATGGTCCCCATCCACCCGCCGTCCGCAAACGCGCGGACGAACGCCCACGGGTATTCTTCGTCTTTGTCCTTCTGGCGCCAGTACGCCAGCGGAAAATCTGCGGCCAGCCGCGCGGCTGCCTGCCGAATCTGCTCGTGCATCGGAGAGAGTCGAAAGTCCAAGCCGTATCGCCTCGTTTCACTCGTGTCCAGCTGCCGTCCGCCAGACGTCGGTGGTGCAACGGTCCGCGCTCCAGCCGGAAGCCGTGCCCCAGTGTGCCCCGAAGGGCGGGCGGTCGCGCTGTGCCGCTTGCGGGCGGTCGCGCTGTGCTGCTGGCGGGCGGTCGCGCTGTGCTGCTGACGGGCGGGGGCGCTGTGCCGCAGGCAGGCGGACGCGCTGTGCTGCTGGCGGGGGGGGGCGCTGTGCCGCTGGCGGGCGGGGGCGCTGTGCTGCTGGCGGGCGGGGGCGCTGTGCTGCTGGCGGGCGGACGCAGCGCCCCATCAGATCTCGCCGTTGATCTCCTCCAGGGTGTGGCCTGGGCGAATGTCCTTGCCAAACAGCATCACGATGCCGGCCAGGATTTGCGCCGCAAAGATGATCCAAAGGAGATCCGCAGGGTGTTGCGCTGCGAAGAACACCCCCGCCAACAGCGGCAACACGACGAACATGGCGTCCACCGCTGCCTGTGCGAAGAAGATACCCGTCGCCCGAATCCTTGTAGGGAACGACTCGCCCGCATACCGGAAGTTGCAGCCGTACAGGCCGTTGCCAAACAGACCGTAGACGACCATGGCGATGACGTCGACAGCGTATGAACCGCCCGCATTCGCCATCAACAGCGGCGTCAGCGCACCGACCATCGCCCCGACCACTTGAATCCACTTCGGTGGGATGTAGTCAGAGAGGAATCCGACAGCCACTTGCGCGACAAGCGCCACCCAGTTGTTGATGGCGAGCAGCATCGCCGCTTGGCCGACCGAGAAGTGCTGAACCTCCGTCGCGTACAAGGTGACGAACGTGGCCACCATGACGACCCCGGCTGGCGCGAGGAAGTTGAACACCGTGACGACCACCGATTGACGGCGGATACCCCGGGCAAACATCTGCGCCACTTCGTTGCGCCCCGCCTCCTGCACGTTGATTGGCAGGCTCCCAGCACGCTTCCCTCGGCCCGCCTTCCGCTCCTCGGCGACCAGTTGAAACCGAGGCGACTCGCGCACCAGCACCGAGACCGCGAGGATAACGAGCACCGGGGCAAACGCAATCAGGAACAGCGGCCGCCAATGCATCAGGAAGATGGCTGCAACCGTCCCAGCGATGGCGCTTCCGAGCGGGAAACCCGCCTGCATGATGCCCATCATCATGCCGCGCTTGTCCGGCGGCGCCTCCTCCGAGATTAACGTGTTGATGGGGGACGTGGCATTGATGCCCACACCGGAGATTAGGCGCACGAAGGTGAGTGTCCCCAGGTTTCCGACGAACGCCGTGAGCCCGGAGAAAATGCCCGTGGCCGCGAGAATCATCTGGAAGGTCGGCTTCCGCCCCATTCGATCCGCCACCGGCCCGAGCACGAATCCAGAGATGGCACCAAACGCGAAAATACCAGCCATGAGGTAAGAGATGGTCGAACCGCTGATTTTGAAATCGGCCGCAATGGACGGAAGGGAAGCCCCGAAGATGGAGGTGTCAAACGTCGTGAACAGGTACCCAATGAGACCGATGATGGTGATCATCCACGCGTACGTCACCGGTTGAAAGCGCAGGTTCCGCACCCGGACGATGGGCTGCTCATCGGTAGCGCTGACAACGGTCGGATCCATGGAGTTCAACCCCCCTCGGATTTGGCATGCGAAGGCTACCGGCCACAGACAGGGCGCCAGAGTTCCGCGGACATTAGACAGCCGGGAGTCCATCTGGAACCGCTTTCAGGGTGCGTGCCACACGCTTCGTTTGTCGCCGTCGTTTGTCGCCCCCACCCCGCCTCGCTGGACCTCCTTCGCTAGTCGAACATACGCTTCTGTATGCGCGCGTATCCCAGGAGTTTGCGATAACGTTTGCGAAACTGCCGCGGGCCACCGGGCGCGGATTCCGATCCGTTCGATCGCTTATGCCGACCCCTGGACCCGGATTCCGATCCGTTCGATCGCTTTGGCCGGCCCCCGGGCGTGGATTCCGATCCTTTCGATCGCTTTTGCCGCCCCCCGCGCCCGCATTCCGATCCGTTCGATCGCTTTGGCCGACCCCTGGGCGCGGATTCCGATCCTTTCGATCGCTTTGGCCGAACCCCGGGCGCGAATTCCGATCCGTTCGATCGCTTTGGCCGGCCCCCGCGCCCGCATTCCGATCCGTTCGATCGCTTTGGCCGCCCCCCGCGCCCGCATTCCGATCCTTTCGATCGCTTTGGCCGCCCCCCGGGCGCGAATTCCGATCCGTTCGATCGCTTTTGCCGCCCCCCG
>JAIMBT010000012.1 GCA_023511295.1 Alicyclobacillus sp.
CGTCCTGGCCGGACATGAGGGGCTCTCCAATCTCGTCAAGACGATCACCATTGCCGAGGTGCCAGACGCCGCTGACTGGCTGAGGGGCGGAGAGATTGTGTGCACCACGGGCTTTTTCGTCCGAGACAGTTCTGCCTCGCAGGTAGAGTGGATTGAAAGCCTGATTGAGCGCAACGCGGTAGCATTGGCTATCAAAACCACTCGGTTCCTCGGTGAGATCTCAGACGCCGTCCGCCACCTCGCAGACTCCAAAAACTTTCCCATAATCGCTCTTCCAGGAGATTCCACATGGCCGTTCGTGATAGAATCCGTCATGAACCTCATCAATGATGAGCAGATTACTTTACTGCAGAGAGCGGAGGAAATCCACCGACAGCTGACAGAGTTGGTGCTGAACGGCGGCTCTGTGTCGGAAATCGGACAGGCGTTGGCAAACCTAGTGGACAACCCGGTTATCATCGAAGACGGACGATTCAACGTGGTCTCCGCGAGCATCCCTGACGTCGTCTCCGATAAACCGCCCGAATTGGTCGAAGAGATGCAGCAGTGCCTCCTCAAGCGCACGGAGAGGTCACATCAAGCCACGCTGCTCCACTCCGATTATTACCACCGTGTGATGTCCGGTCGAGGCAAGGAGGTACTCACAGCAATTATTCCAAAAATGGAGTACCAATACATTACCATCCCTATCATTGCGAGCAACGTCGTATACGGCTTTGTCACACTGATAGAAGTGACCGCCGAGCACACTTCCATCAACATGGCAGCTTTAGAACACGGTGCAACTGCGATTGCTTTGAGATTGATCCGGGATCGCGTACAAACGGATGACCGGCGCGCCAAAGAACAGGCAGCCGTCCAGGACCTGATACACGGACGACTTCACACCTCCGCTTTGCGCAGCTTCGGCTTTACCAGCATCGACTGGTCCCAGCCTATGGTCGCCGTGGTCATTGACGCCCTGTTTGACAGACCTGACGAATACACCGTGGAACGCCCCGAGTACCAGTTCGAGACCATCGTTAGGAAGAAGGTGAAATGTGAATTCGGTCAATGCATGCTTGGCTACGACGACAGCCTACACACCTTGTTGATTCCATTCCCCGCCAACCACCGGTCGACCTTGCCCGCCCGATTGCGGAATGTGCTAGAGGAATGCGTAGCCGCCGTTCACGGACAACTGTCCGTGAAAAAGCTCGCCGTCGCCGTGGGTGGCATCTACGCTTCGCGCAACCTACTCTATCGCAGCTATGAGGGCGCCCTGCAGACGCTCGAGATCATGAGTGCCTTGCCTGAACTGAGTCCGATCGCATGCTATGAGGAGATCGGTCTCTTCCGAATCCTCCACATGATCAAGGATAGCGTGGCCCTGCAGGATTATCGGGAAGACTACCTGTCGGAGTTGATAGAGCATGATATACAGAACTCCGATTCCCTGTGCGACACCCTGTACACGTATTTGAAGCTGGGGGGTAACTTGACGGCGACCGCAAAGCACCTGTTCGTCCAACCAAATACGGTGTCATACCGCATCCGCAAAATCCATGCGATTCTTGGCAACAACCTTGAAGACCCCGAATTCCGTACATCCACCCTCGTGGCCCTGTACATCCACGCCTATCTCACCGGCAAAAATCAATTTCCGTCTAACCGAACCATAAACAGCCCGTGATTTTTGTCCATGCAGTAGGCGTACCAGCGGGCGTCCGGCAAAACAAACTGTACGATTAAAACCGTTGGCAGTGTAACACTTCGAAAGTGTAGATCCCCCGAAACGAAGTAGCCATCTTCAACGGGCCACAGTAGATTAGCAATATCGGAGACCCGCGAAGCAGCGTTGAACCAGGCCACATGGATGAGGTTGGACAGGGGGATCAACGCGGGGCGCCCCTGAAGATGGTCCCCGTTGTGAGGGACAAAGCGCCCACCCTCGGCAGTTACAAGATTGAAAGGCGGGGGAAATGGGCACCGTTCCCAAACCGCGGTCGAAGGAGCTCACCATTCTCATTATCTGTGTGGATAACCTCAAGGGATTCAGTGAGGCCATTTCCGCCTGCTACCCGAACACGGACATTCAGAAGTGCGTGGTACATCAAATCCGTAACTCGCTCAAGTATGCATCTTACAAGGACTACAAGGCCGTCACAGCGGACCTCAAGCCCATCTACAAGGCAAGCACCGAGGAAGCCACAAGAGCCGAATTAGACAAATTTGAAGAGGCCTGGGGGGCCAAATATCCGACAGTAATCCGCTCGTGGCGTAACAACTGGGATGAGCTGGTCGCCCTCTTCCGCTACCCAGTAGAGATGCGCAAATTGATTTATACAACCAACATGATTGAGAGCTACCACAGGCAACTACGCAAAGTCACGAAGGGCAAGAGCATATTCCCAACCGATGACTCACTGACCAAAATGCTGTATCTGGCAACGATGGAGGTGACCAAGCGTTGGACCATGCGGGTACAGAACTGGGGTCAAGTTCTCAGTCAACTCTCCATATACTTCGGAGAACGGTTGGACCCATATATTAACTCATAAAGTTTCCAAAGAAGTTTACAAAAAACTATTGACAGACCCTCTTAGGTCCGAAGAGAGAGATTCAACTGGGATGGGTCATCTTCATTCCGGTGAACCTGGGTCACCCATAATCCGGCATTAACACATATTTGCATTCAGGTCATGCTTCCCGGCCACCAAAGACACGTTTCCCGTTTCGGAGCACTCAGGAACGATCTGCCGCTCAAACTGGGCTGAAAAATTCCGTCGTTCCATGTCTCATCCTCCTACCGTTCTAGTATGCTATCCAGCAGGAAGTCTGTCCAACCTGATTTCGGGAGCTTAAGACCTTTACTAGCCCACGGCTCTCCACGGCGAGCTGAACGTGTTCCTGAAGGTTGACGACGTGGGTAGCGTTTCAGGTTCCGGCTCTACATAGACTCGCCAGCTTTGTACTGGCAGACCCATTGGGCGGATGTCATACTTCCGAGCGGCAACGGAGTTGTTCTCAACCTGGTGTTTGAATTCTGGAGTAAATTTTCATGTGAATAGTCGCCTGATCCTATGGGTTTTATGGACAGGGAGATTGTCCCACTCGATGACGGGGCTTAGAGCGATGGCTATGGAGCTTTACAAAAGCGGTAGGAAACTGATGTATGACGTCGAAGAACAAAAATCGGGGCACGCAACCAACTGAGATTGGGGCTGATAATTTGGAAATCCAGCTTATGCGACGAAATGGGAAGTTCGGGCTTGTTATTTTTTTTGCTGTGATTCTCGGATGCACTACAGCGCTATGCCCGAGGCTCTCCCTAATATCCCTTGGAATCGTGGGACTGATGACCTGCATCTGGTGGTTGATAAAAGAAGGTATAAACCTATTGATCGCTATAATCATTTTTTCGTTCGCTATACCGAAATCAGGAATCTTCTATCACTCCTTACCAATTTCCCCGATCTACTTTTTAACTGCTATTGGACTAGCTATGACCCTACTTAGGTCAAAACAGTCACAATATGAGAGAACTGGACGCCTAAAGCTGCTGATAGGCTTATATGTTACGTATCTTACGGCGGATTTTATTGTAATCTACACACGATTGGGGTTTAAACAGTATTTGAACACGGCAGTCCCTGAATTAGTACCACTGCTCGTGATGGTTGCCCTTGTTCCTATATTCACAAATTTAGCGGGCGGGGCGTCCATTCGTCCTATCTTGAAATTGTTGGTCCTTGTAGCGTTGGTTGTCTCCGGCTTTGGACTCTTGCAGGATGTAATAGGTGCCAGTCGCACCATAATCCCAGGTATTACCGTCACGTATAGCGGAAGCGGTGAGAACACTTTGAGTAACTTCTACGCTGTGCGAGACAATTTGTGGAACGGTTATTCCAAGATTGTATCTACCTATCAAAACGGCAACGAACTAGGCGATTTCTTGGCCCCGTTACTTGGCATGTTATTATGCACCATAAACTTTTCCGTCATGACGCGAAAATGGAGGTGTTTGTGTTTTGCGGCAATAATTATGACGGTGGTTTGCTTGCCTCTTACGCTGTCGAAGACCGCGTTTCTGGGATTAGCTTTTGCCTTTTTTGCATTTACAGTTCTCTTTAAAAGGGGTCGAATTCGGTTTGTTACCTTCCCAATGCCCTTGGTTGCTGGCATTATGATTATTAAACCTTATCTGTTTACGCGCCTGTTCGCGCAATTGTATAGCTCGAGCCTAGATGGTCGGATATCGGCAATGAGGTATATAATTGCTTTTCCCTTCTCATCTGCTTCAAATGGCATAGGCTCCATGCTATTCGGCGAATCTCCTGGCATTCCAGCGACGACTGAATCGTTGTATTTCACGATATACTCGTGGCTGGGTTTGTGTGGGTTAATCTTGTTCCTGTTTGTTGTGCTTCGATCTCTTTCAATCATGCGGAAAGCTGTCAAAAGGTGTGGTACTTCCGCCAAAGGAGACGCCCTATCACTAGCCTCAGGTGCTTTCATGGCGATTATTACCTACTTATTTCAGAGTATCGGAGATGGAGCCATTTACCTCCCTCCAGCTGGAGCGAATTTATGGATTTGGGTTGGGCTGGGCTTGGCAGCATCGAACGTGATTATGACTCGGAGTGATGAACAAAATGCGAATCTGCATGCTGACGAGGTCGTACTTACCTGAGATAGGCGGCCTGGAGAATCACATTTTTAACGTGTCTGTGGAATTACGCAAATTAGGTCACAACGTAGTGGTGTACTGTGTGTCCAGCGAGGTGCCACACGATGAAGTGATCGAACAAGACGGTATCACGGTTATCCGTCGAAAACAATACATAAAGTTACGCTGGCTATCACCGCTTTCGCTTATCTTTGGCGGTGAATCCAAGGTCGGTTTAGCGATCAGGATGTTCCAAAAAATGTTGGGTAACGTAATGGCCTTTAAGGTGGCTAGGGAGGTGCGCGAACTTAAATGCGACATCGTACATCAACACGATTTCGTCTCGAGTATTGTTGCCTCAAAGATGCTCGCTCGTGCCCACCCGGTCATACTCACTAATCATACTGGAGAGTATTTAATCTTGAACGGAAAGAAAACGTTTCACCCGTTGCTTCGCTATTTTATTAAGCATTATAATGCCATTCTGGGACCAAGTAAGGAATTGTGTGAACTGCCGCCGGGCTCCAGAGTTGCACCCATTGAATATATTCCAAATGGAGTAGATACTAAAAAATTTTGCGCGTTGCCAGCCGGTGAACGGGAACTCCTGAGGGAGCGATTGGGGTTTAAAGCCGAGGAGGTTGTTGTGTTTTGCCCAAGAAGATGGGCGCCGACAAAAGGAGTTAAGTACTTGGCTCTTGCCGTAAAAGAGAGCACAGAAACAAGTTCACGCCCATTAAGATTTATTTTTGGTGGGTCGGACTATGACGGTTTTCCCGCTTACCGTGCAGAAGTACTATCCATACTTTCCGAAACTGGTTCACGCAATGTCGACCTGTTGGGTGACATTCCATATGACGTAATAAGCCTGTACTATCAGGCCGCGGATATAGTCGTTATCCCTTCGATCTTGGAAGCAACAAGTCTTTCCGCGCTTGAAGCCATGGCTTCTGGGGTCCCGGTTATAGCCTCTGACGTGGGAGGTATTCCAGAACTTATCACCGCTAACATTACTGGTTTGTTGGTCGCCCCCAAATCACCAAGTGCTATAGCGGGAGCAATTAAGTGGCTTGTGGAGCATCCTATGGAAGCACAGGAAATTGGAAAGAGGGCAAGAGAATATGTTCTACTTCATTATTCGTGGTACAATGTCGCGCTGCGTGTTCAGCAGACATATAGGGAATGTATATCGCAATGCACATGAAGGAGCCGGCATACACCTATGCTAACCGTGGTAGTCCTGACTAAAAACGAAGAATCGAACATTGTGGAGTTTATTAAAAATCATAATTTTGCAGATGAGATTTTGGTGATCGACAGCTATAGCTCAGACCGAACCGTTGCTCTAGCACAGTCTTATGGCGCGAGGGTAGAATTGGTAAGATGGATGGGGTTTCCAAAACAATGGAACTATGGATTACAATTGGCGCGCGGGGAATGGATTTTGATTGCTGACGCTGATCATCGGTGCTCCGAGGAGCTAGTCAAAGAACTGCTTAATGTTGTGAATGACAAGACTCTGTCTCCGGTTGCGTACTATATTCCCCGAAGGAACTACGTTCTTGGCAGATGGATTAAACATTGCGGTTGGTATCCAGATTACCCATATCCGAGACTGGTAAAGAAGGGGCATGGGGAGTTTATAGTTGGCAGACAGGTTCACGAAAAGCTTCAAGTGGTTGGCGGAAGTATCGGCTATCTTAAAGGTCATGTTAATCATTATACGTATGATTCTGTAGACCAATTTGTTGACAAGTTACAACGGTACACCAGCTTAGAAGCTTTGGAGCGGTACAATAGCGAAATTCGGTGGTTCCCACGGCTTAGAGAGGTCATGAATTCTGACTTGCCCTGGCGCGCAAAGAAAGGTTTGCTGCGCCCGCTCCTTCCCTTTCGACCTATAATCCGTTTCGTATACATGTACTTTTTACGCCAGGGGTTTAGGGACGGATGGCAAGGATTGCTTGTCTGTTTAATGTCAGCGTTCTACGAGATCCTCGTGAATTTTAAGGCTAAGGAACTCCGTGTAGCCAGAAAATAATGCAGTTTTTTTAGCAGCTGCGTAGGACCGAGGTGGTATTATGTGGACCGTGCAAGTGTGAGTAATTCGGTAATAATTCTCGGATTTATGAAGTACGCCTACGAGGGCCTAAATGACACTAGCCGACTTATGGCTCAAACGTTTGCTGGAATGGGTTTTGATATCGTTTATGTGGACCCCGTCAGTATGGGTGACCTATTCAGGTTTAAGCTACTTCCGAGTATGCGACGGGTGTCAAACGCGCTCGTTATATATCCAGGAATCTTGAGATTACCCCTAAGGGCAACCACGCATTTTTCCAGGTTGGTCTCGAGAATCCTTGGGGCTCGGTTTAAGAAAACTGTCTTTCGAGTTATAAAGAATTGTGCTTTTGTCTATGCAGCCTCATTGTCCTCTTGGAGAGACCATGAGTTTATTAATGCAATAAAAGAAGAAACCCGGGACATCAAGATAATATTTGAGTGCCATGAGAATTTGCGCAAGGATGTTAATCATCCTCTAACAAAAAAAATAATAGATAGATCAGACTTGATAGTTACGGGTACTGACGAGATAACCTCTTTGGTCAGGAAGGCATACCCTACGGCCGAAGTCGTGCAGCTGGGACAAGGAGTCAACTATGCCCTATGGCAGTCTGTCGAACTGTTCAATTCGAGAAAGAAATACGCCTTTGGGTTTACCGGGCACTTGTCATCGTGGATAGATTATGACCTTCTGGAGTTGTTGGCAAAGCAGCTTCCGCGTGACGAAATCCTGTTGGTAGGCCCTGTAGCACCTGATTCAAAGAAACGTTTGAGTTCAATTTTGAGGGCGAACGCCAATATAGTATGGATAGGGGCAAGGTCGTACCGTGAGTTGCCTGAAATTGTATCTCAGGTTGAAGTCCTAATTTTGCCCAGGATCGTAGATGAAAATTCCGCAGCTTGTGATCCCGTTAAGCTATATGAGGCTCTGGCGGCTGGGATTCCAATTGTGACGACTGCGCTGCCGGCTGCAAAAAAACTGTCTAATGCGCTGTATTATTCGGCAAATTCAGATCAATTTGTGGTAAACGCGGCACAGGCATTGGCGGACGTTCGAACGGGCCTGTTCCAAAGGTCGAAGAAAATGGCTGGAAAAGAAATAGCAATGGGTCGTAATTTCACTAGCCGTGCAATGGCTATTTTGACTAAGATTGAATTTCACGTATATCGGTAGACACAGCGGTATCATATTCATCATAATGGCAGGGGTGCACTTATATGGAAGAGTTGAACAATATTGTAGTTCACGTACATGAATTTATTCGACCAGGTGGTGGGCCGTCGGGGTATCTCTACAATCTTCAGGCTGGATTGGAGAGAATTGAGGATCCGTTGGTGAAGGTGGTTGCCTTAAACAAACAAACCTCAAGGGAATTCGATGCCCATATCAGTTCAAGAAGTTTTCGGGCTCGATTAGTAAACGCGCTGCCCAGGGAACTGGCCTGGAGACTCCTGCTAAATAAGGATATCCGAGCGTGGAATCGAAAGGTGCCGGAGGTCATATTGCGCGAGATTCAAATTGCGAAGGTCATAGTCTTCCACAGCCCCGTTTTAGCTGCTAATTACCTAGGCCATCATTACATCGAAGGCCAGCATATATTCGTGATGACTCATTCCCCGACCGATATGGCCTCGGAAAAGGCGGAAAATCTGAGACTGCGGTTCGGCGAGAATGGCTTTGTTAGGGGATACCGAAGAAGACTAGCTGAAATCGAAATGCGAATTTACACGCAATGTCATGGCATTGTCGCGCCGAGTATCACTTCGTTGGAGGCGTATTTTGAGTGGGATACAGAACTTAGAAGGGAATTTGAGAAATTGCCAGTGGTGGTGGTACCCAGTGGGGTTCCTTCCTTTGCGGATGTTACCACGCAGGATAGAGATGAGGTTAGAAGACAACTCGGAATATCCCCAGATAAGCTTACCATTGGATTCTTCGGGAGATATCATCCGCATAAAGGCTTTGATACTTTCCTTGAGATCGTGAAACAATGTGTGAACGAAGAGGGGTTGTATTTTGTTTCGGCAGGAGATGGTCCTCTCAAACCGACAGCTGGCTGGCACAATTACAAGGACCTGGGGTGGCTATCGACTGCCTTGCCAGATGCGATAAATGCAGTCGATGTTATCGTCGCCCCAAATAAAGTAAGCTATTTCGACTTGCTCCTTCTTGAGGCGATGTCATTAGGTAAGGTGATAATTGCAAGTAACGTGGGCGGTAACAAAACTTTTACCACTCCAGGAATTCGCCTTGTAGATGCTAATGATGTACAAGCGTTTAGAGACGTATTGCTCGGCCTTAAAAGTGAATATATCGAGCAATGGGGTAGCGAAAACCGGGAGCTTTATGAGAATAAGTATACCATAGATAAATTTATTGAGAACCATGTTTCGTTTGCGGAGCTGGTTCTGATTGGGTGATTTCCGTTAACACTTACGTGCTAATCTGTTGGCACTGAGTTTCGTTTGGGCAGGGTAGGCTGTTGGCAAAAGTTTCGTGGAGAAACGCCTGGGCCCATGTATTAACACGAACGATTTGCAATGTAGTCTACACTGAGCGTCCCTTGGTTCTGCGATGTTTATGCTGCGATGTTTATGCGAAGGTTGGATTGATTCATGAAGGTGCTTTCGGCTCGCACATCTACATTGGTTGTTGGTGGGCTCACCCTAATCAGTTCGGGGCTGGGTCTATTCAGAGAAGCATCCATCGCATCCACTTTTGGTGCTTCAGCCGTTACTGATGCCTTCTATGTTGCGCTGCTAATTCCGGAAATGGTTGCTGGTTTAATATCACAATCTCTCACTAATGCGTTTGTTCCTCACTTTAGAAGGGAGATACAAACAGACCGTAAATCTGGCGTAAGACTTGCGTGGGCAACATTAATTTGTTCCACCATAGCTCTCCTATTTGTTACATTGGTTGTCTTAATGCTGCGCATCAGATTAACCAAATTGTTCGGACCAGGATTCCCTGCTAGCGAGACAAGATATGCTGTACAGATGCTCGATGTTATGTCGCCTTGTATCGTGGTTTCCGGTGTGTCCGGTGTGCTGTGGGGCATTCATAATTCACTAGGGAATTTCATTTATCCGGCTTTGACCGGCGTATCGTTTAACGTAGCATTCATTATTGCCCTCTTCAGTATGAATCACAATCCTGGCGTTCATAGTCTAGCTTTCGCCTTTACACTTGGGGTTGCTGCTCGGTTCATTGTACAGTTGGTTCCCCTTATTAAAGTAGGATCAGATACTGTAGTACTTCGACTGTGGCATAAAGTGGTTCCAAGGATAGCAGTAGATATGTTGCCTATATTTGTGAGTACCAGCGTATCGACGATTAGTCCCATTGTTGACAGGGTGCTGGCTTCATCGCTTCCGCCTGGGTCTATAACTGATTTAACTTATGCCTCGAAGTTAGGCGTTCTGCCTATTGGTCTATTGGGTGTCCCGATAGCAACGGTAATGTATACCAAATTTGTAGATCAGGGTGACAGGGGTGTTGCTTCAATTAAATTAGTTCTGACTAGATGTATTCGTCTTCAACTTCTGTGCGCCTTCGTGCTGTTTTCAGCTTACGTCGTCGATCCGTTGGACATCATAGCAGTGCTGTTTCAACATGGGGGCTTTGGTCAGCTGGACGTAAGGGAGACCATGGGTCCACTTATAGTATATGGGGTATTTTCATTTGCGTATATCAGTAGCCCCGTTCTAACACAACTCCTCTACTCCCGTAGAAAAAATAAGTTTGAGGCTGCAACTTCGTTTTTGACTATGGCGGTGAACATTCTTGGGAGTGTTGCCCTGGTACACAATTTAGGTATCGTCGGTTTAACCTTGGCAAATTCCATAGCCCAGGTGTTTTACTTTAGCGTAATATTAACCAAAATCCGAAAGGAACTGAATTGGTACTTTATAGACTTTGTAAAATCCGCTGTGTGGCCGGTGCTAATTCCTGGCTTGTTTTTTGTTGGTGGCTCGGCATTCGTACATTACATCTGGACGAGTTCGGTTTCCTCGACAATCACCCTCCACTTGTATCATGGCTTAGTTGAAATGTCAGTCGGGTTCTCCTTCTTGGGTGGTTTTGTGATTGCATTTCCAAAAAACGTATTTAGTCAAGGTGTTAGGCGGTTTCTCGCTGGGACGAGAAAAATGGCCCAAGGCATGTTTTCTTCAGAAGCCAATGTTGATTGAATAGTGTTGTGATCGCTTCAAGAATCGATGAATTCGTTATGGGGGATTTTACAAGATGCAATTCCCGCGGGTCGGATTATCGTTGATGAGTGAAATAGCCAATAAATTTCGGGAACGAAATCATGCGAATCAAAGGGGGGGGCCAGTCCTAGGGCTTCCCGAGTCCCGGGGCGGCTGGTATAAGAGTATAGACAGTCCGGTGCTCGGGGGATCACTAGGTTCGGTATTCGATGTTACCCTGATGAGGGATGGAGATGTATTTAAGATGTGGTTCTCGTGGCGTTCAGCTAACAGCATAGGCTTCACACAAAGTATGGACGGGATTAATTGGGAGTACCCGCGGCTTGTTCTTTCACCCGCCGACACATTGGGGTGGGCGACGAATGTCAATCGACCAACGGTACTGAAAAAAGATTGCAAATTTGAAATGTGGTTTACAGGCCAAACTGATGAGTCATCGTTCATAGGGTACGCTCAGAGTCCCGACGGCATACATTGGACAGTTTCCAGGGAAAACCCTGTTTTAGTCCCAAGCAGCAAATGGGAGCGTTCAAGCGTAATGTGCCCTCATGTACTTTGGGACGAAGAACGGAGAATTTACCAGATGTGGTACTCCGGAGGGGAGATTTATGAACCGAATGCTATTGGATATGCAGTGAGTGCTGATGGAATCGTGTGGAGCAAGCCGTGTTTAGGTCCTGTTTTTGAACCGTGCCGTTCAAACCCGTGGGAACAAGAAAGGGTTACGGGTTGTCAAATAATTCGGTTTCATGAATGGTACATAATGTTTTATATCGGATTTTATGACATCAACCGTGCGCAGATATGTATGGCTCGGTCGTTGGATGGGATACATAATTGGGAGCGCTATCCGTTGAACCCGATAGTCTCACCTTCGCGGAGCAAAGAAGGATGGGACTACAACGCGTGCTACAAACCGTTCGCTATCCTTGTCGATGATAAGTGGATGTTATGGTATAACGGCAGACGTGGTAACGTAGAGCAGATAGGTCTTGCTATTCATGAAGGCGAAGTGCTTTGGATTGAATAAAGGTGGCATAGTCTATTAGAAAGGTGTTGCTGGCCATGGCGAAGGAATATGATTTCATTATTGTCGGCTCTGGCTTTGCTGGAGCTGTGATCGCAGAGCAAGTCTCAAGCAAACTGAACAAAAAAGTACTTATTGTAGAGAAGAGAAACCACATCGCTGGGAATGCTTATGACTGTCAAGATGAACACGGGGTGCTCATTCACAAATATGGGCCCCATATCTTTCACACAAGGTCAGAGGAAGTATGGAATTATGTGTCCCAATTTACAGACTGGAATATATACCATCACCGAGTACTTGCAAAAATTGATGGTATCGAAGTTCCTATTCCATTTAATTTAAATAGTATCTATGCGGTCTTTCCTCCTGAGTTTGCGGGACGGTTGGCACAGAAATTAATTGAAAGGTTTGGATTTGGTAGTAGAGTGCCAATTCTAAAGTTGAGAGAATCGAATGAGCCGGATATTGCGTTTCTGGCTCAATATGTATATGACCGCGTTTTTTTAAACTATACAGTTAAGCAGTGGGGGGTAAAACCGGAGGAACTGAGTCCGAGCGTAACAGGAAGGGTACCGGTAGTGATAAATCGCGATGATAGGTATTTTCAAGATCGATTTCAAGGCATACCTAAGCAAGGGTACACCAAACTATTTGAGAGAATGTTGGACCAAAGCAATATAAGTATTATGTTAAATACAGACTACCGTGATGTTATCAACGTCGACCTTGCGTCTGGGGATGTGGAAGTATTTGATCGACCATTTAATGGTAAGCTAGTATACACTGGCCCGGTGGATTATTTCTTTGATTATAAATTTGGGGCACTTGAATACCGTTCTTTGAGCTTTAAGTTCGAGCACTACGACACTTTCCAGTATCAGACTACTGGGACAGTAAACTATCCGAATGATTATGGATTCACGAGGATTACGGAATTCAAGCATTTGACATTACAGACCATCTCTAGTACTACAATTGTTAAGGAGTATCCGACTGCCTACAAACCTGGCATAAATATCCCCTATTACCCAGTAAAAAATGACATAAACGCTGCGATATATCGACGGTATTTTGAGGAGTCGAAGAAATACAACCGTATTATTTTTGTTGGGCGGCTTGCCGAGTATCAATATTACGACATGGATGCGGTTGTCAGTAAGGCTCTTAGAGTATTTCGTGAGCGACTGGCTTGAGCGTGGCCACTGAGAATATTCGGGGAGTGAGCAGGGTGGACAAAAGAGTTCTATTCGTTTTAGGAACGATATCTGGGAGGGGCGGTATCGAGTCTGCGCTAAAGCAGTGGTTTCAGGCTTTGGAGCAGAACGGGTACACACCAACTGTCGTCCTACTAGACAGACCCCATTACACTGATTGGTTAGATGGATTCGAGCATAAAATATTGGATATTAAGGTTGGGAAAAACGCTATTCAGAAATTGTTGGCACTGAGAAAGTATGAAGTCGGTCTTTTGAGGGTAATTCGAACATTCAATCCGGATTGGGTTATCGCAACGACACCATTCACTGTGTTTTTATGTCAACATTGTCGAAAGCGCAGATTGAACTTTAGGCTAGCTTCCTGGATACACTGGCCGATGGATCGTTTTCCGCGGAAGAAATTGTTGGCCTATGCGGATATGCACTTTGCAATCGGGCGTGGTATCCGCGACGACCTAGTACGTCATTTCCCGGATAAACCCGTCACGTTAATGCCGAATTTCGTAAAGGAGGCGCCTGATGCCCGAATTGGTACTGACGACGGCCGATATGGCATGACATTTATCGGCCGCTTGGAACAAGAAAAACGTGTGGACGTAGCAATTCGCTCGCTCCTGCGTGCCGAACATTGGCACCTCCGGATTATAGGGGATGGGTCACTTGGATGTAGGCTAAGAGAGTTGGCAAGCCAACTAGGGGTAGAAGACAGAGTGTCGTTTATGGGGTGGCAGGATGATCCGTGGGAATCGTGGGCTGGACAAGCCTTGGTACTGACGTCGGATTATGAGGCCATGCCATTCACAATTCTCGAAGCTCTTTCCCGTGGTATCCCTGTTCTCGCTACGGATTGTGATTTTGGCCCCCGTGAATTGATTGTTCCTGGAGCAAATGGATGGCTAGTTCCTGTAGGTTCCTATGATGCGCTTTCTTCAGTCCTGATTGACATTGAGTTAGGGAGAAAGAGGTTGCCTCCGCCGGAAGACATACGAGCTTCAATAAAAGAATATTCCGCGTCATTTGTAGTGCCAAAATTACTGGAAGTACTTGAATCAAGTATTACTCAAGTTTGACAGTTGAGTCATCCGCCGACCCTCGACCGCGCTACGGCGCGGTTTTTCCGTGGGTAAGTCATGTTTTGGTTCGAAAATGTAGGTCAAACAGTGTTCGAACTGTGTATAACGTTTTTGTTGATAATAAAGTGTTTTTAGTGGATTGTTGTGGGTAATATTATGAACGGTGGTGAACCTTGTGTTCGCTCAAATTGTATCCACAAAACGCCCAGATGGTCGCACCTACAGGTACATGCATATTGTTGAGTCCTATCGCGAGGGTAAACAAGTAAAAAAGCGTCGGATTGCCAGTCTTGGCAATGTCGATAGCTACTCCGAGGATCAAGTCCAAAATGCTGTGTAAAATCCCCTCTTTAGAGTGTTTCATAGAATGTTCACAATCAGCTCATCGGCCGATGTGCGCTACTTTCTTGTCTGCCAGGGATTTCTCTTGATCCTTGCGCCATTTCCAGTATTCCTCCATGTTCAGGTAGCATCGACCTGTCGTCCAGGTCTCGTCAATCTCCATTAGCAAGGCTCCCACCAGCCGTGTCACAGACTCACGGTTCGGGAAGATGCGTATAACCCGTTCTCGGCGCCGGATCTCTTCGTTCAGCCGCTCCACGCCGTTGGTCGTTCGTAATCGGCGCCTATAACGGTCAGGCAGAGCCAGAACCGCCGTGGCATCGTCGAATCCGTCCTCAAGCACCTGTACAGCCTTTGGGGCCCGCTCGGCGTACTCCCCGACAAACTTGTCTTTGAGCAGTCGAGCCGTGTGGATATCAGGAGCATCCAGGATGGCTCGTACACGCTTGTAGACATCCTCATGAAGTGATTTCGGAGTTGCATCCAGCAGATTGCGTATAAAGCGCCTGACACCTCTGCCAGGTGAGCGTCAAATATTTCACACCTAGCGTGGGCCCGTCTTGTGGGAGATGATCCTCCCAGAATCGAATTGACGGGAGGAGTTACCATGACCAAGGCAGAGATGGAGCAGCGTCGTAAGTTTTGGCGTACGCGCGTGGCGGACTTTCGGGCCAGCGGGTTAACCGGAGCAGCATGGTGTGCCGCTCATCAGGTCAAGGAGCACCAGCTGTGGTATTGGGTCGGCAAGTTTAAGGCAGACACCGCCCACGACAGCCGGGGGCGCGATGATGTTGAGCCGCATTTCATTCCGGTGCGCGTGGGGGAATCCGAGCCTAAAGTGACGAACAAGCCGCTGTCCGTCCGCATGGGGTCTGCTGTGATCGAGGTCTCACCTGGTTACGACCCGGATCTGCTGCGCGATGTAGTGCGCACCCTGGCATCGCTATGCTGAACATCGGCACCGCACCGGAGTTGCGCGTGTATCTGGCGTGTGGCAGCACGGACCTGCGCAAATCGATTGACGGGTTGGCGGCCTTGGTGCAGGAATCGTTTCAACTGGACCCGTTTTCTCCAGCGGTATTCGCCTTTTGTAACCGGGAGCGGGACAAATTGAAGTTGTTGTACTGGGAACACAACGGCTTCTGGCTGTTTTACCGTCGCCTGGAGCGGGGACGGTTTGAATGGCCGGACGCCAGGGACTGCAAGACCCTCCTCATCACCCGTCGGGAACTGAACTGGCTGTTGGACGGACTACCACTCAACCAACCAAAGGCACACCGCAAGGTTACAGCGAAAAAAGTGGTGTAAGACCGGTAAACACAGAAGGATCGGTCAAGGGATTTCAGCAAGTGTGTCGAAATCGTTTTGCATGATGAACACGACGGAGACCACAAACCAACTGGAAGCCCTTCAGCAACGTTATGAGTCGCTGGAGCGTGAGAATGCGGAGCTGAAAAGGCAGGTCAACCTGTTGCTGGAGCAGCTTCGCCTGGCCCGTCATCGGCAATTTGGGAAGTCCAGCGAACGCGTCGCGAATGACCAGATGCGCTTGGACCTGGTATTCAACGAGGCCGAGGTTGAGGCGGAGCCGGAGGCAACGGAACCCACCCTCGAGACGGTGACCTATCAGCGACGCAAGAAACAGCCTGGCCAGCGGGATGCCATGCTGGCAGACCTTCCGGTGGAACGGGTGGAGTACCGTCTGTCGGAGGAGGAACGTCAGTGCCCGTGTTGTGGCGAGGTGATGGACGAAGGGCGGGATTTGACGTTCACGTTTTTTGGGCACCTGGCTGAGTACGTTCCGGATGGTGTGCACATTGCACCGCTGCCACGCCGCCCCGGTAAGGACCTCCGTCATCGCCTGTCGGAGGCCCAGGTGAGCGTCACTGACAACGAGTCTCACACCACGCAGGCCACGTCGCTTCAGGCCACGTAGAAACTCGGTCCAAAAGGCGCCATCTTCACTTGTTCCAACGTCAAATCCCAACACCTCTCGCTCACCCGTATCGGTCACACCGATAGCCACCACAAACGCCATGCTCTGCACACGTCCGCCCTCCCGCACCTTGGGGAAAGTGGCGTCCAACCAGATATACGGGTATTCCCGTTCCAAGGGCCGTTCCTTAAACTTGACGGCCTCATCCAGGTCCTTGCATGGGCGGGAGACCTCGCTCTTACTGATGCCATCCAGCCCACGGGCACGAATCAACTCGTCCACCTTGCGGGTAATGACACCATGCACGTACGCCTCCTGAACCACCGCCGCCAACGCCTGTTCTGAGCGGCGGCGTGGCTTGTCAACGCCGGAGTAATTTTGACCCTTATCGCCGGGTTAGCTTTGACCCACCCAGCGGCGTTGAATTAGGATATAGTCGCTGTCTCTCGTGGGGCGCCGTAGACGCCGACTCGGACCTTCTCCCGCAATCTGTAGCTCTGCCCACGGATATTGACAATATGACTGTGATGAAGGAGTCGGTCCAGTAGTGCCGAGGCCAACACCGCATCACCGAAAAGCTCGCCCCACTCGGCAAAGCTCTTGTTGCTCGTGAGGATGATGCTGCCGTGCTCGTAGCGGGTGCTGACGAGCTGGAAGAACAGATTCGCTTCCTCCCGCCCAAACGGACAGTATCCGACCTCATCGACTACAAGCAGCTTCGGCCGCAGGTACTTTCGCGTCCGGATGTCGAGCTTGTTTTCTGCGTTCGCTCTGCGCAAGTCGACCAGCAGATCTGTCACGCTCACGAAGTAGGCGGAGTAGCCGGAACTGAGCGCCTTTAGAGCCAGTGCCACAGCAAGGTGGCTCTTGCCGACACCAGGCGGACCAAGGAAGATAATGTTGAACGCCTCCTGGATGAAGCCGAGTGTTGCAAACTCCTCAATCGCCCGCCTGTCCACGCTGGGCTGGAATGCGAAGTCGAACTCGTCCAGCGTCTTTTGGTACGGCAGGTGCGCACGCTGGACCTGTGTCTGCACGTAGCGATGCCGTCTCTGGGAAAGTTCTTCCTCCAGCAATTCAGCCAAGAATGACACGTAGGTGGCCTCTTTCTGCGTCGCCATCTGCAAGCGGGATTCGAGCAGTTCTGCGGCGGTGCTTAGCTTCAATTCCGTCAACTGCGACCGTACCTTCTCCAGCTCTAGGTGTGCGTCCGAGTAATCCTCGGTTTTTCCAAAAGGTAATAAAAGGATCAATGTCGAAGTCTCCTGTAGCTCACCTTTGGAGGTTTCGAGATGACCAAGAAGTTTCGTCCCTACGATCCGAACCAGATCATGCTGTTGCCACCTTCTCTGGACGAATGGCTGCCTGAGGATCACCTCGTTCACTTCATCGACGACATCGTCGACAGTTTAGATATCTCAGCAATTCTGTCCGTGTACGAGCGAGAGCTCAGAGGCTTTCCGCCGTACCATCCGGCCATGTTGCTCAAGGTGCTCATCTACGCGTACTCCACGGGCACTTACTCGTCGCGGAAGATCGCGAAGGCTTGTCAAGAGAATGTGGCATATCGGATGCTGTCAGCCAACCAATTCCCTGACTTTCGCACCATCAGTGACTTTCGCAAACGTCACCTGGCAGCATTCGAGAACCTGTTCCTTCAGGTGCTGCACATCTGCTCTGAGTCCGGTATGGTCAAGCTTGGACATATCGCACTGGACGGGACCAAGATCAAAGCAAACGCCTCCAAGCATAAGGCCATGAGCTACGGGCGGATGAAGCAAGACAGCGAGAGGCTGCGCAAGGAAATCCGTGACCTTCTGCGTCAGGTGGAGCATGTGGACGAGCGCGAAGACCGTCGGTACGGTTACACCCGTGGTGACGAGTTGCCTGCTGAGCTTACTCGGCGGGAGACCCGCCTGAAGAAGATCCAGGAGGTGATGGCCACTCTCGAACAACGTGCCAAGGAACAAGCGGAACAAGAGTCAAAGGACAACAAGGATGACCCGGATGGTAATGGTTCTGGCGGCAAGCGGCGTGGGCGTCCACGTAAGCAACCAAAGGATGTGCCTGCCGACAAGGCGCAGATGAACTTCACAGACCCAGAGTCCAGAATCATGAAAACTGCGAATGGCTTCATCCAGGGCTATAATGTTCAGTCAGTCGTCGATGAAGCGTACCAAATCATCGTTGCAACCAAGGTCACGAACAGCCCAACGGATGCCGGGCATCTTCGAGACATGATGCAGATGGTCGAAGAGAACATTGGCAAGAAACCCAAGCGGCTTTCCTGTGATGCCGGCTATTTCAAACAGGATGACATCACCTGGCTGGAATCAAAATGCATCGACCCATACATTGCAACCGGACGACAGCCACACAACGCCATGCCAATCTCGGTCAGAGGTCGGATACCGAGTCACTACGGCGTCAAGGAGCGAATGGCTCGAAAGCTGAAGACGAAGAAGGGACATGCCATCTACGCCAGACGAAAGGTCATCGTTGAACCGCCGCACGGTCAAATCAAGCATTGCCGAAAGTTCGATCACTTCTCCCTGAGAGGCCTCGCCAAGGTTGAGGGCGAATGGTCGTTAGTAGCCATGTGCCACAACCTGCTGAAGTTGTTCCGATACGGAACGCCGAAGTGGGCTACGGTGTGAACCAGGCACCCAAGACAAGCTTCGACGGACCTGCTGGTGTCAAAGAACAATAATCCAATGCTTCAGCCTTCATATCGACTGGAAGAACCTAATCGATACTCGGACACACACCTAGCTCTGCATTTTTACGCTGCGTTTTTCTGTACTTTTATTATGCGGTATACACTCTCAAGCCCCGGCTAGCTTGGGGCTTTTTGTGCTGTAGGGCAAAATCCCCCCCTACAATCCCTTGTGGGGCCATAGGCGCTGTCAAAGATGAGCTTTAAAATACCCCGCATTCAACGTACGCCGGGTCTTTCTACTTCCGTGCACACTTCTATTGCGTTTTAAACTCCTGCTTCCACTGATCATCTTTGAGCCACTTGTAAATGTCCGGGGAATCAAAGTAATACACATTATCCCCGCTGTCATATTCGATGATGTTATCTACATATTGAATTGTATAGTCTCCACCACCCTTTTTTATGGGGTAATATACGGGGTAAATGATTATGGTTTCTCTGTTAATGGAGTGAAGTATGAGTCGGGAAGGACCAGAATATCCGCCACTGCTTTGCGTGGAAGGCAAGGCAATGTGAGGTATTTGCACAGACACCGGTTTCGATGTCTTCAGCCAATCGATAACTTTAGTTGTGGTTTTAAACTTGTCATCTGGACTCCAGTAGGCGCTCCCTGCAGAATCGTCTGCAATAGTTATCGACTGTACATCGTTAACTGTGGGAATTTTAACCTCAAGTTTGACAGTTGTTGAGTCATCCCGCGACCCTCGACCGCGCTACGGCGCGGTTTTTCTGTGGGTAAGTCATGTTTTTTGGTTCGAAAATGTAGGTTCAAAAGTGTTCGAACTGTATATAACGTTTTTGTTGATAGTAAAGTGTTTTTATTGTATTGTTGTGGGTAATATTATGAACGGTGGTGAACCTTGTGTTCGCTCAAATTGTATCCACGAAACGCCCAGATGGTCGCACCTACAGGTACATGCATATTGTTGAGTCCTATCGCGAGGGTAAACAAGTAAAAAAGCGTCGGATTGCCAGTCTTGGCAATGTCGATAGCTACTCCGAGCAGGAGATTCAACAGTTTATTCGCACCCTGGAATCACTCCTACAAAATCGTGTCTCTGGTTCGATCGAAGACCTCGACCCTAAGGCGACCCTCTCTTTCGGCGTTCCCTACGTGGTTCAATTTTTGTGGGACCAACTTGGGTTAACCAAGGCGATGCAGGCTGAACTCAAGGATCGCCAGGTCACATTCGACGTCGCTCGTTACGTGAAAGCCATGGTCTGCAACCGCCTGATGAACCCCTCCAGCAAACTGGATCTGTTTCACACGATTGAGGATATGTATCTGCCCGACGCAGGGGACGAGCCATGGCAGCTTCAGCACTTCTATCGTGCCTTGGATCATCTCATGGACATGAAGCCCAATCTCGAAAAGCTCATTTACCGTCGGCTCACGGACCTCTTGAGCTTTCGCTTGTCGCTTGTGCTGTATGACTTGACGAGTACGCACCTCAGCGGCCACCACTGCCCGATTGGTGAGCATGGATACTCCCGAACCCACAGGCCCGACCTGGAACAGGTAGAACTGGGCTTGCTTGTGACACCTGATGGGCTGCCGATTACCCATGAAGTCTTTGCGGGGAATACACCGGACAAGCAGACCGTCAAGGAGATTCTGGAACGACTGAAAAACGATTTCTCCGTCGAACAGTGCGTGTTCATTGGAGACCGAGGTATGGTCACCAAGAAGAACACGGAGCTGATGGCAGAGCTGGAGTATCCCTACATCGTCGGCTACCACAAACGTGGCCGCGTGGTCAGTGACACATTGTTGGCGCAGTACAACGACGTCTCAGCCTACACGCAACTGCGGGGAAACCTGAGTTACCTGGAAGTGCCGGCGTCGGCCGTGGACGATGACGAGCAGGGGCACGATGCTCGCTATATCCTCTGCTACAACCCGCTCAAGGCAAGGGCAGACGAAGCCTTTCGTGTCTCGGCGCTGGAAGAGGCGGAGAGAGCATTAACGGAATACCAGGTGTGGCTGGAGAAGCCCCGCCGTGGACGTAAAACCAGCACACAGTCTGTCATGCTCAAGGTCAGTGACATCCTCACGAGAAAAGGTGTGCAGGCGTTTCTACAGGTCGAGTTCTCTGAACAGAAGCTCTCGTACGTCCGTAACGAAGAAGCCCTTACCAAGGAAGCGCTCCGCGATGGTAAGTTTGTGATTAAGACGAACACGAAATTGCCAGCTGACCAGGTTGTCACTTCGTACAAAACGCTCATGAACGTAGAGCGTGCGTTTCGGGAGATTAAGAATTTCCTGGATGTTGGTCCGGTGTACCACTGGAACGAGAAGCGTGTTCGCGGTCATATCTTTGTCTGCGTGCTTGCGTATCTGTTTGAGCAAGAAATCCAGGTCATGTACCGCCACTGGTGGGAGCAGCGTGAACGTGAAGTTGTGCAGTCGGAAAACGATGTCGAGCGTGAGCAGCGATTCGAAGAGCTGAACAACCGCTGGTACACCGGCGAGCGGATCATGAAGGACCTCTCACGGTGGCATGTCATGAAGGCCGAGTTCCTCGGGAAAGAGTTCCTCAGCGTTCCACCTCCCCCACGCCCCCTCGATGAGGTACTCAAGGCACTAGACATCCCACTTCCGTCGAAAGCCATTCATCTCCGGAACATAGATTCCGGGACACTCGTGTAACGAGTAGAACACTCTCAAGCCCCGGCTAGCTTGGGGCTTTTTGTGCTGTAGGGCAAAATTCCCCCTACAATCCCTTGTGGGGCCATAGGCGCTGTCAAAGATGAGTTTAACAGTCTGTTGCGCTGGTGTGACGACAGGCGATGTCCTAGTATTCCTGCTGGAACATCCATTCACAGTCAACAAGGTAATCAACGCCATAATCACACCGGTCAATTTCCGCAAAGCTATCACCTCAATCATACAGAATATCCCTATTCTAACGTGAAACACCTTAAGCAAGCTAATGCCTCATCGCCGTTCAACGTGATAGAAACCTGACCATACTGAATCTATCTCTCAAAATAAGGAGCGGTAGATTAAGATGGAAGATAGAATCTTGGAACTGGACATGTATCAACAGGCGCTGGGTTTGTCCGTTACCAATATCCGTGACATGATGAAATTGGAGTCGAATTGCGTTATGCTTTTGCCGCTTTCTTTACCAAATCGAAAGATTTGTATGTGAAAGCCACCTCTTTCACACGATCATTCTCCACTTATCTAGGATACTGACTACTGAACATAGCTGCCCGTTAGTTCAAGAGCACAAAGTCTTCCGCCTTCCTTATCCATATTGTACCACGTCCCGATCCTATTTCGTATTGCTACGATTCTACTTCTCGTAAGCAACAATCTTTGCGAAAAGAGCCTTTTGCTTAGAAAACCACGCTGAGGGTACAATGAAACACAATAGGATAGAATTTCCTCTGAGAGGAGATGTAACTATGCCACATGATAAGATGCGGCAACCCAATCGTCTGATCCACGAGAAGTCACCGTATTTGCTTCAACACGCATACAATCCCGTCGACTGGTTCCCATGGGGTCCAGAGGCGTTCCACAAAGCAAAGAGGGAAGGAAAGGCTGTGTTCTTGTCAATCGGCTATTCCTAGCCCTGCGGGGCTAAGAATAGCAACAACATAACAAGCGAAATAGATGATTTTTCTACATGTCACTGGTGTCACGTCATGGCCCACGAGTCCTTCGAGGACCCGGAGGTCGCCAAACTGTTGAACGACGGTTTTGTCAGCATCAAGGTAGATCGCGAGGAGCGCCCGGACATTGACCATCTCTACATGACGGTGTGCCAGGCGATGACGGGGCAGGGTGGATGGCCCCTGTCGGTCTTTTTGACGCCGGACCAACGCCCGTTTTTGGCGGGTACGTATTTTCCCAAGCGGCGAAGGTATGGGCGGATTGGCTTTATCGAGTTACTCGAGCAGATTCTAGATAAATGGGAGCGGGATCGAGCGCAGATTGAAGCCGTGGGAACGCGCTTGGTCGCGTTGTTGGAGCGGGAAGCCCGCACGAACCCAGGGAGCGTCCCCGGGGAGGACCTGTTGCACGAAGCCGTCCAGCAGCTATCGGACAGCTTTGACCCGCTTTGGGGTGGCTTTGGCAGCGCACCGAAATTCCCGTCGCCCCACCAACTCTTGTTTCTCCTGCGCTACGCCTACCGGACGGGACACGTCCACGCGCGACACATGGTGGAGCGAACGTTGGATGGGATGGCCTGTGGCGGGATTTTCGACCACGTCGGCGGCGGCTTCGCTCGGTACTCGACGGATGACCGGTGGCTCGTGCCGCACTTCGAAAAGATGCTCTACGACAACGCGCTCTTGGCGCTCACCTATACCGAGGCGTACCAGGCGACCGGGCGGCCCTTGTACGCCGAGGTTGCCTGCCGAACGCTCGACTATTTGTTGCGGGATATGCGGTTGCCGGAGGGCGCGTTCTACGCTGCGGAGGACGCCGATTCGGGGGGCGAAGAGGGCCGGTTCTACCTCTGGACGCCGGCCGAAGTTCAGGCAGTTCTGGGCGATCCGCTGGCTCACCTGTACTGTCGGTTCTTTCACATCACAGAGGCCGGCAACTTTGCCGGGCGCAGCATCCCAAACCTGGTGGGACCGTGGGGGAGCGCCGACACGGGTCGCGAGCGGTCGGCGGACGGTAACCACGATACCTTCGAGGAGCGAATGGTATCGTTTTGCCGCGATGAAGGGTTAGATCCCGTCGCGTGGCGCCGCCAGGTGGCTGCGGCGAGCGAGCAACTTCGGCTGGAACGCGCGAAGCGCGTCCGCCCGGCCCGCGACGAGAAGGTTCTCACCGGCTGGAACGGGCTTGCGGTGGCAGCGCTCAGCCGGGCCGGACGCGTATTCGGAGTGCCCAGGTATGTGGAAGCGGCGGTTCAGGCAGAGGCCTGGCTGCACCGCGTCATGCGCAGGCGAGACGGCCGCTTGCTCGCCCGTTGGTGCGACGGGGAAGCGGCCGTGCCAGCGTTCCTGGAGGACTACGCGTTTCTGGCGCTGGCGGAGCTGGAGCTGTATCAAGCGACCTGGCAGCCACCTTACCTCGAACGTGCGGTGATGCTGCAACGGGCGACCCGGGCGTTGTTCTGGGACGAAGATGGGGGCGGTTTTTATCTCAGCGGCACAGATGCTGAGGCCCTCGTCGCGCGGACCAAGGTATGGTACGACGGGGCTACGCCTTCTGGGAACTCTGTCGCGCTCTGGAACCTCCTGCAAATCGCCCGCTTGACGGGCGACACAGACTGGGATGACTGGGCTGCGGAACTGTTGCGGGCATTTTCGGGTGAGATGTCGAGGTACCCGGCCGGCTACGCGTTCGCGCTCCTCGGTTTGCAGTGGGCGGTCTGGCCAACGGAGGAGATTGTGGTCGCCTTTGGGCGCAAGGACGCGTTGGTGGAGCAGGTGATGCGTCGGCTCCAGACCGCCTATCTGCCGTTCACCGTTTGTCTGGTTCGCCCCGACGAACGAGATTCGGCGCTTGCGGACTTCGCCCGTGTCAGCCCGTTCGCCGCCGAGCAGGCAGCTCCATCCGGAGAGACGGCCATCTACGTGTGCGAGCGAATGGCCTGTCGAAGGCCACTCGTCCATCCATCCGACATCGCGGCTTGGCTTGCGCGGTTGTGAGGCTGTATCGGCGGAACGAGACCGGACAACCCGCGTTGCAGTCTGGCCCTCTTGAACACGGGGAGGCGGAGCTGGCGACCGCATGCTGCCGCTCTGTTTCCCTGCTCACCGCGTCCTTGCTGAAAAAGAGCGAATTCCGTCAAATCATGTCTAGCGATTCTCTCATCCCCTGAGGTACTATACAAGAGAAAGGTGGTACGGGCCCCACACGTTGGTGCAGGTGGCATGTACCCAGCTCCACTGGCAACTGTTTGTCATGTCACGACAACCGCCACGGAAGATTTGCCCTCTATCCTTTCGCTTGTCACCCCCGAGACAGCCACGCGAATCTGCCGGTTCCGTGCGACTACAGAAGGGCGCCATCACTTGTGGGCGTCGAAGGAGGATGCGTTTCGTGAATCGCAAGGTTCTTGCGGCGGTTTGTCTGTCCGCTGCCACATTCACAGGATTTCCAGCCGTCTTTGGGGCTCTCCCGTCGGCGACGGCGGCGACGGCGGCGACGCTGCCGATGTTGCGATTGGGAGACGCGGGGACAGCCGTGCAGACGTTACAACAGGACTTGAACGCGGCGGGTTTCTCCGCGGGAACACCGGACGGAATCTTCGGGCCCGGGACGGAGACGGCGGTCAAGAAGTTTCAAACGGCGCATCAGTTGACAGCGGACGGCATCGTTGGCACGGCGACGTGGACGGCGCTCCTCGCGGCCATGGGTCCCACACCGACGGATTACCACACGTCTTCCATCACCCTGAACGGCAAGCTGATATCGGCTCCGCAGTCCTTCGTATGGCAGAACACGACGTACATGCCGATTTACTACGTGCAGCAACTTCTCAAACAGTTCAACATTCTATACGGATGGGACGGAACGCACTGGACGATGCAGGTCCCCTCGACGTACAACGTGGATCTGTCCCAAATGCCGATAGACCAGCAACACAGCGGAGACATGGACATCTCTATCAATGGCCACGTATTCGCTTATATGAAGGGATTGGTGGAGAAAGACCCGGCGTCCGGACATGACACGACGTACATGCCCATCTGGTATGTGATAAAGATGCTGGACCGCCTACAGATTCCATCAAACTGGGACGGGAAGAACTGGACCTTTACAAAAGCAGTTGTCTATCAAATCTACGACAAAACCGGCAAGCGGCTGAACCCAACCGTCACGTACAACTCCGTCGCAGACGCGCAGGCGGCACTGGCGAACACGCCGGGTGGCACCGTGCGGGATAGTATGGGCAACACCGTCTTTACCGAACCGGACTACACCGCCTACCAGAAGGGTGGCAAGGCCGTCATTGGCGACTTTACGACGCTGCCTGCGGCTGAGGCGGCAGTTGCGAATATCCCAGGGGCGGTCGTGAAGGATGCTTCGGGCCAAGTGCAGTACACGGCGCCGGATTTCGAGGTCTTCACGTCCCCCGTGACGGCGCCGAAAGACTTTAGTACGCTCGCGCAAGCGCTCGCTGCCATTCAAAACAACAATACAGCGTACGTCGTCGATGCCCTGAAGAACCAGGTGGTGCAACCACCGGCCAACTTCTACTACGTAGACAATACGGGGGCATGGCGCAACAGCCTGACTGGGTATGTGGGCACGGCACCTGGTTTTGCGCAGGTTGGAGACAAGTACATTCAAGTGGCGAGTGCGTCCGGGCAATCGCCCCAGATTTATCTGATATCGACGGCCGATGGGACCTACATGGGGACCCTCCAAGGCTCGTACAGTAACCCATTTCAAACAGTCGATCTTCGCCAACCGGCACCGGCGACAGTGACAGCGGCCCAGATTGACAGCTGGTTTCAATCGAACAATTCGCCACTCGCGGGTTTGGGTCAGGCATATATCACGGCACAGAACACGTACGGCGTCAACGCCACCTACCTTGTGGCGCATTCCGTCGAGGAGACCGGTTGGGGGAAGAGCGCCATCGCGCTCGCGAAGAACAACCTGTTCGGCTACGGTGCCTATGACAGCAATCCCGCGCATGACGCCGGCATGTTCCCGTCGAACGAGTATGCCATCCGCTATGAAGCGTGGGTGGTGCGCGCCAACTACCTGGAGCCGAGTGGCCCCTACTACGACGGGCCGACACTGAACGGCATGAATGTGCACTACGCGACGGACCCGGGTTGGGCGACGGCCATTGCCAAACTGATGAGCCAGTACGTGGCGCAAACCGGTGGATCCCCGAGTGATTATAAACAGTTCAGCATCGGTATGACGGGCCCCATCCCAGAGGTCGCGCAAGAGCCCGTGTATGCCGTGAACGGCGCCGAAGGCAGTGTGCAGAGCAACCCGTACGGAAACCTTCCCGTGTACCCTGACTCGGTCACGGGGTCGACGCAGATGTACCCCGGCGTGTTACAGGAAGGGAACAGCGGCGCCGGGGTCAGAGACTTGCAGGAGGCGCTCTTGAACGCCTCGCTGCAACCGGACGGCGTGTTCGGGCCGTTGACATTGCAAGCCGTGAAGGACTGGCAGCAATCACACGGTCTGCCGGTGACCGGGGTGGTGGACTTTGCAACGTGGACGAGCCTGTACCCGGCTCCGTCGACGTCGTTGCCTGTGGGAACGACCGTCACGATTGACCAGATGAAGCAGGGCATGGTGGGGAATCTGGTGACCCTGTGGTATCACGTAACGGGATCGAACGGGGTGTCGGGTTGGGTGGACGCCGACTACATTTCACCGCAGGTCACCGTGAGCGGGCAGACGAGCACCAACCTCTTCCGTGTGACGGCGGCCAGTGGCAGCAATGTACCGGTATACGCAAGCGAGAGCACCGGTAGTCCGCAGCTTGGCAGCTATCACAATGGCGACGAAGTGGTGACGCCGCAGCTCTACCCGGTGACGACACCCGTGTCACCCGATGCTCAGGGCTTCATTGCGGTCAACTGGGTGAACCAGACGACGGGTCAAGCCCAGACCGGGTACATCACGGCCGCCCAGCTCACACCGCTCACGCCGCCGGTACCGATGGTGAGCGCAGGGAACTGAAGGCTGCATTCGTCCTGCCGTTGGCAGATGGGGCAGGGCCCGTCGGGCCCGAAGAGGAAGTTGACAAAAGGGGCTCGCTCGACCGCACGGCGGTGCAGGTCGGCGAGCCTTCTCTTTGTCGGTGTAGCGCAGCAGCGCGGCGCCGTACGAACGGTGGGCGATGAGCGCCAGGGGGCTCTTGTCGATAGGAGGACTCAGCGGATGGCGAGGGGGACCCACGTCCCGACGAGCATCCCGATGAACATCAGGGAACCGAATTGAAACAGCAACTTGGCTGTGCCCTTCACCGCGGGGTGCAATTGCTTCGGCTCGGTGAAGCGGTAGTACAGACGAACGACGTACACGGCGGACGGAATGGTCAACACGACCAACAGCGCCCAGACCGACAACGCGCCGGTTCCGATAAGGGTGAGGACCAAGACGTACGCGACTGCGAACACCGAGGCGAAGAGGATGCGGCCCTTTTGTCGGCCCATGAGAATGGCGATGGTGCGGCGCCCGCCCAGGCGGTCCTGCTCCATATCGCGGATGTTGTTTCCGAGCAAAATCGCGCCAATCAAGAGGCCGATGGGAAGTGAGGTGACGACAGCCCGACTGGTGATCTCGCTGGTTTGCACGTAATAGGCCAAGAGTACAATGACGGGCCCCATTGCGATGGAGGCCGCCAGTTCACCGAACGGCGTGTACGCGAGCGGCTTGGGACCGCCCGAGTAGAAGTACGCGACGCACATCGAGAGCACACCGACAAGGGCGACCCACCATGAGGTGCTCGCGCAGATATAAATCCCGAGCAGGACGGATGCCGCGATGAAGACCCATGCGGCTGCCAGGACTTTGGCTGGCGCCACGCCATCGTGCACAATCGTTCCGGCAATGCCGACCATCTCTTGACTGTCGAGCCCTCGGCGATAGTCGAAGTACTCGTTAAACATGTTGGTTGCGGCTTGAATCAAGACCGACGCCGCCAAAAAAGCCACAAACAGCCAGACGTGAAACTGACGTTGACTGACCGCCAGCCCCGTCCCAATCAACACCGGCACAATCGATGCCGTGAGCGTGAACGGGCGCAATAGTCTCCAAATCACACCGAATGACGTCCGCCAAGTCATGCGGCCGTCCTCCTTCCAGCAGGTTTCTATCGTCCCGCAAAGGGTCAAAGTCTATGAGAAATCATATCAAATCGAGAGGCGGACGCAACCGGGCAGGTTTTGCCTGTCCCAACAGGTTTGATATACTATTGTGGGTTCGTTGATCGGTGGATGCAGCCTCCCATACAGCATAGAAGAAGCTCGAGGATGCCGGGAGGACGTTTGGCCAACAAGGGCAATTCCGTACGGAGGGTGATTGGGATGGCGTTGGACTGGCAGAGTGTGAAGGAGTACCAGGACATCATTTACGAAAAGGCGGAAGGCATCGCACGGGTCGTCATCAACCGTCCGGAAGTGCACAACGCGTTCCGGCCGGAGACGGTCGCGGAGATGATTGACGCGTTCAACTTAATCCGCGATGATCCCGAGGTCGGCGTGGTCCTGCTCACGGGGAAGGGCGACAAAGCGTTCTGCTCTGGCGGAGACCAGCGCGTGCGCGGTCATGGAGGTTACGTCGGCGCGGACCAAGTTCCGCGTTTGAACGTACTGGATTTGCAGCGGCAGATTCGCGCCTTGCCGAAACCGGTGATTGCCGTCGTAGCCGGGTACGCTATCGGCGGTGGGCACGTCCTGCATTTGGTCTGCGACCTGACGATTGCAGCAGACAACGCGCGCTTCGGCCAAGCGGGTCCCCGCGTCGGCAGCTTTGACGCCGGTTACGGTGCGACGTTGCTCGGCCGCACCGTCGGTCACAAGAAGGCGAAGGAAATCTGGTACCTGTGTCGGCAGTACACGGCCCAGGAAGCGCTCGACATGGGGCTGGTCAACACGGTCGTTCCGCTCGAACGGCTGGAGGAGGAGTCCATCCAGTGGGCGCGAGAGATCTTGGAGAAGAGCCCGATTGCGCTCCGCTTCCTGAAGATGGCCTTCAATGCAGATACGGACGGATTGGCTGGGTTGCAGCAACTGGCGGGCGACGCCACGATGCTCTACTACATGACCGATGAGGCGCGCGAAGGCAAGAATGCGTTCCTCGAAAAGCGCAAGCCCGATTTCAGCAAGTTCCCGCGCCTGCCCTAAGCTGCTCGAGCCACCTGTCGGACCGGCCGCCGAGCGATACCTCGGCGGCCAAACGCCGTTCCAGGCGGTTAACGGTTAGGCCGCACGCCCCGTGAGCAGGTTCGTCACCCGGTCTGGGTGAGAGGAGGATGGGAGATGGCAACCTACATCGATGAGACGATGCAATTGGACCAGAGCGACAGCCACATCCGTCCCGTGCCAGACTGGCTGGCGCATCACGCGGCCGCCCGCCCAAACCGGATGGCCGTCGAGCACGCAGACGGGAAGCTGACCTATGCAGCGCTTTGGACATTGGCGAACCAAGTCCGAAGGGGCCTGATGGAGCGAGACATTCGGCCGGGAGACCGCGTCGGACTGGCTGTGCGTCACGGCCTGACGTACGCGGTCGCGTTGCACGGCGTGATGCAGGCGGGTGCTATCGTGGTGCCGCTCAACCTGCGCTTGACGCCGCCCGAAATCAGTTGGCAACTGGGCGACGCGGGCGTGGCGCTCGTGTTGACGGACGCAGCGCACCATGGATGGATGCAGGCTGCTGCTGCGGAGGGAGACCGCTCGGTCGCAACCTGGGACCTCGAACGGACGCTGCGGGACGACGGCGGCTTCGGCGAACCAAGGGACACGAGCGCCTGCACGGTGGACGTGGCGGCGGGGGACCGCATGTTGGACCTCTCTGCTATCCACGCGCTGGTGTACACGTCCGGGACCACCGGTTTACCGAAAGGTGTGCAGTTGACGTACCACAACCATCTGTCCCAGGCCCTGGCCTCAGCGGTCCAGGTGGGATTGGATTTGTCCGACCGTTGGCTTGCGCCGATGCCCCTTTACCACGTCGGAGGCTTGAATGTGCTCATGCGCAGCCTCATCTACGGGACAACCGCCGTCCTGCACGACCGGTTTGATCCCGCCGCTGTCAACCGCGCCTTGGCGGAAGACGCCATCACCCTGGTGTCGGTTGTTCCAACGATGCTGCAGCGCATGTTGGCGGACCCGGGACGGAGGCCGTATCACCGGGCCTTGCGGTGTGTGCTGTTGGGTGGCAGCGCCGCACCAGAAGGCCTGCTCAGGCGGTGCCAGACGGAGGGTATTCCGGTCGCTCAAAGTTACGGGATGACGGAGACGGACTCTCAAGTTGCAACGTTGCACCCCGCGGATGGCCTGCGAAAACTCGGGTCTTCCGGGCGACCGCTGTTCCCGAGTCGGATTCGAATTGACGTCGACGGGCGGCCCGGAAAACCGGGCGAAGTCGGCGAAATTCTCGTCCAAGGTCCGACCGTCACGACCGGCTATTGGGGACGGCCGGATTCGACCGCGTCCGCACTCCGCGGGGGCTGGTTGCACACCGGAGACGTTGGCTGGTTGGACGAGGAAGGCTACCTGTACGTCCTCGACCGCCGCAGTGACCTGATTGTCTCCGGCGGAGAAAACGTCTACCCGGCCGAAGTCGAACGCGTGCTCCGGAATCACCCCGCTGTCGCGGAGGCGGCGGTGGTGGGGAAACGGGACCCGGAGTGGGGCCAGGTTCCCGTCGCGTTTGTCGTGCCCGCTGCACCGCAGGCGGGGCAGGGGTCAGACGCAGTGGCCGCGGAGGTTCTCCGGTACTGTGAGGCGCAACTGGCGCGCTACAAAGTGCCAAAGGAAGTATTTTGGCGGACCGACCTGCCGAGAAACGCCTCCGGGAAGCTGCTGCGTCGGCAACTCGTGGAATGGCTGGAGCAGAACGAACGATGAACGGGCCAGCAACATCGATGGACTGGTCTGCGTTGCAAGCGCGGCTGGCCGACGCCGTCGCGTCCGTGGTGGCGGAAGCCGCGGATGCGAGCCGCACGATTCGGGCAGGGAACGCCCCTGGCCAGGATGGGGCGTCGTCCCTGGTGATCCCGGTTGATCTCCAGGTATCCCAAGAGACAGGCGATGGATCGTTTGCACCCTTAGCGGTGGTTCAGCGGACTCGCGCGTCGCGCTGGATGCTGTGGCGGCCTCCCGGTGCGCCGCTGACACTGGCGTGCGGCGAGGTCGCGCGGGCGGAGGGATACGGTGTCGGCGCGTGGTCGGCGTGTGTGGCCCACTGGCAACGGGAGCAGCAACGGATGCGTGCAGTGCCGACCGCGAACCGCCTGGGCCGTGACGCCCGCGTCCGCTGGTACGGTGGACGGGCGTTTGCGGCGGAACGTCGAGACGCGCCGTGGCATCACTGGCCGGGGGCATGGTTCTTCGTGCCGACGTTCGAGTGGCGCTGGTCTGAGGACGTCTGTACCCTGCGGGTCAATGTGGAATTCACACCGGGAGACCACCCCGAGCAGGTGGTTCACGCGGCCGTGGAACGATTCGCGCAGGATTTTCCCGACCATCCTGCAGGGTTTCCCCACCGTACATCGGATTCGGGGGGGAGGGGTGAACCCACGCCAGTGCCGCACGCCGCATCGCAAGCCGAGTTTGAAGCGATGGTGCGCGCGACGACTGTGGACATCGCGGAAGGCCGATATGACAAGTTGGTGCTGGGGCGCGTCGAGGCCGTGCAATCGGCGGGCGGAACGGATGTCGCCTCCATCCTGGCGCGCCTGGCACAGGCCGACCCGGCGGCGTACCTGTACGCCCTGTCGAGGGACGGGGAGACCTTCCTCGGAGCCAGCCCGGAGCGGCTGGTGCGCGTGACCGGCGGTGTCGCCTCGGTGGACTGTCTGGCGGGGACGGCGCCGCGCGGGCGGAACCGGGAGGACGACCGGCGACTCGAAGAGGCGCTGTTGGCGAGCCGCAAGAACCGGTCCGAGCATCAGGTCGTGCTGCACTTCCTGCGCGAGACGTTGGCCGGGATTGCGGACGAGATCGACGCGGCAGACACGCCGCAGATTCGAAAGCTCGCCCATGTCCAGCACTTGCACACGCCTGTCCGGGCTTTTCTGAAATCGGGCGTGACGGCGCTCGACGTCGCCGCCCGCCTGCACCCCACGCCCGCCGTCGCGGGCCGTCCGCGTGGCGCCGTCCTCCCCGTCATCCGTGCCCGCGAGCAGATGGACCGTGGCTGGTACGCCGGCTGGGTTGGCTGCTGCTCTGATACGGGCGACGGCGACTTCACCGTCGCATTGCGGTGTGCCTTGCTGGCAGAGGACACGGCGTGGCTGTACGCAGGCGCAGGCATCATGGCGGATTCCGTCCCGGCGGACGAATGGCAGGAAACGGCGGCGAAAATGCAGGCCATGCGCGAGGCTGTTCTGGCGGACGCCCAGTCCCTGCAGGTCGCTGGCCGTCCGACGAGGGGGGTGGACGTGTGACCGGGTCAAGCCAACTGGCGTCGGTACACGCGTTTGTCGACGAACTATGGCGCGCGGGCGTGCGCCACGTCTGTATCTCGCCGGGGTCGCGGTCGACGCCGCTCACGGTGTCGTTCGCAGAGCACGGCGGCTATCAGCTTCACATCCTGTTGGACGAGCGATCCGGTGGCTACTTCGCCCTCGGCCTCAGCCGCCGACTCCAGGAGCCGGTGGCCTTGGTGTGCACCTCGGGGACGGCGGCGGGGAACTATCACCCGGCGGTGATGGAGGCGTCGCGCAGCCATGTGCCGCTGGTGGTGCTGACAGCGGATCGGCCGCCGGAGTTGCAGGAGGTCGGCGCGAACCAGACGATTCGACAGAGCGGGATGTTCGGCGTGCACGTTCGGTTCTCGCTCGACATGCCGGTGCCAAGCCCGGATGCAGCGTTGGTCGCTCACGCGGCCGCAACCGCCTGGCGGGTTGTCGCGGCCGCGACGTTTGCCGCCGGAGGGCCGGTGCACGTGAACTGGCCGTTCCGCGAACCTCTGTTGCCGGCGCCGAGCGTGCATCGGTCCCACCGCGTTGCAGGGGGGCTGCGGTCGCTGGCCGTGCCACAGTTGGAGCCACCGGCCGAGGTGTTGGAGCGGATGGCCGAAGACCTGAGGACGGCCCACTGCCCGCTCTTGGTGTGTGGACCGCAGGTGAAGGAGACGGTGGCGCGGGTGGTGGTCGAACTCTCCGCACGCCTGCACGTACCGCTGTTGGCAGATCCCCTGTCGCAGATCCGCACGCTGGATCTGCGCACCGACGAAGCGGACCACGTGGTGGACGCCTATGACTGGGTCGCCGACGCCGACCTGGCAGCGGTGGCCCCGGCGGACTGCGTCATCCGGTTCGGTGACACCGTCACCTCGAAAGGACTCGGGCAGTACCTGCAGGCGCTGCCTGAGAGCGTCCAGTGGGTGGTGACGCCGGACCCGCAATGGCCTGACCCAGGGCGGTCAGGGACCGATGTGTGTGTGGCGGACCCGGAGGCCGTCTCGCGCGCGTTGATGGACCGCCTCTCTGCCTCCCCTCCGGTGGGCGGCCCCGAGTGGTCCGCGTGGTGGCAGTCAGTGCAGGCCTCCGCCGCCGACGCCGCGTGCGAAGCGGAAGGGCAACGGACGCTCTCGTTCGAAGGGGCGCTGTGGCACGCGGTTCTCGGAGCGATTCCACACGGCGCCAACCTGTTTGTCGGCAACAGCATGCCAGTTCGCGATTTGGACGGCTTTCTTCGATCCGGTCGTCACCCGGGGTTGCGAGTCTACGCGAACCGGGGGGTAAGCGGGATTGACGGAATCGTCTCCTGTGCCGCGGGAACCGCTGCAGCGGATGGCGCGCCGACGGTACTCGTGCTGGGGGACGTGTCGTTCTTCCACGACACGACCGGCCTCCTCGCCGCGGCGGGTACGGCTGCACCGCTGGTCGTGGTGGTCAGTCACAACGGCGGCGGCGGCATCTTTCGCGGCTTGTCGCAGGCGGACCGGGCGGAGACGTTCCACTTGTTCGAAACGCCGCACGACCTTGACTTTCGTCACACCGCCGAATGGGTCGGCGCGTCGTTCGCAGAACCGGCGACACTCGACGCGTTGGCCGAAGCCGTCGAGGACGGTCTCGGCCAGGCCGGTCTGACGGTGATTCAGGTGCGGACCTCGAGTCAGCTCAGCACCGACATCCGGCGCCGGATTCGTCGGGCAGCCAAGGCGGCCTTGCCGCCCCGCCGAACCGATGCGGATGCGGCGGAGGGCGGTGCGCGGTGAGCGGGCGGATTCAGTGGGGCGTGCATACGGAGGGCGCGGGCCCCGAGGCGGTCCTGTTACTCCATGGCTTCACCGGGAGCCATCAAGATTGGGACGAGGTCACAGCGGCGCTCGCACTCGAATATACAGTCGTCCGGCCCGACCTCCCCGGGCACGGCGAGACGAAGGCCGAACCAGGGGCCGCCGCGATGCCGGAAGTCGCTCGCGGTCTCGTCGGCATCATGGAAAACCTCGGGTTTCCTCGATTCCACCTCGCTGGCTACTCGATGGGAGGCCGTACGGCGCTGGCACTCGCCTGCACGTACCCGGAGCGCGTGCACCGGCTGGTGCTGGAGAGCGCGTCGCCTGGCCTGCGCACTGCCGAGGAGCGGGCGGCGCGCCGACAGTCTGACGCGGACCTGGCGGACCGCATTGTTCGGAACGGGATCTACACCTTTGTCGCCGAGTGGGAGCGGATTCCCTTGTTCGCGTCGCAGCAGCGCCTATCTGGAGAGGTCTTGCAGCGGCAGCGCGCCGTGCGGCTCCGGCAGGCTCCGGCTGGGTTGGCGCAAAGCCTGCGTGAGATGGGGACCGGCAACCAGCCGTCCTACTGGTCGCAACTCGGACGGGTGCAGGTGCCAACCTTGCTCGTGACCGGGGCACTCGACGACAAGTTCTGCGGTATCGCCGACGCGATGGAGCGAAGCCTGCCGAGTGCGCGGCACGTGGTTGTGCCGGAAGCGGGGCACAACGTCCACCTGGAGCAGCCCCGGGTGTACATCCGGATGTTGGTGGATCACCTGAAGGGGCGCGCTCACAGCTGATGCAGCTCAGCTGCATGGGCTCGCAACCACTGCCGGGCGGGTTGGGGGTCCCCGTACCACTGCTCGACGATGCGCCAAAACGCAGGTGAGTGGTTGAACTCGATACGGTGGGCCAGTTCGTGGACCACGACGTAGTCGACGATTCGCGACGGCGCCTGAATCAGCCGCCAGTTCAAATTGATGTTGCCGAGACTGCTGCAACTCCCCCAGCGCGACTTCTGGTCCTTAATGCGCAGTTGGTTGACGTGGACGCCCATGCGGCGGCTCCAGTAGGCGACGCGTTCGGAGAAATCGCGCTTTGCCGCGCGGCGAAGCCAGTTCGCCAGCGCCTGTCGACGTATCGCCGCGGACCGGATGCCTGCCGGACCACGCACGTCCAACACCTCACCCTGCCTCCGGACGGTCACGCGGTTCGCTTCGGGCTGAATGGAGACCGCGACCCGGAGCGGTTCGCCCAACAGACGGATCGATTCGATTTGGAATTCCCCTCTCCCATTCTGATAGACTGTGAATACGAAACCCGGGCTACATGGGGACCTTTCCTGGCCGCTGGATTGGAGCGATGTGGATGTTTCACTTTTCCAGCTGGGATGCGGCAGTCACGGTCATGATTGTCGTCATCTTCGGCGCCCTCATCGTCGGGAAGCTGACCGAAAAGCCGCGCATCCCGGACGTCGCTGCGTTTCTGTTGTTTGGCTTGCTGGTCGGGCCAGGAGTCCTGAACCTCATCTCCGAGCCGAGCACGTCGCAGGTCAACCAGTTCATTCTGAACCTCGGGGCCGCTTTGATTGTATTTGACGGCGGGCGCGGCGTCCAGTTTGCCATTTTGCGCAGGGTGTGGATCAGCATCACCCTGCTGGTGACCATCGGCGTCCTCGTCACGGCCGCAGTGGTGGCGGTGGCCGCCCACTGGCTGCTCGGGGCGCCGTGGATGCTGTCGCTGTTGCTCGGTTCCGTGGTGGCGTCCACGGACCCCGCCACGTTGATCCCGGTGTTCAAGCGCGTTCCCATCGTGGCGCGACTGCAGCAGACGGTAGAGTCCGAATCGGCGTTCAACGACGCGACCGGCTCCGTGCTGGTGTTCGCGCTGGTCGCGGCGATACAGCGCGGGGGCCCGGTCCACGTCGCCGGGCCGGTATGGAGCTTCGTGCAATCCGCGGGCATTGGGTTGTTGATAGGATGCGTCTGCGGCGTCCTCTGCCTGTGGCTGGTTTCGCTGCGGGGTTGGGGGGTATTCCACGAGTACGGGTCCATTGTCCTCTTCGTGCTCGCCATCGGATCGTTCCAACTTGCCGAGACGCTGCACGGCAGCGGCTTGATGGCGGCCTTTGTGGCCGGTGTCGTCTCGGCCAACGGCGCCTCCTTTCGGATGTCGTTCGCGCCCCACACCGAAGAGAACATCCACCACTTTGGAGGGGCCATCACGTTGTTGATGCGGATGTTCATCTTCGTGCTACTCGGGACACAGGTCGACTTTCACGCGGTTCACGCGTACCTCTGGCCGGGCCTTGGGGTGGTCCTCACGCTGATGCTGATTGCCCGGCCCCTCTGTGTCCTCGTGTCGGTCCTGGTGGACCGGCGCGCGCGTTGGGGCTGGCGCGAGGTGGTGTTCATGTTCTGGGTTCGCGAAACCGGTGTGATTCCGGCGGCGCTCTCCGGCATGTTGGCCGCGGAGCATATTCCGGGCGCAGACATGGTGGCGGCAGTCACGTTCATGGCCATCCTCATCACGATTTTGGTGCAGGCGAGCACCACCGGTGTCGTGGCGAAGCGGTTGCGGCTGTTGGCCGCGACAGAAGAGGAAGCGTACTGACCAAGCGGCGCACGGAGAACGGAAACGGGGGAGGCAGAGGGATGTCCGGGCAGGATGGAGTGCGGTTGGCGGCGGAGTGGTCGCCGCGGTTGCAGGCTGTGGTGGCGCAAGTCGGGCACGTGATGGTGGGGCAGGATGCGGTGGTGCGGCAGGCGCTTGCCGCCTGTTTGGCGGGAGGGCACGTGCTATTTGAAGATGTACCCGGCACCGGGAAGACGACGCTGGCGGCGACGCTGGCGGCGGCCCTCGGACTGCGCTGCACGCGGGTTCAGGGGACACCGGACCTGCTGCCGAGCGAGCTGGTGGGAACGATGGTGTTTCGCCCGGATGAAGGCGCCTTCACGTTTCGTCCAGGGCCCATCTTCACGGAGATCCTGTTGATGGACGAGGTGAACCGAGCCACGCCGCGAACACAGTCGGCGCTGCTCGAAGCGATGAGCGAAGGGCGAGTTTCGGTCGACGGCGTGACGCATCCCCTGCCACAACCGTTCTTCGTGATGGCGACGGCGAACCCGGTGGAGTCGCAAGGTGTGTTCCCGCTGCCAGAAGCGCAATTGGACCGCTTCCTCGTGCAGCTGCGTCTCGGTTACGTCGCGGAGGAGGACGAATTGGAGATGGTTCGCCGGGTCCGCCTGAACAGACCGGTGGCCTTGGAGCGATGCATGAGCGCAGGCGAGGTCGAGGCCGCCAAGCAGGCCGTGCAGTCGGTCCACGTGGCGGAGGACATCTTGGCGTACATTGTCCGCTTGTGCCGGGCGAGCCGTGCGCACGAAGGGGTTTTGCTCGGCGCCAGCCCGCGCGCGGTGATTGCGCTGACGGCCTTCTGTCAGGCCCTGGCGCTCCTCGATGGCCGCGGCTTTGTGCTGCCGGACGACGTGAAGGCTGCGTGGAAACCCGTCCTGCGACATCGGCTGCAACTACAAACCGGCTGGGATGCGTCTGTGGAGACCGCGTCCGAGGCCTCGGACCGAGTCCTCGACGAGATCTTGGCGGGTGTTCCGGTACCGACCGAGCTGGCCGCCCCCGCGCCAGCGACATCCACGGGGGCCCACTCATGATCTTCGTACCGGTGATTCTGTTTCTGGTCATCTGGTTCTGGAACCGCCTGTGGTTTCGCGTGGTCCGCGGACAGCTGGAGGTGGACGTGACCGTGCGAGCGCGGGCCGTGGAGATGGGGGGCCCGTGTGCCATCGCGGTTCGCGTGCGGAACCTGAGCTGGTTACCGTGCCCCTCGGTGCACCTGTCGCTCGAACTCCCACCGGGACTATCGGCAGACCCGACGGTGCGCCGACCTGCCATCTCGTGGAACACATACGTGATGATGCGTCAGGAAGTCGTGGTGGAGGCGGTCTGCTACGGGTGGCGCCGGGGATTGCAGGATTTTCGCAGCAAGCCGGTGGTGTTGCGGGTGAACGATGGGTTCGGCATCCGCGACCTGTTTCTTACGCGTGAGGTGGCGGGTGAGGTGGTGGTGTATCCCGCGGGTGGCGGTGTACCGGCCGCGATACCCAGCCTGCGCGCCTTAAACGGCGAGTTGGAGCAGCGGCGCTGGCTGTATCCGGACGAGGCGCTGTTGCGCGGAATTCGCGCCTACCAGCTGGGAGATCCGCTGAAACACGTGGCGTGGCAGGCGAGTGCCCGCATGGGGATCTGGATGACCAAGGAGTTCTCGTCCTCTGCTGATGTATCGGCGACCCTGGTGTTGAATGGCCAATTCTATGAACCGCACTGGAACGGGACCCAAGCCGCGACGTTTGACCAGCTGTGCGGTGCTGCCTCGAGCCTGGCGGCGGCGCTGGAGCGGCAACGCGTCCCGGTCTTCTTCGCGTCCAACGCGGTCTCCCCGGGCAACGTGCGCGCCCACTGGTACGGGCGCCAGTCGGCAGCCAACATTCGTTGGCTGGCTGGACGGATGCTGTCCTACACCCATTCGGACCTGGCGGACATCTTACCGAGTGTGCTGGCGCGGACCCCGCAGGACGCGCCGTTGCTGATGGTGACCGCGTTCGTATCAGATCGACAGCGGCGCCTGCTGGAGCGAACGGCCCGGGTGCGTTCGCTGTATCTCATCGTCCCGGAGGGGGCGGCCGTGACCGCACCCGCCGGAGCGCAGGTGGTCCGGCTGCCTGTCGGTCCTTCGGCGGTGGGCGACGAGTCGCGAGGGGACGAGGTGATGTCGAGTGAATCTCCGCGAAGGTGAACACGGCACTCGGACGAATGAGTGGCAGCCGGCGCATGGGAACCGCGGTGACCAATCCGGGCGGTTGACCCTCGACGGTATGCCCGGCACGTTGCGCTGGTTGGCGGTCGAAATGTGCGTCCCAGGCGCGTACGCCTTGTACGCAACCTTCCTCGGCGGGAGCCGACTGAATTGGCTGGATACGGGGGGCGTCCTCATCGGTTTGCTGGTGATGGTCGCGGCAGCGGCCTATACCCTTCGCCGCAGTGGTCGGCTGCGCTTTGCGTACGGCATCGCGCTGCTGTGGGTCGTGGGGATGGAACTGTTCTGGGTTGGTCGGCGTGGCCCTGTCGCCGAATCCGCCTACGTCGCGCCCTTCCTCGCTGCAGCCGTGCTGTATCGATTGATACGGCTCTATCAATCGGCATCGCTCGTCGAAGAGAACCGCAGCGCGTTTCTGGTGGACGGGGTGCTCTCGTGCGTGGCGCTGGTGTTTCTCGCTGCGGGGGGCGGCCTGCGAACGACCGTGGGTGGATGGTTGCTCGTGACGATGGCGGTTCGGGCCTACCTCCTGTGGGCGGTGCAACGACTGGAGGTCGGGAACGCCGGCGGTTTCCGGACGGCCGGTTGGGTGGCGGGGCTGGTCGCCGCCGTCCTTTTCCTCGGGCCGCTCGTGCTCCGCTACGGATTGCAGGGCGTCGGGTACTTGTTTGCGTTGGCGGCCGTTCCGTTCCTCTACGTGATAGGACGGGTGTGGCCGAGTTTGCACTTTCACCGCTCGGGACTGAACATGCGTCAAATGCCGGTCTTGGAGCCGGCTCAACGCGAGCAGCAGGGAACGGTGCACGGCTTCGACACCGGGGCGGTCCTCCACCTCGCTCTGTACGTCGTGCTCGTGTTGCTCCTGGTGCTGGCGTTCGTGCGGTTTCGCCGCCGGCGTCGACCCGCTGCCGCCGCTGCCGCGGTGCACGCGGTTCAGACCCGGCGGACGTGGATTCGCAACCAGGCCTCCCTGCGGTTCGTTGCGACGGACCATCCGGTCCGGCAGCGCTACCAAGCCTTTCTTCGACGCTGGTCTGCAGCGGGAAGCGAGTTGTCCCCGAACGAGACGCCGCGGGAGTATGAGGTGCGCTTGCGACGGTCGCCCACCACTCAGGACAGAGGCGGCTTGACATCGGAAGACGTCGCACTGCGCGAGCGTTATGAAGCCGTGCGGTATGGGGAGCAAGTCGTCGCAGAATCCGGGGACCCGAAGTAGGCTGGGAGGGTGACGGAGGGTTGGAAGCGTGGGCACAGACCCGGGCCGCCCGCGGTCGGCCCGGATTGCACTCACTCGGAGAAAGCGCCGTACTGGCCGTGAAAGTACAGGAGCGGCCGTTTGGAGGGGTCGACCTCGCTCGTTTCCGGTGACCCGATGTAAATAAAGTGATCTCCGCCGTCCAACTGGTGCACCAAGCGGCACTCGAGGTGTCCGACCGTATCCGGCAGGATGGGCAACCCGAGCGCACCGCGGTGGAACGCCAAGGATGCGAACTTGTCGTCGTCTCGGCGGGCGAAGTGGTTGGAGAGATGGGCTTGGTCGTCTGCCAGGATATTCACCGCGAACGCGCCGGACGCCTGAATGACAGGGTTGGTCGACGACTGTTTGTCGACACAGATGAGCACGTACGGCGGGTTGAGCGACAGCGAGCAGAACGCGGACACCGTGAGGCCGCTGTTGACCCCGTTATGGGTTGCGGTCACAACCGTCACGCCGCTGGCGAACCGTCCCAGCACCTGGCGAAACGCGTCGGATTCGATGGGCATGGTGTGACCTCCTCGTTCGACGTGCGCGCGCCGACGCGCGGCGCCGCTACACCCGACCATTGTACCAAAATCGCGAGCCGTGTGGGTCAACGAAACCAGTGACACACCAGGGGGATGGCGACCGGGACCACGGCGGACGTCAGCGCCCCGTTGACAAACGCGTACAGAAGCCCCGCTTGGGACGTTCCGACGCGCGCAAACAACATCAGGGTGGTATCCATCGTCGTTGCCCCGCCCACGGCGATGGCCGGACCGACTCGCCCTCGTTCGGCGAGCAGCGGGATGGTGACGAAGCACAGAATTTCGCGCATGACGTTGGCCAGAAACGCAACCGTCCCAGCCGCAGGACCGACCAACTGATTGAGCACGATGGCGGCGAGGGAGTACCAACCTTGACCGAGCGCCGCGCCGAGCGACACAGACCACGGCACGTGGGTTGCCATCGCACCTGCGGCGCCCCCGATACCGCTCCCGACGACCGACGCGAAGGGGAAGACGAACATCCGCCAACTGGCCTGACGAAGATGTGACCAGAACCGCGGGTCTCCTCCGAGGGCGAGCCCTATCCCGAGGAGCATCACCGCGAAGACCACATTCAACCATGGGTTAGCCACGCGCAGGAGGTGCGGGAAGCGCCAGCCGAGAACACAGCCCGACCCGAGCGAGGCCAGAATGAATACGGGTAAACCGATGCGAACCGCCCTGGGGCGAGCGCTGTCGACCGACGCTGCGGGTGAGCTGGGACCTTCCGTTGCGCCGGGTGAGTTCGCGCGGGCTGCCGGCGGTTCCTTGGGTTCCACAAGCGCTGCGGACGGCCCCTCCGACGGCCGTCCGCAGACCGGTCTGCCAGCGAGGTTTCGCCGCAGCTCCATCGGAAGCAGCCAAACCGCAGCCAGAAACCCCGCCATACCGGCTCCCGCCATGGCCAGGCAGGCGATGGTGAGGGACTGCCAACCGAGTTGGGGAAGGTCGTGCATCAAACGGCGATTGGCGCCCAGTTGGTTGCCGAGGACCAAGATGAGAAACAACAGGCAAGGTGTCACCAACCACCCGGAGCGGCGGATCCACGGTGCGTTCGGCGGAGACTTCCGGCCGACGGCGACACCACACAGGAACGTGAGGACGAACCAATACATCCTAGACGGCTCGGCGCCGCGTCGCAATCGGCTGGACGCCCGAATCCGGAATGTGGAGCGGCGCGCCCGTCAACTTCTGGACCTCTTCGGGCGAGTGGCCATCCGCGACCTCGCGCAGGACCAAGCCTTGCGGCGTGACGTCGATGACGGCGTAGTCCGTGATGATTCGGTGGACAACGCGCCGACCGGTGAGGGGCAGGGTGCACGCTTCAAGGATCTTCGGTTCGCCGTGCTTGTTCACGTGTTCCATCGTCACAATCACGCGCTTCGCGCCATGCACCAGGTCCATCGCGCCCCCCATCCCCTTGATCATCTTTCCGGGAATCATCCAGTTGGCAAGGTCGCCCTCCTGCGAGACTTCCATACCGCCGAGGATGGCGACGTCGATGTGACCACCGCGAATCATCGCGAACGACTCGGCGCTGTCAAAGAACGCGGCACCGGGCAGGGTGGTGACGGTTTCCTTCCCGGCGTTGATGAGGTCCGGGTCCACCTCGGCCTCCGTCGGGTAGGGCCCGGTTCCGAGCAACCCGTTCTCAGAGTGCAGCATGATCTGGATGCCCTCAGGGATGTAGTTCGCGACGAGCGTCGGCATCCCAATGCCGAGGTTCACGTAATCCCCATCATGAATCTCGAGTGCCGCCCGCTGGACAATCTGTTCACGGGTCAACGGCATGGTTCATCCACTCCTTTTTGAGGCCGCCGTGCGCGGCCGGGCATGAGGCGGAATTCGGTTCCGGGCGCCGTCAGGCGCGCACGGTGCGCTTTTCGATCCGCTTCTGGTAGCTGGCACCCACGACGACGCGCTGGACGTAGATACTCGGCGTGTGGATTTCGTTCGGATCTAACGCCCCGGGTTCGACCAACTCTTCCACCTCGACGATGGTCACTTTGCCAGCGGCGGCCATCATGGGATTGAAGTTGCGCGCGGTCTTGCGATACACTACGTTTCCGAACTTATCTGCCTTCCACCCTTTGATGAGGGCAAAGTCTCCGCGAATCGGCATCTCGAGAACGTATGCTTTCCCGTCGATTTCACGCGTTTCCTTTCCCTCCGCAATCACGGTGCCCACGCCGGTTGGCGTGTAGAAGCCGCCAATCCCCGCGCCGCCCGCACGGATGCGTTCGGCGAGCGTCCCCTGAGGCACCAGCTCCACTTCCAGTTCGCCGTTCAGGAATTGGCGCTCAAACGTCTTGTTTTCTCCGACGTACGACGACACCATCTTCCGAATTTGCCGCGTTTGCAGCAGCAGTCCCAGCCCCCAGTCGTCCACACCACAGTTGTTGCTGACGCACGTAAGGTCTTTGGTGCCTTGGTCGCGGAGTGCCGCAATCAGGTTTTCCGGTATGCCCACCAATCCGAATCCACCGACCAGCAGGGTGGCGCCGTCAGGGATATCGCGGACGGCCTCCGCGGCCGACGGATACACTTTGTTCATGCAGGATCCCTCCTCGAGACGACACGCGTTCTACCATCATTACCGCATATCTGGCGCGTCGATTGCAAGCGGTTTCGAGCGAGTGCAAACTTTGTACGAAAAGGTTCGCAAAATAGAAAAAGTGATACTTGCTGTCGAAAAAGCGCGTCCCGTATAATAGAAAACGTAGGTAACACCAATATTCCGAACTTCCATGCTGGAAGACGGGGGAAAACATTTTGGGGCGAATCCGCCAACCCGTTTGAGGGTTTGCGGTAGGGAAGGCCCGTTCCCGAGCCCGTCAGCTAACCTCGTAGGAAGCAAAGGGGCATGCGCGTGAAACCTTTGGTGGGTCGTATCGTGGCGTCTGCCTTGGCGTGTCTCGCGGCCGTACCATCTTCAGCGTACGCGGCGACACACAAGGTCCAATCGGGAGAATCCCTCTGGAGCCTGTCGGAGAGGTATCACGTGAGCGTTTCGACGCTCGAGCAAGTGAATCACCTACATACCACGACGTTGTACATCGGTCAAATGTTACAGATCCCTTCCGGCTCCTCCTCCGCGTCCCGTCCCGCTTCAGCGCCAAAGCAGACCGGGACGGTGGTGGTCACCCTTCGTGAAGGGCAGACCATCTGGTCGTTGGCCCAAGACTACGGCGTCTCTGTCCAGTCCATCTTGAACGCAAACGGACTGACCGCGCACAGCGTGGTGATGGTGGGCGAGAAGGTGAAGGTGCCGCGCGGCAGTGCGCCGTCCCTCTCCGGTCGGTCGGAAAGCAGCATCAACACGGTGTTGGCGGATGCGCTCCTCGGGCAGAACATCGTGGCGTATGCGAAGCAGTTTGAAGGTTCGCCGTACCGCTGGGGAGGAGAGTCTCCCTCCGGCTTCGACTGTTCCGGGTACGTGCAATTCGTGCTCGGCCATTTCGGAATTTCCGTTGGGCGAACCAGTTACAGTCAAGCGCAGGCTGGGACGGCCGTGTCCCTGAACGACCTGCAACCAGGAGACCTCGTGTTCTTTGATACCGACGGCTCCGGCGCTTCGCACAGCGGCATCTACATCGGGGCCGGTGAATTCATCAACGCCGAAGACCGCGGCGTCCGCATTGACAGCATCTCGGGATACTGGGCGTCACACTATGTCGGCGCACGGCGGGTCATTTGAGTCGCCCGGCGGCCTGACCTTCTGAAGACAGCGGATGTCCCCTTGCGGGGACATCCGCTGTCTTCGTCCGCTACCGAAACCCCGTCTCATCCGTCACAACGGTCGGGCGACACTGGGCACTCGTCTGCGCATGTGCGGGTCCAAACCCCTCTGCATGCGGGTGCCGCGGCTCAGGTGAGGACGTGGACAGATACGAAACCAGCGGTCGTCAGCACCAACAAGACGGCGATGGTGGCAGCAACCCGCTCCGCAGTACGCCAAACCTTCATAAAAGTCACAATGGGGTTATTCTGGGGTGTCGATTTGGGTTGTTCAGACTGGTGTTCCATTCGCCGAACGCTCCTTCGTGAGGGCGGTTTGTCGCCTGTCACACCTCGAGTGTAGCATGATGGTGGAAGGGATGGTTGGGAAACGTTTGGGGATTTTGTGAAGGAACGTTGACATGCGCCGCGGCGCGAAGGTGTGCTGCTTCGGGGTGATTCCATCGGAAATGGTCCAGCAAAGTTGAACCTGCTGTCCCCGCGTATCGACCAGCCGAGCGCACCGAGGGGCTGACTCCTTGCGAGCCCCTCGGCGCCGTTCGCTACGTGAGCGGCGAGCGCTTCTTCAACGTACCGGCCCGACGTGCGTCGCTCGGCTTGGCGGTCAAATCAGGGTCGACCGCGCGGGCGTCTCCATGCACCTCATAGCGAGCGGTTCCGCTTGCCGCAAATGCCCCGACGTCGGTCACGCCACTGCGTCGGTACGTGTACCCAGGATTCCGGTGTGACACCTTCATCGCCAACCCCCCTGTCGCGCTCCGCGATGGATAGCGGACACGCCGTTTACAGGATGCGCCGCGATGCTCCCCGGTATGTGACGCTAGACCCGGGCCCGAGCGGCGTAAGACATGGGCTTGGACCACTCCCGAATCTGACGCAAACTGGCGGGCGTGAGAGACGCATCGGCGGCTCGGACCACCTCGGCCATCTGCTCCACGGTCCGCACACCGGGGATGGCTGTTGCAACGGCAGGGTGCGACCACACGTACGCGAGGGCCATCCCGATGTGGTCGTACAGGGGGTACTCTGGCAGCGCCTTCATCCGGTCCACCAAGTGGAGCACTTCGCTCGGGTTGTAATGGATGTAGGTGCCTTCGTTGGCTTTTCGGGCATAATTCCACGTCAGCACGCCGCGACCCAGCACGCCGCGGGCGATGACGGACCGGCCCAAGGCGGAGATGGTGTCGAGCGCCGCCGCCTCCGGCCTTCTGTCGAGGATGCTGTACTGCATCATGACGCTGGCCATGTTCGAACGCTGCAGGTAGGCCTCGATGACAGGGGGGCGGATGGACGAGATTCCGTAGCAACGGATGAGTCCAGCTTGCTTCAGCTCTTCAAACGCCTCAATCACTTCGTCCATCGGGTCCTCGAGCAATCCCCCGTGGAGTTGGTACAGGTCGATATAATCGGTCTGCAGTCGACGTAAGCTATCGCGTACGGCCTGATGGATATATGCCTTCGTCGGGTTCCACGTCCAGCCGGGCCGGCCATCCTCCCAACGATTGCCGACTTTGGTCGCGATGAGGACGCGCGAACGGTTCGTGCCGAGACACCGGCCCAGCAAGGATTCGTTCTCGCCCCGCCCGTATAGGTCGGCCGTGTCAAAGAAGTTGATGCCGCCGTCGATAGCGCAAGCGATGATCTCGCGGGAGACGCGCTCGTCGGCCGGGAGCGACATACAACCCAGCCCAATCTCGCTGACCTCCAACGGACTGTTTCCGAGTGTTCGATAGCGCACACCTTCGCCTCCCACGCAACGCTGTCGCCTCCGATGCTAGATTGTGAAGCGTTCACTGTCAAGGGCTGGGTGTATTCCTCGGCCAACCACCGGGCATCCTGAGCGCAGTGGAACCCCCAAGCGATGAGGTGATGAATGGTGATGAGCGTCAGGACGACGGCCGGAGAGAAGTTGGCCATGAGTTTCCCGCTTCTCATCGGGATGGCAGGGCTCGGGAGCTGGCTCCTGCGGGCTTCCCTGGACCAACAGAAGCGTCAAAACGCATATGACAGTATGTCCCAGCATCGCTGAGGATGGTTTCGGTACCCATGCCAACGGGCCGCGGGCATTTTTGGAGGGCAAAAAAAGGTCCCCGGCTACGCCGGGGGAAGTAAAAGGAGTTTACGGGGTGATTCGGGTAGAAGCGGCATCGCCAGCTTCATACATGCATTTTCTCGCACATGGCCAAGGCCTTCAAGGGACTCTTGTCCCGATTTTTTTGGGACATTTGTCCCGGCCGAACGAGCCTTCGCCGATTGGACATGCCATCTCGACATGGATGCACATCCGGTGTTGCAATTTCCGCAGAGCCTGATATAATAGGCCATGTCGCTCCCCGCGGCACACAAACAGAACAGGACATGCGGTCATGGCGGAATTGGCAGACGCGCAAGATTCAGGTTCTTGTGGGGGCAACCCCGTGGAGGTTCAAGTCCTCTTGACCGCACCAAAGATGGCACGCAAACAACGCGATTCCGGCAGGGAATCGCGTTGTTTCTATGTCTGGCTGCCGCTCCAACTCACCCCCGGCGACGTAGCGTCCAACAGGCCGTTAGAATGACGATGAGAATGGCCAGCCCGATGATGGGCCCGATGACTTCGTTGGCAAGGTGCAGGACCGTGTGCACGGATGTGGCTCCTTTCGTAGCGACGAGTTCCTTGTCATCTTCGCAGGTAGGTCGCGGGAAATCAACCTGGTATACTGAGTGCGGTGGTGTGCAGTTGCGAGGGAAGGTGAGACAGTGCAAGTCACCAAAATGCATGCACTCGGCAACAACTACATCTATGTTGCGGCGTCCGAAATGCCGAAGGAGACGAACCTGTGGCCGCGCGTTGCGCGGGAGATTAGCGACGTGCGCCGCGGTATTGGTTCGGATGGTCTGATTGTGGTGAGCCCCTCCGAACGCGCGGACGTCCGGATGCGGATATGGAACGCGGACGGATCAGAGGCGGAGACGTGCGGGAACGGCGTTCGCTGTGTGGCGAAGTACGCGTACGACCGCGGACTTGTCGACCGGCGAGCGTTCACGGTCGAGACAGCGGCGGGCGTGGTACCTGTCCTGGTACACGTTCGACCCGAAACGGGGACGGTTGAGCGGGTCACCGCGAACATGGGGGCCGTGCGGCTCGGGCCGTCTGCGGTGGTGTACCGCGGGCCAGTGGTCGATGGCCCGGACGTACGCGTGGAGCTCGGGGACGCGACCTATTCAGGAACCCTGGTTTCCGTGGGGAACCCCCATTTCGTCACGCTGGTGGCGGACGTTCATTCGGTACCACTGGCGGTTCACGGCCCGCAGATTGAACGCCATCCGTATTTCCCGGAACGCATCAACGTCGAATTCGTCTCGGTTCGCAATCGCCGCGAGCTGGACTTCCGCGTGTGGGAGCGCGGTTCGGGTATCACCTTTGCCTGCGGTACCGGGGCGTGCGCCAGTGTGGCGGCAGCGCTCGACAAAGGTTTGGTGGAGGAGCGGGTCACGGTGCACCTGGAAGGGGGAGACCTGGAGATTGAACGGCGTTCCGGCGAGATGTGGATGACGGGAGAGGCCGTTACCGTCTTTACGGGCGAGTATGTATGGCCGGACGAATCAGCAGAATCACCACCAACGCGATGACGCCGAGCGCAGCGCCGACGGCGACCGCGCCCACCGCCAGGACAAAGGCGCTGATGAGAAATCCGCCGAGGACCAATCGAACGGCTTGGCGGAACGAGCTGTGGAAAATGACCGCGTACGAACGAGCGAGGACCCACGCCAGGTAAACGCTGACGCCGACGCACCACACCCAGGCGACCACGGGTGACCTTGGCTCGAGGACGGCCCCGGCGGCGTATGCGACGACAAAGGTCTGGCACGACGCCAGCACGTTGAGCAAGCGAAGGCGCTGCCCGCGGACCTTGAAGAGCGTCGTCGTCAAGTTGTGAGAGACAAGCGTAAAGAGGCGCAAAAACCCGTACGCGGCGGCGCCCCCGAAGGCCAGTGCAGCAAGGGTTGTGCAGGTCCAAAGACCGACCTGGGCAAACAGTGTCAAGCGCGTCCAAGCCGTCGGCATCGCGTGTGACGGAAGGACGTTCGCCGCAATCGCCGCGAGCGTGCAGGCCCAAGCCCAACCGGATGCGACGCGGGTTCTGGTGACAGCCTGCTGCAACGGAATGTCCATCCGCTCACGCACGGCGCGGTCCCCGCGGCACAGTGCAGGGATGAGGAGCCAGTATTCAAACGCGCTGCGGATCTTTGTGGTTGGTTTCACGTCCGTCCCCCCTGTGAGCAGCGCGATACGCTCGTTTTCGGACACGCCGCCGCCATCATTATAGACAACCACCACCGCTTGTGGTTGCGGGAAGCTGGTGTCGCATGCCCGCTTCTGCTCGCGGTCGTCACGTCAACTTGTGGAGGTGCACCATGAGCGAACCATCAGCCACCCGTCGTCCTTCGATTCGCCCCGCCGCTACGCTGCTGCTCATCCGTGACGGTGCAATGGGCGGTGTGGAAGTGTTGGGGTTGAAGCGCGCGGCGACGATGCGTTTCCTGCCGGGATATGTGTCGTTTCCAGGGGGAGCTGTCGACGCAGCCGACCTCGCGTATGCGGCCGCTTGGCCCGGGGCGGCCGTCACGGCCCAGGAACATCCGGACGACCCCGGATACGCCGTCGCCTCGCTTCGAGAGTGCGCGGAAGAGGTCGGCTGGTTGTGTGCCGTCAACGGTGTGGATGAAACGGCGCGTGACGAGGCGCTCCCCGAAGTCGTTCAAGAGAGGCTTTTGGCTGGTGAGGTCACGTTTGCAGACCTGCTCCGAATGCGACACACGGAGGTGGCTTGGCGGCGGCTACGCTACGTCGGCCGTTGGGTGACACCCCCCGGCATGCCGGCGCGGTTCGACACCCGGTTCTTTCTCTACGTCTGCACCGGTGACTTACCCCTTCCTCGGGTAAACCCAGCAGAACACGAGTGGGCAGCCTGGTTAAACCCCGCTCGAGCGCTAGCGGACATCGAGGCCGGACGAATGGCCGCTGTTCCGCCCACCCTCGCGATGTTGCGGGCGATTGCGTCCCTCCCTCGGAGCGAAGAAGGATTTCGTGCGCTGCACGTGCCTGGCCCACCGCCTCAACCGTGACTGCAGGCTTTGGCCGCCCGCTTACCGATTCACCTCGTCAGGCCGTACGCGGTACACGGTTTGGCCTGACGCTGAGTCCTCGACAACGCGGCCTGTCTCCTGCAGGTGCAACAGGTGGGCCACCGTCGTCTGTCGCGCGGCCCACCGCGCCTCCTCCGGCACGGTGCCCCCGTACACCGCGTCAACCACCTGTTCCACCGTCTCTGCACCGCCTTGAATCGCCCGGAACACGTCTTCCTCCCGCTGCAGTCTTCGCTGCTTCAACGCTTGAGCTGCCTGAGCCGCGTCGCCGAGGACGGGGCCGTGGCCCGGTCCGGCCGTCCGGCATCCACTCGCGCAGATGGCGTCGAGGGCTCGGTAGTAATCCCCCATGTGACCGTCCGGTGGCCCAATCCAGACGGAACCGGAGCCAATCAGGTGGTCGCCAACCAAGATGACGTTGTCCGGCTGGACCACAAGATGCACGTGTCCGCGCGTGTGCCCCGGGGCATGGTGGACGGTGACGGTGACCGGACCCAGTTGGAATCCGGGTGGGATGGGGTGGACGGCGGGCTCGGCAAAGGGCGTTTGGCGCATCTCGCGGACAGCCCCTTCGAGGTCCTGCGCGTGAACGAAGATGGGGGCGCCGGTTTTCGCCTGCAGGTAGGGAAGTCCGTGCGTATGATCCCGATGTTGGTGCGTCGCCACGAGCGCGACGATGTGGTGTACGTCGAGGTCCTCCAACGCGGACCGTGCATCCTCTAATACCTCTGTGTCGACCGTGCCGGCGTCCACCCACAACGCTTGGTCTCCGTGGTGTACGATATAGGTGTTGGACGATGCGTGAGGGGGCAGAGTCGGCGTGGGAATCTGGAGCTGCACCACGTGCGGGCTGACCCGGAACACGGGGATGGACGATTCACGGTTCATGGATGTGCCTCCTGTCGTCGTAGTATTTGGGGTCATGGTAGCACAAGAATGGAGGGAACCCGATGCGGATTTACACCCGCGGTGGCGATAAAGGGACGACGAGCCTCATCTACGGTCGGCGCATTCGCAAGGATGCTCGGCGCGTACAAGCGTACGGCAACGTGGACGAAGCGAATTCGTGGATTGGGTTCGCAACAGCGGCGCTGCCGTCCTCGCAGGCGTTTGATCGATTGCGGGCGATGGCAGCGAGGGTTCAGCGCGACCTGTTCGACGTCGGACGAGACCTCGCGACACCGGAGGAGAAGCGCGATGCCTCGTATATCACGGAGGCCGATGTCGCGTTGGTCGAGCGGATGATTGACACGCTCGACGCACTCGTGCCGCCCCTGCAAACATTCGTATTGCCGGGCGGACACCCCGCGGCGGCTGCTTTTCACGTCGCCAGGACGGTGACTCGCCGATGTGAACGGTCGCTGGTCTCGATGCAGGCGGAAGACCCCGTTCAGCCGGCCATCCAAGCGTATATCAACCGCCTGTCCGACTGGCTGTTTGTCGCGGCTCGCTACGTGAATCACGAGACGGGTTGGGAAGAACCGTCCGTCGACTTCCAGTCGCAAGAGGCAGATCCGTTCGGAGCAGAGCACGCATGAGCGGGCACGAAGATCGGCGCTGGAGCGCGGCGCTCATTGATCTCGACGGGACGTTGTATCGCGGGCAATCGCCGATTCGAGGGGCCGACGCCTTCGTGGAACGGCTGCGTCAACGCGGGATTCAGCCGATCTTTTTCACCAACAACGCCACCCGTTCACCCGTGTCCGTGGTGCAACGTCTTGAGCGTTTTGGCATCGACGCGCACCCGCACGAGGTGTGCACCGCCGCCCAATCCGCCGCTGCGCTGTTGAAGGCGGAGGTCGGGAATGCTGTGGTGCTGATGGTCGGGGAAGACGGGCTGCGTACGGCGTTGGAGGAAGCGGGCCTTCGCCCGGTGTCCATCCGCCACCCCAAACTGGGAGAGCGCTTGCCGCACGTCCAGGCGGCCGTGATGGGGCTCGACCAACAGGTCACCTACGCCGAACTCGACCGGTTCTGCTGCGTGGTGACGCGGCTTGGGTCGTTCTACCTCACCAACGGAGACGTGCGTTTACCGAGAGCCACTGGCTTTCAACCTGGATGCGGAGCGTTGGGGGCGTTCGTCGCAACGGCGACGGGGCTGACACCGGTTGTCGCCGGAAAGCCGAACCCTGCGTTTGTGCAGTACGCCCTGGAGCGTTTCGATGCCTTGCCGGAGGAGACGTTGCTCATCGGCGACAATCCAGCGACGGACATCGCGTGCGGGGCCGCGGCTGGGCTGTACACCATCCAGGTGTTGTCGGGCGTGTCGGCGACGAGCGACCGGAAGGCCGACACGGTGGGCCAGCCGGAGGCTGGGGCGGACGAAGTGGTGGACAGCGTGGCCGACCTCTTCGTGTCTGAAACCATCGGATGATAGACTTGATAGCCATATATCTAGCGTGTATAATCGACTCCACAGACGCGGCAACACTAGATATGGAACGAGTCCGGGGAGGCTTGCGGCATGCGGTGTCCCTACTGTCACGCCGACAACTCGCGGGTGATTGAGTCCCGAACCAGCGAGGACGGGAACACCATCCGTCGTCGACGCGAGTGCGTCAACGAAGCGTGTGCTCGGCGGTTCACCACCTATGAACGTCTGGAACATCGACCTCTGATGGTCATCAAGAAAGACGCCAATCGAGAGGAGTTCTCCATCGAGAAGTTGTACCGAGGGATGATGAAGTCGTGCGAAAAGCGACCGATTCGCTCGGAACAGGTGGAGGCGGCGGCGGAGCGGATTGCGGAGCGGTTGCGCCTCGAATTTGAACAGGAGGTGCCGTCGTCCGTTATCGGTGAGCGCGTGATGGAAGAACTGCGCGCCATCGACGGGGTGGCGTACGTTCGGTTTGCCAGCGTGTACAGGGAATTCCGGGACGTCGAAACCCTGGCGAAGGAAGTTCTGTCGTTGCTCGACCGAAACCTCTGACACGCGCCGTGGCCGAGGGTCCGCGGGACAGTGTGTGAGCGGGAGTGGCGTAGAAACCCTGGCACGGGTGCTCCTGTCGGGTACGATGTCCGGGGGATGATGGAATTCCGCGTGTTGGTCGTGTCGAATTCGCGCGGATTCCGTCGTACATAACGGTTCGCCCAACGATTGGCGGGTACGCGTCGCTGGTTGTCGCGGACGCCTCGAGGTAAGCGGGCGGCACGGTGTCTCGCCGGGACGGTTTCACGCGTCGCAGGCATTGGCAAGCGCGAAATGGACCGAAATGGACTTTGAAAGCGGGAATGAGGCGGATGGAGATGGAACAAACGGTTGAAAACAGCATGTTACCGTTTACCGACGAAGATCGGTTGGGTACGACGGGAGAGCGGATTGTGGCAGATCGCTACCTGCTCAAGGACGTTCAGAAGGAGACCTTGCAGGTCGGTTCCCTGGTCGTCGCTGTGTTGGACAAGAAGCGCGCGTACCACGAACTGGCTCGGGTGGTTGCCTTGGACGCGGAGCAGCAGACCGTGACCGTCGAGCTGAAAGACGGTGCAACGGAAGTCTTGCCGTGGCACCAGGTGGACGTACTGCTTGAGACCAGTCCTCGGGAGATGTGGCGGCGCGTCGCGCGCGGAGCCGCGGCCGTGACGCGTGACCCCGACCACTGGGCCGAGCAGTTTTACCGCCTGCAAAGTCATTGGCGTTACGTACCTGGCGGCCGCATCAACGCGTCGATGGGAACGGGTATGCAGACGACGAGTTACAACTGCTTCGTCATCCCGAGCGTCGGCCCCACCCTGCGGGACTACGCGGAGTCGTTCGGGCAGACGCTGGAGATTCAGGCGCGCAGCGGCGGCGTTGGCATGAATCTGTCCCGGATTCCGCCACAGGGCACCTATGTCCCGGTCAGCGACGAGCCGCGCCAGCGGTACCTGCACTTGGTTCTCGACGTGTGGCACGCGGACCTGCTGGACTTTCTGCAACAGGAATATCCCCACAGCACGAAGGTCGTACGGTTGAACCCGGCGTTCCTGCGGGCGGTCGAAGAGGACGAGGTGTGGCGGTTCCAATTCCCGGACACGTCGGTGCCGGGGTATGACGAGCGGTGGAACGGGCGTCTCGAAGACTGGGTGGCCGCAGGGCTCCCTGTGGTGGACAACGGCACGGTGAAGGCGCGCGAGCTCTACGACCAGATTCTCGAGAGCGGTGCCGTCGCCGTGTCCGACCTGGCGGGGTCTCAGTTGTACCCCGGTGACCAGCGCAACACCATCGCGTCGACGCTCGGCGACATGTGGGAGCGCATGCGGGAGGGGCGGCGCGTGACGCTGGTTCTGTCGTCGCTGCGTCCGCGTTACAGCTATGTGCGCGGTGTCAACGGCCGCAGCTCCGGCGCCTATTCGTGGGGCCTTCTGTACGACAAAGGGAATCAGGTGTTCGGCGACGGGTTTGGGCCGGTTGGGGTTGGCGAAATTATGAGCGTCGGCTGCCAACTCACGCTGCAGGGGGGCTCGCGCCGCGGGGCGTTGATGCTCATCTTGAACGACCGCCACGCGGACATCCTGAAGTTCATTCGCTGCAAGCAGGTGGATGGCGTCATCACGGGGGCGAACATCTCCGTCGGCGTATCCGAGCGGTTCATGGAGGCCAAGGAGAAAGGCGAACCGTGGCCCATCGGGTTCGTCCCAACCAGTCACTGGTCCACCTTCAGCGGTGATTTCGACCAGTGGGTCAACGATGGGAAGCCGTTCGAGGAGACCGCAACCCTGCCTGCCGATGCCTTGTGGGATGAGTTGGTGTTGTCCGCGTGGAAATCGGCCGAACCGGGCGTCGTCTTTTTGGGCCGTGCGAACCGGATGAGCAATTCATGGTACTTCAACCCGCTCGTCGCGACGAATCCTTGCGGAGAACAGCCGCTGCCGGCAAACGGCATCTGTAACCTCGGAGCGGTCGTGTTGAGCCGGTTTACGGCCGGGTTTGCAGACAGCGGCCGAACCATCTCGTTCCAGGATTCGAAGAAAGAGGCGTACATCCGCGGCTTGCTCGCAAAACACTTTGACGCCGAACAGGCGGAATTCTTGCTGCACCATATCCGCTGGGAGGAATTGGAGGAAACGACGAGGCTCGGGATTCGGTTCCAGGACGCCGTGATCGACGCGACGTATTATCCATTCGAAGAAAACCGCGTCAATCAGATGAGTGAGCGGCGAGTCGGACTGGGCATCATGGGTTTGCACGACCTGCTGCTCTTTTGCGGGATTCGCTACGGTTCGGACGACTCGGTGCGCCTGATTGACGTGTTGCTCGGGATGATGGCGGAATGGGCCTACCTCGAGTCGGTGGAACTGGCGAAGGAGAACGGGCCGTTCCCGAAGTTTGAGGCGGAGAAGTTCCTGCAATCCGGTTTCATGCAGCAGATGGCGGCCGAGCGGCCCCACGTTGTGGAGGCCATCCGACAGCACGGCGTCCGAAACGTCACCACGATGACCATCGCGCCAACCGGGACGACGGGTACGATGGTCGGTTGCTCGACCGGCTGTGAGCCATACTACGCGTGGTCGTACTTCCGCAACTCGCGGCTTGGGATGTTCGAAGAGAACGCGTCCATCGTCCAGGAGTACATGGACGCACACCCCGGTCAGCCGCTGCCGGAGTACTTCGTGACGGCGATGCAGCTCACGCCAGAGGAACACGTCCGGGTCCAGGGTGCATTGCAAAAGTGGATTGACAGTTCGATTTCGAAGACCTGTAACGCACCGAACGACTACACCGTGGATGACACGCGGCGACTCTACGACTTGGCCTACAAGCTCGGGTGCAAGGGTGTGACCATCTACCGCGACGGGTCTCGCTCTGAACAGGTGTTGAGCCTCAAAGCGGAGGATGCCGACCGGACGGGCAAGGGACCGGAAGCGGAGGACGCCCCAGCTGCGGAGGGCGCACGGTCCGTCAACCGGGGCGTGGAGGATGCACCCGTGGTGGATGCTACTTATCGCAAGCGAAACCGGCCGGATGTCCTGTACGGAGCGACGTATCGGAAGAACACGCCGCTCGGCAAAGCGTACATCACCATCAACGATGACCCTGACGAGCATGTCGCGTTGGAGATGTTCGTCAACATCGGCAAGGCAGGCAGCGACGTGTACGCGAGCAACGAGGCGTTGGGCCGGGCCATTACGCTGTACTTGCGTGACTCCCGCAATCCGAACAAGGAAGCGGAACTGGTGCGGCACTTCTCCGGAATCGGTGGGTCCAGCTCTGTCGGCTTCGGCGCGCAGCGGATTACATCTGTACCGGACGCCATCGCCAAGGCGCTGATTGAGCACTCGGAGACGTTTCCGCTGCGCAAGACCGCATTTCGGGAATGGGCGACATCAGGAGAGGAAACCGTGACGGTCGCTGACGAAAAGCCAGCACTTCGCAACTTCACGCTGGCGAAGGATCTGTGTCCCAACTGTCACCAACACAGCTTGGTTCACACGGGTGGCTGTTATGAATGTGAGGCGTGCGGATACAGTAAGTGCTAGTCCGACGCGAGCGGTGCGGTGGCGACCCGCTGGGCGGATTTGCTCGAAGCCGCGATACGGGAACGACCCCACAGAGCGTGATGCCCTGTGGGGTCGTCGTGTCGCGACTGCGACGGTGCACGTCTGTATCGCACCGGCACGGGCTGCCGAATGCTCAGTATGCGGCGCCCGCAGCGCCCGCCGCCGGGACGAAGAGGAAGAACAGCACGAAGATGATCAAAAACACGACCGCCCAACGCGTGTAGCCACCAAAGACACCATACATATTTGCATCCTCCTTCGCACAATGGCCGCTTCAGGGTGCATCCTGAGGCAGCTGAGCTTGGTAAGACACCATTACCGTATGACGGGGGCAGGGAGGGGGCGCGGGCACGTGTCCCGACTCCGTTCTTCTCTATGTCGACTTGGGCCGACGGCCGGGGGCGGATTCCTGACGATGCGCCGGACCGCACGGTTCGCCTGGCCGTCGTCCGGGGAAAGGAGATAGACCATGTCGGAAAAGCCGCAGCGGATCGACAAGTTGTTGAGTCACGTCGGATTTGGGTCGCGGAAGGACATCAGAGCTCTGGTCAAGGCCGGCCGGGTTCTCGTCAACGGGGACGTGGTGCGGGACCCGGGCCGGCACGTCGTACCGGATGTGGACGACATCACGGTGGACGGCGAGACGGTCGTGTACAGAGCGTTTGTCTACCTGATGATGAACAAACCCCCCGGTGTCGTCTCCGCCACGGAAGACCTGCGTGACCGGACGGTCACCGATCTGCTCGAACCGCACTGGCAAGCGTTTGAACCGTTTCCGGTCGGGCGTCTGGACAAGGACACCGAGGGACTTCTGCTGCTCACGAACGACGGCCAACTCGCGCACCGACTCCTCTCCCCGCGGCGCCACGTTCCGAAGCGCTACTACGCCGAGGTGGCGGGCGAGGTCACGCGGGCGGACGTGGAGGCGTTTCGCGCCGGTTTGGAGCTCGACGACGGGTATCGAACCCTGCCTTCCGAACTGTCCATCCAGTCTATGGGCCAACACGCTTGCGTCGAAGTCACGCTGTATGAGGGCAAGTACCACCAGGTCAAGCGCATGTTTGAAGCCGTCGGCAAACGCGTGGTCTACCTGAAGCGGTTGTCGATGGGGAGTCTCACACTGGACCCGCTGCTCCCGGTCGGCGCGGTTCGCGAGTTGACCGACGACGAGCTGGTCAGGCTGCGAACCGACGCTGGCCTTGAGGTATAGGCCCTCGGGAATCGCACACGCTACACCTCAAAAAGGGGGGCGGTGTGTGGCGATGAAAGGACGCGGAATCCGCCGAGGCGCTTGGATTTCGATGATGTCCACCGCGGCGGCGGTGTGGATGGCTGTGTTCTCTCTGGAGCCGGCGGCTGCGTTTACCGCGCGGGACTTGATGTACGGCAGCCGCGGTTACGACGTCGACGAACTGCAGAATCGGTTGAAATACGATGGCTACTACCACGGTAAGGTGGATGGGATCTTCGGGTGGAAGACGTATTGGGCGGTTCGCAACTTCCAGTACAACTTTGGGATGAAGGTCACCGGTTACGTCGATATGGCCACCAAGATGAAGCTGGTGGCGGCGACACAGGGCTGGCATTACCAGCCTGCGAACAGCAGTGGTGCAGGGGGGAGCACCGGATCAAACAGCGGCAGTGACACCACGGCACTGGCACCGGTGGGGAACCTGAGCAGTTCGGACCTGAACCTGATGGCGCACACGGTGTACGCGGAAGCCCGCGGCGAACCGTTTGAAGGGCAGGTCGCCGTGGCGGCGGTCATTCTCAACCGCTTGCAAAGCCCGAAGTTCCCAAACACAATTCCAGGAATCATCTATCAGCCCGGTGCGTTTACGTCCGTCTCTGACGGCCAGATCAACCTGCAGCCAAACGCAGAGGCGATGAAGGCCGTGATGGATGCGGTTCACGGGTGGGACCCGTCACACGGTGCTCTGTACTACTTTAACCCGGCCACGGCCACCAGCTCTTGGATTTGGTCCCAGCCGGAGATCACGAAGATTGGGGATCACATCTTCTTGGCCTGATGTCGACTCGGGTGTGCTCTGGTGTCCGCTTCATTACGTTGCTAAAATGAATACGGAATCGGACAAAACCGACGGCGAACAACAGACACGCATCAGAGACGAGGGGGTCTTCGAATTTGGCCGAATCGAAGCTGCATCAGCCGTTCGTTGAATTCGAGCAGCTGATGGAGCGCTTCGCCCGTTTGACGCACCAGCGGTTGGCGGCGAAGAAAGGGGGACTGACGGGCAGCCAGATCTTCATCCTCCGTTTTTTAGAGCCCCGAGACTTCGCGAAGGCGTCTGACCTGGCCCGCGTATCCGGCCTCAGTCCGGGTGCGGTCACCCAGGTGTGCGACGAACTGGTGAAAGAGGGGTACGTGGAGCGGACGCGTTCCCAGGATGACCGGCGGGTGGTTCACATCTCCATCACGCCGCCGGGGCGCGAAATGCTAGATCAACTCGTCGCCGAGCGGCGCGCCCACATTCGCTGGATCTTTGAACAACTTGGAGCCGAGGACGCGACGGAGTTTGTACGCATTGTCCGGCGGATTGTCGACCTGCTCGAGCGCGAGGTCGGCGGCGGAGACGACCGGGACGGGACGGATGCACCGTCGCATCCGGTGACATCCGATGGAGGGAGAGGGTGACGTCGTGAACATCGGATGGATTGGACTCGGCAACATGGGGGTGCCGATGGTCCGGAACGCTGCGAAGGCGGGATTCAACGTCCGCGCCTACAACCGAACCGAACGCACGTTTGACCTTGGTCCTGCAACGCGTGCGGCTTCTATCCGGGATGCCGTCACAGCAGCGGACGTCGTTGGCATCATGGTGTCGGACGCGGCGGCTGTCGAGGCGGTGGTCTTCGATGCGGACGGCGTCTGTGCTCACGCCCGCCCCGGCACGTTGGTGGTGAACTTCAGCACCATCGGCGTCGACGAAACCCGTGCACTGGCGCTGCGGGCTGCCGATGCAGGGCTGGAATGGCTGGATGCCCCGGTTTCCGGTTCGGTTGGACCGGCGAACGACGCCAAGTTGGTGGTGCTCGCTGGCGGTTCCGAGGCCGCATTTGAACGCGTGCGGCCGTGGTTGCTGACGATGTCGAAACAGGCGTTTCACCTGGGACCTGTCGGTAGCGGCGCGGCCATGAAGCTGCTCGTCAACGCTTACCTTGGCGCGGTTGTCGCCACCGCATCGGAGTGCATGGCAGTCGCCGAGAAGGCTGGGTTGGGTCAAAACCGCTGGCTGGAGGTCATCCGTGAAACGGCGATGTGGTCCCCCATCCTTGCGGGCAAACAGGCTCTGTGGGAGGCGCGCGATTACCCGCAGGCCTTCGCGCTCAAACATATGAACAAGGACCTCGCGTTGATGTCCCGGTATGCTTCCACGCTGTCTGCTGCCGTTCCTGCCCTGACGGCGGTGTGGCAAGCCTACCTCGAAGGCGTTGCAAGTGACTGGGCTGAACACGATATGTCCGCCGTCTTGGAAGTGGCGTTGCGGCACGCTGGGGTGACGCCGTGAGGCGGGCCGTCGTGTTGGACCGGGATGGCGTCATCAACGACAACCAACACCCCGTGAACAGGCCAGAGGAACTCACCTTGTTTCCCGGCGCCGCATCCGCCATCGCCCGGCTGAATCAAGCCGGGTTGTTGGTCTGTGTGGCGACGAACCAGGGGGGTGTCGGCCTCGGATACATGACCGAGGAGGCCTTGAACGCCGTTCATGCGCGCATGCGGGCTTTGCTCGCCGAATCGGGCGCTCGAATCGACGCACTGCAGGCATGCATCCATCCGCCGGACGCGGGATGTGCGTGTCGCAAACCCCAGCCCGGGATGCTGTTGGCGCTGCAACGGGAGCTCGGGTTTTCCGCGGCCGACAGTTTCATGGTGGGAGACCGCGAGACGGACGTGGAAGCGGGGATGGCCGCGGGGATGCGGACCATCCGAATTGGTCCTGGGGCGACGGCGGCTGACTTCCAGGCTGCGGATTTGCCAGCCGCTGTCGCGTACATCCTCCGCGCGTAGCGGCGCGCGAAGCGCCCGGCTCGACGCCGGCTCAGCCCGGGTCGGAGAGCAGCCAGTCTGCGATAAAGCCGACGCCGCCGCCCGATACGGAGACTTCGTCCCAAGAACCGGATGTCCCCAAGACCTCCACCGAAGCACCGCCAGCGACCGACGCGATGATGGGGTAGGTGGTGTCGGGACCGGATCGAATATTGGCTCCTTCGGGCGGCACGAGCATCGGATGAGGCGCCGTGGGTTGAACGGGGAAGGCGCCTCCGCTCGACCCGGCGGTGCCAGATTCGTTCTGTCCGTCCGCTTCTGGGCTCGTCGAGGCAGCGCTCGCAGCGTTGGCGCTGTTCCCGGACGAGGGACCGGGCGATGCCGCTTGGTTTCCGCCTCCTTCGGCGGATGACGATGCGGGAGGTGCCCAGTTGGCTGTGACCGTGGGGTCCTGTATCGGGTTCTTCTGAACCACACCGGCGGTGAAGAACTGGTTGGACACGTACTTCGCCTCGAGCGGATTGACAATCCAGTAGCTCTCATCTCCCGGGATCTTCGGGTCCGGGTTGTGAAACGACCCGGGCAGCGTCTCCGTGATGATGTCATACCCCTTGTACTGCTCGGCGTGGGACGCCAACTGGAGGACGTTCAGCATCGACATGTCCGTATCGAGCGTGCCCCAGAACTCCCGGATGAGTGTGGGCAGTTGCACGATATTGGATGGCTGCAGTAACTTTTGCGTCAGCGCGCGAAGAAACGCCTGCTGGCGCTCCGTACGGCCGATATCGCCGAGGGCGTCGTGGCGAAACCGCACGAATCCGAGCGCCTGTTGACCGTTCAGGGTCTGTACACCGGGGCGCAGGTTGATGAGGTTGTACTGCTTGTCCCCAGTGTTATAGTACATCCGCTCCGGCACGTTCACCGTGACCCCGTGGATGGTGTTGATGATGTCGACCAGCCCTCCGAAATGAGTGAGGGCGTAGTGGTCGATAGGCTGTCCTGTCAGGCCTGTCACCAGGTTCTCAAGCAGAGCCGGCCCACCGAGGGAGAGCGCTTCGTTGATTTTGGCGTAGGAGCCGTCCGGATACAGCACCTTCGTGTCGCGGGGGATTGACATCAGGGCGATCCGGTGGTCAGCGGGATCAATACTGGCCAAGATGAGCGAGTCGGTGTTGCCGCCTGTCTCACCCGGGCGCGTGTCGGTCCCAATCAACAGCACGTTCAGCCGGCCGTCCTCTTCGGCAGGAGGACCCGCTGTATCGTTGGTGGATTTCGCTGCCGTGTCGATACCCGGGAACTTCGGATAGGCAACGTGGTGCGTCAGCGGCCGCGTCATCCAGTAATATCCTCCGGCGCCGAGTGCGACCACGACGGCCGCTATCGATCCGCCCATCCACAAAACCCGGCGCCTCGAGTTGCGTTCCTTTTCCTCACGGCGTTTGCGCGCATGGCGTCCTGCCAATCCGTTCACTCCCTGGTTCAAGACGATACGTGGGTTCTGATCTCGCTTCTCACCGAGTGCGAGAAAGCGGGGGCACGGGACCTCAGGTGTCAGTTTTTGTCCTTTATTGTCAGCGATTGCTCCCATTGTACACGGAAACGCTTTCCACCGAAAGTTCCTGGAAGTGATTCGGCGACGACGGTGACCACCCGCTCGGGTCAGAAAGCAGGTGATATAATGGAACGGTAGACTCGGGATGTTGTGCCACGTGGCACAGCGGCCTGTAGACAAAGGAGAAGTTGCATGAATCAACTGCTTCCCGACTGGATGTTTGCCGCGTTTGCCATCGGCGCGTGGACGCTCGCCGGGTGGATTGTCCGACACTGGCACTGGATGCCGGCCCGCGGGCTCGCGATTGCGGTCGTGGCTGGATGTGCACTGGTGCTCGCGGCCCGGTACGTGACGCGCTTCATTCGGCACCGTCGAAACCCGGACACCCCAGATCCAGACGAGTGGAAGCAGTACTGAGGGAATGGTACGACTGTGCGGTCACCTGAGGCGACGGTGCAATGAGTTCAGATGGACGGTGAGGGAGGCTGACACCCGTGGCGCTGGTGAAATTGGCGTTTGACGAAGATCTGTGTCTGGTCACACTCGACAACCCGCCTGTCAACGTGTTGAGCTTGCAGATGGCGCGCGACCTGCGCGCTGCGCTGTCGGACATCGCCGCGCGCACAGACGTGTCCGCCGTGATTGTGACGGGGGCGGGCAGCAAAGCGTTCGTCGCCGGCGGCGACATCCGCGAATTCCCGGAATTTATCGCCAACGGTACAGCGAAACAGGCCGCACTCGAATTTGACGAGGTCCTTCAGCGTCTACACCAGTTGCCGCTGCCGACCATTGCGGCCATCGGTGGACACGCGCTCGGCGGCGGCTGCGAGCTGGCGCTGGCGTGCGACTTCCGCATCGCAGAAATGCAGGTTCGCCTTGGCTTTCCGGAAATCACGCTCGGCGTGCTGCCGGGGGCAGGTGGAACCCAGCGCCTGCCCCGGTTGATTGGCGTGGCACGGGCGAAGCGGATGATCTTGTCCGGGCAGCCCGTGTCGGCCGCGGAGGCGCTGCAGATAGGCCTGGTGGACGAGGTGGTCGGCCAGGGAGAGGCGATACCTGCAGCGAAGCGCTTTGCAGACTTGTTTCGAGGAAAGAGCCGCATCGCCCTGCGACTTGCCAAGCGCGCGGTGGATGAGGGCCTGGAGCACACACTCGCCGAAGGGTTGGCGTTGGAAGCCGAACGATTCGGGGAAGCGTTCACGTCCGAAGACGCGCTGGAGGGCGTGACAGCGTTCATGGAGAAGCGCGCGGCGCAGTTTCGTCACCGCTAGTCGGAGGAGGCGGATGGTTTGTTCACCTACTGGACGCTGTTGTACATTCTCGGCATCGTGTCGACATTTGGGTTTGGGGTCGCGCTGAACATGGTCGTTCGGCGGGGTTGGGTGGCGCCGCTCATCGCCGTATGTCTTGCTGGGTACACGTTGTTGAAGACGCGTGCACACTTGACGGGGCCCCTCTGGGGACTGTTCAGCATCTGCTTGGCCGGCGCCCTGTTGTCCGGCTGGGCCGTCCGCAGTCTGCGGCGGCGCGGTTACTCGCTGTTTACGCGCTGATGCTGCCGGCGCATGGGCCGCTCAGCAGCGGGAATCCTAGCGGAGTACGCGTACGGTTCGATGCGCCGACCGGCAGACATACATATATGGAAAGATAGGGGCGTTCTGCGTGCTCAAGTGGTTTATCCCGGCGAGCATCGGGCTGTTTGTCGCGAGCGCACTGCTGCATGCGTTTCACGCGCCGGTGGCTTGGAATTTCATCGTCACGGGCGTTGCCATCATCCCGGTCGCAGGATGGATGGGGCGGTCCACCGAGTCGATTGCAGCCCATGCGGGGCCGCGCGTCGGCGGTCTGCTCTCGGCGACCTTCGGGAACGCCGTGGAGCTCATCATCGGTATCATCGCACTCAGCCAGGGGATGAATACCCTGGTCAAGGCGTCCATTACGGGCTCCATCCTCGGCAACCTCCTGTTTGTCCTCGGTATCAGCTTTGTCGTGGGAGGATTGCAGCACCCGATTCAGCGGTTCAATGTGCGCGCCGCGCGCAACCACGCCTCCATGTTGTTGCTCGGGATTGGCGTGGTGTTCATCATCCCCGCGGCCTTCGCCGCGATACACCCGCAGGTCGTCGATGTGCTGTCGCCGGTGGCAGCCTGCGTGTCTCTGGCATTGTACCTGTTGGGGTTGCTGTTTGCCCTGTTCACCCACCGCGAGATGTTGGAATCGATGACCGAGATTGCCGAACCCGACGGGTCGCCGCCGTTGCGGCTGGGCGTCGCACTCGGGTTCCTCGCTGTGACCACCGTGCTGGTTTCGTTCGAGAGCGAGTGGTTGGTGGGGAGCCTTGATGCCGTTGCTCGTCAGCTCGGGTGGAGTGAGGTGTTTATGGGCGTCATCATCGTCGCCATCGTCGGCAATGCGGCAGAACACGCCTCCGCGGTGTGGATGGCTTGGAAGAACCGGATGGACCTGTCGCTCGAGATTGCCGTCGGCAGCACCCTGCAGGTTGCGATGTTTGTGGCGCCTGTGCTGCTGCTCGCCGCGATGTTGATGGGACAGCCGATGAACCTTCTGTTCACCTGGCCAGAACTCATCAGCATGGTGATGGCCGTGCTGTTGGTCGTCGTGCTCATGCTCGATGGAGAGTCGAACTGGATGGAGGGCGCCCTGGCTCTGGGGGCGTATGCGGTGATGGCGGTGGGATTTTTCTTGTTCTAGGATTCGGCTGCAAGCGTCGGCCTCGAAGTTGGATGGCACGCAAGGGGGCGCAACCATGGCGATTCTGCGGCAGTTGGCGAAACACTTCGGTGTGGGGTTGGTGACGGTACTGCCGTTCGCGCTCGTGATCTGGGTCGTCGTGAGTGTCTTCAACGTCGTGGATGGCTGGTTTGGGCCGTTTTTTGACTGGTTGGTCGGAAAGACGTACCCCGGCGCGGGGTTCCTCTTCATCCTGGTGATGATCACGTTGGTCGGCGTGCTGATGCGGCTCTACATCAGTCACAAGGTCGTTTCGGCGATGGACGCGCTGTTCAAGCGAATCCCGTTCATCAAATCGCTGTATTCCATGGTGAAAGAGATTGTCGACAACCTCCTGGGCAGACGGCGCCGAGGGTTTCAGCGGACGGTGTTGGTCGCCTGGCCGGACGAACGCGCGCTCGTGGTCGGCTTCGTGACGAACGAACAGCTCCCGGAAAGCCTAGATCCCGACGGCTCCAAGATCGCCGTCTACATCCCAAACGCCTTCCAGTTTGCGGGTATTACGGCGATTGTCGACCGAGATCGGACCCAGCCGTGTGATCTGACCATCGAGCAGGCCCTGAAGTTCACGCTGTCGGCCGGCCTCGGCAGCAGCGAGACAGATCACCCGGCGGACGCTGTGGAGCGCCGCGGGGCGCCGCAGGAACCGGCACCCCCGGCGCTGGCACAGGCTGGCGAGCCTCGAGGCGCGGGACTCGAATAGTTGTCCGGCCCAGCCGGCCGATGCTCTCAGCAGCGATCTGCTGGTTGGTATCCCCGGGCGTGGAGAAGCCCCATAATCTGCTCGATGTGGCGCCGGTCCTTCGTTTCAAGGTCGACTTCGACTTCCGTCTGGCCGAGGAGAATGCTGGACCCGACGCGGTAATGCTGTACACTGATGACGTTCGCCCCGAGTTCCGCAAAAACGCCGAGCAGGTCCCGAAGGGAGCCGGGGCGGTCCTCAATCTTTACCGACAACCGCAGGTATCGACCGGACTCTACCAGTCCGTGCTCGATGATGCGAGAGAGGAAGGTCACATCGACGTTGCCGCCCGACAGGACCACGACGGCGTTTCCAAGGTCACGGGGGACCTTGTGGTAAATGCACGCGGCGAGAGCAGCAGCGGCCGACCCTTCCGCGACAATCTTGCTCCGCTCCATCAGCAGCACCATCGACCGGGCAATCTCTTCCTCGCTCACGGTCAACACGTCGTCCACGTGTGTCTTGACCAAGCGGTAGGTAAGTTCTCCGGGACGGCGAACCGCGATGCCATCCGCAATCGTCGGCGCGCTCGGCACGGTTTCAATCCGCCCCGTGTCGAGCGCGTTGCGGAAACTTGGGACGGCCGCCGACTGTACTCCAATCACGCGGATGCCCGGTTTCAACGCTTTCGCGGCCACGGCAATTCCGCTGATGAGCCCGCCGCCTCCCATCGGAACGATGAGGGTGTCCACGGCGGGCAACTGGTCCAGAATCTCCAAGCCGATGGTCCCTTGCCCAGCGACAATCCGCGGGTCGTCGAACGCATGGACGTAGGTGTAACCGTATTCATCCCGAAGCTTGCAAGCGTGCTCGTAGGCTTCATCGTACGATCCGCCGGCGAGCACGACGGTGGCTCCGTATCCTTGGGTCGCGGCAATCTTCGCGAGGCTCGCGGTCTCCGGCATGACGATGGTGCACGGCGCCCCGTGGAGCTGGGCGGCGTACGCCACACCCTGCGCGTGGTTACCGGCGGACGCGGCGACGACGCCGCGGGCGAGTTCGTCGCGGCTCAGATTGGAGATCTTGTTCAGCGCTCCGCGCAGTTTGAAGGACCCTGTCTTCTGCAAGTTCTCCAACTTTAAATAGATGTTGCTGCCGCTGAGGTCCGAAAAGGTCTTCGAGTAGTCGAGCGGCGTCACCTGAATGATGCTGCCAATCTGCGTCCTTGCTGCCAGAATATCCGTCAGCGTGACGGACGGAAGCGGCGCGGCATCTGTTGTCGTCATGTGGGTTCGCCCGTCCTTTCCACAAGCGCCTGTGCCAGGACACCTGCGCGGTTGTGTTAGAATCACGACATGGACTTGCGGCACCGCAGCAGCGGGATGGACCGCAGGTTCTCCAACGGGTATTGTAACAGACCCGAAACGTCTTGACATGCGGTGTCGGGGGGATGACGGATGGAACAGTTGGCCAGTCGCGTACGGCCCGGGCTGCAACGGATTGAACCGTACGTTCCAGGTTTGACCGATGACGAGTTGATGCGCCGCTTTGGACTGGAGCGGGTCATCAAACTGAACGCGAACGAGAACGCCCTGGGGCCGTCGCCTTTGGCGCTACAGGCCATTCAAGCGGAGCTGCCGCGGTTGCACCACTACCCGGACGGCGGTAGCGAGGAATTGCGGGAAGCCATCGCCGCGTTCCACCACGTGGGCACAGACCAGGTGTTCGTTGGGAACGGGTCCGACGATATCATCAAGCTGATTTCGGAGACATTTCTGAATCCGGCGGACGAGATTGTCGTCCCGGTGCCGTCGTTCTCGCAATACGCCTTTGGAGCGGCGGTGATGCAGGCACAGGTTCGCGGGGTGCCGCTCGGACCGGAGTTTGCTTATGACATCGAGGCACTGGCTACGGCGGTCAACCAGCGGACGAAGTTGGTGTACGTGTGCTCGCCAAACAATCCGACGGGAACGATTTTGCGCCAAGAGGATGCCGAGCGCTTACTCCATCAACTTCCGGAAAACGTGATTGTGGTTTTCGACTTCGCGTACAACGATTTCACGGAGTGCCCGGACCGAGTGGTGGAATCCGAGGCGCTGCTGTGTGACCCGCGGGTCGTCGTCTTGCACACGTTCTCGAAACTGTACGGACTTGCAGGGTTGCGCGTCGGCTACGCGCTGGGCGATCCGGAACTGTGGTCGTTCGTCCACCGCGTCCGTGAACCGTTCAACGTCAACCGGATGGCCCAGCGAGCGGCTGCCGCTGCGCTGGCGGACGAGGCGCACCGCAGAGCATCCATCCGACATGTTGCGATGAGTCGCAATCTGTTCGCCGCATGGGCGCGCCGCCACGGGTTGCAAGCGCCCCCGACGGAGGCTAACTTCATCCTCCTCCGAACGGGGGATGGCGTCGAGACGATGAACCGGTTGATGACCCACGGTGTGATGGTCCGAGCCGGGTTTTCCGGTCTGCCCGAGTGGGTGCGGGTGACCTTTGGAACGGAGGAAGAAAACGAAGCGTGTCTCCGCGCGTTGGAGGCGGTTCTGCACCTCGCCTGACGCGCTGCTAGACCAACCTGTCAACCTGTTGGTCGCCAGCCCGGTCCTTCCGGGCTGGCTGCGTTCGCTCCGAACGCATCTTTGGGATGCTCGGGATGGCGGTGATAGACGATAACCGGCAAGTGGCGGCCACATACGGCTTACGGCCGGTGACAAAGGGTGGATTATGCCTCCGTATCGGGCCCGTCCGGCGCACGGTTTGGATGCCGACGCTGATAGATGAACATCCAGATGGTGACCGCCAGCCCGAAGACGACAATCGGGGCGGAGGTCCACTGAGCGGCGTCCCAATGGAGCGCGAATCGCGGCGAGTCGCCGCGCAAAATCTCCAAGCAGAAGCGGACCGCGTTGTAGGTGACCAGGTAGTACATGAAGAAGAACCCTTTCGGCCACGGCTTCTTGCGCTGTTTCAGGATGAGCAAGATGGCAAAGAGGATGATGTCTGCCTGACCCTCCCACACCTCTGCGGGCCACAGCGGTTGGTTGCCAAACGTCGCGTAGGCCAGAGTGCCCGGCGGGTACAGCAGGCCGAAGCCTCGGTGCGTGGGGTCCCCAAACGCGTCGCCATTCATCAAGTTCGCGTCTCGGCCGATGCTTTGGGCGAGTAGGATAGCGGGTGCCGCTGCGTCCAGCATCGCGCCGAAGTCGATTCGGTGGCGCCGTATGTACCAGAGGCCGACGAGAAAGGCGCCGGTGACGCCACCTTGGATGGACAGCCCGCCCTGCCAAATGGCGATGATATCACCGGGGTGCTTGGAGTAGTACGGCCAGTCAAAGAAGAAGACCTGCCAGAACCGGGAGCCGATGAGACCGCCGATGAGAAGCAAGGGTGCGAGGTTCCAAAAGTGTGGAACGAGGTCCTTTCGGCCGTCGGCCCGCGCGAAGTAGAGCGCGGCCCCAAGACCGAAGAGGAATGCGGCGGCGAAAATGGTACTGTAGGCCCGTACCGGGAAGTTGCCAATCCAGAACCAGTACTGGTGCACGTATGCCACTCCTTTCCAGCTGGTGGGACGGGCTGCCATCCCCTCAGCCCGTCCAATTATAGCACGGCTGGATTTGAGTCGTGGTACAATGGCTCCGCCTGATTCAGTTCTGGCCTTCGATGGACCCGCGCGGCTGGCCGTGTGTCGGTGGCTCATCGAGTGGGACCTTGCGGTCAGAGAAGACCGGATTCTGATCTCGGTACGCGCTGATAGCTCGCTGTCCGGGTTCCCATGGTGTGGACTTGCCTTTCACGGGTTCGCTGCGGGAAGATCCATACGGACCCTCCGGGAACTCCTCCAGCAGGATGTCGTCTTGCTGCGCCTGTACATAGGACAGCTCTTGATTGTCGTGTGGATCGAGGGGGCCAGGGTTGTACCCACCGGAGTCGACACTTTGCAGGTCGTGGTGGGAGGTCTCATTGTCGGCGGCTTTGGTCAAGCGAATCACCTCCATCTGCGGCCAGATCCTCTGCCGGCGCCGCATCGAGCACCGGCAGAAGCTGCAGTATAGTGTGTGACAGTGGGCCTGAACTATCCAGGCACAAGTGTGAGGACGGGGAGGAAGTGCGATGACGAAAGACGGGGAGACACAACGCTCGGTGCGCGTTCGATTTGCGCCGAGCCCAACCGGCTCTCTGCATATCGGCGGCGCCCGAACGGCGTACTTCAACTGGTTGTTTGCGCGTCAGTCGCAGGGCGTGTTCGTGTTAAGGATTGACGATACCGACCAGAGGCGGTCGACGGAAGCGTCGGTGCAGCAGATCTTGGAGAGCTTTCGCTGGCTCGGCATCGATTGGGACGAAGGGCCGAATGTCGGTGGCCCTTATGGTCCGTACCGCCAGTCGCAGCGAACGGACATCTACAAGGAAGAGCTGCAGCGCTTGGTCGCACAGGACAAGGCGTACCCTTGTTTCTGCTCGCCGGAGCAACTGGCTGCGGAGCGGGAGGAAGCGCAACGCCTCGGCGTGGTGCACCGCTACAGCGGGCGCTGCCGACACCTTTCGGTGACGGAGCGCGAGGCCCGGCTGGCGCGAGGAGAGCGGCCCGTCTACCGGCTGCGGGTGCCGGAGCAAGGGGTGACCACGGTTCATGACCTGATTCGGGGAGACGTGGAGTTTCGAAACGACGGGCTCGACGACTTCATCATCTGGAAAGCCGACGAGACACCGACCTACCACTTCGCGAGTTGCGTCGACGATGCGCGAATGCGAATCACGCACATCATCCGGGCGGACGAACACCTCTCGAACACCCCCCGTCACGTCCTGCTCTTCGAGGCACTCGGCTACGGGATGCCTCAGTTCGCGCACGTGCCGATGATCCTCGCGCCGGACCGGAGTAAGTTGAGCAAGCGCCACGGGGCGACCAGCGTCGAGGAGTACCGGGATCAGGGCATCTTGCCGGAGGCGTTGGTCAACTACCTGCTGTTGCTCGGCTTCTCGCCGGGGGACGACCAGGAAGTGCTGACGCGCGACCAAGCGGTCCAGATCTTCGACCTGTACCGGGTCACCAAACACGCGGCCATCTACGATGTGAAGAAGCTCGAGTGGATGAACGCTCAGTACGTCCGAAGTATGCCGACGGACGTCTTGCTGGACCGGATTTGGCCGGACCTCGCTGCGCGTGGGTGGGTCAGAGTCGACATGACGCGGGAGTCTCTGGCCTGGCTGCGCTGGGTGGCGGCTGCCGTCCAGGTCCGGGGGTTGTCCTTGGCCCATGTGGTCGACAGCCTGGCGCCGTATCTGGACGGCGTCGCACGTTACGACGAAAAGGGGAAAAAGAAACACTTCACATCGGCCGTGGCGGACCGCCTGGAGGTGGCGGCTTCGGCGCTGGAATCGGTGGAGCCGTTTATCGCACCGGTCGTCGAGCGGTGCTACCGCGATTTGATTCAGCGGCTCGGGGTCAAGGGTGGGGAATTGATTCATCCGACCCGCCTGGCGCTTACGGGGCAGACGGTTGGCCCAGGACTGTTTGAGGTGATGGCCATGCTCGGGAAGTCCGCCTGTCAGGAGCGGTTGCGGGCGGCTGCTGCGTTGATTCGCGCGGAAGCGCCACAGGCTTGACCCTGGCGTCGGGCACGTTTTGGATGGTTGAAAATTCCATGCGGTTTGGGCGTTGACAAGGGGGATGGGCCTCTGTATAATTCGTTGATGTCAGCGCCCGATGCCGAATGGTGTAATGGTAGCACGACTGACTCTGACTCAGTTAGTCTAGGTTCGAGTCCTAGTTCGGCAGCCAGCCGGCCCTATCGTCTAATGGTTAGGACGCCGCCCTCTCACGGCGGTAATCGGGGTTCGAATCCCCGTAGGGTCACCACGCTTGGGTCATTAGCTCAATTGGCAGAGCATCCGACTCTTAATCGGCAGGTTGAAGGTTCGACTCCTTCATGACCCACCAGAAAAGCGGCCCTCTCGCGACTGTGTTTGCGAGAGGGCCGCGCTGTCTTGTCCGCCGATTCGGCGGCAGCACCCACTGGTTCTCGCCGTCCGCACTGGGGAGGTGCTGTGATACAATACAGAACAACGAACCGGTACGCGGAGGGTGTCATGAAACGCAAACCTCGCATGGATAGGCTCGACGTTGTGTCTCGGTGGATGGAGGCGTTCGCACCCGCCGTCTACCAGTTTGCGTGCTTGTACACGGGATCTCGCGTGGGTGGGGAAGACCTGACGGTGCGAGCCTTTGCGAACGCGCTCCGCCGTTACGATATCGCACATTTGTTTTTGTCAGACGCGAACGCCATGTTCGCATCCCTCGCGGCAACGTGCAAGGAATTGGAGCCGTTGGATGGCGCCGTCGGCGCTGTCCAGGACGCGTGGGGAGATGTTCAGCGCCTGCGCCCCGAGCTGCGGGCGCTGTTGCTGTTGTACGCCATCGGCCGGAGAGATGTGGCGGACCTCAGCCGCATCCTCCTCCTACCCGGCCGGGTGGTGCTCGCACGCTTGCACGCCGCCTGTGCGGCGTTACATCCGCACGTGGAACCACCGCGGGGGGGAGTCGAGAGCGACGGGCTGATTCGCGCGGTCTCCGAAGACTTGCTCGCGCGGGTGAGCGGGCTGGACGTTCCAGAGGAGTTGTGGGTGCGCATCCGGAAGGTCGTGTGGGCGACAGATCGCGAACTGGAGGCGGGAAGACGTCACCGCGGCCCGCGTTGGCTTGTCTACGCGGTGGTGTGTACGGTCTTGTTTGGTGCCGTTGCAGTCGACATCGGAGCGAGAGAGAGCCCAGTGGCGGGTGCGCAAATGGCCGTCAACCGGAACACGCCGCCGGTGCTCGCGGGCGGTCTGCCAGACCCGCTGCAAAACCTTCCGGTGGTGACACAGGCCCAGTTTTCGCTGTCGCAGATGCCGCCGTCGGATCTTCTCAGTCACGTCGCCATCTCGGATACAGCGATGTACTTCCCGCAGTTGAGACAGTCCGTCAATACCTGGCCGTCTATCGACGTCTCGTCGGTGCAACTCGGCAGGACGGGACAACCGTTCGATGCAGCCCTCGCAACCAGTGGGACCATCCCGCTGGTCCCACCGATTGAAAACGGCGTGACGTCAGGTGACAACTGGAAGATTGCAGACTGGGATTTTGACGTATCCGGTGACTGGGCGTATGCCTCCGTCACGTGGGGCGACGGCAATTCGAACCGTTCGGTGGTCCAGGTCTATGGCCTCTACTTACCGACAGGAAAGTCGGGTCTCGCGCTTTCGGTCGACGTACCACAGGGCGGAGCGGCCGTTGCAGCGATGGGGCGCAACCGCGTGGTCATCCAAACCGGTGTCCGCAACTCGACGAAGGCTGTTGCCGCACCGAGCACTTCGGCGAATGCGGCGGCACAGGGCACGAGCGGTGGACCGAGTGGGGCGGCCGGAGGCGGGGATATAGCGGCCAACCGCGCCAGCAGCAATGCCGTCCCTGGCGCGCCAGGTGGCGGGGCCACGGCCAGTGTTCAGGCCAAACTGGTCGGGTTGCCTGTGAACGTGTATCGAGTGTACGGCACACAGCCTCTCCAGTCGCTGGTGAAGTCGTCGCAGATCGGCGCGCCCTTCGGGTTGATGGAAGACCCAACCGTGTTTCCCGACGGCGTACTGTTCACGGGGATATCGGGGGCGGCGTCGCTGCCGCTTGAGCCCAACACGGAGTGGTACCTGCTCAACTGGAACGGCGACCTGAGTAAATTCACGGGCCCGCCGGACGACGGTCAGCAGCACTGGGCTGTGATGGGTGCCGCGAACGACCTGTGGTGGGTTGAGACCACGCCCAGCCCCAGCGCGACGCGGTTGCAGGCCTGGCAGGTGTTGATGGCGCCGCTGGCGACACAAAGCGGCTCCACGCCGGCAGCTCTGAGTCTGGACGGGTCGGTGGCGTGGTTCACCGCCTACCAGTCGCACGTGGCCTGGATTCAAAGTACCGGGGGCCGGTTGGAACTGGTGGTTTCCGCCGTGCAGTGATACCGTCAAAGGCGGAGGAGAGGGGGGACGGTCGTGCAGGAACCGGTTCGCGAGAAACTCCGGCTGCTGCCCGTTCAGCCGGGCGTGTATTTAATGAAGGATAACCGGGGCCGAGTCATCTACGTCGGCAAGGCCAAGGTGTTGCGCAATCGTGTCCGGTCGTATTTTACCGGCTCCCACGACCGCAAGACACAGCGGATGGTATCCCAGGTTGCGGACTTTGAGTACATCGTGACCGATACCGTGGTGGAGGCCCTCGTCCTCGAGTGCAACCTGATTAAACAGTACTCGCCCCAGTACAACATCATGCTGCGGGATGATAAGGCCTACCCGTATATCAAGATCACCAACGAGCCGCACCCACGCCTCGAGATTGTCCGGCGCGTTCAAAAGGACAAAGCGAAGTACTTCGGTCCGTACCCCAACGCGAGTTCCGCCGCGGAGACGAAGAAGTTGCTGGAACGACTGTATCCTTTGCGAAAATGCAAGCGACTGAAGAAGAAAGTCTGCCTCTATTACCACATCGGCCAGTGCTTGGCGCCTTGCGAGTTTGCTGTGGCGAATGAAACCTACGACCAAATCATCCGCGAGATCTCGAGCTTCTTAAACGGCGGGCACCGCGAGATTGTGAAGGACTTGCGAGAACAGATGGAGCGCGAAGCCGAGCGCCTCCACTTCGAGCGGGCGAAGGACCTGCGGGACCTCATCGCCCATATCGAGCGCGTGATGGAGGAGCAGAAGGTGACGGTCGCCGACCAGGTTGACCGGGACGTGTTCGGGTACTATGCCGACAAAGGGTTGCTCTGTGTACAGGTGTTCTACGTGCGTGCAGGCAAACTGATTGAGCGGTCGGTCAGCGTGATGCGACACTACGGGGAGCCCGCCGAAGATTTCCTGTCCTACGTGGAACAGTTTTACTACCAGCATGCCGATGTCCCGAAGGAAGTCCTGTTGCCGCAGGGAATCGACAGCGGTCCGCTGGCCGGTTGGCTTGGCACCAAGGTCTTGCACCCCCAACGGGGTGCCAAGCGGCAGTTGGTGGACCTCGCGACGGAGAACGCACGCCTCGCGTTGGAGGAGCGGTTCCGGTTGATGGAGCGAGATCAGGACCGTACGCTCGGAGCGGTGGCGCAGTTGGCGGACATTCTCGGTATTCCAGGTGCATCGCGGATAGAGGCGTTTGACAACTCGAACATCCAGGGGGCTGACCCGGTCGCCGCGATGGTTGTATTCCACGACGGACAGCCGCTGCGCTCTGAGTACCGGAAGTATAAGATCCGGTCCGTCCAAGGCCCGGACGACTACGCTTCGATGCGGGAAGTGGTCCGCCGCCGCTACCTGCGCGCGTTGCGGGAGCGGACGAACTTGCCCGACCTGATTGTCGTCGACGGTGGACGCGGCCATTTGAATGCCGTCCTCGACGTGCTCGAAGATGAACTCGACCTCGATATCCCGGTGTGCGGACTGGCGAAGGATGACCGTCACAAGACCAGCCAGCTATTCTTCATGCGCGACCCGGAGCCGGTGCCGATAGACCGGCATTCGCAGGCGTTCTATCTGCTGGAGCGCGTGCAGGAAGAGGTGCATCGGTACGCCGTGACCTTTCACCGCCAGACCCGCAAGAAGACGGGGCTGGCGTCGGTCCTCGACGGTATCCCGGGCATCGGACCGCAGCGCAGAAAGGCGCTCTTGAAGCGATTCGGGTCGCTCACGGCAATCCGTTCCGCGGACGTCGCCGAGCTGCAGTCGGCCGGTCTCAGCCGAGCGCTGGCAGAAGCCGTTTTGGCCCACCTGGCCGAGCTGCCGGGGGGCAGACGCCCGGAGGAGCCCGCGGTTCCACCCGGAACGGCGGCGGAGGACCCTGGCGTTCAGGGTTGAGCGGTGCGGGGGTCGGATGCTGTCGGGTTTTCTTGACGCTGCCCATGCCAATTAGTACAATTTGATCTGGAAACCGAACCCCCTACCCGATAGGCAGTCGACAATCGACTGCCGTTACATATGCGCGCGCACAGACCCCAGGGGGATTGCGCCACTGATCATCGGGGGTAGGGTACTGAAAGGAGGCACATGCGTGGCACAAGCACAGCAGAGTTCGCAGTTCTTGCTACGCCGATTGCACACCCTGGCGGGTGTCGTTCCGGTAGGGTTGTTCCTCCTGGAGCACTTGTTCACCAACGCCATGGCCACGGCACCAAACGGAGCGGTTCAGTTCAACCGTGCAGTGGATGTCATCCAGCACATCCCGCTCCTGCACTTCGTCGAGTTCTTCTTTATCTTCCTGCCCCTCATCTACCACGGGGTGTACGGACTGTACGTCGCGTTCACGTCTGGTTACAACGCTGGGCAGTACTCCTGGACGCGCAACATTCTCTTCATGCTGCAGCGCATCACCGGGATCATCACGTTTGTCTTCATCATCTTCCACCTGTGGACAACCCGCTTCTCTGGCAAGGCACCGACGTTCCAGATGGTGCATGAGTTGGTGAGCAACCCCGCCTACTTCTGGTTCATGATCATCGGCGTGGTTGCAGCGACCTTCCACTTTGCCAACGGCTTGTGGTCCTTCTGCATCCACTGGGGCATCACAGTCGGCGCTCGGGCGCAGCGGGTGACGGCGGCGGTCACCATGGTGATCTTCGTAGTCTTGGCCGCGGTGGGCGTCGACGCGATTGTCGCGTTTACACATTCCGCGTAAGGAGGGGACACACATGAGCAACCAACGCATCATCGTCGTCGGGGGCGGTTTGGCCGGCCTGATGACGACCATCAAAATCGCGGAAGCCGGAATCCCGGTCGACCTGTTCTCCCTGGTCCCCGTCAAGCGTTCGCATTCTGTGTGCGCACAGGGCGGCATCAACGGTGCCGTGAACACCAAAGGCGAGGGCGATTCGCCTTGGGAGCACTTTGACGATACCATCTACGGTGGCGACTTTCTGGCGAACCAGCGTCAGGTACTCGGTATGTGCGAAGCGGCTCCAGGCATCATCCACCTGCTCGACCGGATGGGTGTGATGTTCAACCGCACGCCGGAGGGCCTGCTCGACTTCCGCCGTTTCGGTGGGACGAAACACCACCGCACGGCGTTTGCCGGTGCGTCGACAGGACAACAGTTGCTTTACGCGCTGGACGAACAGGTTCGCCGCCACGAGGTGGCTGGCCTCGTCCAGAAGTACGAAGGATGGGACTTCCTCGGGGCGGTCCTCGATGACGAGGGCATCTGCCGTGGGATTGTGGCGCAGGACCTGCGCTCCATGGAGATCCGCGCCTTCCGCGGCGATGCCGTGGTGATGTGCACGGGTGGCATCGGGATGGTGTTCGGGAAGAGCACCAACTCGATGATCAACACGGGTTCCGCGACCTCCATCCTCTATCAACAAGGGGTCAAGTACGGCAATCCAGAGATGATTCAAGTCCACCCGACGGCCATTCCGGGCGACGACAAGCTGCGCCTGATGTCGGAATCCGCTCGCGGTGAGGGTGGCCGCGTTTGGACGTACAAGGATGGCAAGCCGTGGTATTTCTTGGAGGAGATGTACCCGGAGTACGGAAACCTCGTCCCGCGCGACGTGGCGACCCGCGCCATCTTCGATGTGTGCGTAAACCAGGGACTGGGTATCGACGGGCAAAACCAGGTGTACCTGGACCTCTCCCATATCCCTGCGGAGATCTTGAACGTCAAGCTCGGCAACATCATGGACATCTACGAGAAGTTCGTCGGAGATGACCCCCGCAAGGTTCCGATGCGCATCTTCCCAGGCATGCATTACAGCATGGGCGGTCTGTGGGTGGACATCGACCAGCAGACGAACATCCCCGGCTTGTTCGCCGCCGGTGAGTGCGAGTATCAGTACCACGGCGCGAACCGCCTCGGTGCCAACTCGCTGTTGTCCTGCATCTACGGCGGGATGATTGCCGGTCCGAACGCCGTCAACTACATCAAGGGACTGAAGCGGTCGAGCGAGGACGTCTCGTCCACGGTGTTCGACGGCCGTCTGCGCGAAGAACAGGAGAAGTTCGACAACCTGCTGCGCATGGAAGGCGACGAAAACCCATATCGGCTGCATCGAGAACTGGGCAAGATCATGACCGACAACGTCACGGTCGTGCGTTACAACGACCGCCTGAAGCAGACCGACGAGAAGATTCAAGAACTGATGGAGCGCTACAAGCGGATCAACATGGCGGACCGCTCGCGGTGGGAAAACCAGATGGCGCAGTTCACGCGACACCTGTGGAACATGTTGCAGATGGCGCGCGCGATTACCATCGGTGCCCTGTTGCGCGACGAGAGCCGCGGTGCGCACTACAAGCCCGATTTTCCAGAGCGCGATGACGAGCGCTTCCTGAAGACGACCATCGCGACGTGGACGCCGGACGGGCCCGAAATCACCTACGAAGACGTGGACGTGTCCCTAATCCCTCCGCGTAAACGCAACTACGCTGTGGCGAAGGAGGAGACCGCACAATGACCGCAACGGCTGTCGAGACGAAGCGCAAGACGGTCCATCTCATCATCGAGCGTCAGGACAATCCGGACTCCAAACCGTACACGCAGGAGTTCGTGGTTCCATACGTGCCGGGAATGAACGTCATCGCGTGTTTGATGGAGATTCAGCGCAACCCGGTCGACAAAGACGGGAAACCCGTTGCACCGGTCACCTGGGAGATGAACTGCCTCGAAGAGATCTGCGGCGCGTGTATGATGGTCATCAACGGCAAGCCGCGCCAGGCCTGTACTTCGCTGGTCGACCAGTTGGAGCAGCCGATTCGGCTGAAGCCGGCCCGGACGTTCCCTGTGGTTCGAGACCTGGTGGTGGACCGCAGCCGGATGTTCGACGCGCTGAAGAAGATCAAGGCGTGGATTCCGATTGACGGTACCTACGACCTAGGGCCCGGACCGCGGATGCCAGAGAAGGATCGGCAGTGGGCGTACGAGCTGTCGCGTTGTTTCACGTGCGGCGCTTGTCTCGAGGCGTGCCCGAACGTGAACGAGCGTACCTCGTTCATCGGTCCGTTCGCCATCTCGCAGGCCCGCCTGTTCAACGAGCACCCCACCGGTCAGATGCACCGTGAGGAGCGGCTCGAGGCGTTGATGGGCGAGGGGGGCATCCACGAGTGCGGTAACGCCCAGAACTGCGTCGAGGTCTGTCCGAAGGGCATTCCGCTGACCACGTCCATCGCGGCGATGAACCGTCAGGTGACTTGGCACGCCATCGGTGCCTGGTTGAAGAAGTAACGTCGGGTATCGCGACAACCCAATCCTCTGACACATTGGATACGGTCCGGCACGCTCGTGCCGGGCCGTTTACTTCTGTCTGGACAGGATCATACTGGTACCGAATGGAGGTTTGATCCTGTTGAGCAAACGTACGGAAGCCGGATTCGTAGTTGCCATTGCAGCGTTGACGGTCTTGTCGACGGCGACGGCGTTGCACGATAGAAGCGCCGGACGTCCTGATCCGCTGGCTGGCTGGCTGCAACGCGGGTGGACGGCAGTGAAAGGGTGGAGCGAGGCGTCCGCGCATGCCGACGTTGTTCCCGACGCGCATCGACCCGTCGGACAACCCGTGCTGTCGGCGGAGGGTGCTGCGGCTGAAAACGGCCGGGTCGCCCAATCGGGAACCCGTACGAGCTGGGCCAATTCCTCGTGGTCTGCGTCAGATTCGACCCGGCTGGACCGGATTGGAACCGAGTTGTCGGAGCGGATGACGCCGTCCGACTGGACGACGGTGGAGCAAGCGCTGATGGAAGACACCCCGCAGACCGCGGCTCCTCGACTCACCGCCATCCTCAACCGCGTCCTCTCTCCGAGCGACGTGCAGTGGCTGCAGGCACAGTTCGGAGGGGCGGAGCCCTTCTCCCCGGAAGATGTGGCGTTGCTGCAACAGACGTTCCAAGAGGTGCGGGACAACCTAACACCGGGCGAGCAGGCGCTCATCGCGCAGGAACTTCAAAGAATGGGCGTATCCGTGGGCAATTGGATGATGTCCGGACAGTGAGGGCCGGAGTCCAGGTTTCTCTGCACGCGCTTGTCCCGCGCTGTCCAGCGTGGCATGATGGTGCATGCAGGGCAGCTCTGTGCTGTCTCGCGGATTGGAGAAGGAGGGGACGACACGGTGGACGACGTGACCACCATCACCGTTCGCGACAATGGGCCGCTTCGGGTCGAAGGACCGGTGCGGCTGGTTGACGCAGAAGGGAACGTTTTCGAACACAAGGCAGCGTTTTCACTTTGCCGATGCGGACACTCTCAGAACAAGCCGTTTTGCGACGGATCCCATCGCACGGTTGGGTTCGAGAGCGCTCCCCGCGCCAGCCGGTGAGTCGCGGGGCGAGTGGGCCGGTTGGTATCATCGCCGCCATGGACGAGGAACTCGCTGCCTTGCGCGCAGGCATGGCGGACGAGCAGGCGGTGACCGCCGCCGGCATGGAACTGTACACAGGCACGCTGGCCGGAGTTCCGGTGGTTCTGAGCCGGTGCGGCATCGGGAAGGCACGGGCGGCAATGGGGGCGGCGCTCCTGTGTGACCGGTACCAGCCAGCAGCGGTGGTGAACACAGGGTCTGCAGGTGGGCTTGACCCCATCTGCCGCATCGGCGACATCGTGCTCGGTGCGGAGACCGCCTACCACGACGTCGACGCGACCACGTTCGGCTATGCGTACGGTCAAGTACCACGCGAGCCAGCGCGGTTTGCAGCCGATGAACACGTCCTGGCGCTGGCCCGCGAAGCTGCGGCCACAATGGACCTCTCCGGGGTCGACGTGCACGTCGGACTGATTGTCTCGGGAGACCTGTTCCTCGACCAACCGGAGCGAATTGGACATGTCCGTCACCACTTCCCGGATGCGCTCGCCGCCGAAATGGAAGGCGCCGCCGTTGCGCAAGCGTGCCGTCACTTTGGGGTGCCGTGCTTGGTGGTACGCTCGATTTCTGACGTCGCGGGTACGGCGTCCCGTGTCGACCATACGGCCTATTTGAAGTTGTCCGCAGAAAACGCATCCCGCCTCGTCATGGGCCTGCTCGCGCGCTGGGGTTCCTAGTCGCAGAAGGGCGGGTGCGAGCCGAAGCCAAGGGGGGACCTCTGAGGCTCCATCCGCCCCCATTCGGGCAGCCCATGTTCGCATCGCTCCGCACGCCAGATCTCACGGCGACATACTATACCGTGACTGTATCCCATTCTTGTAGACCGACCGACAAGGAGGGATCAAAGGAAATGGCGTCCGGTAGTGACCTGCGGGGTAAGTCGCTGCTCACGAATCGAGAGCGGGAAGTCTTTGAGCTGCTTGTACAGGACAAGACGACGAAGGAGATTGCGAAACAGCTATTCGTGAGCGAGAAGACCGTTCGCAATCACATCTCTAATGTAATGTGTTCAGTTGTGTAAAATCCCACTCAGTTCATATTAACAGTCTGAGCCTAAACAGTGCGGGCTTAGCTGGATAATTTGTTATGGTGGGGCAGCAGAACACGGCATCCACCGTTTTACAGACAGGCAGGACGATGGAATTACACGGCTCAGATGAGACGCTGGGAGACATGAGAGGATAAGCCGCAAAGGTGTATGTGGATATCCAATGTGCGACCATATTCTGGAAATCTGGGACACCCGTGTGCTCGACCCAGCGGGTCCTCCCACGCCATCCGAACAATCTGTCCGTCATGTCACACGAGAATAACTACGGATGGGCTAGCATGAGGGAGAAAACGGAAGATCATAGAGAGAGGAGTGCGCAATACGACGCGCGCTGTCCCGATCGTCTTACAAAGACGTATTTGGTAAATTTCAGAGTCGCTATCTCTTCCTTCAACTCCGCCGCTTCCGGGCTGGTGCCTCTATGGCCCTTGTTGAGTAATTCCATCTCCGTCAAGCTGATCTGACTTCCAATTTGGATCGTTAGTGTTGACCTGTCCAACAGTGGTCGTGGTTTTGATGTGTGCCCCGTTCAACGCTAAGTAGTCATCCAAGAAGTATTGTTTCGTCCCGATCACATACGTCTGAACGTTTTTACTAGTTCGCTCGATTCGTGCGAACATATTCGGATGCTTTTTCAGGTACGCATTCCACTGCGTAGCTGTAACAGTTGTGGCATCCGTTGTGCCGGGATAAACAATCAAGAATTGATCCTTAGTGTCGCTTGCAGGCGCAGTCAGCACATTCCCATTCAACTTTGCAGTGGGGTGAGCGATGCTGTTAGCATCCAGATTCAACTTAACTGCGAAGTTGTCCACATACAGTGCGCCAGTCGGAACCTTGTCATAGTGTCCAGGCTTAAACGGTTTTGGCGCTCCAGCAGACATCACCGAGTATAAGCGCGATGCTTCTGCCGTTGAACCAGAAAGTGAAGTCTGAACACTAGGTGGAAGGCTTTTGACCCAAAACGGACTAAGAACCCAAACCAAGAAAATCAGTATCAAAAATACCAATATAAGTGGGAGTCTCCTTAGTACGAAAATGCCAATCACTCCTATCTATCGTCTGCTCATAGTGGTGCGCAAGTCATTTGATATCGCCCGTTACAATACTCCATCACACTACCACTCTACCAGTGAGTTATTGCGCGTTCGAGAACTGCTTCCCGTCAGGGAATGTGAAAATCTCATTCGGAGCGACCAGAGCATAAGAGTTTCCATCATGGAAAATCTTCCACCCTTGTCCTTCGTGCGCCTTCACATCAGCCTCAAACGTACCGTATGTGACTGCATAATCAGTCGTTGCAGGTTCATCTTGAGTCACAACAAAGTATTGATTTTGCTGTTGTGCAGCCGTTCCTGGATTCGTCAGGTTCGGCGCAGACGCGACATAGACAGGTACTCCATTTTGAGACGTTACCGCTCGAACGTAATCAGGATGTTGCTTCACAAAAGCGTTCCACTGCGCCGGAGTAACCCTTTCGGATTGATCCGTTGGTGTATTGATGAAACACGTTGCGTTTGCGGGCGCAACCGCATTGGAACCGCCAGAGTAAACAACCTCCTTCTTGACTTGCTGGACTTTCTGGACCTTCTGGACGTGCTGTACTGGCTTTGAAACTTCTTGAGTCTTACTTCCCCCGACATCTGAACTGGACTTCTTTTGAGTCGTGACAGGCGTGGTGTTGGCAGTGTCATTACCTTTACCAAGCGCTTCAACGCTTAACGCAATCGCCGTACCCAGGTTCTTGCCTGCAACGGTAAGAGTCGATTGCGCCAACTCCGTTTGAGTTGGGTAAAACTTGTATGCACCTAACACCAAAACGGCAATCACGGCCACGAAAATCAAGAACTTTCTCACCAGCGGCCACCTCACTCCGACATTTTCTGTAGAAGTCGTGATGTGTTTATTGTCGGAAATTTACGCCTGTATTGTATCCGATGTAGGCGATCCGCGCCACTGTCTATGAAAACATATGTTCTGGATTTATATTTTATCCAACCCGTGCTATTGACTCCTGTTTTTGGTTGAGATATACTAGAACTGCACTAGAGCTTAGTAGTTTTCGCCCGTTACAGGGCACTCGCCGGCAAGAGCCGGGAGCAGGCGGCTACTAAGGCATAACAGATGTATGGGGGCGGCCCAACACTGGGCCGGGAGCCGACACAAGTTGTCGGCCCACACCGCAAAGCGGATGTGGATGAAGTAAACAAGCATCGGTGCATGGAGTGCATCGGTGGTTGGCTTCGTCCGCGTCCGCTTTTTTGTGTTCTGTCGTTGTCGCACGAGTTTTGCAACTGTTCTCGGCTGGATAGCCGAGCCCACCTCGGGTCCTACAGGGGAGGTATGTCTATGAGGGTGCCTGTGTTTGACAGTACGGGATTGCTCTGGAACGACATGAAGCCAAGTCAAGCGCGACGAGAGGTTGAGCGAGGGTTTGCCAGATGGGTAACGCTGCAGCAAGTGGCTGATGACGCCATGGATTACTGGTGTAGCGCACGAGGTTTGCCAACTGCGAACGCTCGCTGGGACGTTGTACGGCAGCTACGACGAGATTGCCTCAATGGTGCTGCGGATATGGTTGTCCTTCAGACGGTTACTGCCGCTGTTTCAGTTAGAGGAGTTCGCCGTGCGGCGGCACACGCGACGTATGAGGCCCGTCTACGCGAGGCCGTAATGCGAGCCAATCATCCGTCGCAAGCCGAGCGGTTGTACGCTATAGCTGGTGTCCGCCCAGATGACAGGGCAATGGCTGACATCCACAAGCACGCCGATGTCGTAGCTGTGTTTGGGCGGGGCGCAATGTGAGGGCGATGGCTGCCACCATCGCCCGTCGAAAATTGAAGACCTGTACAAAGTATAACACGGGGCCGTGCTGTGGAGCACGGCCCTTCTTGGTTTTGCACAGCGAGGTGATGCTATATGGGTGATATGGTGGTGCAGTTTCGCGGCACCATCTACGAAAGAGGGTACGGCACGATTGCCCAAAAAGTGATGCGGGACAAGACATTACATCCTTATGCGAAAGTCATATATGCATATCTCGTGTCGTTTGCCGGACAAGACGGAAGCGCATTTCCGAGCGTCAACTTGATGATGCGCGAACTTGGGATAAAAAGCGAAGATACCTTTTACAAGTACAGAAAGCAACTTACCGATGCCGGATACATCACCATCGAAAAAGGCAATCCCGATGGCGGAAAGTTCCAAAACAACATCTACGTCATCGAAACCACAGTTAAACCGTACCCTAACTCGTCGAGTACGGCCAAATCGAGCACGACGAAATTGAGCACCACCAAATCGACCTCGATGAAATCCGGCACTACAACGAACAGTGCTTTACAAGTATCAATAGATCACAATAATCAAGCTATCAACAACGAACAAGAGTCGGTTGTTGTCGAGAACGTACGTGAATCGATAGAGTCTATTTTGGGTGTCGGTGTTAAGACGCTAACAGATCTACCCAAGTGGATCGACACATACGGTACCGATTATTTGGTACAAAAAGCCACGATAATCGCCAACGATCCGCCAAAAGGTGGTTGGAGAAATGTGGTAGGGGCTTATCGATCTGCTGTGCTGGGTAACTGGAGCGAAACAAGCAGCACTGCACAGTTGGATGAAGGTGGGAAAGCATCCCCATCTCATTACGACTTCCGCTACCACAACTACTACATGGCTTGCGAAAGAGAGCAGTACTTGCTCTATTGTCAGAGCCATCCGCAGTATGTCGAACAGTTGGTTGCACAGTATGGGAGCCGAGCGCTGCAAGATATACCAGGGATGATCTCAGGAGGTGATGATGATGTGGCGTTATGGTCTTAGCACTCGTCAGGTTGCTAGTGGGGCCTGGTCCAACTCGTGGTGGCGTGAGTACATCCGTTTGCGCCTTGTCGTTGAGCAGTTGCCCCCCGACGTTGCAGAGCCTCGGGAGGCGTTGCGTCACGTGGATCACATCCTCTATCTGGCGCACAAGCGCGGCGACAGGTCCTTTACCCATGTGGCCCAAGGCAAACGCCTTAGGCCGGCAATGCAGGCTGTTTGCGATGCTTTGGTTGCAGTTGGGTACGCCGATCTCTACCAAGCGATGTAACACAGTGTATTACGTCTGAAATCCTGCGCCCCACAAGAGATGGCGGGATTTTGTATTACGTCAAAACATGTGATTGTATTACATTTTGTATTCGCCTCCATGGAGGTAATACAAAGTGTATTACAAAACGCCGAGAACGCCTATTGTATCAAGGGTTCCCGGCGTTTCTTATACGAGGGGGTGGGTGGATGCCAAGGCGGACAACAATCAAGGTCGTACAGGTGGTTCAGGAAGCGAGGATGTTAATGGCTGTTCCGTCTGATGACTGCTCACCTCCTAGGGGGGATACGCATTGGGTCAGATGGACACGATTGCGGCAGTGCTTGCGGCAACGCTGGCGGCAAGGGATGCGGGTATGGACGCTGCGGCCATCGAGACGATGCAAAACATGATGGAACACTATCTCACGTTGCCTCGGTCGGCATTGTGGCGGGACATGGCGGAATACGAGTCGCACTTATGGGAGGCGAAGGACCATGACCAATCGTGAGGCGGAGGCGTACATGGTGTTGGCCGCCAAAGATGTTGGCTTGAGTCGAGAGGTTGTGAGACAGCTGGTCGAGTGCTTGGCATGGCGCATGGACGTGATGACAGAGAGTGAGGCAGTACGGGCGGCCGACAAGTGGTTGCAGTCAGCAGAGGGAGGTTGATGATGGTGATGATGTGGAGACTGGTGCGGCTTGGCGTGTTTTTGGCTGGTGCTGTCGTCATCTGGTCACACAGTGGTGCTATTGAGGATGCTGTGATATCCAGAGTCGACCCAAGCTACCAGCCAGGGCAAGTGCAGGTGACGATGCATCAGGCGGTGCAGGGGATTCAGGAGGCTTCACTGGTGCTTGGCGGTGATTGATACCGGTCCGTCTAAATGGTACCTTGATGCTAGGCGTCAAACACTCACGGCTAGGCAAATAACGGGACCAAAGAAGTCTGGAGACTGCGACTCCAGGCTTTTTTGGTGTTTTCGGTTTTATAGGGGGGATGCCCATGGCGAACAATGTCGCAACAGAGACACCCCGGATCGATGAGGTGGTACGAACATACGGTAAAACAACCGTGCACATCAGGCCTTCCATCATTGACGACTCGATAAATCGACGCAAGGCGGTTTTGGAAGCCATAGCTGATTGCTTCAGAAAGACAAGCGGTTATATGTCAAGGGGGTGATCGATGAGAATTGGAAATCACTTTGGGAAATGGCGACAATTTCACAGATGGAGGCATGACTCGAATAGAACCCGCTTGTTCGCCGAATTTTCAGAACGGCGTCGTGGGCCTCGGAATTGGAAATACCGGACTCGGTTGGCGGGAGTAGTTATCTCCTCCTATCCGGTGGTGTGTACAGCTGTTTGGTGGTCAGTAGTGTGAACACCAAGCGTACCAGTTTTCTTGCAGTTAGGACGAGTGCTCTTTTGTGTTTGTGCTTCAACGCTTCACTATATTTCTTGCGGTAGAACTCGGCATACTCAGAGTCATGCTGCCGTACCTTGTCCGCAGCCTGAATCAAGTAGTAGCGCAGATACCTGTTGCCGGTGCGCATTCGGCTTGTCTCTTCGGACTCGTAGTCTCCGGACTGGTACTGGCTCCACACGAGGCCTGCGTACTTTGCCAAAGCGCTGTGGTTCCTGAAGCACCCAATGTCGCCGATCTCAGCGATGATGCCAGCGGCGTAGACCGGACCGATGCCATTGACAGTTTCGAGCGTATTGGGGATTGCCCGCATGAGTTTGGCAATGGCCTTGTCGAGTCGTTTTACTTCAGACTCCATGTGCTGGATCACACTGAGAGTGACGGACAACGAGAGGTTCACCGGGTCTTTCATGACCTTGTCCAGACGGAACGAGTTGCGGGCCAGCTTTTGCAGTTCCCGAGCTGTCTCCTCTGGGTCATCGAAGCGGTTCCTGCCCTTTTCGACCAGGAAAGCGACGAGGTCTTCCAGGGGCATGGAGGCAATCTGCTCCGGCTCGAGTTCCTGAATCACCGCCAACGAAGTAGTGCCGAACGTGTTGGAGAACGGGCTGTCCTGACGCAGGCCGCTGAATTTGAGGAACAGCTGATTCAGGAAAAACGTCTTGTCCCGAGTAATCGTCTGAACAAGATGAAAGCGAGTCCGGGTCAGCCTTTGCAATGCTTCGTATTGGGCAGTATCTGTCATGGCTTGTGGAAGTCGGCCAAACCGCAGATGGTCTGCAATCACCCAGGCGTCGATGCGGTCGTTCTTGGGAAGGGTGTCGTACCCTTTCTTGAAACGAGCCACTCTCCGTGCGTTCAAGACGTGTATCTGGGCTTGGAGGTCTGGCTCATATGCTTCGAGTTCGTTCTTCAGGTAATGCGCCAGATGCCATCCGAGGTTGGAGGTAGCCTCCATCCCCAAGACGACAGCATCCATTTGTCTGGCCTGTGTGGTTTCCAACACCTTGCGAATGAGCGTGTCAGCGCCCGGCTGGTCATTGGAAACCTTGAAAGAGTCCAAGCCTTGTCCGACCTCATCCATGAATTGAACATGGTGAGAGTCTAAGCTCACGTCGATCCCAACGTGCAGTTTGGACATTCGATTCACCTCCATTCAGGAGTAGAGTCAAGCCAGTCCCGGACCTGGGTGCCCGTGGGAAACCACCGACTACAGCCTCGTCATCAGCACTCATCCATGAAGAGGTCAATTACGGGTCACTACACCCCCTCAACCATGGAGGCGCAACAAGCGGTTAGAACATGAGTGGTGGATCCTGGGTATCAGGCTTATCACAGCAGTACCAAGTGGTCCGCAAGGAGGAACAGAAATCTCCCGAGAAAGACTTGCTGACCCCATTGTCCCACAGGCAAGCCCAGGCAGGAACAGGTTCACATCCGTTGGCGTTGGGGCATCCCCCAACCAGATGTGGCAAATATGCGGTTGTCAAGGAACGAGCGCATGACAAAGAACCGGAGAAGCGGTCAATCCGACTCCAAGCAAGTACACATACAGTTGAATCGATACCGACAGCGGCTTGACGGGGGCTCCCCCATCCGGGGTGAAACGGGCAGTGCAAAGGGCATTACTGGTTGGATGAGGGAGCCCCATCAACCGTCGCCATCCTTCTGAGCAGCTGTCTCATTCGGATGGCCTTGCAAGAGCCGGCTCTGGAAATTCTTCAGCGTCGTTCCAGTTGGCCCGGGCCAACTGGAAATTCAACGACAAAGAACTTCAACTACTATGATACGAGGAGTTTGAGAGTTAGGGACAAAAACGATACCACGGCTTGTCCTTTACCGGGCAAGGCCCGCTCCTTATCCTCCCTCGCTGCGCTCAGTCCGGTATCGCTCTTCGCCTTGCCCTCGGGCTACGCCGTGGATGAGATCGGGGTAAGCCCCTCACCACAGGGGGTGACACCCGAACCGGAGGCGAACAGGATGGACAAGGTACAAGTGTTGGTTGACAAGCTGGAGCAGGGCGTATTGGCAGTATATAGCGGTGACAAGTGGCGAGAAGTACTGGAGGTCCAATCGCGCTTTCACAATTACAGTTTTAGCAACGTGATGTTGATTTTGATGCAGTGCCCGCACGCCTCACATGTCGCAGGGTTCAACACTTGGAAACAGCTTGGACGGCATGTTGTGAGGGGCGAAAAAGCAATTCAGATTCTTGCTCCTATGATTTGCAAGAAGGTAGAAATCAATGAAGATGGAGCGGAAGTGGAAAAGTCGAGCCTTTATGGATTTCGTGTGGTTAATGTATTTGATGTCAGCCAAACGGCTGGTAAGGAACTCCCAAGGCTGACAACCGAGCTCGACGGGAATAGTACGATGGCCACAAGAATTGATTGAAGCTCTCATAAATGTGATTCAGATTCCAGTCGAGTTTGACGACATCGCGGGCGGCGCAAAAGGGTACTATTCGCCCGGCGAACACCGGATCGCAATCAAAGCGGGAATGGCAGCCGACCAAACGGCCAAGACGTTGGTCCATGAGTTCACGCACAGCCTGTTACACAACGTGGATTCGGACAACAAGGGCAAGACACGAGGGCAAATCGAGGCGGAGGCGGAGGCGGAGGGCACAGCATTCGTGGTCGCCAGTTACTTCGGACTGGATACCAGTAACTATAGTTTCGGGTACGTTGCAGGATGGGCGTCCCAAGATGGTGGGACTGAACTTGTACGATCCATCGGTACCACGATCCAGCGCACCGCGCACCAAGTCATCGCAGCGTTAGAGGCATACCTACACCCGGATTCTAAGGCCAGCGCTTGAGACACTGTACACCCTTTATCACCAGATGGACCGCCCGACAACCAGGGCGGTTCTTACATTTACTGGAGGTGATCTGGTTGCAGAAAAGAAATACAGGATAACCACCGTTCCGGTGTTGTTCCACACACCCGGCAACGCCGGGTGGGAGTACGTAGATAAGGGTGACACAAATTTGTTCTAACTCTTGCAAGGTCCGCGAAAACGTGGTCCTTAATTCTCGGTAGTCCGCGTTATAGCGGGCTTTTTTGATGTCACACAAGGAGGTGATTGGAGGATGGCAACACAAACTGACACCCGCGTACAAATTAGGGTGCGCATGGACTCGGATGCACTGGCCTTACTCGATGCCGAGTCAGAGCGCCGCAAGATTAGCCGTGATCAACTTATTCGAGAGGCTGTTGACACTCACCTGTCGGTAGATGTGCTGCATCGATATACACCACTTTTGCGTGATGCATTTGATGGAATCCTACAAAGGCATGTTGACCGTCTGTCCAAGCTGTCAGCCAAAGGTGCGCGGTCAGCAGAGGCAACGTTTTATTTAGTCACCGAAATGATGCAAATGTTGGACGGGATCAATGTCGAGGATGCGACTTACGAGGCCCGCAAAAAGGCTGCCGCATATGTTCGATCTCCACTTACAGATGAAATAGGTGAGTATGATGCCGACAATTAACAAGCCCTTTGTCTTGCGTATTCGGCACGGACGATCTCGCGAAGCGAACGTCGCCCATGCTAAATACATCGCAACGCGTGAGGGGGTGGATTTGGAAACAGAAATGAAGTCGTTTGACACTGACCAGGACCTTTCGATCCACGCGCAGTATATGGACGAGCGTCCGCGCTCTGAGGGACTCTTCGGACCAGACCCGCATGCACCTCCAGATTTAGACGCGGTGAAATCCATCATGCGCCATCACGATGGTCATGTGTGGCAGGGAGTATTTTCCCTTGCCGAAGAGGACGCTGTGACACTCGGTTACGGCGATGGGCAACAATGGCGCGATCTCACAAGACGGTCACTGGCACGGTTAGCCGAGGAGGGCATGGGCCTACGCCCCGGTGAGTATCACTGGGTAGCCGCACACCACCGCGAGCCAGGACATCCACACGTACACTTTTTGATGTGGCAGGATGACGCCGCGCCAAGGCGTCGAGCGATGTTGAGCAAAGATGAATTACGCAAAGCTCGGCAAGCTGTGAGCAAAGAAGTCTATGGTCCTCTGAGAACTCAGATAACTATGGAAAAAACCATCATGAGGGATTTGATTGTTGCGGAAGCAAGGGACACTATCCGCCCATCTGAAAAGACGGCGGATCGGGTAGAGCAAACGCTTGAAAAAGCGGAAAGAGAATTGGTAGCAACCGGACGGCTAGAAAAGGATGTGCTTGCTCCGACAAGCTGGCCTGCAATTGATGTGGCAGAACTAAATGATAAGTTAACCGCGCTCTCGCAAAAAATGCCCGGTAAAGGCAGGGCGGCACTGGCATTCATGCCCGAGGAAGTTAAAAGAGAAGCAAGAGACATTGCCGACTGGGTTTTATCTCGTCCCTCACTCGCTAAAGTGCGGCACCAATGGGAGCAATCAGTTGACGATCTTACATCCTTGTACTCTTCACAACCAAAGCGACTACAAGAGGCGCGAGAGAAAGCCTATGCAGACCTGCGGGATCGTGTTGCACAGTCGGTAATACAACGGGCCGGGGATATGGATCGAACGGCCAAACTTGGTCAACTGCATGTCCGCCAAAACGTCAAATCCGTGTTTCAATCGGCCTTCCAAGCAATACAGGGGGAACACCTAAAAGCCCAGGCGCAGGCCGAAGTCGCAAAACGAAGAGCGGTTCAGCAAAGTGCCGCAGAACAAAGAAGGGACAACGAGAGGGGGTGGTGACGACGAAACAAAATATGTTCCGATGGGCGATAAGGGCAGTCCTGTGGGCTGTCCTCTTAGTCGTAGATTTTCGCATTTTGCCAGCACTTGGGCATCTGCACGGGTACATCAGGATTGCGGACCCTAACCTTTTTGCTAACTACTGGCTGCTGGCCCTATCGGGCCATTGGTCTTGGCATCCGCAATGGCACAGTCAATCATGGTGGATCATGCAGGGGGTCATGATTCTTTTGGCCACCGCTGTCTACTGGGGTACCCGAGGTGGTTTGGCCGCAAGACTTAGTAAATTGAGCACCGCTGCCGCAGCGACGCATGGGTCGGCACGGTGGAGAACGAGGAGAGAATGGGGACGAACCCTTGATAAGCAATTGATGGATACGCCGACGGCGGCGGGGATCGTGGTCGGATCGGGGGCGGGAACCACGTGGACAACCAAGCCTGCATGGGGTAATCCGCACGTCTTAGTAATTGGCGCTACGCGGTCGGGTAAATCGCGGCGAGTAATTTTGCCGTCCATTTGGGCTATCGGTCATGCCGGAGAATCCATGGTTCTCACCGATCCCAAAGGAGAGTTACACACAATGACGGCAGCGTGGTTACGACAGCAGGGATATGAGGTTATCCAGATCAACCTTCTCCATCCCACCGCGGCTAATCGTTGGAACCCATTTACAGCCATAGAACAGGCGCGGGAGCAAGGGGACACAGAAGAAGCTGTTCGTCTGGCATGGGAGCTAGCAGATGTTATCGTGAGCGACAACGGTCAAACCGATCCCATTTGGCCTCAAGCGGAGCAGTCGTTAATCTCAGCACTTTCGTTAGGGGTTGTGTGGGAAGCATCACAGGCGGCTAAACATCCTGCAACCGCATATCGCATTTTAACCGAACTTGGACAAGATGGCGGAGAGCAACTGGACGCATGGTTTCGTTCGCTACCATCCGATCACCCAGCGCGGCTCGCTTATGGAACGGCCGCACTCTCAGAAAGCCGTACCCGATCATCTATATATACCGGTACAGCGGCCCATATGCGCTTGTATGCGGATACTGGAATCGCAGCGATGACATCCATCAGCGACCATGATCCGGCGAGTGTCGGAGTCAAACCGACAGCAGTCTTTCTTCTGTTGCCAGATGAAGCCGCGTCTCGAAGAACCATTGCAAGCCTATACATCACGCAGCTTTATTCAGCACTCACCACGGTTGCAAGGGACTGCGGTGGAACTTTACCTACACCAGTTTGGTTCGTTGCAGACGAATTTGCGAACATGGGGAAAATTCCCGACATGTCAGGGAAAATGACTGTCAGCGCTGGGCGCGGCATCCGATGGTTATTAGCGATTCAAAGTCTGTCTCAAATTGAGCAAGTCTATGGTAGACAAGCGGCGGAGACCATAACAGGCAACTGTGATACATGGCTTTACCTTCGCACTGCCGACCCGCAGACGGCAAAAGTCATTAGCGCCAAAGCTGGACAGTACACAGTGCGCACATATTCGCAGTCCCAACAATCTCGCCAACCTAGCGTTTTAGGGCTGTCCGAATCCGTAACCGGACGGCCCTTAATCATGCCCGACGAGGTATTGAGATGGCCGCAGGGCCAGTCATTATTGCTTCAAAGCGGAGAGTACGCGGCCCAGTTACCACTCGCTGATTTATCCGAGTGGCCGCTGGCGTCCAAAGCGTTTGACGCACGACAGGCGTTCAGCGGGCAGAGGGGAGTGAGTACTGCGCACGTGGAGACGTGGGTGCCGGATACTACGCAACCCGCAGTATCCTCTACTGACAAAATCAAAAAGACCAACGCCTCGCGATTGTTTGGCAAGGGCAACAAGTCGAAATCACAGGAGGATTGATAGCATGACCAGGATAATGCGCTCCATTATTGGTGCTTTGGCCGTGATGACTTGGCCTTTCACAGCATTTGCAAGCAGTCAGCCGCAGTTTATATCAGGCATTTACAACATGCTTAACTCCATCGACACCTGGCTTCTGTTTCTCACCCCAGTTAGTGGTGGCGTAATGATTGCCTATCACCAGTTGTCCAAAATGTTTGCTGGTGGCGACTTCTCGCAAACAGAGCAACATAATCGGGCGACCAAAAAGGTATTGGTCGCCGTTGTCATTGTCGAACTCGCCATGGCTGGCGTCAAGTGGCTCATCTCCACCCTCGGCGGGTGATTCTGATGCAAGGAGGTGAACAATGTGGAGGTGATCGTGTATGGGCAATGTTGCTGGCAATCTGATGTGGCGGGGTCTTGGGTACTTGCTCCAGCATATGGCGCAGTCCCTATTTGGGACTCCGCTGCATGACATGATCAAGTTGATCACCACGGTCGGGGGGCTGAAAGATTACTTTTCCGCCCCTTGGCTCGTCTACCTGATCCACTTGTCTCAAGCATTTGCAGGGACATTGTTGGGATTAACACTGGCTTGGCAGGCGTACCACCTTTATATCATGAGAACTACTGGCGACGGGGGTAATCCTACCGACCTGCTGGTCAAGGTAATGTATGGGGCGGTGGGAATCGTGGTGTATCCCTGGGCGGCACGGTACATGATCCCGGTCGCCAATGGGCTGGCCGATGTGGTGGCCAGTGCACCGTTTGGGTCATCCCTACCAAACATGTCCACCAATCTGCAAGGCACACTATCGACGGCGATGCAAGCACAGGCTGACATGTTTCTCGTACCCCTGCTGCTGTTGATAGGCTTGGTCTTGCTGATTGTGATATTCATTCAGAGCATGATTCGTACGGTGGAACTGATCGTCATTGGTGTGATCGGACCTGTATTTTCCGTTGGTTGGTTGGGCAATGGGGGTATAGCAATGTCATTTTGGAGGGAGCTCATTACACTTGGTATGTCCCAGGTAGTGCAGGTAATGATGCTTTGGATTACGTCGGCGTTGGTCGCGAGTCCGGCCCAGTCTATCGGACACGCGATTATCACACCCTTTATGTTGATTGCCTCACTTTGGGTGACGTATAAGACGCCATCGCTCCTGCGCCAGTGGACTTACCACACAGGCGTCGGGCAGGCAGCGGGTGCTGGTGCAAGCACAGCGATCCACGTTGCACTGATGAGAGCAAAATGGTGATTGGAGGTGATGCTTATGCGGGAGTATTTGGTTCCCGCCAACGTGGTTACACACTTTGAATTTTTTGTAGGTTTTGGATGGACGGAGATGGGGATTACGTTGTTGGGCATCGCAGCAGGCGGTGTCCTTTTTGCTGCCCTTGGAGTAGTTCACGCGCCGGTTGTGGTGCGGCTAGTGGTGTGGGCGACGTGCGGGGCGGTCGCGTTTCTATGCACTCGTAAGGTCGATGGCACGTTTTCGCTACTCGACTATTTGCGGCTCTGGCGACGATGGGCAAGCAGACCGAGGGAGTATTGGTTGTGGTAGGAGGTGCATGCGGGTGTTTGGTACACGTAACGGACGGGACCCGCAAGAGACGGCGAGGCAGCACAGGTACAAGACGGCGCTAGAGTGGATGCCTGTAAAGGACGTGTACGAGGGGCTTATTCACCGCAAGGACGGACAGTACGTTGCCGTGCTGGAGATTTCGCCGATCAATCTGTCCTTGCTGTCCGAGCGCGAACAAGAGCAAAAGGTGGCAGCACTACATGAGGCAATTAACGGACTGAGGGGTGGATTCCAATTGCTCATTTTACCCCATCCAATCGACTTGTATGGGTATTTCAGGAGTTTAGAAAACCAGATACGCGAAGCAAATGGAATCCGTCGCAGTTTGCTGGTGGATCAGCTAGCATATGTCCGGTTAATTGTTTCTGGTGGACAAGCGATTGAGTGGCGGTACTACATGCTCGTCGCGTCTCGTGATAAGAAAGACGCAGTGGAACAGGCTCGCGAACTGGCCCACAGTCTTTCAGGCGCTGGGCTTGAGGCTACGCTGTTGGAAGACGATGCACTAATCGGGATGTTGCACACATGGGCGAATCCGAGCAGTGCGGCGTTTGAGCGCCCAGTTACCACAAGCCTAACGACGCTATCAGTCTGAGGAGGTGATGAAACCATGGGCAATCCAATCATCGAGGCAGTCACGCCGGCAGGAGTTGGTTTTCAGCCCAACCACCTGTACTTTGGTGACCAATACGGCAAGGTTCTACTTGTTACAAATTACCCGCCTCGGGTAGGCATTGGGTGGCTGTCACGAGTTGGCCAAATACCTGGAGTGGTCCTGAGTGTTCACACGACGCCGACCGACCCGACTGCACTTATCAAACAGATCAACATTTCCATCGGGGAGTTGGGCGCGCGCTTGGAGCAAGGCAGCAACGCACTAGTCCGCCAGCGCACAGAGCAGGCATTGCAAGACGCGCAAACCTTGCTCCGTACAATCGACCAGGAGCAGCAACAGGTCTACTATGTAACGGTTACGATCTTGGTTCTGGCGGCCACTCAGGAGGAGTTGTCGCGCCGAGTCAACCGAGTTCAGTCTTCCGCTGCCGCACAGGGTATGCGTGCAAGAGTTCTAACTTTTGCGCAAGAACAAGGTCTACGGGCGACGTCTCCCTGGGCTGAGTTGCCTGTGGATGTGCCTGGACAACGCAATATGCCAGCCGAAACCATTGCGGCGATGTTGCCATTTACCAAGCACGGCCTTAATACGGGTACGGGTGTCATCATAGGGCGCGACGCAGATAGCGGCCTTGTGTTGCTGGATCATTGGGGATCGGAGGGAGCCAACACAACTAACGCCAACATGGCTGTACTCGGAATCCCCGGCGGAGGCAAGTCCTACAGTGTTAAGGTCGAGATGTTACGTCACTATGCACAGGGCGTGCAATTCATTGTCGTCGATCCAGAACGAGAATATGGAGGGATTTGCGAATCACTCGGTGGCGACTGGATCGATACAACAGGCGATGGTGGCCGAATCAACCCTTTGCAAGTTCTTCCTTTGTTGGATGAGTCAGCAACTAGCGGGTCTACGACGCGAGGGCCATTAGCTTCACACTTGCAATTCTTCCGGGGGTTCATTGCTGCCTATCTCCAAGACCTAACCCAAACGGAAATGGCAGCTCTGGAAGAAGCGGTGACGGAGGTATACAAGACACACGGGATTGACTGGCATACCGATCCGTCTACGGTTGAAAAGTGGCCGACGATGGCAGACCTGTACGAGTATCTGCAAACCCACTATGAGGACTCTCGCTTGCCATTATTGCTGCGGTCGGCGGCAGTGGGCGCGGATGCGGCCATCTGGCAAGGCCAAACTACAGTCACAACGAACTCAGATTTGACAGTGCTCGACATCTACGGATTGCGCGACGCTGCTGATAATGTGAAACGGGCGCAGTACTACCTGACCACGTATTATGCGTGGTATCTCGTCCGCCGCGCCCGTTCGAGTAGTAGGCATATCGTGATGGTGATTGATGAGGCGTACCTGTTGATCGATGAGCGCAATCCAGCGACTTTGCAATTTGTTTTTGAAGTTGCGAAGAGGATCAGGAAATACGGTCCGCCCCCGATTGGGGCGGGCCTATGGTTGATTACCCAAAACGTATCCGATTTTCTGAGCGGGTCGGCTAAATCCTACGGAGAAGCGATTTTTGGCACGTGCGATTACAAGCTGTTAATGAGACTAGGGGAGAGAGATTTGGAGCGATTGATTCCGCTTCTTAAGCTGTCCGAAGCCGAACAAACACTGCTTACCAACGCTAAACGTGGAGAGGGCTTACTGTTGGCTGGACGCGACCGCGTGCGGCTGAAGACCGAGGCCACGGAGTTAGAGCACCGGATTATAACGGGTGGTGATGGCTAATGCCCGCACCTGCCGTTACCGCCGCCGCCAAAGCCGGGATAAAGGTCCTGTCGTATCTTGTGGACACCGACGATCTCAAACGGATCGTCGGTTTTTTGTTGGCGTTCGCGGCAGGCATTCTTGCCTTAGTTGTAATACTTCCGATGTTGTTTCTGTCCATGCCGCTTGCATCTGGCACGCAAGTAACGCAATACATTCAAGCCAGCGAACAAATCCAAAAATCAAAAGGGGTGATGGTGCCGTGGCAGGACTTAGCAGCAATTGATGCAGTGCGTTTTCACCAAAATTTCAGTCATACCAGTCCCGCCGAGATCAAGCAACTTGCCGGGCAGTTTTTGCTTGCTCACAAACGCAAGGTGACTATGTGTCACGGATCGGGAGCTAACAAACACTGTACCAAAGTTACTAAGACTACCTACACGGTCCGGTCACTACAAGGTGTCATGGACAAGTTGGAAATGAGCGACAAGCAACAACAGCAGGTACGCAACATGATCCAGTCACTGACGATGCAAACGACTCGCTGGACGGGTGCCAAAGGGTCAGCAGGTGTCTACAAGTGGATGCCAGTCATCACCCAGGATGCACGGCAGGCGGGTATTAATCCAGCATTAGTGGCAGCCATCATGAGCGTTGAGAGTGGGGGTAATCCAAGCGCCGTCTCACCCGCTGGGGCTGAAGGCATTATGCAAATGATGCCGGGCACAGCGGCTGATTGGGGGGTCGATGACCCGTTCGACCCGCAACAAGAGATCGCAGGAGCAACGCGGATGATTGCGAGTTTGTATCGTCAATACAACGGTGACATTTCGCTCGTCGCGGCAGCTTACAATGCCGGGTCTGGAGCGGTTGCCGAGTACGGTGGGGTTCCGCCGTATCTAGAAACGGAAGCGTATGTCGGCAAAGTCGAATCCGCCTACCAATACTACCACTCTCACCCAACGGCGTCCCAGTGACGCCGATTTCATTTTCATGGAGGAGATTCACTATGAAGAAAACTACCATCCGCAACGTCGCAATTGCGTCCGGTATTGCCGCGCTTTCGGTACTTGGCGTCGGCATCGCCAATCCAACAGCGCTCGTACCGACGACACATCAAGTCATCCAGCATCTTGAGCATACCGGCAAGTTGGCGGTGCCGTCTGCACACCCGTTGAGTGGGTCTGACAATGACCCGGTGCATAATCACACAGGATTTGTGGAGATTTCGGACAACAAAGTCTACGTTGGGCAACCTATCCTGGCGATCTTAGGCACGACATGGCCGACAGCGAGTCTCGACGCGCCGGGGGCTAAGATCAAGGTCGTTAGACCAATCATTTCTCAATGGCAATCACAGAATTATGCCGAGACCATCACGCAATTTTTGCCATCCCATGACACACCGCAACTCGATAATTATGCTGGTCACTTTGCTGTGGGATACTGGCAATTGATTTATGCCACTCCTGGGAAACACGATATCACGGTAAATCTGGGTGGCGGCCACGTACACACTGCGAGTATTACTGTCGTTCCGTTGCCCGCGAAATACCATGACGTGCAATATCGCGGTGTGGCCGAGTCCACGACCATGCAGCTTGGTATTGACCCATCAGGCGAACAACCTGCCAATTGGCCGTGGGCATTCGTTGTCAAAGTGTCAACTAACCATACCCACTTTAGCCACAGCATTCCGAGGGTTACGCAGCCATGGTCAGTGCCTTTTACGATCCATGCGAACGAGCGGGGCGAGATCGTCGAGAGGCTGACGACACCCAGTTATCCCAGTAACGGTAGCTTAACATCTCCGGCAGAGACGTTTACTCCGCAGGCAGCGGCTACGCCTAACTATCTCGCTACTTACTCTGTGCCAACGCCCGTGACCGAGCATGGTACGACTCCAGTGCGGTTTTGGTCTTATTGGCTGGGGCACTACAACACCGCGCAGTCGTGGACATGGCAGCCGACACTATATGCGGAGTGGGAGTGGCTGGCGCTGGCTGGGTTATTCGCCTTAATGTCGCTGCTGGGCGGGGTCCACCGTCCGAACAAAGGAGACAAGTCAAGCCAAACGACCATTGGAGGAAAGGCGGCCCTTTAAGGGTCGCCTTCAAAGTCGGAAGGAGGAAAAAACCATGGTGTCTACTACAACCTGTAAAACTCGTAAGTACCCCGCGATCATGAGTCCGCAAGACGGAGCCGCATATCTCAGGACATCCCGGTCGTCTTTGTCCCGATGGGCACACGAGGGGCGGAATCCCGCCCTCGTCAGGCTTGGTGGGCAGTATTGTGTGTCGGCAGATAGGTTGGCCGAGCAGGTATATCCCTACCCCGACCAGGTCATGGCCAGCAAAGATGGACAGGGATATGTGGATTTGCCCGTACTTCACACGGTATCGGAAGTCGCCGAGGCACTGCACGTGACTGACCTAGTGGTCTACCGGGCAATCCGCGAAGGCCATGTGTATGCAGTGCAAATTGGCAAGCGTTACCTCATCCCCGATCACCAGATGGGGAATCTGCACGAGTACGTGGGTTATACACAGCTCGCTTCATATGGGAGGTGACAGCATGATCTACGCGATCTCTTCGCAGGCAACGGCGGATTCGGTACGAGGAGTACTAGGGGATGCAGACATTGTACAGACCGTCAAGGACTGCCGAGACTCACTTTCCGAGGCCCAGCGTCTTCCAGTTGACACGATGCTCCTTGACGTGGCAACGATTCACAGCGCGGACGACGTGCTGGCGTACCAAACCACAGTGCGCCAGTGTCCGCGTATCGTTTTGTTGGCTCCAGATGCTGTGCCAGGCAACAAAACCATAGGGCAACTTGTTAGCTATGGTGTGTACGACATCGTAACTGACCTCGATAGATTGCGGCAGGTGATTGATGGACCTGCCGCAACGATTGTTCAGGCAGCGAGGTGGATTATACGCAACAATCATAAGCAGGATCTGGGTAAGAACGTAAAAATCGTCAAACAACTGCCAAACGTAAGTCGCATCGGAAGACGTGTCGTTTCTGCAATTGCACAGGGTTGCAGGCGGTTAGGTGCTGTTGCGATGTCATCGGTGATGATTTCCCGTCATAAACAGCAGGATCGTAAGGCCAAGAAGGCTGTTGGTAAAACCAGTGCGAGCCTTAAGCAGGGCATTAACGACGAGCCTACACTTTCGGCATTTTCGGAAGAAGATACTACAACTAACAATACTACAGAGTCTATGTGCACTGTTGATGTCGCTGTTCCCGATCCTGTTTCTTTTGCCGACCATATTTGGGACGAGCCGAAACCAGTGAAGTCAGAGACGCAGTCGGAACCAGCACAACCTAACCCCCAAATGCCTTATACCCATCGACAATCTGTCTTGTATCGCCACGTGCTGGGTGCGATTACAGTTGAGTCATGGGCATTAGCCCGCGCCGTTATCCTCCTTGCATGGCGTGCGGCAGTGCTCGGTGTGCAATTGTTGCCCTACGCACTTGGAGCAGAGGTAGCAGTATTGCTCGGATACCTGCCACACTGGACAGGTATGCCAGCACAAGGTTACTGGTCTATTGCGCAGGCCGTCGATCCCCGTGTCCCGAGCATGCAGTCCGCATGGCATTACGTTATTCACTTTGCCTCATTCGTCGGACGAGGAGGTGGTAAAGCATGACACCGCAGTATCGCAAGTGGTCGCCAGCCCGGTATGTGCGCGGGCTGGCTGACTTGTTAGAGCGCATCTCTGAGGCGATTCGGGCAGTCACAGCGGTGGCGTGGGTAGTTACCTTGATTGGAGCGATTGGTTTTATTGGGGTCCTGGTCTTTCACGTCATGCATGATTGAAGGGGGTGTTAGAGTGGATGAAATGAAGACGATTGTTGAGGATATGCGCACTATAGAGGTGGAATTAGGTATATCAGGGTCACAAATCAAAAAGATAGCTCCTACAAATCAATATTCTGCGCGATTGAGGACAAAACGGGGCGCGAAACTGTGGTCTAGAATGATCGCGTTGGATGTATCTCTTCAGCGTACTCTCGCAACATCGCCGATGTATAGCGGTCCAGCGGCACGGCTTCTGGCACAGGCGAGAGTAGACAAGGTGATGCAGGTATTTACGGATTTTGACTTCGAATCACAAATGGCTGAATACACCTCCAAACATGGTTTGAATCCGGTCATCTATGAGAATTTGATCGCGCGTACTCGATTGCTTATCCTGACCGGTTTGGCATTACCATCCTATATGCTTTCGCCCACGGAACTGGCGACATACCGGAACTCAATACCGACATTAGCTTATGCACACCAATTACACGCATTTACGCACGAGGTCAAACAAGATTTAGTGGTACTGCAAGATATGTATCACACGCTTCCTACTCCTTTGGACGTACAACAAGGATTCCAAGACCTGTGGGTGCGCATGTCGTCCAACTTGGAGACTGTACTTAACTGGCAGATTGGCACAGACAGCGGGCGCCCACTTGCGACCTTGGAGTCCATCAAAGCGCAAATTACTGCAATGCACCACACGAACGTCCCCTATCTGTGGGCTGATGTTCTGAAGGCCAAGGGACATATAGACATCAAAGTAGTGGACGGGCCTCGGGATGGGTCAATTGACGTTGATTCTGTTAATCCGACAGAGGGAGACCAACGCTATCTATCACAGGTAAAAGCTTGGCGTAATCCGCCAATTGGGGCGGAAATAGTGCGCCAGCATGCTCAAACGTGCAGAACCTATCGGGCACGGGGTTACTTTGTAACGACACATCGGTATGCCAAAAATGCAGAGTTAGGTCAATATCCCCTCGTGAACAATGGCACAGACGAACGCATCAAAATTGCAGACGTGGAACTGGTCGACTTGGATGCGCTGACGTGCTACGTAATGCAATACAAAATTGGAGTCACTGGTGCTGATCGAATTGACGCCTCTTATTGGGCTGATATGCAGATTCCCCATAGTAGGAAAAACCGGGAGCAGGGAAGGTGATCACGTGTTTGTTATCAGATGCACAATGTGTGGACGAGAGCAGGAATGGAAAACCGGTTCTCAGGTCGGTCGTATGGAAATTGAAATGAGCGGAAGTGTTGTCATCTGTGCCTGTGGCCATGGAGTTGCGGAAGACGCGGGACATGATGCATTGCGTGAATTTCACGTGCCAACAGGGGTTGTCACGAGAGAAAAGGATCGGGGGAAGGACAATGGATAACACGCAGCAATCAATGCTACATTCGTACCAAGCCGCCGTTGTCCAGCAAAACATCGAATTTTTGCTGTTTGGGGTATTGCTGTTGGCCACTTTGGTAATTCTCGCCAAGTACCGTCCGTCACGCGGTAAGCCGCGTAGGAAGGCCCGGACGGGCAGAATACCTGTTGATAACAACTACGGTGATGCGGGAGAACGCATGGTGCAGCACCAACTACAATTTCTTGGTCCAGAGTACGTGGTGATGAACGACGTACTTTTGGCCGGTGGTGGACAACGGCAGCAAATCGACCATTTGGTGGTTGGGCCAACAGGAATATTCCATGTAGAAACCAAGCACTGGTCCGGTGCAGTGCTTTTTGATGGTGTCGGAATGCAACATATCAAGAACGGAGTCCTAACAGACGATTCCGATCCCACGGTGCAAATGGACAGGCATGATTACGTCGTCCGGTCCGTACTCGCGGAGTATGATATTCATGCGGATGTTATGGGGATCATCTGCTTTACGCATCCTCGCTGTCAGTTAGTCGGGGCAAGTCCTCGCTATGCTACTATAAAGCTAGATAGACTGTTCGGAATGATTCAGGCCAACCGGCCTAGTCGGTCGCTAAAGCCAACTGAAGTGCAACGGATTGCCGCTATTTTGGAACGACATAGCCAGCCCACACCTGTCGGTTACGGGCAGCGCTGAAGCAGATGGGGGTTGAATAATTATGGTCGTGTCTACGCGTTCGGGGAAGAAGGGTCAGTATACGGATGTACTTTTGCAACGTCTTGGCATGGGACAACCTCTAACAGAGTACGAACGCAAGAAGATTAAGCAGGAAAGGGAGGAATTCATAGGAGCATTAAGGTCTGACTCCTCGTGCACCACGTGCCATTGCTGTTATTTTTGCTGTTGTCGGTGCGGGTGCTAATCGAGAGGCTGCGATGTTACGCATTTTTTTCGGGACGAGCTGAGCTGTTGCAGCGGAACCGCTCTGATGGGTAAAAACCTAGGGCGGTTATGTGCGTTGTACGGAAAGAATCAGTGGTAACGATGGATCGGAGGGAAATGCTATGACTGTATATGGACGGCGGCCAAGTAAGACCACGTTGAGAATATTTAGAGGCGTGATCGAGGAGATGAAAGCGGACCCGCTTAATCGCAAGGCGGCGGAGGGTATGAAGCATCCGCCGAAGCCAGAGATGACAGCAACCACTCTCGTTACGACGCATTAAATAATGGGTAACCATTCTCCGGAGTCCGTAAGAACAATGTCAGTATCTGCATAGTGGCGAATTGTGACGAGTTTACGAAGGCGCAACGATCTTGGCTAACGCCGTGGAACGCGAGCAGCAACGGGAGGAACTGAATTCGCGATGGAACACTGGCGAGTGGATCATGAAGGAGCTGGCGCGCTGGCACGTTCTGAAGGCGGAGTTCCTCGGCAAGGAATTCCTGAGAGCGCCATCAGCGCCGCAGGGACTTGGTGAGGTCCTCCACGTACTGAACATCCCTCTCCCTGCGAAGGCAATCCATCTGCGTCAGACGTCGCCCGGCGCGATCATTTAGCACGAACCAGCATCCCGAAGCCCCAACGCGCTTGGGGCTCTTTGCGTTGTAGGGCAAACTGCCCCCTACAATCCCTTGCGGGGGCATAGTGGGCTGTCAAAGATGAGCTGAAAATACCCGGCATGGGCCCGTTCTAAACCGTGTCGCCAACCTGAGGTGCGCTCCAAGCGTCTTCACGATTATGGCGAAAATGGTATCTTCGAGGAAGTATTGTGCGAAGGCAATGGTCGTTGCGTATAAATATTTCTCCTGTACTGCATCGCCAGTGTCCCCCTATGCCGGTACTCTGTGCATATACACTGGCAGGAGGGGATGAGGATGTTAAACGTCGTATCAGCCGCGCTCACGATTGCGCGGTGCATGAATGGATTGACCATTCCGGAGGTTGCCAAGCTTGCTGGGGTTTCACCGGACGATGTGTTTGACGCGGAGAACTTTTTAGAAGACGCACCGATGGTTGGCGTATGGCGAATCGCCAACGTGCTGGGCGTAGATCTCGATTGGATTCAGGACAGGTGTGGCCCGCTGCAGTGAACAAGCCTGGGAGACAAGCGAACCGACATCGGGCGCTTGTTTAGCCTCAAATCTTTCCCACCGGGCCGTTTGAAATATGCTTCAAACCAACACATCACCTTTACGAATGTATGTTCTTGTTGGTATAATGTCAAAAACAGTCCCAGAGAAGGTATGATACATAATGAAAACTGTCAGGATAACGGAATTTGCTAGACTCAGAGAAGCTGCAGGGCTATCTATCCGTGAGACAGCCGAGTTTCTTGGTGTCAGCGAGCGTACAGTGTATCGATGGGACAATGGAGAAACAGAACCGGACGTTTCTAGGCTGACCGAAATGCGCATTATGGCCGGTGTACCTTATCAACGCCAACAAAATGGACAGGCTCTTTTTCGATTCATCGACTTGTTCGCGGGGATTGGGGGCTTGCGCCGAGGATTTGAAGCTATTGGTGGTCAATGTGTTTTTACAAGTGAGTGGGACGATGCTTGCAGGAAAACCTACCAAGCAAACTTCGTATGCGATCACGCGGTGGTTGGAGACATCCGTGAAGTGGACGTAGATCAGGACATCCCGGAATACGACGTGCTTTTGGCAGGTTTTCCTTGCCAGCCCTTTTCGATTTCTGGCGTAAGCAAGAGAAACTCACTCGGTATGCCTCACGGTTTTCATTGTGACACACAGGGAACGCTGTTTTTTGATGTAGCGCGTATCATCGAACATACGCGACCAAAGGCTTTCCTGCTTGAAAACGTGAAGAACCTCACGAGCCATGACAAAGGTCGTACGTTCCAAATAATTATGCGTACGTTGGAGGATGAACTTGGATACAAGGTTAAATACATGGTCATTGACGGACGCGGTTGGGTACCACAGCACAGGGAGCGTATCTACATTGTCGGTTTCCGGGGGGATGTAGGTTTCTCATTCGAAAACTTTAAGGCGAAGCCGGCTGATGAGGGGCCACGATTGAGCAGTATCCTTCATCCGGAGGACGGGTCAGAACCCGCTGAAGAACCATATACTTACGGAGACTTGGGGAAGGTAGCAGACAAGTATACCCTGAGCGATAAACTTTGGAACTACCTGCAAGCATACGCAGAGAAACACCGCGCCAAAGGGAATGGCTTTGGGTACGGGTTGTTCGGCCCGGACGACGTCGCTCGCACACTGTCTGCCCGTTATTACAAGGACGGATCTGAGATATTGATTGCACAGGAAGGCAAGAACCCGCGCCGTCTGACACCTCGTGAGTGTGCAAGACTAATGGGGTTTGACATGCCTGGAAGGGAACCGATGCGCATTCCTGTTTCCGATACGCAAGCGTACAAGCAGTTCGGAAACTCGGTTGTCGTTCCGGTTGTTGAGGCCGTTGCGAGACATATGCTTCCTGGCATCCTGAAATCCATGAGGCAGCCGGAAATCAATGAGCAGATAGCCCTGCCGGTCTGATTGCCATGACGGACATAGTTTCACCTGACGACAGAAGCTGGATGATGGCAGGTATCCGCAGCAAGAATACGAAACCCGAACTGATAATTCGTTCTGGGTTACACAAATTGGGGTTTCGCTACCATGTAAACTATCTTAAGCTGCCCGGCAAGCCGGATCTGGTATTTCCCCGCTACCAGGCAGTGATTTTCATTCACGGATGTTTCTGGCATAAACACGGCTGCCATCTCTTCCGCTGGCCAACTACCAGAGCGGATTTTTGGAAAGTGAAACTAACCGGCAACGTAGAACGGGACCGAAGAGCGACTGAAGCACTCCTTTCTAGCGGTTGGCGAGTACTGGTTGTATGGGAATGCGCGCTTAAAGGTAAAACCAGATTGCCGATCGGCGAAGTTATAGAACGCTGTGGTGTATGGATCCGATCAGACGACAAGTACAACGAAATACAAGGTGAGGAGTTGGGTAACAGTGACTGATGTCCGCGCAGGCTTTTTGTCACAGTATTTTGACGGAGTCGTTATGAAGCGTCTTAGCGCTGTCGAAGCGGACATCAATAAATCCCATCAACATGAATTCAACGGAACCGTGCCATTGCAAAAGCTGTTAGGGCGTGAAAAGTTGTCTAACTACCCGGCACGGTTTCTTTGGCTTGGGGGAGAGAACGAAGGCATTACCGATGAATCAACAGTCACATGGTACGATGCGCGCGAAAACCACCCTACCCGTACGGAGTACCGCCTATATTTTAGAGATAATCCTGTAATGGGCATGGCTTCAGAGAACGACCTGCTGATTGTTGCAAAACGACCGGATGGAGAACTGTACTTTCTTGTGGTTCCTGCTGGAAGTACCGTCGAACAGCAACTGTTGTGGTTGTTTGATGCTCCGGAACATCTTGGACTGACATTTCAGCATCGGGCATTTGGAGGTGAACACGATGTAGAAGTTGATTTTGTTGTACGGTTCATTCTCGAGGAACTGGGGATCGAGGTCCAGGACTCGGATGTCGGATTCTTGGACAGCCACCTCGAACCATATATGCAGCAAGGGATTTTCCCAACCACGAAGGAGTTTTCTGAGTTGACGAGGCGGATTGCTCGTGGGATATCTGCTGCTGACGACCCGGATACTGCTTTGATGGAATGGATGGATCTTGAGGAGCGGTTGTTCAAGCGTCTGGAGCGTTACCTCATTGCTGCCCGTATCGAACGCGGGTTTACCGAGGGCAGTGAAATTGATGTTGATGGTTTCATTAAATTCTCCCTAAGTGTCCACAACCGGCGCAAGTCCCGCGTAGGTTACGCTCTTGAGAATCATCTCGAAGAGGTGTTTAAAGCGAACAGAGTTCGATATTCCCGCACTGCGGTGACGGAGAACAAATCCAAACCTGACTTTCTGTTTCCGGGAATTGGTGAATATAGGAACAACACCTTTCCGCCCAATCGACTAACGATGCTGGGAGTTAAGTCAACGTGCAAGGACCGGTGGAGGCAGGTACTTGCGGAAGCTGCCCGAATCAAGGAAAAACATTTGTTAACATTGGAACCAGGAATAAGCGAAAACCAGACCAATGAAATGCAGACAAACTCGCTACAGCTCGTTCTTCCTCGAAGATTGCACGACACCTACAAGCCGTCCCAGCAATTGTGGCTGATGAACGTACAAGAGTTTGTAGACTTAGTGAAAGCACGCCAATAGGACTGCACTCTGCTCGAGGGGTGTAGGCTAGGTACGAACAATTCGCGGTGAACAGAAAAAGCATCAATGATGCCGGTAATGCCGTTCTTAAAGACGACGTAGGGCTCATCGCTTGGTACGAGGCTAATAGTGGCGGCTATGTCCTTAATTTCTTTTGCAATGGCTCTTTTCGTATAGATTGTTGCTCTTTGGACGATACTGATATAATGACGGATACATCATATGAGTAGACATCCAAGGAGTGATTTCAGTGGGTAAGACGGAAAGTTTAATTGTTGGACTTTAGCCATTCATTGCGGTCAGCCCAAAACATATTGCCGTTAATAGCGACAACGGTGTCATGGTAAGCCTTTCTTTTTTACTTTTTGACAAAAAATTTATGACCGTATTCAGCAGTAAGTAAACCGCAAATAAATAACATACGCCCTTTTCTATTCCGTGTGGAAATCCAATAGAAATCACATTTCCCGATTGCAGTAGATCTAATATTCCAATAATTTGTATGAGTACCGAAACTACACACGCCACTCTGATTCGTTTCGGCATGATTCTATATTTTCCACCCATGGCAAATTCTCCGTATGGCAACCCAAATGCTAATAATACATATAGAATAGCGATTCCTAAGAGGGTAATGCTTCCAATCCATGCCGTTATCATCAGGACTCCCCTTTTAGCGATTTCTAAATATTTGTTGATAGAGTTATTATACAAAGTTTTAGGGTACAACCATTGTTTAACTAATCGCAGAGCAACAATCTATACGAAAAGAGCCTTTGCAATACATAAGCACAAGGCGACATGAATGTAATCCACCGAGCAGAATGTCGGGCATATTTCAGGAACATCGGATGAGGGCCGAGGAACCACGACACACCGAAAAGTTTGTCCAAATACCTTGGTTCTTTTATAGTGGAGCATTTCCGGTTCTACAATGTCGGTAGTAATGAATCCAACCGTGTGAATGCTAATTTTGGAACTCTCACGGTTGTTGATGGTCCTCCAGTCATCGCTTCTCCTCCTGCGGAAGAAAACCATGAGCAGTTTTTTAGGAGGTCTGAAAACTTTATTCCCCACCACTCTATAGTCGCCCCGCTATCGTCTATTTCTTCCACTACAAAAAGAGCATCCATGTTGTTGCTCAGGGATATAAAATACGATAACTTTACGAAAGGTGCTACGTCGATGCCAAAGAAGTCTCCAATGCTTGGGTCGATACCGGGCGTTTTACTCTTGAACTCTACGGGAAATGATCTGCCTGAATTCGCCACCAAGAAGAAATCCAAGTCATTGTTTGATATCAAAAACCTAACCTGCAAGTAATATTTAACGTACTCCTTCCAGAACAGGGACGTAACGATGCTTGGGTCATTCCATGGGAATACGCATCTATTCAATCTTCCTGTTTGGTAAGCCCTCAATCCAATCGCTCCTCTTCGACTTGTAAAGTTGCGCATAACAGTTTTCTCCGGAACTGACTGTAGTCCGGATGAACTCACTTTATGAAATGTTAACGGATAAGAACGTTGGTAATTGCGACGAGCCGGAAGCGTGAAAGAAACTTCTGAACTTCGGGTGGGTGCGGGGTCAGCGTACGCAAAATAAACTTCCATGCCAGCCTGTCGGAAGTAACTATGGGCAATTACTTGGGCAGTAAATGGATGTGTGGTAGTTGTGCTACTCCATGAAAACGGCTGATTTACAGGTATTATTACTATTCGTTTTTGTGCAGGGATGAAGCCGGTTGGCTTATTCGGCGTAAGAATCCATCCTCCTGGAATTTGATATTCGAAGAGCGAAGACAGGGAATTGAGGTAATCCGTAAAGCGTATTTCAGCCAGAACGCCCTTGGTCTTATTTTCATTAATTGATGACCATTGGGTTTCCAAGAACAGGATCGCATCATTTAATGAAGCAGGCATAAGGCAACCCCCACAACAGTTGTTTATACATTTTAACACGTGGATGATTATTTGCTATCATATATATCAATGAGGACTGAACGCGGCGTGTGTACACGGGAGGTTCTAGACATATCTTCGCGGATTCATCTAAATAACGGCCGAATTTCTCCATTATAAAGTATACGTAGCTATTGTCCGTTTACGCCCTTGTTTCTTGCCCGCGGGCGATTGTTAAATAAGGGGACTTAAAAAATGGAGGAAAATCACAGATTGGCGCTCGTTATCGCGTTTTATTTGTCTAAGCACGACACGCTGGCAGTAAAACATTTGGGGTATAACAGCTTTACTCAAGCATTCAATGAAATTGGCAAGCGCCTAGATGTTAAACCAAATACAATAAAAAATATGCGGGATGAATTCGATCCCTTTCATTTCAATAGAAGGAAGGGATGGTATCAGCGCGAACTGCGACCCAGCCGACTAATGGTACTTGAAAAATGTCAGGACCTGAGTGAAGAAGCACTTCGAGAGATAGTGAAGGCTATTATTCAGAACCACTCAAATGACACACAGGCCAAAGTGGACCCGCGGACCTTCTACATGGATCTTTTTGATTTTAGCGCTGCGGAAGATGACGACAGTAAGAACGACGACAAATTCGTTGGCGCGCGTGGAATAACAGGGGTTAAGGCTGAGAAATTGTTTATAGAATGCTATAACATGGGTGAATTTCCCCAGTTCTCTGGCTCTCTGGTTGACAGGCGTCATGATGCTTGCGGCTATGATTTTGAATCCACTGCCGTGCCTAAATATGTTTTTGAGGTCAAAGGATTATCAAATGATAGAGGCAATGTTACCTTTACCGACAAGGAGTGGAGCATGGCCAAGGACTTAAGGGAACACTACATTCTAATCGTTGTGAGTGGCCTTGAAACGCAACCTCAAATTTCTGTAATCCCCGACCCATATTCCCGGCTATCCGCCCGAATGCATACTTACACGACGATCGCAGTAAATTGGTCCATAAGCTGGCCACAATAAATTGTCCGGTGAAAGTACAGATGGGCACGTTGGTCGAACCTCACTCAAGGCTTAAGAAAGATTGGTCTTGTCGGGCTCATGAGACGTACATATTGCCCCGATTTTTAGTTCCGGAGATGGATGATGAAACGTACAGAATATCACCGATAACTGTTGCATTATCGGCCTACACATGACCGGGGCGGATTATCCAAATGATGTCCTCACTGACCCGGAAACGTACACTTTTACGTGAGTAGGATTGTTTTACGAATGGATTGCCATACTGTAGAGCCGCGGAGTTTAAATCGCGCAAAGCTGGAGTTGTCTTCTCGTACTTTTACCAATTCTTCTACCGTACGAGGTAAAACTGAACGGATTTTACGGACTATATCACCGCGCAACACACAGAATTCCCGACTTGGCGGGAGCAGGTGAACTACTTGAACTACGTAGAACAAGCGCCAGAGATCTTGAAAACGTTGAAGGCGCAATGGACAGTTTCCGTGAGATTGCCGATAAATTGAGTAAGTGACTCGCAACCACCTGCGGTTTGCAAACACGGTTGCAAACCGGACTGCAAACGGATCACGCGAAACAGACATCATTCATTGAAAGAGACATTCAAAAGATCCCGACATGGAGCGGATTATGCGAACGGTATAAAACATAATGAACTGGCGAAAACGCCGTCCAGAGATCTGCAAAACCTCGATTCGCCAGTTCGAATCTGGCTGGCGCCTCCAAACAAATCCTTGTATGACGCGGCTTTCGGGGCTCTCCCTGAAAGGCGCGTTTGCCGTTGTGTGTGCTACCGAATTGCAAACCTTCGCGCGGCGAAACTGCTTGTCAAGTCATTTTGGGGCGGTCATTCAAAAGCCAGGGGGTTATAGACCTTTGCCTTGAAAGGAGCGACCGCTCCAGAGGTGGATTCTGGTCAGGGTGTTGCGGTGGTGCGTTGCTCACTCAGCGCTTCGTCGGCTCCCGAAGAGATATGCGTATCGGAGTATGAAGATGCCCTTGTTGCATCGCGGAGGAGGCAATTGGGTTCACTATGTATAGCGCGGTTTAGATTTGCAGAAAAACGCGGTGGCGTTTTTTCCAATTCCACAAGTGCTTGACATGGAGTGGCGAGCATGATAGCCTGACCAAATTTACGGCGGAGCGTCCTTCCAGCCTTTATACGCGGGGAATCATGCTCGCAGAGGCTCCATGTCAAGCACGGCCCCTAAAGCGCAAATGGAAATGTGTTGCTGGAAAATCTAACACCGCGTTTTTCTGCACTTTTTACTTGCGGAAAACACTTCTGAGTCTTCTTCTTCACTCTGAGCACTCTAATTCGGCTGTAACAACGGTGTAACTATATGAATCGGAACGTGGAATACGATAACGTCCCGTTCACATGATAGTCCGAAAACTTTCACCAAAGACCGGAATGGAGTTGTTGCAAGTCATGAAAATCAATTTATTTCTTGACGACATGCGGTCATGTCCCAACGGGTATGTGTTGGCGAAGAATTTTGACGAGTGTATCCTAATGCTGACGGAATTCGAAGTGCAAATTTTATCTCTGGATCACGATCTCGGTGAAGAACGAACAGGGTATGATGTGGCCAAGTGGATCGTCGAGAACAACCGATGGCCGAACGAAATTCGGTTCCACACGTCCAATCCTGTAGGTCGTCGGAATATGCAACAACTTCTGCAAAGATACGCACCCCAAGACGTCATAATCGGTCGTTAAACACTGCCCGCAACTCCAAGAAGTAAGGAAAGACGGGTATTCAGATCCGTTCTGTTACGGCATTACCCTGCAAGTGCACGGTTTGTAGCAATAAAGTGAGTATTCTAGTATAATAAACGCAAGAAGTCAGGGGGAATGAGCGTCCCATCGGAGAGAATCCGCAGCGACGCCGCAAGAAGTTAGGGGAGTTTTGGTTTCCCGCCACAATGGCGGGAAACCCCTAATTTCCATTGCGGCGTTCGGCTGCGGATTTTTTGTGCCGGGGAGTGTAAGCATTGCACCAGCAGGGTAAACGTAGTCAGGCCATACTGCATACAGATGTCGTATCTGGCAGCACGAGGAGTGGTGTCGCTACGACTACCTCAAACGACGATTCCCAGTACGTCATGCTGGATGAACAAACGCTACCCGACGGGACCAAGATGAAGTTCTACGCCCACAAAACTGACGCCCCAACGCTTGACGAAATATTGGAAGACATTTATGACCTGGCGTCCGAAGCACTTATACGAAAGCTGTCCAAGTAAGTTGAGTCATGTGTTTACGCACGGCCGTCCGATTTGGTATCCTAGCCTTTGACGAGGCGAGGTGAGGGTATTGAGTCGGGCGGCTATTTATGTTCGCGTCAGTACAGACCAAGATGCACAGAAATATAGCCCCGAACACCAACTCGCAGCGTGTCGTGAGTATGCGGAAGCTGAAGGGCTGATCACGGACGACACGCTGGTCTATAATGATGCCGGATTGTCTGGTACGGAAATGGAGAACCGTCGCGAAGTTAAACGTCTGTTGAGTGACGCCCGTTTGGGCAAGTTTGATGCAGTACTATTCACAGCGGTAAGCCGCTTTGGACGTGATATGGCAGACGTGTTTTCTATGAAGAAGAAACTGGAATCCGTTTACGGAATCAGAATTGTGAGCATTGAGGAAGGATACGATTCGGCGGTCGAAGGACGTAACAATGATATGGTGTTTACTGTTCACGCGATGCTTGCGGCTCATAAATCCAAAGAGATGTCGATAGCGATTAAACGTGGTCTGCGGCAAGCGGCAAAGAACGGTCGCCACATCGGCAACGTAGTCCCATACGGATACGCCAAGAACGGGAACAAGCAACTAACGCCCAATCCAACAGAAGCCATTATCATTAAAGACATATTCCAGATGTACCTTGATGGGAACGGGTCGAAGGCAATCGCTGAGCAACTTAATCGTCGTGGAGTTCCAACAGCGACGAAAGCACGTAAAGGGAAACATACACTGTGGCAAGCGTCCACGATTAACGCGATCCTTCATAATGAAGCATATATCGGAAGGCTGATCGCCCATCGTTGGCAAATAGCAACGAATTTCGAGGTTTCGCGTAAGGCTGATTCAGCAATCAAGCGTCAATCGCTACGTGATGAGGACGAATGGATCGTGATTGACGGTGCACATGAAGCAATTATCGACGTGGAGACTTTCAACCGCGTGCAAGACCTAATGGATAAGAAGTCACGTAACAAGGGGATCAAGCGTACGTCAAATCTTCTTGCCGGACTCATGACATGTAAGAACTGTGGCGGCTCGATGATTGTAAGCGGACGTGGTAGAGGTGATGGCAACAGGACCGTCTACAAATACATCGTTTGTGCCAAAACCAGACGAATCGGTAAGTACGCTTGTCAGAACCACCATACGGTCAAATACGAGTACGTACTTAATGGGATACTTGCATCGTTGAGGTCGCTGGCACAGTCGAAGCGAGACTTTGATGGCATAGCTAAAGCCATTTTGGAGACAGTTTCGTCTGGTCAACAGGAACAGCAGGTGCGGATTGAAGCGTTGAAGCGTCAACTGAACGAGAACCAAAACCAACAGATGAAGAACTTAGAAGCGTTCAGTTCAGGTTTGTTTACGCGTGAACTGGTCGAACAGCGTCAAAGGAGCCTGATGCAGGAAGCAGAACGTCTTAATAAGGAAATTGTGCGTCTGGAAGCATCATCACAACTCCAACAGAACGCGACCAACAAGTTAGACGAAATTCGGGAGTCGTTGAATATCTTCAAGAACCTGGATGAATATGACGAAATGACTCAAAAGATAGCAATACGTAAGCTTATTGACCGAATCGAGTTTGACAGCGAGGGGAACGTTGAAGTTCGTTATTCTTGGCTCGCTTGATGGAGTCACGCAGGTGTTTATTACACTTTTAAACGCATCTCTAATGTCATGAAGAAGCTCAACGTGAAAGGGCGCTCGCAAGCGGTTGTCGAGCTTGTTCGCCTCGGAGAATTGACCATCTGACCGCGGAGACCCCTGCCGTTGCGTGGGGGTTTTTCGCGTCGTTGATTCCCTTTGGCCGCGAATGGTAAAATACTTACCAATCAGTGGACGATCCGAGGTGTGAATGTGAGAGAGCCGTGGCCAGAACACGTGGTGGACATCGAGCAGCTGTTGCGCCAGATTGCGGGTGTGGTTCGCCGGCGGGGTCGGCAATTGCTCGAGCGGTACGGCATCACGCCACCACAGTTCGATGCGCTGTGGATATTGAATCGACACGGGAATCTCACGATTGGAGAGCTCAGCAACCGCCTCTACCTCGCGTACAGCACGACGACGGACCTGGTGGACCGGCTGGAACGCGCCGGGTTCGTTGTGCGTTCGCGGGATACGGGGGACCGGCGCGTCGTCTTGGTGACGTTGCAAGAGAAAGGCGCGGCAGTCATCGAACAGGTGCTCGACGCGCGCCGAGCGTACCTGGCGACGGTACTGGACACCATCGACCCTGCGGACCAGGGAGAGATCCACAAAGTCCTCCACATCTTGTACGACCGGATGTCCAACGCGTAGACGCCGTGCAGGGTGTGCATGGCGTTTTTTGCGACTGTTGGGCGTGAGGTCTTGTTTCGCGTATCACGCCGCAGACCGTCTGGATATGTTGGTTGCGAAACCCTGCGAAAGAAGGCGGTTGTGTGGCGTCTTCGCTGCCGATTGGTCTCTTTGACTCCGGCGTGGGCGGGTTGACTGTCGCGGCAGCCCTGCGAATGCGGTTGCCGCGGGAGTCCGTCGTCTACTTCGGCGATACAGCTCGTTGTCCGTACGGAGACCGAAGTCGTGCAGAAGTTATCCAGTTTTCACGGGAAATCTGTCGTGTTTTGATGGATCTCGGTGTGAAGATGCTGGTCGTCGCATGCAACACGGCGACGGCGAGCGCTTTGCCGACGCTGGCGGCGGCCTGCCCCGTGCCGCTGGTGGGTGTGATTGAGCCCGGTGCCACCGCAGCCGTGCGTGCCACTCGGGGCGGAAAGATTGGCGTCATCGGCACGAGCGTAACCATCGGCTCCCGGGCGTATGAGCGAGCCGTTCACGTCATCCGCCCAGACGTCGAAGTGGTGGGTCTCGCGTGTCCAGCCTTTGTGCCGCTCGTGGAGCAGGGTCGGATTCGCGGTCCCGAGGTGGACGCCATCGTACACGAGGCGCTGGCACCGCTGCGCCATATCGGTCTCGACACGCTGATTTTGGGTTGCACGCATTATCCCTACCTCAGCGACGCCATCCAATCGGCCGTGGGTCCGGACGTGACCCTCATCTCGTCCGCGGAAGAGACGGCCCGTTGGGTTGCCCGTGTCCTGGCGGACCGTGACCTGGAGGCACCGCGAGACGCCGTGCCGATGGACCAGTTTCTAACCACCGGGGATCCCCTGTCCTTCCGCCGGGCGGTGGACCGCGCGCTGGGGAGCCGGGCGTCTGAGGTGCGCACGGTGGCGCTGCCTTCCGGGGTGGCCACGGTAGGCTGACGACTGGCCGAACCTGAACGTTCGCAGGGAACGCCTGTGGTAGCATGGAAGAGACGGATTGGCTGGCGGTGGCCGACGACGGGACAGGATGGTGCTGGAGTTGCAGAGTGTCTATATCGCGTCGAAAAACCGGCACAAAGTGGACGAGTTCCAGCAGTTGTTGGTACGCTGGGGGGTCCGAGCGCGCGCTCTGCCGCCCGAGGTTCCGGATAGTCCGGAGACCGGTGACAGTTTTGCGGCGAATGCCATGCAAAAGGCCGCGTTTTACGGCGACTTTTGCGAGGGGTGGATTCTCTCGGACGACTCGGGACTGTGTGTGCCGGTTCTGGGTGGGGAGCCCGGTGTGCACTCCGCGCGTTATGCGGGCCGACACGGGGACGATGCCGCGAACCGCCGCCTGCTGCTGGAGCGCCTCTCCGGGTATACAGGGACAGAACGCCGGGCGGTGTTTGTCTGTGTGCTCACCGCGTGGCACGGAGCCACCGGTGTTGGCCTGACCGTGCGCGGCGAGTTGCATGGCGAGATTGCGGATAGCGCCCGCGGTACGGGCGGCTTCGGTTATGATCCGCTGTTCTACGTTCCAGCGCTCGGGGCGACGCTAGCAGAAGTCCCCGCCGAGGTGAAGAACGCGCACTCGCACCGGTCCGCCGCACTGAACCGGCTGATGCGTTTGTGGAGGGAGGCTACGTGGGATGCGCCTGTGCGTGGTCAGTGACACTCACCGCCACCGCCACGAACTGTTGACCGCAGTGAAATCCCTCCAGCCTCTCGATGGCATTTTGCACGTCGGAGACGAGACGTCGGATGTGGCGTGGCTGGCCGAGCGAGTGGACTGGCCCATTTTTGCCGTCGCCGGAAATTGGGACCCGGTGACCGATACGTGCCCGGTCGCACGCGTACTCGACTTCGGCGTGCGCATCTGGATGACCCACGGGCACAAGTACCATGTCAAGGAGAGCCTTGATGGTTTGCGACAGCAAGCTCGCCAGGTGAACGCGCAGGTGGTGGTGTTTGGACACACCCACAAGGCGCTGGCGGAGTTAACCGACGGGCGCTTGTTCCTCAACCCGGGGAGTTTGGCGACGCCGCGCGGCAGGCGTGAGCGGACCTGCGCACTGCTCGAGATCGATTCAGTGAGCCCGCCGGGCCCTGCGGGCCAATTCCAGATTCGCGCCTCGCACATGACCATTCATGGAGAAATCACGCATACCATGATGTTCACCGCAGCCACTGGAGACGGCGGCGCTTCCGTGGACGGACCGGGCGCGGGCGGGACTTGATCTTCCGTCCGTTCTTCGTCTACACTGTTTGAGTGCGCGTGTCTGGATAGGTGTTGCGTGCGGGTGTAGTTCAATGGTAGAACTCCAGCCTTCCAAGCTGGTCGCGTGGGTTCGATTCCCATCACCCGCTCCACATGTCTCAGTAGCTCAGTTGGATAGAGCAACAGCCTTCTAAGCTGTGGGTCGGGGGTTCGAATCCCTCCTGAGACGCC
>JAIMBT010000042.1 GCA_023511295.1 Alicyclobacillus sp.
GGTGACGAGGTCACCAGACTGCTTGATCTCGTCTCATGTCCCTGCGTCCACTTACCTGTCACGTTTCCGTCTACGGTCGGTGGTTGCGCAATTTCCCGTCCCACGCGCTCCTTACCTATGTATCCGGCCGCCTTCCAGGCCGCTGCCGCAGGAAGACATCCCTCCCTTCAGTGTGTGGTGTGTCTCTCTATTCCCCTGAATTCTCTCGTGGAATCTACGTCACAGAGACGTTCACAGAGAAGTTACGACAAAATTCTCGAATCTCCTCTTTATTTCAGGGGAATTTGTAGAGTACCGACGTTGTTTTTGACCAAGAACCGCCCGAAAACTATGTACGGTGTGGTCGATTCGTACGGCTAGCACACCTCGATTGTGTATTATACCGAGAATATCAGCCGGAGTAAAGGTTTTCTAGCTGCTCCGGCAGATTCCCTGGCGTACCACTGGCATCCGAGTGGACCGTTCCTTGGTACGCGTTCATTTTGCCCGATACGCCCCGGCATTTCAACCGGAAGTAGGTCTCCAGCAGCTCCATACTCGTGGATCTGTTGGGCACCTCATCCACCCCAGTATCACAGAGCATACTCGCAGAGCTCGCCACGTCACTTTGCGAAAACCGGAGACAGTGAATTAGACGGAGTTGTGTGCCGCAGGGTTACAGAGGTTCTCAAGAAATTTTTTCTTTGCGAACACGTGTCCCGCGTGACGCCCGTTTCAGAATAGGAAACAACGCGATTGGGATGCTCGCCCTCGAAGGAGGCTGAAGATACTCCGCCAGCGGCCCCGCGATTGCGCATGTTTATACATCGATATCTCAATGATATACATGGTTTGCGTCTTTGGGTGGAGAAACTGTGGAATCGTTCGCGAAAGAATTGGTATGGTTCCATTAACCCACCATCGGTTTGTTCGGGAGGTATCTTCGTGAGCGTGAAACGGAAGCAGAAAACTTCGCCATCAGAACAAGGTCACCGCGAGCTGAGCGACCCGCGCGCAGCGTCCGAAGATGGGGCTCCAATTGAATTCAATCAGGAATTCCCCACCTTCCACACCGTCGAGGCGCCGGCGGAGGTTGAGGTGGACATCAAAAAGTCGCGATTCATCGGGCGCGTGGAGCCAATCTGGCGGACGGAGGACGCGGAGGCGCGCCTCGCGGAGATTCGGGAGCGGCACAAGACAGCGACGCACAACTGCTTCGCGTGGCGTGTGGGGCTTGGCGTCCCCGTCGAGCGGTTTTCGGACGATGGGGAGCCGAGCGGAACCGCCGGCCGACCGATTCTCGAGGTGCTGCGACGGCGGCCGATTCTGAACGCGCTGGTCGTCGTGACGCGGTACTTCGGTGGGACCTTGCTTGGGGCGAACGGGCTGATTCGCGCCTACGCGGACGGGTGCGCTGCCGCCATTGACGCGGCGACGGTGTTGACCTGCGTGCAGATGCGCAAGCTGAGCGTGGTCTGCGATTACAGCGTGTACGGGAAGTTGGAGTATGAGTTGGCGGCGAGCGGGGTTGATCTCGTCGAGAAGACGTACCAGGCGGACGTGCGGTTCTCCCTCTGGGTCCGCGCGGAGGCGTGCCCGGATGTGGTACATCAACTGACGGAGTGGTCGAGCGGTCAAGCCCGGGTCACCGCGGCCGACCCGGAGTGGGTCGGCCTGCGACCGGATGGGACGCGCGTGTTCGGCGTCTGGCCGGGGTGATGTGGCGCTGTCGCCTTTCACTGGCTCAGCTTGGTCAGGATGTCGAGACAGGTGCGGATGGTCCCAGAGGTCTCCTGGCGCGCCTGGTAGGCGGCCATCAGGTTCATCGCGTCCGCCATGTGGGACCACAGTCTATCAGTGCTCATCTGGACGTTGAGCGTGAATCGGTTCTTCACCTCCATCCGGAGAGCGGGCTTTGCCCAGCGTTCGCCCTGGATTTCGTCGCATTGGGTCAGGTCCCCGATGGCGACATAGCCGGTGACGCCGTCGGTGCGCACCTTGAGATCTGCGCCACACCGGGTCTTGATGGGCATGTACACGCGGTCGAGCCCCGGAATGACGATGAGCGGCGTCTGGGACCGCCCGGTGATTTGCCGGTAGAACGCACGGCAGGCTGCCACGTCGAGTTGGTAGTAGCGGTAGACATCGCGGGCGGTCTGTGCGCTGGTATGTACATAGCACAGTTCTCTGCCGTCGGAGAGGTACACGTGCGACACGTTGCCGTACCGTTCGACGTACATGGGGCGCCACGCCACCATGAGTGGAAACCAGCGGTCATCCACCGGGCGTCCCCGCCGGGTCTCGACGACGGGCATGTTCAACTCGCGGAGCGGAACAACGGAACTCGAAACGGTTTTCATAGTCGGATTACCTCCTATTCCATTCAATGTAATTCCTAATATATCGCACAAATGTGGACATGTTAACAGAGATTGACCGATGAAGTATGCCAATTCGCATAAATCTTTGTACGGATTCGTTTCTCCTATGCAATCAATCGGAGCTCTTTTCAGGCCGCTTTGACGTTCCATCCGCAGACTTCTCCTCCCGACTTCACCCGCAAGTTCGCGTTCGCCGAAATCCCTCCTGCTGCGCTACCGTCAGCGTGCGCGCAAATCTCGAAGGCCGGCCTTCACAAGGAGCCACCCATCGTGAAGGGCGAAATCTGGGTCAAAACGACAAGACGGGCGAACGAGCGGATGCTTTCGCCGAAGGAGGTGACAGCGCTGGTCGCGGCAGCGCAGGCGGGTCAGGCGGATGCCCTGGAGCAGCTGGTGTGGCATTTCTATCCACTCCTGCGCCGCATCGCGTGGCGGTACCGCCGCGTGTCCCACGAGGACGCACTTCAGGAGGCGTACCTCGCGCTGATGGCCGGCGTGCAGCTGTACGACCCAGCGCAGGGCGTTCCGTTCGCCGGTTTCATCCAGGCCAAGGTTTGGGGCGACGTACGCACCGCCATGCGGCGGGAATGGACGTATGACAGTCGCAAAGCCGTCGTGGAGGTTCGGGACACCGACGCCCCGGATGCGGAAGTGTGGGACGCCGCATGGGAGGCAGCCGGCGGCGGTGGCCATGCCGGCGCGTCCCACAGCCCTGCTCCGGGGAGCGCCCGAGCTGGAACGAGCGCCGGCGCCGATTACGACGCGGTGGAACTGCGGGTCGCCTTGGAGCGTGCGCCTCTCTCGCCGCGGGAGCGACAGGCGCTGTACGCCGTGTTGCGCGGCGAGCCGTCGAGCCGTCTCGCGCAGCGCTGCGGCGTCTCGTTGGACACGGCGCGGACGTGGCGGAAGCGCGCCCTGGCGAAGGCCCGCGTCGCGCTCGGCTCCGCCGAGGACTGGATGGGGTGAGGGTGACGAGCGAGATCGAGGAAAAAAAGGAAGAGGGCCGGCAGGTGGAACAAGGGGCGGCAACGGTCCGCCCCACTCCGTTACGCGAGCGCGAACAGGATGGTGGCTTCCGCAACCACCTGGCCGTCGACCTTGGCAACACCCGAGCCACGGCCCATGGACCCGCGCAGCCTGTCAATGGTGAACTCCATGTCCAGCTTGTCCCCTGGCCGCACCTGGCCGCGGAAGCGAGCGCCGTCGATGCCCGCGAGCATCGGCATGCGGCCCTGCAGTTCCGGCACGCCGAGCATCGCAGCCCCGCCAAGTTGGGCCATTGCTTCGACAATCAGCACGCCGGGCAGGATGGCGTACTCGGGGAAGTGGCCGGTGAACTGCGGCTCGTTGGCGCTGACCAGCTTATAGCCGACGGCGCGTTTGCCGGGAACCACTTCCGTGACCCGATCTACCAACAAAAACGGATACCGGTGCGGCAAGAGCTTGCGGATGTCCTCAACGTAGAGGGGAAGCTGCAGGTTGTCCAAGGGATGACCTCCATCAACCGAATTTTACCGTGCGGCGGACGCGCAGGGCGGCTCATGTAATCGACAAAAATGGACCACAATACGAGTAATCCCTTCGGGCGTGTTCCATTGCAAGGCCCGCCGCCCGAGGGGTTGGCATAGGGACCTGGACCACCTCCGCCGGTGGGCGACTGGGCCGTCCGCACAGCGGGTGGTGGTTCAGGGACCGTGTTGATGCCGCAGGACAAATGCGCAGGATGATCTTTGGCGAATGATGCCGTGGATTGCGGTTTACAGCACGTGTCTGCGTACGTCGATGAGCTTCATGTTCATCAGGTAGACCAATGTGGTCATGTAGGAGAGGCAGACGGTCAACCACAACAGGGCGACCCCGACCTCGCGACTTGGCCATGCGAGGATGACTGCGCAGATGGTGATGTAGTACAGCACCGTCGTAGCTTTACCCCAGTAGTTCGCCTTGGGGACTGCACGTTTGCCCTGAAAGTAGAAGTACGTCGCCCCGATGATCATCGCCGCATCGCGCAGCAGCAACAACCCCGCTACCAACCAAGGCACGCGATTGGTCTCCAAGAGCGAAAAGAGAACCGCCAGCATCGTGAGCTTGTCCGCCAGCGGGTCTATCAACTGACCAGTCCGAGTCTCCTGCCCGTGTCTGCGCGCAATCTGCCCGTCCAAGACGTCGGTCGCCCCTGCCAACAACAGAACGAGGAGCGCGCCTACTTTGTGGGGACTCGGCGTCGCATAGAATGCCCAGAGATACACTGGGATGAGCACCAGCCGAACCAGCGTGAGGGCGTTCGGGACATTCAAGGCAGGACCCCCTCTAGGTAACAACAGAATTATAGTGCTGCGGCCGGATGGGCGCAACCAGGGCCCGGAGCGGCACCTGGCCTGGGCATTTCCTTATCCTTTCGATCGCTTTTGGGGGCGGAGGTGGCACCTGAACCCGTCATTCCGATCCTATCGATCTTTTTGACGCCCGCATGCGGCCCCTGACCCCGCACTTTGCAATCGTAGAACCACCACCCAGAAAAAAGGAGGCGCGCCAGTGGCGCGCCCCAGGTCGTCGCACAGGATTAGGTGTGGAGGTTGTTCGTCGC
>JAIMBT010000013.1 GCA_023511295.1 Alicyclobacillus sp.
CCTGTTTGCTCCCCACGCTTTCGTGCCTCAGCGTCAGTCACTGTCCAGCAAGGCGCCTTCGCCACTGGTATTCCTCCACATCTCTACGCATTTCACCGCTACACGTGGAATTCCCCTTGCCTCTCCAGCACTCAAGTCAAGCAGTTTCCAAAGCCATCCCATGGTTGAGCCATGGACTTTCACTCCAGACTTGCTCGACCGCCTACGCACCCTTTACGCCCAGTGATTCCGGACAACGCTCGCCCCCTACGTTTTACCGCGGCTGCTGGCACGTAGTTAGCCGGGGCTTCCTCACTCGGTACCGTCTCGCATGGGGCTTTCCATCCCCCATGCCGCTCTCCCCGAGCAACAGAGCTTTACAACCCGAAGGCCTTCTTCGCTCACGCGGCGTTGCTCCGTCAGGCTTGCGCCCATTGCGGAAGATTCCCTACTGCTGCCTCCCGTAGGAGTCTGGGCCGTGTCTCAGTCCCAGTGTGGCCGGTCACCCTCTCAGGTCGGCTACGCATCGTCGCCTTGGTGGGCCGTTACCCCGCCAACTAGCTAATGCGCCGCGGGCTCCTCTCTCAGCGGCCCAATTGGGCCTTCCCCCGCAAGAAGATGCCTCCTCGCGGGCGTATCCGGCATTAGCGCCCGTTTCCGGGCGTTATTCCGGCCTGAAAGGCAGATTACCCACGTGTTCCTCACCCGTCCGCCGCTGGCCTCCGAAGAGACCCGCTCGACTTGCATGTATTAGGCACGCCGCCAGCGTTCGTCCTGAGCCAGGATCAAACTCTCAATCCAACTGCTCTATCCTGACCTGTGGTCACAATGACTCACGGGCTTGGTGGTCTCGTGTGTTTAGTTTTCAAGGAGCGATTCCCGCGCCACCGCGCGGTTTTCGTGCCGCCTCGCGGCAGCTCGACCAGCATAACACGCATTGGACTGCGATGTCAAGTCGGTCGTTCAACTTCTACTCGGTGTCGCGGTCGCGTTCAGGCATTCGGCCGTTCCGCAGGCGCGACGTTGCGTAGGATATCACCCTTGCCACATCCATGTCAAGCCCCCGAAAATCCCGGCATGGTCATGGACACAAGCGCTATTCACGCCGGACCACCACTGAGGTGTACAGAGCAAATCACAAACCTGGGGTCCGTGAAGCCAATTTTGAAAACGATTTTCCTTCGGCGACTGAGTCGGAGGTTACAATATGACGGTCTTTTTCACTTCCAACCGAGGCGGCGCACTCTTGAGGTCCGCTCATAAGGTATACTTGCATCCAAATAAGGGATGCGTTCCAGAGGCAGACCGTCTCTTCTTTTATTGGTGTTGTGCCATGTTTACGGATGAAGCGCATCAACTGACAGGAGCTCGGTGACAGGAGCCCGGCTCCATCCTTTTGGCAAAGCAGACGATTTCGGCTCGCGGGAACTTGACACAGCTTCTGATTTTCACTTGACAAGGCCCTGCCTCCATGCTAAAGTACCGAATGCCCAGCGTTGAACGAAACGGGCTAGGAGCCATTAGCTCAGTTGGCAGAGCACCTGACTTTTAATCAGGGTGTCGCTGGTTCGAATCCAGCATGGCTCACCACGCGCCACCTTGGCTCAGGGGTAGAGCAGCTCACTCGTAATGAGCAGGTCGTCGGTTCGAATCCGACAGGTGGCTCCACACGGGCAACTTCTCCGTTGCCCGATATCCCGCTGGACTTGGTTGGACAGCGGACCCACATCACCATACGCGCGCCCGTAGCTCAGTCGGATAGAGCGTTTGACTACGAATCAAAAGGTCGGGAGTTCGAATCTCTCCGGGCGCGCCATTTCATCCGGAGCATAGCGCAGCTTGGTAGCGCGCCTGCCTTGGGAGCAGGAGGTCGTGGGTTCAAATCCCGCTGCTCCGACCAGGTCCAGCCGGACGAAAGCTCGAGACCGTTGTCAGCGGTTCGCCCGTGCGACATCCGAGCTTGGTGCACCGGGTTCCTGGGGGTATAGCTCAGTTGGGAGAGCACCTGCCTTGCAAGCAGGGGGTCATCGGTTCGAATCCGTTTACCTCCACCACCGCCTTGGAGCCTGTCCTCCAAGGTCGCGTTCCTCGATAGCTCAGCGGTAGAGCATCCGGCTGTTAACCGGAGGGTCGTAGGTTCGAATCCTACTCGGGGAGCCACGCTCCCATAGCTCAGTCGGCAGAGCGCATCCATGGTAAGGATGAGGTCATCGGTTCAAATCCGATTGGGAGCTCCACAGGCCGGTCTGTTGGACAGGTTCGGGCGATTAGCTCAGCTGGGAGAGCACCTGCCTTACAAGCAGGGGGTCGGCGGTTCGAACCCGTCATCGCCCACCAACTTCATGGAGTGATGGCCGAGTAGGTCGAAGGCGCTCGCCTGCTAAGCGAGTATACGGGCAAAACCCGTATCGAGGGTTCGAATCCCTCTCACTCCGCCAATCGGTGGGTGGTGTCAAACCCACAGCATCAAAAAAGCACCTCGTGCGAGGTGCTTTTTTCGTTATGGGGTCGAAGGCAACGTGCACACGACGGCAACGTGAGCGTATGTGCGGTTGTCGCTTCGGGGAATAGTATGCGAGACAGACCATCCGAGGGAGGAGTGGAATCGTGGCCCAACCCGCACAAAGCCCCCCCGAGATGCCCCCGATTCGACGCGAGTTACAGCAGAATGTCGACTATCTGAACAAACTCCTCGGCATTGGACAAGGCCCCGGGCACAGCTGGGATATCATGGCCAAACCGTTCAGCTATGGCGGTTTCCAAATGATGTCCTACGTGTTGAACGGGTACTTTCTCACGATGAACGTCGTGCTGTTGATTGAAAACCTCCAGGCGGAGGTGAAAAACTTTCTCGATACGCACAGCGACGGCAACTACACCTTGCAGGAGCTCATCTCCTTTCTGAACACGCGCATCGCGTTCGTCCAGGTACAGTCTGTGACGAAGATGAGCGACGTGGTCCGCTTCATTTTGTCGGGCCCCATGGTGACGTTCATTGACGGGCTGGATGAGGCCCTCCTGATTGATACCCGCATCTACCCCATGCGCTCCATCCAGGAATCGGAAGTGGAACGGGTGATTCGCGGTCCGCGCGACGGGTTCACGGAGACCATGTTGATGAACACGGCACTGATTCGCCGTCGCTTGCGGGACCCGAGCTTGCGGGCTGAACTGATGCAGGTGGGTACGCGGTCCAAGACGGACGTCACGCTGATGTACATCGAAGAGGTGACCAACCCGGCGGTTGTCAGCGACATCCGCAATCGGCTGCAGTCGATTGACGTCGATGGCGTCATCATGGCCGAACAGTCGGTGACCGACCTGATTGGCCGCGTGAAATGGAACCCGTATCCACTTGTCCGCTACACGGAACGGCCGGACGTGGCTGCAACGGCGTTGGTCGAAGGGCACGTGGTCATTGTCGTGGACACGAGTCCAGAGGTGATCATCGCGCCGGTGACCTTGTTTCAGTTGCTGCAACACCCGGAAGAATACCACTCGTATCCGCTCGTCGGGACCGCGATGCGGTGGGTCATCCTGTTCTCGGCCCTGGTCAGTGTCCTGCTGCCCGGTTTGTTCTTGATGATGAACATCCACCCAGCGCACATGCCGAAGTGGATGGCGTTCTTTCACGCTCACCCGGGTACGATGCCGCTGTGGGTCGAACTCCTGATTGCCGAAGTGCTGCTGAACATCCTGCGCCTGGCGGTGATGAACGCGCCGACGATGATTGGGTCCATGGTCAGTATCGTCGCTGCCGTCATCTTCGGCCAGTTCGCTTCAAAGATTCAACTGCTGGAACCCGAGGTCCTCGTCTACATGGCGCTCGTGATGGCCTGCCAGTTCGCGCTACCCTCTTTCGAACTGGCTTCGGCCAACCAGTTGGCGCGATGGTTCATCATCGTCGTCACCGAGATTGGCCGCGCGGTGGGCTACCCGTTCACGGCGTTTGTCATCTCCATCATCGTATGGGTGATCTTCCTCAGTTGCACCCGGTCGTTTGGCGTGCCGTACTTCTGGCCCCTCATTCCGTTTCAGTGGCGCAATGGGATGACCGAAGTGTTGTTGCGGCGTCCCACCTCGTCCATCCGTGGTCGTCCCTCCGTGCTGCACCCGCGGATTCGCGCCCGCAAGGGGTAACCGTCCATCCCCGGTTCTCGTTGGCACCCTGCGTGGAACGACAGCGATCCCGGTAAACCAGGGTCGCTGTTCGTTTGACCTGTGGCATTGCGACTAGGCATTCACCCAGATTTGGCCTCGCGCATAGGTTATCGCACGAGCCGGATCATGCAGGTGAGGTGGTTGCTGATGCCGACAGCTCCAAAGACCCCGGTTTCCAAATCCGACGTCCAGCGCGTCATCTCCCGCTATCGCGACGGGGAGTTGGCGCTGTCTGAAGCGCTCAAGTCACTCTCCGGTGCACCGCTCCCCGAAGCGCCTGCGACGGCCCCAGCGATGAACAAGGAGCGGTTGCTGTCGATTTACGCGGAACTCGACCAACTGGTCGGGTTGGAAGAAGTAAAAGCCGTGGTGCGCGAGATCTTCGCACTCCTGTATATGCAGGACCGTCGCCAGGCCCTGCACCTTCGTGCGGAGCCCGTGGTTCTGCACATGGTCTTCAAGGGCAACCCAGGCACAGGGAAGACGACGGTCGCGAGGTTACTGGCCCAGATGTTCCACGAGTGTGGTTTGTTGGAAAAGGGCCATTTGGTGGAGGTGGAACGGGCCGACTTGGTCGGCGAGTATATCGGCCACACCGCCCAGAAGACACGCGAGATGGTCAAGAAGGCGCTGGGCGGCGTCCTGTTCATTGACGAAGCGTACTCGCTCGCCCGCGGTGGCGAGCGTGATTTTGGCCGCGAAAGCATCGACGCGCTGGTCAAAGCGATGGAGGACTACCGGAATCAGTTCATCGCCATCATTGCAGGGTACGCGCGGGAGATGGATTGGTTCCTCAGCACCAACCCGGGGCTGCCGAGTCGGTTTCCCATCCACCTTCAGTTTCCCGACTACAGTGTGGCGGACCTGTTGCGGATTGCCCGCAAAACCGCGGAGGACCGGCAATACACACTGAGCCCCGCGGCGGAGGCCAAGTTACGCCGGATTTTGGAGGCAGAGACCGAGCGACGGGCCACACCGGCGAACGCCCGCCTGGTCCGCAACTTGGTCGAGCACGCCATCCGGCTGCAGGCCGTCCGACTGTTCGACGCTCAGACGCTGACGCGGCAGGCGGCTGTGACCCTGCAAGCAGAGGACTTTCGGTTGGAGGGGGATGCGCGGTGAGGCGGAGTCTCGTCATCGGCAGCGCGAATGTCGGCAAGACCTTGTTCTGCATCCACTTTGCTCGATATCTGGGCCTGCGGCAACTTCGCTGGTTTGTCGAACAGGCAGACGGCACCACGGAACAGCGGCAACTGGCCGTGGAGGAAGCGGTGCGGCTTCTGTCCGGGCCGGCCGCGCACCGAACGCGGCAACTGCAGACCGTGTCGCTCGATGTGCCGCGCGGGAAGGTCAACCGGCAGGTGTTGCTGACGGACACCACCGGGTTGGCGGAGGGCATCCACACTGATCCTCTGTTGCGCGAGGCGATGGCGCAAACGCTTCAGGCGCTCGCGGAAGCGCAGGTGATCTTGCACATCGTGGATGCCGCTCGCATCGGTACATCCGCCGACAAGGCGGGAGACGTGGGCAGGGCGGCCCGGGCCGTGGGCTGGTCGCCGGTCGATGAGCAACTGGCAGACTATGGTCAGGCGGTTGGCGGCTACCTCATCCTCGCCAATAAGATGGATTTGCCCGGCGCCAAGCAGGGCTATCAATTTCTTCGCAAACGCTACTCGAAGCAGCGGGTGGTTCCCATCTCTGCCCTCACCGGAAGCGGGTTCCGGGAGGTGAGGCAGCATGTTTGGCGCTATGCCTGAGTGGCTGATTCAGTTGCTCTCGATGACGTGTATCGGCCTCGTGATTCAGTGGGTCGACGACCACTTGGACCGCGCCTTTGACCTCTGCCGGGGCGAGCGGACCTTAGCGGTAAAGATGGGGAGGTCCTGTTTCGTCTACGGGGCGCTCCTCGCGGTCGTGGCCGTCTGTCTCGACGCCCCCATCGCCACGGCCCTGTTTCTGGGCAGCTACGCTGTCGGGATGATGTCGAACTGGACCGAGCGGATGCCGACGCGGCTTCCGGCCGGAATGGAGACCGTCCTCGCGGCTTTCCTCTCCGTCCTGCTGGCGGGTTGGCACACGACGGCATGGGCGTTGTGCTTCGCGGCCTGGGTCGACTGGCTGGATGACATCATCGACTACCGCAAGGACGGACCCGGAAACACTCGGAACTTGGCGCGGCGGATTGGCATCGTCGAAACGAGCGTCCTCGTGCTGCTGGCTCTGCTCGGCTGCGTGTGGCTCAACCCGGAGTGGACCTTGCTCGGGTTCGTGGCGTTTGCGGTGGTGACCGTCATCTCCGAGCTGACCACGGCGCGGCTGTGGACGGTGGACGAAGAAGGGGGAGAGGACGAAGATGGACCTCGGTAACGCCTGGCTGTGGTGGGCACTGGTGGGGCTCGGCGCACTCCTCTTCGGGTACGCGCTCGGCCGCCGCGTCGGATTTCGCCAAGGGTGCCGGCGCGGGACGGCCGAGGCGCCGCTGCGGCTCCGGCACCAGGCTCTGCGCTCGGGGCGTTGTCCCATCTGCGACCGCGCGCCGAACGCGTGGTACAATGGCCGTTAGACGCGCGGGCGGTGGGACGACTACCGGCGCACGGTGGGAGGCGGTTGGATTGGAACAAAGCCTGCAGGGCATCGTGGCCGTGCTGCGGCGGACCCCGGACGAGGGGGACGACGCGTTTACGGAACGGACCGCCGAGTTGATTGGTTTGTGCGAGGCGGCCGGCGCCGCAGTCCAGCGGGTGGTGACGCAGACGCGGGCGACAGCGGATCGGACGTTCTACGTGGGGTCTGGCAAGGTCGCAGAGATTGGGCAGGCGGTGGAGGCCACGGGGGCGGACGTGGCGGTATTTGATACCGAACTGAGCCCTGGCCAGATACGCAACTTGGAGCGCGAACTGCCCTGTCGCGTGCTGGACCGGACGCAACTCATCCTCGACATCTTCGCACAGCGGGCGCGGTCGCGGGAAGGCATGCTGCAGGTGGAGATTGCCCAGCTACAGTACCTCCTGCCGCGCCTCACCGGAAAGGGCGTCGAGCTCTCCCGGCTCGGCGGCGGCATCGGCACGCGCGGACCCGGCGAGACGAAATTGGAGATGGACCGGCGACGGATTCGCGAGCGCATCGGCCATCTACGGGCGCAGCTCGCCGAACTCGAGCGGCGTCGAGCGGTCCAGCGGGGACGGCGTCGCCGGACCACGCCGACGGTCGCGCTGGTCGGTTACACCAACGCCGGCAAGACGACGTTGCTTCAGCGCTGGACAGACGACCGCGGTGTGCGTGGGACCGTGGAGGCGGGGCGAGATCGGCTGTTTGACACGCTCGATCCGTTGGCGCGTCGGGTCAAATCCGGCGCGACGGGGGAACTGGTGGTGCTTGATACCGTCGGCTTTGTGCAAAACTTGCCGCACCTCTTGGTGGACGCCTTTCGAGCCACGCTCGAGGAAGCCGCGTCGGTTGATCTGATTGTGCATGTGGTGGACGCGTCGCACGTCACCAAGGAGCGGATGGAGACGACTTATCAGGTGCTCGGCGAAATTGGTGCGTTGGACCGGCCGGTACTCACCTTTTACAACAAGGCGGACCTGGTCGATGCGGCGGCGCTGCCCGCGCCAGACGTTCAGGCGGCGGCGTCGCTGTACGGTTCGGCCCAGACCGGGACGGGCATGGATGCTCTGTACCAGGCCGTGGACGAGCGGCTGGGGATGGACCGCGTCTCGCTGTGGCTCAGCACACGGCACGCCCTTGACGCCGAGGTCTGGTCGCAACTTGCGAAGTTCGGGCAAGTGGCCTCGGCGACGTCCAGCGAGGACGGCGCGACGCAGATTGAACTGCGGTTGGAGCGGCGCATTGTCGAACGGGTTCGGGCATGGCTCGGCGCGCAGTTTCCCGACGTTCGCGTGGAGGCGGACGAGCTCCCGGCAATGGACGCGAAGACGCGATAGTCTCCACGGAAACGACCATGAAGACGGAGGAAGCCCATTTGAACGGTGCGGTCGACAAACAGATTGAGAAGTGGCTGACGGAAGCGGAGTTGGCCCTGGCGGACACGTATGCCGCCATTGAGCGGGTGGCGAAACTCAACCAACGGCGGGTCCTCGACGCCTTCCACGAGCAGCGCGTGAGTTCGGTTGATCTACAGGGAACGACGGGATACGGACTCGACGACGCGGGCCGGGACAAGCTGGAGTCGGTCTACGCCCAGGTGTTTGGCGCGGAAGCGGCTCTGGTGCGGCCTCAGATCATCTCCGGCACGCACGCGTTACGGCTCGGCTTATTCGGCGTCCTGCGGCCCGGACAAAACGTCGTGTTTGCGACGGGGAAGCCGTACGACACCCTGGAAGGTGTGGTCGGGATTCGCAGGGCGGCAGGGAGCCTCGCGGAGTGGGGGGTGGACTACCGGATTGTGCCGCTGCGCCAGGACGGCACGGTCAATCTCGAGGGCGTGCTCGACGCGATGGATCCCGCCACGCGCATGGTGTTCTTTCAGCGCTCACGCGGATACGCATCGCGACCCGCGCTTTCCGTCGCGCAACTTGGTTCATATTTCGAGGCCATCCGCAGGCACCGGGCCGACATCGTGATCGCCGTTGACAACTGTTACGGAGAGTTCGTGGAAACCTGTGAGCCGAGTGCAGTCGGCGCGGACCTGGTGATGGGGTCCCTCATCAAGAATCCTGGAGCTGGTTGGATGACGACGGGCGGATACGTTGTCGGACGGCGGGCATTGGTTGAAGGCGCAGCCGCGGCCTGGACGGCGCCGGGGGTCGGAGGGGAGTACGGGCCGACGCACGACTTTCTGCGCCCGCTGTTTCAGTCCTTGTTCCTGGCGCCGCACACGGTGAGCCAGGCGCTGCGCGGGTCCGTGCTGGCCGCGTACGTCCTGGAACGGTTGGGGTGTACGGTTTCGCCGCGCTGGACGGAACCGCGCGCGGACCTCATTCTGTCCGTGCGCTTCGGCACACCGGAGAGCCTCCTCGCGTTTTGCCGGGCGGTGCAGTCGGCGGCTCCGGTCGACGCGTTCGTCCGCCCAGAAGCGGACGCCATGGCCGGGTACGAGGACCCTGTCGTGATGGCTGCGGGGACGTTTGTGCAGGGCGGGTCGCTGGAGCTGTCGGCGGATGCTCCGATGCGTCCGCCATATATCGGTTACCTCCAGGGTGGTCTCACCTATGAGCACGTGTACTGGGCGGTCGAACAGATCTGCCGCGCGCTTTGGCCCGACCAACGGTGACGCGCGAGGACAGGGTCCTCCAGCGTGCGCCTCGACAAGATTTGCAGGCCATGTCAGGTTTCCTTACATAAGCCCTTGCCGCGGGCGACGGTGGCGTGATACCATCGCGTCAGGATGGAGGATGAGGTGAGCACCGATGGATGTGGACGCACGCAAGCGGCTGCCCCTGTTTCCCATCGGTATCGTGCAGCGGCTGACGGGGTTGAGTGCGCGGCAGATTCGCTACTACGAGCAGCACGAGCTGGTCCACCCAGCTCGTTCGGAGGGCAATCAGCGTCTGTTCTCGTTTGTCGACGTGGAGCGGCTGCTCGAAGTTCGCACGCTGCTCGACGAGGGACTGAACATGGCCGGCGTGAAAGCCCGGTTGGCGAAGCGCCAGAACCGCCGGAGGAGCGATTCGGCCGAATTGACCGATGAGCAGGTGTACCAGCATATCCGCCAAGGCTTGCTGGAGCCGCGGACGCCGAGCGGCGTATCGGAATTCCAGGGCGACTTGTTCCGGTTCTATCGCAAACACTGAGTCCATCCGGTGAAAGACATCACCCATCCAGTGGGGAGGAATCGAGTGTGCGGAAAATGTACAGCAAGGAAGAGATCTTGCGCATGGCGGAGGACAGCAACGTCCGCTACGTGCGGTTGCAGTTCACGGACCTGATGGGGGTCATCAAGAACGTCGAGATTCCGGTGGATCAGCTCGGTAAGGCGCTCGAGAATAAGATCATGTTCGACGGTTCGTCCATTGAAGGGTTTGTCCGCATTGAAGAGTCCGACATGTACCTGATTCCGGACAGATCCACCTGGTTGGTGTTCCCGTGGGGCTCGGAGCAGGGGCGCGTCGCGCGGCTCATCTGTGAAATTAACCTGCCGGACGGCCAGCCCTTCCCGGGTGACCCCCGCGGTGTCCTCCGGCGGGTGCTCGAGCGGGCGCGTGCGATGGGGTTCGACGCGTTCAACGTCGGGCCGGAGCCGGAATTCTTCCTGTTCAAACTGGATGAACACGGAAACCCGACGCAACAGGTGAACGACGAAGGCGGGTACTTCGATTGGGCGCCACTCGACCTCGGCGAGAACTGCCGCCGCGAAATCACGCTTGCCCTGGAGTCGATGGGCTTTGAAATCGAGGCTTCTCACCACGAGGTCGCACCAGGGCAGCACGAGATTGACTTCCAGTACGCGGACGCCATTGAGACGGCGGACAACATCGGCACCTTCCGCCTCGTTGTGAAGACCATTGCCCGGCAACACGGCCTGCACGCGACGTTCATGCCGAAGCCGGTGTACGGCATCAACGGCTCCGGGATGCACTGTCACATGTCATTGTTCCGGGACGGCGAGAACGCATTTTATGATCCCGCTGACGAAATGGGTCTCAGCCAGACGGCTCGCCACTTTCTCGCCGGCATCCTGACGCACGCTCCGGCCTTCACAGCGGTGTGTAACCCGCTCGTGAACTCCTACAAGCGGCTGGTGCCGGGATTCGAGGCGCCGTGCTACGTGGCCTGGTCGCTCAAGAACCGCTCGCCCCTGGTGCGCATTCCGGCCTCCCGTGGCCTCGGCACTCGCATCGAAGTGCGCAGTCCAGACCCGTCGTGCAACCCGTACCTGGCCATCGCCGCCATGCTCGCTGCCGGTCTGGACGGAATCGAGCGGGAACTGGCCCTGCCGGACCCCGTCAACCGCAACATCTACGTGATGACGCGGGAGGAGATGGAAGAGGTCGGCATCTCCAGCCTGCCAGAGAACCTCGGAGCGGCCATCGCCGTCTTTGAGCAGGATGAGGTCGTCACGTCTGCGCTTGGGGACCACGTCGTCCAGCACTTCGTGGAGGCGAAGCGGATGGAGTGGGACATCTACCGGACTCAGATCTCGGACTGGGAGCGTCAACAGTACCTGTCCGTGTATTGATGGACGTCTCTGTTTAACCGGCTGAGTCACGCCAGACGGATGTTCAAGACCGCTGAAGACTGGGCCCGCGCCGCATCGGAAGCGACGCGGGCCCAGGTGCGTTCAGCAGGTGGGTACGGCTGAACGTTCTGCGGCGCGCTACGACAGGTTCCGAAACACGCCAATCACCTTGCCGAGGATGCGGACGTGCCGCAGGCGAATCGGTTCCATTGCCGCATTTTCCGGCTGCAGGCGGACGTGGTCCGCTTCCTTGAAAAACCGCTTGACCGTCGCTTCGTCGTCTTCGGTGAGCGCGACGACAATCTCTCCATTGACCGCCGTGTCCTGCTTGCGCACAATGACGAAATCTCCGTCCAGAATACCGGCTTCTATCATGCTATCTCCTTGAACCCGCAGCAGGAACGCGTCGTCCCCGCGCGTCAGCGAGGCGGGCAATGGAAAGTAGGATTCGGTGTGCTCGACCGCGGTGATGGGCAGACCGGCCGTCACCTTTCCAACGACGGGCGCCAGAACGTAAGGTTCCGGCTGTGGCCAGTTTTCCTCGTCACGCGTATGTCGGGTCGACGACGTCTGGACCCGTGGCGTACTGTCTTCCAAGAGTTCGATAGCCCGGGGCTTCGTGGGGTCCCGCCGCAAGTATCCCTTGGCCTCCAAACGCGCGAGGTGCCCGTGCACCGTCGACGAGGACGCGAGTCCAACGGCTTCACCAATCTCCCGTACAGAGGGCGGATATCCTCGCTCGCGCACGCGTTTCCGAATGAACGATAGAATCTGTTCCTGTCGCCGTGATAACCGGTCCATCCTCAGGCCCCCGTCCCAGTTCTTTGCGATCCACTGTACCATGATTCGCCAGCCGATGCAAACATGTGTTCGTATCGGTACTTGACAGAACAAGCGTTCGGGTATAGGATTCCGATATCGAACAAATGTTCGCCGTTTGGGGGCGAGATGGGAATGCGAGATGCGGTTGCGGTGCACGGCGCTCGATTTGCAGGGACCTGTCTCGGCGCGTATTCGGGACAGGTCTGCGTGAAGCGGAGCGCATCGGGGCGGACGGCGGAAGGGCGACACAGAGGACGCAGCGCCTGGCATTCTGGGGTCAAGGCGGCCAGTTTGGGGGCCATGTTGGCGTTAGCGGCGATTTCGCTCAGCGTACACCAGTGGCTGAGCGCGCGGCATCTCGCCGAAACGCCTACATCAGCGGTTCGGTACGTGGTCCAACCAGGAGACACGCTGTGGGAGATTGCGGAGCGGGTGGGCGGGGCGCACGTCGGGACACCGGAGGAGGTGTCCGCCATCATGCGCGAAAACCATCTGACGCAGGCCAACATCTGGCCGGGAGAGGTGCTGTGGGTCCCACAAGTACACGGAGCTGTCTGAACGCAGGTCTGCATGTTCATACTGCCTTCCCTCATCATCTGAAGGGGGGCCGAACCTACCAAGAAACCTTGATGAAGGCGTTTGCGACATGGCCGCAGCTCTGGAGTGCATGGATGCCGAAGAGCTAGCTCTGCAGAGAGTTGTTGCAAGATGTAGCTGATCGATTGGGTGTGCCCGTACATTGGGACAAGTTTCCGAGCAACTGGACCACGCTGTAATCCCAGCTTCCTGTCTTCCATCGCCCGCCGTGTGGGCGTGGTGCGGATTTCGACCAAGTGGCGACTGCATTTCCGCGGGAATGAGAATTTTCCGCACGATATGCGCGGTTCTGACAAGTTGTCGACACGGCTCGACCGGATGCGGCCGGTGCGCCCGCTTCGAACAGCGGGTGCGCCGGTCGTCTCCCTGCATCCGTCGCGGTGGCGGCAACGGTCCTCCGTTGGGTCATTACAACAAGCCGAGCTGTTCCAGCGCTTGGAACACGCCGTGTTCCTCCACACGCGTTGTGACGCGGTCCGCATGCCGCTTGACCTCGTCGCTCGCGTTGCCCATGGCAATGCCGCATCCGACCATGCGGAACATCCCGACGTCGTTTCCGCCATCGCCCACGTGTACCGCGCATTCCGGCGGGATGCCCCAGTAGCGCAACAGGGCCAATGCACCGAGGGATTTGTCGCAATCGCTCCGCTGTAAGTCGACGGCTTCCTGGTCCCAGCGGTAGATGAGACACTCTGGGAGCTCGCGGAGGAAACGCTCGTCTTCTTGGGGTGGCATGAACACGTTGATTTGGTAGACAGGTACTCCCTGGTGCAAGAAGTCCGCTTGCGGCACCACCGCAACCGGCGGGAAGTCGAAGGCCGCGAGCAGACCGCGAAATCTCGGTGGCATGTCGGCGAATGCGAAAGTATCGCGCTCCGTGTGGAGGATGGTCGGCAGGTTGCACTCGGCTGCGAGGTGAAGCGCTCGGCATACGGTGTGAGGGGTGAGCGGCGTGGCGTGCACAGTGTGCGCATCTGCGAGGGCGAGCGCGCCGTTGAAGTAGACCATGTGACGCACGCCAAGCGCCCGTTGGACGGAGTGGCCGTGCACATAGGCGCGGCCGGTGCAGAGCGCGACCTGGACGCCCCGCGCCTGTAAGCGTTCCACCACCGTCCTCGCAGATGACACCAGTTGTCCGTCTTTGGCCAGGGTACCGTCGATATCGAGAAATACAGCTTTGTACGGAAGAATCGATGGGTCGTGCATCGGATGTGCCCCTTTCCTCGAGCCGCGTCGCCCGCCGCGCCAATCGCCCTGTCGGGTCATCTTTGCGCCGGAAATATGGTACCATTGTGCAATACCAAGTTGAAACCATGCGTGTATCGACGGAGGAGACAGCGGATGGCCGTAAGTATGGAGCAACTCGTTGCGTTGGCGAAACACCGAGGATTTGTCTTCCCAGGCTCGGATATCTACGGAGGGCTTGCGAATACCTGGGATTACGGCCCATTGGGCGTTGAACTGAAGAACAACCTGAAGCGGGCCTGGTGGCAGCGCTTCATCCAGGAATCGCCGACCAACGTCGGACTGGATGCCGCCATCTTGATGAATCGAGAGGTCTGGGTGGCGTCCGGACACGTGGGGAACTTCAACGACCCGATGGTCGACTGTCGCGCGTGCAAGGCGCGCCATCGGGCGGATAAGCTGATTGAACAGGCGTTGGAACGGCAGGGCATCGAGATGGCGGTGGACGGTCTGCCGTTCGACGAGATGGACCGGCTCATTCAGACCCACCACATCACCTGTCCCGACTGTGGGGCGTTCGACTTCACTCCGGTGCGGCAGTTCAACATGATGTTCCGGACGCACCAGGGCGTGACGGACGACGCTGCGAACGAGATCTACCTGCGTCCGGAGACAGCTCAGGGCATCTTCGTGAACTTCAAACACGTGATGCGCACCATGCGCCGGAAGATCCCTTTTGGCATTGGCCAGGTTGGGAAAAGCTTTCGAAACGAGATCACCCCGGGGAACTTCATCTTCCGCACGCGCGAATTCGAACAGATGGAGATGGAGTTCTTCTGCGAGCCCGGTACCGACGAGGAGTGGTTCCACTACTGGCGCCAGTTTTGCTACCAGTGGCTGCGGGACCTCGGCGTGAAGGCTGAGAACCTGCGCTTCCGTGACCACGAGCCGGCGCAGTTGTCGCATTACAGCAAGGCCACCACGGACATCGAATACCAGTTCCCATTCGGTTGGGGGGAACTCCTCGGCGTCGCGAATCGGACCGATTTTGACCTGTCGCGGCACGGAGCACACGCGCACAAAGACTTTCGCGTCGAAGAAGAAGGGAAAGAGCCGTACATCCCCTACGTGATTGAACCGGCGATGGGCGTGGACCGACTCCTGCTCGCTGTGTATGCGGACGCATACGAAGAACAGGATCTCGGTGATGGGGACGTTCGCACGGTGCTGCACTTCCACCCAGCGTTGGCGCCGTTCAAAGCGGCGGTGTTCCCGCTCTCGAAAAAGCTCAGCGAATCGGCGCAGGCCCTCTACCAGCGCTTGACGCGCGAATTTCGGGTGGACTACGACGATTCCGGGTCCATCGGGAAACGGTACCGTCGCCACGATGAAATCGGCACGCCGTTCTGCATTACTTACGACTTCCAGTCGGAGGAAGATGGCTGTGTGACCGTCCGAGACCGGGACTCGATGGAGCAGGAGCGGATTGCCATCGCGGACCTGCCGGCCTATCTGCGCGAACGCGTCCGCCTCTAAGCCCAAGCTCGACGGACGCGGGTGCCAGCGTTTCTCATAAACGGACGCGTTTGGGACACGCTAGGACGGGGGTGGAGGCGATGTCGAACCAGCACACGGACAACCACAACGACCAGTTTACGCTCTACGGAGCCTTGAAGGGCAACGACGCGTACGAAGCCGTGGTGGACCATCGGAACTTGGAGTTTGAACACTCCAAGGGTTATCCCATTCCGTGGCGTCAGATTCATCGCGCGAATGTGCCCCATCTGGCTCGCCATTCGCGGTAATCTGTGGACGACGACAGCACAATCCCCGCTTCGAAGGACCGCCAACCGGCGGTCCTTCGGTCTGTCTATCGGACAGACTTTGAATATCTCAGACCAGCCCGGTATATTGAAGATAGTGGTGCCAGCCTTGTCCGGGGGGGAGAACGGACGGGAAATTGGGTTACCGGGGAGGAGGCGTGCATTGGATCTCGGACTTACAGGGAAGGTCGCACTCGTCGCCGCATCGAGCGGCGGACTTGGATTCGCCACCGCACAGCAATTCGCGCGGGAAGGTGCGACCGTGGTGTTGACCAGCCGCAGTGCAGACCGACTGGAGGATGCACGGCGGAGAGTTGTGGAAGAGACGGGGAATGCTTCCGTCTACGCGTTTGCGGCGGACGTCTCGAAGGGGGCTGACATCGACCGTCTGTTTGCCTCCATCGAGGCGCACGTCGGAGGAGTCGACGTGCTCGTGACGAATGCCGGTGGGCCGCCGCCCGGGAGTTTTGCGACGGTCACCGAGCCGCAGTGGGAGGCCGCGTTTCAACTGTCGCTGATGAGTGTGGTCCGGCTGATTCGCGGTGTTCTGCCGAACATGCAGGCCAAGCGTTGGGGGCGGATTGTCAACTTCACGAGCTCGTCCATCAAGCAGCCGATTGACAACCTCATTCTCTCGAACACCTTCCGTACGGCGGTGGCTGGACTCGCGAAGAGTCTGGCGCTGGAGCTCGCGCCGGACGGGATCTTGGTAAACACGATGGGTCCGGGGCGGATTGCGACAGATCGGGTCGCCTCCCTGGACGCTGGCAACGCGGAGCGGGCCGGCGTGCCGCTCGACGAGTGGATCGCGCGCTCACAGGCATCCATTCCGCTCGGGCGGTATGGTCGGCCGGAGGAGTTTGCGTCGCTTGCCGTATACCTCGGGTCGCCGGCGAACGGGTACATCACGGGCCAATCGATCCTCGTGGACGGCGGGATGGTCCGCGCACTCTAAATCGTGACGTCAACCGGAGGGCGTGGACGGCCGTACGCCGCCCACGCCAAATACCCCCGGCATCGCGCTTCGCAGAGGCATTGCGCTTCACAGAATGGAACCCTCGTGGAGGAGGCATGTACCGTTATGACCGCACCCTGGGAAGCCTATCTATCGGAGCATGAGACCGACTATTTGGAACAGTTCCTTGAATTCCTGCGTATCCCCAGCGTTTCGACGGACCCGGCCCAAGCTGGCGAGGTTCGGCGCGCGGGCGAGTGGCTCGCCGCCCGCCTGCGGCAGGCGGGCATGGATCGCGTCGAGATCCTCGAGACGGGTGGCCACCCCGTCGTCTATGCGGAACGTCTGCGCGTCCCGGGCAAACCGACGGTGCTCGTGTACGGCCACTTCGACGTGCAACCCGCAGACCCACTCGAACTGTGGACATCGCCGCCGTTTGAACCAGCGGTTCGCGACGGCCGGGTGTACGCGCGCGGCGCATCCGACATGAAGGGGAGCGACCTGTTGCCCATCTTCGCTTGTGAGGCCCTGCTGTCGACGGGCGCGGAGCTGCCCGTCAATGTGAAGTTCATGTACGAAGGGGAGGAGGAGATAGGCAGCCCGTCGCTACCGCGGTTCATCGCGGAGCACAAGGACCTCCTCGCATGCGACCTCGTCCTCTGCGCGGACGGCGGCGTCGGGCCGAAAGATGCTCCCGCTGTGAATGTGGGCCGGCGGGGGTTGTGCGGCCTGGAGATTCAGGTGACGAGTGCGGGGACCGACCTGCACTCGGGCGGTGCCGGCGGCATGGCCCCGAACGCCATCCACGCCTTGGTGCACATCCTCGATGCGATGCGCGACGAGGTTGGCCGGATTCTGGTACCCGGGTTCTACGACGAGGTGCGGCCGCTGACTGAACAGGATAAGGCGGAGATTGCCGCCGTCCCCTTCCATCCCGATGCCTACAAGCGCAGCATCGGCATCAAGGACTTCTTCGGTGAACCCGAGTTCACGCCGCAGGAGCGCAACGTGGCGCGGCCGACGCTGGAAGTCAACGGCATCTGGGGCGGGTACCAAGGCGCGGGCGTCAAGACCGTCATCCCGCGCGAAGCGCACGCGAAGATCACCTGTCGGCTGGTGCCCGACCAGCGGCCAGAGGTGATCCGCGAGCGGTTGATTCAGTTCATTCACCAGGTGGCGCCGGGTTCCGTGGAGGTGCGCGTCACGCCGCTTCCGGGCGAAGCGGACCCTTACCTGCTCCCGCTTGACCACCCCGGTTTACTGGCGCTCGAAAAGGCCGTCACGGCGGTCTCCGAACGCCCGCCGGTGCGTGTGCGCGGCGGTGGGACGGTCCCCGTCACGGGCATCTTTCAGCGGGAGCTCGGCGCCGAAACGGTGACCCTCGGTGCATCGGCCGGCCAGGAGGGTGCGCACGCGCCGAATGAGTTCGTCCGGCTCGAGAATTTTTACCGCATCCAACGCGCGTTCTGCATCCTGTTCGAGACCCTCGGCGAAACGCCGCTTTGCGGGAGGGCCTAATACCCTCCACGCAAGCTCCGCGCCAGCGCCACATTCGGGTCGCCGTAGCGCGCTTCGATGTACCGAATCGCCGCAACCATGTTGTCCACCGGATTCTCGATATCCGCGTGGCCTGGGAGTGCATACGCAGCAAAGGTCGTCGGTTCCGTCTGCATCAGGCCGACTGCGTGCTCGCCGTCCCCCGTCTCCTCGGGGTTCACGGCGGCCACGTGGCCGGCCGACTCGTGTTCTGCGATGGCCACGAGCGGCGTGACCCAGGACGCGGGCACCCCGGCCAACTGTGCCGCCTGCGCGGTCACGGCCTGTAGTTGCGCGCGATTCAAGACGCCCGTGGACGTGGCGGTCGACAGGGCGCCGGTGGTCCATCCGCCGGCATTCCCATCCGTCGCGGTTCCGACTGCGTCCGCGCCGTCCGAGTTGACATCGGAGACGGGCAGCGCGACTGACCCAGACAGCGGTGCGGCGGAACCGCCACTCGCTCCGGACGGACCGAAGGACGCGAGGAAGGTCTGGACAAACCAGGTCATGAGCGCCTGCAAGAGCGCGTCCGGTACGTCCATCTGCGTGCCCATCGCGGGGGATGTGGCGAAGGCAGGCGGCAGGGACGTTTGCGGCACCACGGCCGGAGCCGGCGCTTGCGGCAGCGCCGCTCCGGACGACCTCCGCGGTGCGCGGTCGGTCCTCGTCTGCTGTGCATCCGCCAAGACAGCGGCGAACGTCTGGCCTTTGCTCCGCGATGGGTTGGTTCCAACCGGGCCGGAGGGCAGCGTCCGGTGCTCCATCGGGGTCTGTTGGCGGGCTGTCGACGCCCTCACGTGGTCCACGGACCAGCTCACTCCTTCGCGGGTCGGATACGTGCGATTCCTGCTTGACTCTACTATACCATCTCGACCCAACGGCGAGGGCATCTGTGCGCTCCTTGCGTCTCTTTCAGAGATCCGCTAGAATGTCCTTTGGAGACAGACATTTGTATCTAGTGGGTGAACAGATGGACGACCCGTACTACCTGATTCCACGCTCGCACCTCCCGGAAGCCATTCGAAGGGTGACGGAGGTCGCCGAACTGCTCGAGCGGAATCCCCGCCTGCGCGTGACGGAGGCTGTCCAACGCGTGGGCATCTCGCGCAGTGTGTACTACAAGTACAAGGACGTGGTACGGCCGTTTCAATCTGCGGTCCGCAACCGCGTGGTGACGCTGTCCCTGACGCTCTTTCACGTCCCTGGTGCCCTGGCGTCCGTGCTCGAAGCCTTCGCACAGGCCCGGGCGAACCTGCTCACCGTCCACCAGTCCATCCCGCTGCAAGGCCTGGCGACGGTGGTCATCACGACAGAGACGCGAGGGATGAGCCGGTCTGTCGCCGAACTGCTGCAGGCGCTTCAGAACCTGGATGGCGTGCGGGACGCGTTCATCGTCGGCGAGGAGTTTGCGGGCGGAGCCGGGGACATCGGGATCGAGCAGACCATCTCTGGACCAGACCGTCCAAATGAAGCGGAGGGCGAGCGATGAACGCGTATGTCGGCGTGCTGGGCTGTGGTACGGTGGGTACGGGTGTGCTCGACCTCATCTCTCGTCGCATGGGGAAGTTCGCGGATGCCATCGGCCGTCGGCCGCTGGTCAAGCGGGTGCTCGTTCGGGACCTGGCACGCCCGCGAAGCCCGGTGGTCGATGTGTCCTTGCTGACCGACGACGCGCAGGCGATTCTGGCGGACCCCGACATTCAGGTGGTCATCGAAGTGATGGGGGGCATCGAACCGGCGCGTACGTACCTGTTGACAGCCCTTCGTTCAGGCAAGCACGTGGTCACGGCGAACAAGGACCTCCTGGCGGTTCACGGAGATGAACTGCGCGCTGCGGCAGCGGACGCGAACGTCTCCCTGCTTTACGAAGCCGCGGTGGCCGGGGCTATCCCCGTGCTGCGGCCGCTGCAGGAGTGCCTGATGTCGAACGACATCACGTCACTCGTGGGAATCGTCAACGGCACGTGCAACTACATCCTGAGCCAGATGGCCGAGTCCGGAGCGGACTTCACCTCTGCGCTCGCGGACGCACAGGCGCGCGGGTTTGCCGAGGCGGACCCGTCGAGCGACGTCGACGGCTGGGACGCCGCTCGCAAGCTCGTCATCTTGGCCACGCTCGCGTTTCAGGTGGGCGTACAGTTGGAAGATGTGTTCATACAGGGAATCCGGTCGATTGCCGCGGCCGACATCGCCTACGCTCGCGAGCTCGGACATGCGGTCAAGCTGTTGGTGGAAGGCGTCCGCGAGGAAGACGGGGTTCACCTGCAGGTGCGCCCGACGCTGGTTCCGCTCCACCACCCCCTGGCCCACGTCAGCGGGGCGAACAACGCGCTGTACGTGCATGGAGATGCCTCGGGCGAACTGATGTTCTACGGCACGGGTGCCGGGTCGCTGCCGACTGCGAGCGCCGTCGTGGGAGATCTGTATCAGGTTCTCTCCGACCTGGATCGATCCGGTGTCCGGCCGCAACAGCGCTGGCCCCGCGCCAGTCACCCGGCACCCCGCGTGTCTCAGCGCTTGGCGCCGTACTTCGTCCGCTTGCGTGCAGCGGACGTCCCGGGCGCCTTTGCGCAGATTGCCACGGTGTTCGCAGAGCGCGACGTGAGCATGGAGACCGTCTTGCAACGGCGGACGGACGGCGCTCGGGCGGACGTGGTGATTGTTACACACCCATGTTCTCTGGACCAGATGCAAGCCGTCCGCCGAAGCCTCCTGGACCGGTCACCGCTACTGCATATCTGCAACGTCCTGCCGATGTTGGTGTAGGACGGACCATCTTGAGGAGGAATGGCATTGACGCCGAAACAGACGCCGAAAGTACGGCGATGGCCGGGCGTCCTCGCGGCGTACCGCGAGTGGCTCCCAGTGAACGAAGACACGCCGCCGCTCAGCCTGGGTGAAGGGCATACCCCGTTGATTCGGTCCGATCGACTGAGCGATGCGACCGGGGCCGAGGTATATCTGAAGCTGGAGGGGGCCAACCCGACGGGGTCGTTCAAGGACCGGGGCATGGTGCTGGCTGTCGCGAAGGCAGCGGAGGCCGGCTCGCGAGCCGTCGTCTGCGCTTCGACGGGGAACACTTCGGCATCTGCCGCAGCGTACGCCGCGCGCGCCGGGCTGCGTTGCGTGATTGTCCTGCCGCACGGGTACGTCGCCGCGGGAAAGTTGGCGCAAGCGCGCATCCACGGCGCGGAGATGGTGGCGCTCGAGGGCAACTTCGACGACGCCTTGCGGCTGGTGCGACGGTTGGCACAGGAGCTGCCCGTCACCCTCGTCAACTCCGTCAACCCGTTGCGGCTGCAGGGGCAGCAGACAGCCGCGTTCGAGGTCTGCGACGCGCTCGGCAGAGCGCCGGACAAGCTGTGCATTCCGGTCGGCAACGCGGGGAATATCAGCGCGTACTGGATGGGGTTTTCCGCCTACGCCGAAGCCGGCATCGTCCCGAACCGGCCGCAGATGTACGGCTTCGAGGCAGCCGGCGCTGCCGCCCTGGTCGCAGGACACCCGATTGACCACCCAGAGACCTTCGCGACCGCCATCCGCATCGGCCATCCGGCGTCTGGGCATCTGGCATTGGCGGCGGCGCAGGCGTCCGGCGGGGGGATTCGCGCCGTGACGGACGAAGAGATTGCCGCGGCATACCGCTTGTTGGCGGGGGAGGGCGTGTTCGCGGAACCGGGCTCCGCAGCGTCCGTCGCCGGACTGCTGCAGCTGCATCGGCAGGGGCGAGTGGCGAGCGGGGAGACGGTGGTGTGCGTGCTCACCGGCAACGGATTGAAGGACCCGGATAGCGCGATGCGCCTCGCCTCTGGAGAGATGACCGTGTTACCGGCGGTGGAACGAGACCTCCAGCGCTGGTTGGAGGGCGTCTTGTGACCCGGCCCGGGAGACGAGACGAGAACGGTCGGCGGCTCCGGCTCACGGTCGACGTGCCGGCGACGACGGCCAACCTGGGGCCCGGATTCGACTGTATGGGGATGGCGCTGTCGTGGTTCAACACCTTTACCGTCGAACTCGGCCATCCGTTCCGAGTCACGGTGACGGGCGAATCCGCGAATCTGTTGCCGAAGGGACGGGACAACGCCATCGTCCGCGCCATCGCGCGCGTGTTCGACCTGGCGGGAGAGCCACTGCCGCGCAACTGGCGGCTCGTCGCTGTCAACCGCATCCCGGTCGCGTCTGGGTTGGGGTCAAGCGCCGCAGCGGTCGTCGGCGGCACATTGCTCGGCTGCGCACTCTTGCAGGAGACGCGTCCAGGTCAGGGATTGACAGACAGCCAGGTGCTGCGTCTGTGCGTGGATGCCGAAGGCCATCCGGACAACGCCGTCCCGGCCTTGTTGGGGGGCGGGTGGATTTGCCTCGACGCCCACGGCTCGGTCCACCTAACACCGCTGCAAATCCCGTCGACGCTCGTGTTTGTCGTCGGTTTTCCGAACTTCCCGCTGGCAACGGAGGCAGCGCGGCGCGCGGTGCCGTCCACGGTGGCCCGCGCCGATGCCGTGTACAACGTGGCGCAGGCGGCGCGCCTGACGGCGGCGCTGGCCTCGGGGGATTTGGACCTGCTCAAGGTCAACTTCGGAGACCGGCTGCATGAACCGTACCGGCAGGCGTTGATTCCCGGGTTCGACGACGTGCGGCGAGCTGCGAAGCGGGCCGGCGCGAAGACCGTGACGCTGAGCGGGGCGGGGCCGACTCTGCTCGCCTGGTGCGACGACGAAGGCGTGGCCGGAGACGTCGCAGACCAGATGACCTTGGCGTGGCGGGAACACAACGTCCAGTGTTCGGCGCGAGTCGTTCGTCCGCACGTCGGAGCGGCGCGGGTCCGTCGGGAATATCCATAAGATCAGCGAATGTGTCCGAGGGAACAGGAAATTGGCGAGTTGCGTCGAATTCCACTGTCGAACATCAGCGCTCTCGCGTCGAAGCGCGTCGCTCGCTCGTGTCCGAGCGGCCGACCCGCTGTCGCGAGGGGCGGGCTGTGCGGCCGAGCGGTGACACCGGCCGCGTGTAAGGGAGTGGGATCGATTGCGGACGTTCCGCCTGATTGCGGCTGCCTGTGCAGTCGGTTGCTTGTGCACGTCCGGCGTCGCGTACGGCGCTTCGCTGTCGTCGGAGAAGGCGCTGCTCGGAAAGTTGCAGTCTGAGGCAAGCCAGACGTATCAGCAGATCTCGCAGGACAAGTCGAAGGCGACCGCCCTGCAAAACGCGATTCAACAAGACGAGTCGTCGCTTGCGAACATTCGGGCGGCGATTCGGGCCAACGAACAACAGTCGGCCCAGGTGGCCGCGGCGCTGACGAGACTCGACGAGAAACTCCAACAGAACCAGAAAATGTTGACGGCGGACAAACAGGACCTGGAAGCCCAGGTGCGCGCGATGTACGAGGATGGGCACGTGTCGTACCTCAGTGTCCTGCTGAACGCGACGAGTTTCAGCGATTTGTTGTCCCGCATCTACCTGCTCGAACAGATTGCGAAGAAGCAGCAGGACATGATTCACGAGGTGGCAGCACTTCGCCAGACCATCGCGCAACAACAGGGACAACAGAAGACCCTGTACGCCAGCCTGCAACAGAAACACCGCCAGTTGCAGACCTACGAGCAAGCGCAGACCATCCTCGAGCAGCACCAGCGGGAGGCGCTCGCGTCGGTGCGAGCTGACCTCACAGACCAGACCCGAAAGCGGACCACCCTCGAGAGTCAAATCCAACTGACGCAGAGTCAAATCCAGCAGATTGAATTGGAGACGCAGCAAGCGGAGCAGCTCATGCAGAACCAACAATACGTGCAGACCACCCTCGAGAGTCTACCGCAGGTTGACGCGGAGCAGATCATCCAGTACGGAGAGCAGTTCATGGGTACCCCGTACGTTTGGGGTGGCACAACGCCGAACCCGGGGTTTGACTGCTCCGGGTTCGTGCAGTACGTTTTCGCACACTTCGGCGTCTCCCTGTACCGGACCTCGGAAGAGCAGTTTGCGGAAGGTGTGCCGGTGTCCGAGAGCGACTTGCAGCCCGGGGACCTCGTGTTTTTCAGCACCTATGCGCCCGGCGCGACACACGTCGGCATCTACATCGGCAACGGCATGATGCTCGATTCAGAGGACATGGGGCTGACCATCGACAACATCCACAACTCGTATTGGGGCCCGAAGTACCTCGGCGCTCGCCGGGTCATTAAGTCATAAACAACGCGGGTCCACGTTTCGTTCACGTGTCCTCCACATTTCTCGACTACAATCTTTGTCGATAGAAGGGAAAGTTTGTCCAGTGCCGCCATACCCGAGTCGTTCCACGGCGACAACCGGGCGGCGAGGCGGTACTGGGCCAGCGTTCTAACTGGTGGGGAGGAGATATGGGATGACCAGACGTCGCGTGTGGGCGGTTGCCTCGTTGTCGGTCTTGGCCGGATTCGGCGCGTGGAGCGCCTTTGGGCAGACAGGTGCCGCGGCGACGCCGTCCGGCTCGCTCAGCCTGGCCCAAGACCGCGCACCGGTCGCTTCGTCGTCGCTGTGGCCCAGTTGGCCGCAGTGGCCGAATGCGGATTCGTTCATCGATGTGCAGGCATGGGAACAGCAGCTCGCCCAACTGCAGAGTCAGCTCGTCCGCCAGATACAGACGGAGGTCGAGATCCTCGAACAACAGGCCGGCGTGACGGTGCCACTCCCGTCCTGGGTCACGCAGCCGGTGTCGAGCCTCGCGACAACGATTCCGGACGCTCTGGGGATTGGAACCCCCTCGACCAGCGCCACCGGTTCAGCGCCAGGCTCCGGTATCGATAGCGTGCTGCCAAGCGGCACACAACCGTCGCAGAACTGGGCCGGCTACATCGACACCCCAGCCCCTGGAGCGACGCCGTACCGGAGCGTGTCGGCGACGTGGACCGTGCCAAAAACCACGGGCCGGTCAGGCAGTGTCGCGGCACAGTGGATTGGTCTTGGCGGAGTGACCAGTGAAGACCTGCTGCAGACCGGGACGATGGAGCAAATCTCGAACGGACAGGCCACGGCGGAGGTGTTCTGGGAGGAATTGCCGAATACGGCCCAACCGCTGTTGACGGTCCCCATCGGTTCAACGGTGACGGCGTCCATCGAACAGGGTTCCGGCGCGACGTGGACCATCGACGTCACCGTCCGCACGCCGTCGGGACAGACGCTGACGAAGAACGTTCCCGTCACACTCGGCAAGGCGTACGCGGAGGGTATCGGGACCTCCGCGGAGTGGGTCAGCGAGGACCCGTCAAATGCGGACGAACGGCTGTACCCGCTGGCAGACGCCGGGACGGTCGTGTTCACCCGCGCGGATGTGAACGGACAAGCGCTCAGCGCTCCGGACAACCGCATCACGCCGGTCGCCATGGTCGATGGACTCGGGCACGTCGTCATCGCACCTTCCGCTCTCGGGACGGACGGCGCGTCGTTTACGACCCAGACCGAGTCGACCTCGATGGAGTCTACCGGGAACGGTCGATGGGTTCCGGGTGAAGGTCGGAACGCGCCAGGCGATTGGCGCCATGCCCTCCACACGCAGAGCTGGGGTGTTGTCTGGATCGGGCGGTGGTAGGGTCGGACAGCTCGGGGTGACGGGCAAGGGAACCGGCGAAATTGCGCCGGTTCCCTTGCCTTTTCTGTGAGGCCCCGTCCGCCTCAAGCGGGGTTGGTGGTCCAGATGCCGGCTTGGTTGACGAACACACGTTGAGGGAGATTCAAGATGGACCAAACGAGGTCGGCCACGTCTTCCGGCTGCAACATGCGGTCCTGCGGTCCAATCTTCAGTCCGAGCGTGGTCGCCATCTCGGTGTTCACCGTGCTCGGCGTGAGCGTGGTCACGCGGATGTTGTGCTTGCGCACCTCCTGCATCAGCGATTCGGAGAATCCAATCACGCCAAACTTGGCCGCCGAGTAGGCGGAGGTCGTGGCTGCACCGCGCTGGCCAGCGGTGGAACTTACGTTGACGATGCTACCGGTGTTGCGACGGACCATGTCGGGGAGAACGGCGCGTGTGACGTAGTAGGTCCCGAGCACGTTCACTCGAAGAATCTGCTCCCAATCCGCCGGGTCCATGTCGAGTACGGTGCCAAACTTCGCCGCACCTGCGTTGTTGATGAGGATGTCAATCGGGCCGAGCGCTTCCGTCGTCTGTTGGACCGCCTGTTCGACTTCGCGGCGGTTGGAGATGTCCGCCGCAACGGTGTGTGTCCGGACGCCGTACGCTTCCTTCAGTTGGGCGGCCACCGCGTTCAGATCTGCGGCGGTCCGTGCGACCAGCCCCACGTTCACGCCTTCCGATGCGAGTTTCATCGCAATGGCCTTGCCAATCCCTCTTCCTGCTCCCGTCACCAATGCCACCTGTCCGTGCAATGTCACACCCATCACCTCTGTTTTCGTCTGGTACCTGCGGCGTGGCCGCTGGTTCGGCGAAACCGACCGCGTGGTAGCATTCCCCAATCGAGCCGGCTGATGCCGTCCGGTGTACCTCTGCCTCCAACCGTCGGCACGTTCGCACCTCGACGGCACGCGACCCCCAGAGAACATTTGGACAATTCGAATCCTGTGGGCAGTTATCGATTGGCAAAGGTGGGACGGCACTTGAATGTGGTGCAACTGTTTCTCGCCTCCGTTGTCCGCGACCCGCGTCGGGCATGCCTGCAGTTCAAGGAAGCGAGTACGTACCAGACACTGAGCTACGCAGAGGTCTGGGAGACCGTCCAGCGACTGGCGTACGCGCTGCATGCACGCGGCGTCGGTAGGGACAGCAAGGTTGCCATCCTCGCAGCGTCGTCGCCGCGATGGCTGATGGCGGACTTGGCGGTTCAAGCCCTCGGTGCCATCGTCGTTCCCATTTATCCATCGGCGTCCACCGCAGACGCGGCCTTCATTCTCAGAAACGCGGAGGTATCGTGGCTGCTCACGGATGACGTGAACCACATGGAACGCTTGCGAGACGAGTGGCCGACAACCCTCCAGGGGACGGTGCTGCTGCACCAGGAGGCGAAGGAGCCAGCTGAAGGCCCGGTGTTCGGAACGCAGGTTGAGACGTGGGACCGGCTGCTGCAGTCGGCCGCCAAGGCTGCTCCGGTCGCAGTCCGGGCCGCCGTGCATCCGGATGACGTCCCGGCTACCGCCGTGGCGACCATCGTCCACACATCGGGGACCTCGGGTCGCCCGAAGGGCGTGGTTCTGACCCATGCCAATCTGGTCGCCAACATTCAGGCTGCGCTCTCGACGCTCTCCGTCTCGCCGGACGATGTAGCGCTCTCCTACCTGCCGTTGTCCCACATCCTCGAACGAACCGTGGGGCACTACTGCATGCTGACCGCTGGTGCCTCCATCGCCTACGCGGAGGGCATCGACGCCATTGCGAACAACCTGACGGAGGTACGCCCCACGTTGCTGGTCACGGTTCCCCGCCTGCTCGAGAAGGTGTACGACGGCATCTGCGAGCGGTTGCGCTCGCGTCCGGGTCCGATTCGCCGATTGGTGGAGGCGGGCATACAGGCGGACCGCGGTGTGTTGCGTGGACTGGCAGACAGAGCCGTATATGCCAAGGTCCGCGCCGGGCTCGGCGGACGGATGCGAGCCGTCGTGTCCGGAGGGGCGAGCCTCTCGCCCGAAGTCGGGCGATTCTTTACGCGGGCAGGCATCCCCGTCCTCGAAGGCTACGGGATGACCGAGACCGCCCCGGTCATCGCGGTCAACCGGATGGACCAGGTTCGGTTTGGCACAGTCGGGTTGCCACTGCCCGGGGTTGAGGTTCGCGTGGCCGAAGACGGAGAACTGCTGGTGCGCGGTCCCAACGTGATGCAGGGGTACTATCGAGATGAGGCGGCGACGGCAGAAGTTCTCGATCCCGACGGCTGGCTGCACACGGGAGACGTCGCCGAGATCGATGAGGATGGATACCTTCGCATCGTCGACCGCAAGAAACACCTCCTGGTCCTGGCAACCGGAAAGAACGTCGCACCGGCACCCATTGAAAGCGCCATCACGCGGTGCCCCTCCATCGCGGACGCCGTGGTGGTGGGGGACGGCTACAAGTTTGTCGGGTGCCTGTTGGTCCCGGATTTCGCTGCACTGGCCCAACCGGCCAGTCGGCTGGGGCTCCCTCCGAACCAGCCGGCCGCATGGCTGGCGCATCCCGTCATCCGCCGTCGACTGCAAGCCGAGTTGCAGGCGGCGTTGGAGTCCTTCGCGCCGTTCGAGCGCCCGAAACGCGCCGTGTTGCTCCCATCGCCGTTCACCATCGAGTCTGGAGAGTTGACGCCGACTTTGAAGGTCAAGGCAAAGGCGGTCACGGCCCGGTATCGGGACGAGATCGAAGCGATGTACGCGGGGCACAACTGCCTGGAGATCTACGGGGATCTTTCGGAGGCAGAGATGGACCCGGCGGATGCATCCCTTACAGAGGCGACATCGGCGGACATGGCTGATGATGAGGTGGCATCCGAGGCGCCGGCAAAACGCGCGCTTTCGAGCCGACGCAAGTGGACGCTCGGCATCGCAGCGGCCGTGTGCGTGTTGGGCGCTGCAGGGGGGGCCGCTGCAGCGACTGGGGTGCGACTTCCAAAGGGGCTGAACCTACCGGGCACCATTCGCCAGATTGGTCAGACCAACGTGGACATCAACCGCAAGAACCAGCAGGTGGTCGCCGGCCTGAGCCAAGCCGAGCACCTGTCGGCGCTGACGCCGCGCATGAGCGGGCAGCTGCAAGAACTGAACCAAGGTCTGGCCGGGCAGAACCAGGTTCTGCTGCAGTTGCGAAACCTCAGCCAGCAGGAAGTCGGCTTGTCCCACCAATTTGGCAGCGTCGCGAGCCGATTGCAGTCCGAACTGGCGACGATTCAGTCGAACAGCCAGGCGGAGGCCGACGCGATGGCGCAGATGGCGCAGGTGACAGGAGACCTCGGTCAACAGGCGGCCCAGTTGCAACAGACGAACGCGCAGCTGGCCTCGCGGCTGTCTGAGGCCCGCGACCGTACACAAACGGTTGCTGCGGAGGTGCCGTAGGGAGACGTCGGAAGAACCGCTCAGAGATGCGAGGGAGGGGACGCAAATGGCCGTCATGTGGAAGAACGGACTGGCGGTCGGCGGGATGGTCGTGGTGGCCGGCCTGCTCGCGGTAACCGTACCGACGACCGTGTCGCTCGCGCGGATTGACCGCGGACTGCAGTCGAGCCTCCAGACGACGCAGGAACTGGCCCGCGTGCAGTCGGGCGTGATTGAGAACAACCGCAGTTTGGGCCCACTCCTGCGGGCGGCGCAGCAGATGCAGCGAAACCTGGTCCAGACGCAGCAAGTGACAGAAGATCTGAACCGAAACATCGCCACCATTGACCAGTTGAACGCGGCGACCCTGCGCATCAATCAAGCCATCGCCGGCGGGGCCCACGGCAGTGCCAACAACCTGCAGGCGATTGCCTCGAACCTGAAGTCGCTGGACGCCGCAACCGCCTCCCTCGCCAAGACCCTGCGGTCACTGGACCAGCTCGTCGCGGAGGACGAAACGGGACTCGCCGCGATGCGGGCGGCAGCGGACGAAATGAACGCGAAGGTGCCGGGGGTGACGGGATGAAGTGGGGCGTGACGGGGATCGCGAAATGGGTGATCCCGCTCGGACTGGCACTCGTCTGCGCGAACGCGTGGGTCGAGGTGCATTTACAGCGTGACATGGCGGCGAAATCCGTCCAGTTGGCGCAGCATGTGCAGCACGCGCGGCAGTTAGCGAGCGAAATCCCGACGGGGCTCGTCGGACTGACGACGTTGTCGCACGTGACCGCGGATATGGCCCAGCGGCTGGCAGCCATCCAGCAGTCCGTGACGTCGATGGATGCCGGCCTCGCTTCGCTGGCAGAAACGGTGCAAGGCTTGGACGGATCGATCCGCTCCATCCACGGCGGCGTTGCGGACTCGGCGGGAAGTTTGGCGGACATCCGAACGAGCGAAGAACACATCTCGGCAACGATGCAACAACTGAATTCGACGAACGGATCACTGGTCCGCAGCCTCCAGCAGATGGAGCAGAGTGCGGCGCAGATCGATGACGACGTGGCACAGATGAACCAGAAGACGGCGGTCTTGCCCTGAGCGGGTTGCAGCCGCGCCCCCGCGTGTGGCGAAGAGGGAGGGCGAATGAGTATGTCGATGGCACCCGAACCACAGCGTCCGCGTTCCGCTGCCCCCAAGTGGCTGCTGCCGGGCGGCGTCGCGGCGTGCTGTTCACTTGCCGCGGTGGCTGTGTGGACCCTGGCACACGGTGTGACCCTGCCGCGAAACAACCTGTTTGCACTGGTCAGGCAGCTCCACGGTACAACCCATGGGATGCTCGCGAACACGAGGCAGCTCTCCGCCCAGGTGGACCGGGTGGATGCGCAGTTGCAGTCGTTGCAACAGCAGGAGCAGCTTCTGCAGCAGCAGCAGCAGACGGGTCAGGCGTTGTCGGCGCAGCTGAATCGACAGGTGCAGTTGACGCAGCACAACGTGGACCTGATGCAGCAAATTCTGTCGGCGGAAGAGGGGGCGGCGACGGCGACCGTCGGGGTCGCGCAACAGGCGGCGGGGCTTACAGCGACCGTGCAGCAGAACGTGCGCGTGTTGCAGTCGCTGGATGGCAGTTTGGCCGATATGAATGCGTCGAGCGTGCAACTCGACGGTGAGATGACGCGTCTGCTGCAAGCGCTGTCCGATGCGGAGCAGGAGTTCCGCCTGTTTGGTCAGGTGAACCAGTTGCTGGGGTCCGGGGGCGGCCTGTTGTCGTCCGTGGGTCAGACGGTGACGTCGCTCAGCAAGGGGTTGGCCTCCGGCGGATCGCTGCCAGCCGCAGGGAGTCTGACGCAATCCGTGGGTGGGGCAGCAGGGGCCGCAGGAAACGCTGTGAAACAGGGTCTCAGTGCCGTGACCGGCACTGGAACAGGGACCACCGGAGGGACGAGCGGATCAGGCCTGACGGGGTTGCTGCCGCTCGGAGGCCTGCTGTCGCCAAATTGAGGGACGAAACGGTGACCGTAGATGGCAAGGAATGAAATGGGGAGGGGGTGAAGCCATGGCGTTGGAAACGGGAACTGTCCGCCGGATGTTGACCGTCGTCTCGACGTGCGTGTCGCTGGCTGGCTTGGGCGGGTTTTCCTACAGCATGGCCGAGCAGACGCACATTCAGGCGGACATGGACCAAACGATGGCCGGATTGAACCGGGATGTGGCACAGACAACACCCTTGGTGGCACAGACGGCGGCTGCCCTGCGCCCGTTGCAGTCGGCGACCACCTCGCTCGTGCAGATTGAACAGGCCGAAACGGAAACGGTGTCACACCTGCGGTCGATGAACGACCACCTCGCACAAATCGGCCTGCGTGAGGAGAACATCCTCTCCGACATGCAAGCGCTACAACAGGGCACGGTAGGTTTGGCGGGAGATCTGCGCACCGCCTCCGGGCTGGAGCAGGGCATCTTGCAAGGCTCCGAGACGGCCGCCGCCTTGGCAGGGCAAGCGGCCGCCGCGTTGGGCCAGTTGCAGCATTCCACCACAGACATCTCCGAGCAGTTGAGCGCAGTCAACAGCCGCCTCAGCGCGCTGCGGCTCCTCCCGTGAGCGCGGGAAGGCCGGTCCTCCACTTCCTCGATTTGTAGACGCGAACCGCAGGGGCGCCTGCGATTCGCTTTTTTGTGCCATTACCGGCGTGCGTCCGCCTTTCCGGTCGGCCGGTGAAGGTTCATATGCTAGGGCATCCCAGGAGACGAGGAGGGATATGGGTGTACGGAGCGTTTGGGGGATACACACGTTGGGCGGTTGTGTTTCTGATCATCTTCGTGCTGTTCATCCTGCTGGTGCCGTATTACGGTGCGGGAGCCGCAGGGGCCGGCGCCGGCGTCTACTGATGAGCCTCGCGTGACTTCTTTGTCGTTTGGCCAGCGAAAGGAGGGTATCGGACATGTACGATGGCGGTGCATTTGGTGGATACACCCGCTGGGCGGTTGTGTTTCTAATCATCTTTGTCTTGTTCTTCTTGCTCGTCCCGTATTGGGGCGGCGGCATGGGGGCCGGCGCGGGCGCGGGCGTCGGGTACTGACGGGTACTGGTAGGAGTCGCCCTATCGGAAGTGGGGGCGGGGGCCCGACGTCGGCCGGTGTCCCCGCCCGCTGCTCACTCGTACATAGCGACCGCTACGGCAGGACGTCACCCAGGGATAAGTCGTAGGCGGTTTGGATGGCGACTGCGGTCTGAGGCCCCACAACGCCGTCGACCGCGAGCTCATGATCTCGTTGGAAGGCCACGACGGCCTGAACGGTCTCGGGGCCATACACACCGTCGACCGGCCCAGGAGAGTACCCAACCTGCTGCAACATCCGCTGCACCGCGGCGATGTCCAGACCCGGCGTCACATGGAGGTACAGCAGTCGCGTGGTGACCACCTGCCCGGTGATGGTGACCGGCGTTCCGAGGGGAATCAGGTTGTAGACCTTCACGACGTCCGCGTTGCGCATCCGTACACAGCCGTGGCTGACGGACTGGCCAATCGAGGACGGGTCATCGTTCCCGTGTATGCCGTAACCGCCGTTCGGCACGGACAGCCGCATCCAGTCGGCTCCGAACGGACCGCCCGGATTCGGGACCTTCTCGATGATCACCCAGTCGCCGACGGGCGTCGGTGTACTCGGTTTTCCCGTCGCGACCGGATACGTCGCTCGCAAGCGCCCATTGTCGTAGAGCGCCAGGATGTTGCGGACGGTGTCGACGGTGATGTGGAAACGGCCGCCGCCCCAGGTGACGTTGCCTATGCCGAGCGCGGTCCACGTGAGCGGCCCGACGATGCCGTCGGATGTAAGGCCGTTCAGCTGTTGAAAACGCTGGACAGCGGCCGCAGTTTCGGGTCCGTAGATGCCGTTGAACGGACGGGTGAGCAGCCCAAGCACAATCAGGCGTCGCTGCACCGCCATGACGTCCGGCCCTTGCATGTACGGTTCGGTCAAGCGCAGGAAACGGCTGGCCAGGACCAACGGGACATCCCTTCTTTCCGGTCGTCGACCGAGCGACGGTCTTTCGGTCTGGCGACAGGGGAGCGGTGAATGGGTTTCTGTCACATCATGTGCACGTCGGTCCCGTGATGTGCCATCCTACAATGGTCGATGTTGCAGCGGTCGGAAGAGGACGTTCATCGCTCCGTCCGCAGCGGCGGGCGGTCCGTCGGCCATCACGGTCGATAGGCCGTTCACGCAATGTCCGATAATATATATTATGTTAACTAAAGCGACAGAGGAACGACAGAGGGACGTACATCGGACGGACGTCACACGACCGGAAGCGGCCGCCACGGCGCCTCTGGCATCGCAACCCGAATGGTATCGCCGGCTCGAACCTGTCCGCCCTGCAGTACGACGCTCATGATGCCGCTTTTGCGGATGACGTTTCCGTCGGCGTCGGTACAAAGAACCGCCTTCATGAGTCCCGGTTGGAAATCGTCGATGAGCGAGCACGGGTTGCGAAGCCCGGTCACCTCGAGCACCGCGTCCGCACCGATGTGCAGACGGGTGCCTGCGGGCAGATTGAGCAGGGCAATGCCGCGCGTCGTGATGTTCTCGCCAAGGCCTCCGGGTCTCACGTGAAAGCCGGCATCTCGCAACTCTTCCAAGAGTTCCATATGTATCAGGTGAACCTGGCGCAGATTCGGCTCGGCTGGGTGTTTCTTCATTCGGGCCCGGTGCTGTACTGTTCTCCCGAGGTGCGCGTCTCCCGCAACACCCAGTCCGGGGAGCAACTCAATCGTTTCAACGGTGGTCTTGCTGAAGCTGTGCGTCGCGCTCTTGTGGACGGCAGCCACCGCAGCAGATGGCCACGAAGCGACGGCTGCGTCTCCTTGCAATCGGTCGGACATCCCGACTCCCCTCCCCACTCCCTGTCACCGACATTGTACCGTATCGCCACTGGGGTGCTGTCGCATGAAATCGGGTTCGCGACGCCTGCAGGCCAGAGCTCAGACGGCGAAGGAGTCGACCTGTGGCGGTTTGCGCCCATGGCTGTCCGTGCGGTCGGCGGGCAGACGCGACAACTGTAGGACCGCGAGCCAGATGACGGCGAAGCCCACCCACTGTCCGAAGCGGATGGTCTGGTGCAGGACGAGCCAGTTCAACAACAGCCCCGTCGCAGGAAACGCCAACTCGGCGATGGTCGCGTACGACGCCCGAACGCCGTCGAGGCCCCAGTAGTATACGAGCAGACTGATGAGACTCGGCACGAGCGTCTGAAACAACAGGTTGAGCCACACCGGCAGAAGGATGAACGCGCGTCCCATGCCGGACCAATCCGGATGCTCCACGAGGACAATCATCAACAACAGTGGCAGTGCGCACGCGAACCGCAGGGCGGTCATCGTCGGAAAGGAGACCTTGCTTACGACCCGCTTACCCATGACGGTCGATCCGCCCCAGAGCGCAGCCGCGGAGAGGGCGAACAGGGCACCGACGAAGGCACCGTGTCGGCTCTGCGAGAACGGAGTGTGAAACCCGAACGTGAGCAGGTACGCCCCGACCAGCGCCGCCGGCAACAGAATCCAGTATCCGCGCGGCACACGCTCCTTCAACAGCCAGGCCGCCAGCAGCACCGCGAACAGCGGTTGCATCTTCTGCATCACCAGGACCACGTTGGCGTTCCCATACGTGAAACCGGCGGTGAAGAGGATAGACGCCAAGGCAGAGCCACCCCACGCCACGAATAAGACGGCCAACCAGTCGCCGACATTCAGGCGCCTCAGTTCGCGCCACTTCCACAGCAGTGTGGGTGCCGCAAAGAAGAACAACAAGGCGTGTTCGAGGAAGACAATCTGCGACGATGTAAAGTGATGAAGCAGGGCAACGATGAATACCCCGTCCAGGCCCCACATCGCGGCCCCGAGGGCAATCCACCACACGCGCCCGCGCCCTGTGCGTTGCTCTGTGTTTGTCAATTCATCAACCTCCCGGTCTGTCTGTCTTCGCGGCACCGGTTCTGGCGTTCACGGCCTCCGCGAGAGGTTGATATGAACCTGGTTGTGAGAGGTGCGCGTGAAAGGCGTCGCAGCGCGAACAAAAAACCCGAGGAGCAGACTCCTCGGGGCGCACGCGTAGAACGGAGCACGGCAAACCGCCATGCCCTACCTCACCTTCTCTCATCCGGACTATACCGTCGGCCTTGGAATTGCACCAAGTCAGTCGACTGCGCGAAGCGCTCGTCGAGTCGCGGGCTGCATTGCGTCGCAATGGTCACCGCCGGTCGGGAATTTCACCCTGCCCCGAAGGTTCATATTCACTTACTTTTAGTATATCACAGGGGCCAATCCAGTGCTACGCCCGGCATCCCGTGCCATACCGCGGCTCTATGGGCGCCTCGCGCGTAAGTATCCGGATGACCTGAACATCCTTGACATTCAGGCACGCGTCGGCGGGCACGGTCACCTGCATCCGCACCCGCGGCTGGTCGCTGTCGGCTGCCTCGCCGCCTTGGGTCGGCACCCGGAGAGCTGCCGTGGGCACCCGTAGCTCGCAATGCGCGGCGAACGACCACGGCAACTCGGCGTAGAAGCCATCGCCAGCTGTCACCAAGAACCCCGCAGGCGTCGGGTCCCCGTCCGTCACGCTGGCGAACAAAGCGTCCAGCCGGTACCGGACCCACGCACTCTCGCTTGCGTCCTCCTCCGGTGGTACCTGAACGTTGAACGGGCCGCCGTGCATCCCAGCACTCTGTGCTGTTAGGTGGATGTCACCGACCCAGCGCCCGTCGTCAAACTCCACACGGACCACGGTCACGCTTCTTCCCCCTCCCATGTCGTGCGTTGCAACAGATGTTGGACCTTGTCCATGGGCAAGGCCGTTGCCACTCGTCCCTCCCGCCCGACCGTTGTCACCGCCGCGCAGAGGGAGTTGAAGACGGCCTCTTCCGTCGCTTCCACCACGGCGCGAAAGCAGCGCGAGAGCATCTCCCCTTCGCGGAGCGCGTAGAGCAGGCGGTCGGAGCGGCCCACCATAGGCCGTCTCGCGGTGGTGCTAAACGCGATGACCACGTCGCCGCTGCCGTGGTGCGCGATGGACCCAGTCCGAGCCAACCCGAACGCCACCCGCTTGCACAGGCGCTGCAGTTGGTCCACCGTGAACGGAAGGTCCGTCGCCAGCACGACCATCACCGAGCCGTCCGGCTGCTCCGATGGCTTGGGCTGTACCGGCGGTCGGAGCGCTTTCCCAACGGGTCGGCCGAGGATGGTCAGGTCTTCCGGAACCCCGAAATTCGTCAGCACCAACACGCCAATGGTCCCCTTCATCGGACCCGTGGCGGACCGGCGCGCTCCAGCCGTTTCCCCCCCATCCGTCCGCCCGGGACGGTGGTCGGCTGAGACCGCCGCCTCGTCGGGGAGGTCGAACGTCACCACGCGGGAGGCAGACCCAATCCCACCTTTCCAGCCGAAACACCGCATCCCGGCGCCTGCACCCACGCACCCTTCCGCCAGAGACGGGGCGGAAAGGGCCGCCTGAATGGCAGCCGACGCGTGCTCCGGCCGGACGTGCAGACCGCGCATGTCATTCAGGTAGCTGTCGTTACATTCGCCCACAACGACGTTCAGGGACCCGGCCCCGTTGCCGATGTCGGCGTTTCGCCCCAGCATGTAGCGGATGGCCCCTTCGGTCACTGCAGGAACCGAAAAGGTGTTTGTGAGCAGGATGGGCGATTCCAATTCCCCTAACTCCATCACCTGAACCAAGCCGGTGGTCTTTCCGAAGCCATTGATGACGTGTGCCGTGGCGCAAACCTTCTCTGTAAACCAGTTGCCAGGGTGGGGCAGCACAGCGGTGACGCCGGTGTGGATACTCGGGGGGAAACCGGCGCTCGGGTCCAGGGTGACGTGGCCGACGCGAACACCTGGCACGTCCGAGATGTGGTTGTGCGCACCCGTTGGCAGGGTCCCGACCGTCCCCGCCCATGTCCGAAAGCGTCTGGACACCAAGCGTCACCTCCTTGGCGCTCATCTCGGCTTCGTGCCGTTCCACTTTCATCATAGCATGAATCAACAGGGCCGCCCGTTGTCGTTTGGCCTGCAGCCTGACGGCTATCGATGGCCACGTGCGACCCGGCAGCTGGACGATGCCGCAGGATAGGAGGAAGGACCTACCCATGAGTCATCTGGCGTTGCTCGTTTCCATCGTGGTCAGTCTCTGTGCGGCGGGCGCCATCATCGCCGGTGCGTCCCTCACCCTGGGCGCGGCGACCGGTGCATTGTCCGCTGCGTCCACTTCCCCTTCGCCGAGGTTGGTCAACGTCTTCTCGTTCGCAACGGGTGCCTTCGTCGCAGCTGTTGTCCTCGACTTCCTCCCCGACGCTTGGTCGGCTCGCGGCGCCGGAACCGGCCTGTGGATGTTCGTCGGCGCTGTCGTCATGATGTTGGCCACACACGCTGCAGACGGCCTGTTCGTCCACGTCCAAGGGCCGTTTCGAGACGGAGAAGGCTGGCAGCACCTGACGCCTGCGAGCGGTCTCGTCTTGGTGTCTGCCCTGTCCTTTCACACGTTCTTGGAGGGTTCTGCTGTGGCGGTGGCCGGGATGGAATGGTCCTGGCAGAGCGTGGGCTTTGACCTAGCGGTGATTCTGCACAAGGTTCCCGAGGGTGTGCTGTGGGGGCTGGCGCTGTGCAGCGTCTTTCCGGCAGACCGACCGCAGCTTCGCCGCCTGCTCTTCATTCCGGCGGTCAGTACCCTCGTCGGCATGGGGGTGGGTGCCGCCGTCGCCGCACACGTGAACCAGACGGCGATGCACGGCGTGACTGGCGTCGTTGCCGGCGCGATGTTGGTGATTGCCTTCTCGGAGCTGGTCCCCGCTTTGCGGGAACTGCCGTCGACCTGGCGGAGTCGCGCATGGTTGCTGGCAGGCTTACTGCTGATGGGCGTGGTGACGTACGGCGGCTCCCTGCTCGGCAGCTGACCCGCCCGCCTTGACGGGCGGCCTTCGGGCAGGGATTCCCGCGTCGAAAAGGCGTCCACGTTCATCCCTGCTCCGAATGGAGGTCCGGGCGGTACCCTGCGTCAGCGAAGGATGGGGCCGCCGTACGGCGGTCTCGGCATCGGTGCGCCGGGACGAGGGCGAAGCACAGGTGGGCGGAGAATCCCGTGCGGCAAGCCGCAAAACGCGAGGGTCACATCCGCGAGCGATTCGTCGTTCGGCCAGTTTGCCGCGTTGTTCATTCGGAGCGGTTGCAACATCGTACACCTCCCAGCCGCTGTTCAAGCCGGATGCCCGACTCCATCCGGTTTGGACGGCTTCCGTATACGATGCTGCATCGCCGGTCCCTGTGTAGTGCATCCGTGCTGAAGTTCACGTCACAGGGATGTACACGGGTGCGCGGCACAGGGAGTGCCGGCCAACCCTCTCAGGCGTCCGGGAACAACTCGTAGAAGGCGTTGTATCGCTCGTCTCGCCGGGCGGCCTTGGCATCGGGTACAGCGGCTTTTCCGCCCGGTCGGCCGCTGCGCGCCGCGGCCGCTTCCGCGCGCGCCTTGACTTGTTCGCGGTAGCTCTCGCGGTAGGCCTCCAGTTCCTGTTTCGTTCGGATGTGGTGTCGCTGCCACTCGAATAAAATCCGGTCGATGTACTTGAAGCTGTACTTGTTGGCCAGCACCGCTTCCCGCAGGGCTTCGTTCACCAGCCACTCAGGATGCTTGTCCCGCTCGAGCCACTCGCGGATTTGCTCGCATTCGAGCCCGGAGAGCGGACGGCCGAACTCCTCCTCGAACAACACCACCGGGTTCTTGGTCCACTGGTTCACCGGCGACTGGAGCGGATCTCGTCCACGCAGCCTCGTCCACAAGGGTTTCAGGTCGTAATAGGTGCTGATGACCCCTTGCCCATCGAGGCGCTCGCCGACCGCCAAGAATCCGCGGGTCACGAGGTTCGACAGAACGTCCGTCGTCTGTGGTGCGTCGATTCCGAGCCGCTCCGCCAATTCTCCGGGCGTCAGGAACTCCCGCTGCTCCACCTGGACGCAGGCGAGTATCTGCACCAACGTGAGGATTTCGGCTGGCGACAATCCAAGCGTTCCGCCCCGCAGCAGCAGCGGGTACGGAATGACCGCAAACGGCCCACTGAGAAAGTCGGCATTGGCGGTCTCACGTTCAGGCGGTTTCATGTACAGATCCTCCCTTTGCCCATCGGGATGGTTTGCGCTGTTACGGGTAGAGGCGGTACAAGGTCCGCGGGAACGGGTTGGCTTCGCGCACGTGTTCCAACCCGCAGATCCACGCCACCGTGCGCTCGAGGCCGATTCCGAACCCAGAATGCGGCACCGACCCCCACTTGCGCAACTCGAGGTACCACTGGTAGGCCGCTTCCGGCAAGTGGTGTTGTGCAAAGCGCTCCTCCATCAGGTGGAAGTCGTGGATGCGCTGACTGCCGCCGATGATCTCACCGTACCCCTCCGGGGCCAACAGGTCCGCGCACAGCACCACTTCTGGCCGCTCCGGGTCAGGTTGCATGTAAAACGCCTTGATGGCGGTCGGATACCGTTCGATGAACACCGGGCGGTCGAACTGACCAGCGAGCTCCGTCTCGTGTGGGGCCCCGAAGTCGTCCCCCCACTGAATGTCATGGCCGCGCTTCTGCAGCCACGCAATGGCTTCGTCGTACGACATCCTCGGGAACGGCGCCGTCACATGCTGCAACTTGGAGACATCCCGACCGATGGTTGCCAGTTCCGCTTCGCAGTGGTTCAGGACGTGCTCGACGACGCTCGATACGAACCGCTCCTGCAGAGCGAGGTTGTCGTCGTGCGTGTAATACGCCATCTCCGGCTCAATCATCCAGAATTCAATCAGGTGCCGCCGTGTCTTCGACCGCTCCGCTCGAAATGTCGGGCCCATGGAGTACACCTTGCCGAGCGCCATGGCTGCCGCTTCCATGTACATCTGTCCGCTCTGCGTCAGGTACGCGTCTTCGTCGAAGTACTTGATGTGGAACAGCTCCGTCGTGCCTTCCGCCGAAGACGGTGTGAGCACGGGCGGGTCGACCCGAGTGAACCCGTCTCCGTCGAGGAAGGCCTGCATCGCGCGCTCCACCTCCGCCCGGACCTTCAGGATGGCGCGTTGGCGCGGCGTGCGAATCCACAGATGTCGGTGGTCCATCAAAAAGTCCACACCGTGCTCCTTGAGCGTGATGGGATAGTCCACGGACTCGCCCACCAGTTGGATGTCCGTGAGCTGCACCTCGTACCCGATGGGCGCCCGCGCATCTGCTCGCACCACACCTTCGACAATGACGGACGCCTCTTGCGTGAGTTCACTGCAGCGGGCGAAAACGTCCTCGCCGACCTCGTTGCGCACGGCGACGCACTGGATGACCCCGGTCCCATCTCGCACCTGTAAAAACTGGATTTTTCCGCTTGAACGCTTGTTGTACAGCCACCCGCGCAGGATGACCGCTTGTCCCTCGTATGTACCAATCTGTGCAACCGTCGTTTGTGTCGCCAACGCGCTCCCTCCAGCCTCTTCGTCCGCGTGTCGATCCGGTCGTGAGCCGTAGCGGGATCGACATCGATCGAGGAAATTATAGCACATCTGACAGAGGCCCCCGGTGGTTCCGCCGGCGCCGCCCACGCTGGCCGACGGCACAGAGACCAGGCGCCCGCCCCTTCGCGGTGAGAAGGTGCGGGCGCCTTGCGATGTCATCCGCGCGTGCGATGCCGGGTGAACGAACGCCGCTTTCAGGACATGCCAGGTACAGCGTCCGAGCCCATGGCGACGACCCCGCTCATCTGGCGCGGGTCAAACGCGCCCTGCTTGTGCTGAATGCCAGCGAGCCAGTCGCGGAACTGCTTGCCGTCCACGCTCTCCTCGGCGACCACGCGCTCGGCGAACGCTGCGATGTCGCTGCGGTACGGTTCGAGCAGCTCGCGCGTCACCTGGTCTTGTTCCGAGAGGATGTGCCGAACTTCCGCGTCGAGGACGGACTCCGGAAGGTTCTCCTCGTCCACGATGCCAATCCGAGACAGTCCGCACTTCACCATGGTTCGCGCCAGCGACGAGGCTTGCATAAAGTCGTTCTGCGCGCCCGTGCTGCGGTTGCCGTAGTGCAGTTCCTCGGCGAGACTCCCCGCCAGTGCGACGTTGATCTGCTGCTTCAGGTGGTCCAGCGTGTACAGGTATCGATCCGTTTCTGGAATTTGCCGGACAAATCCCAGCGCGTTACCGCGCGGCGCGATGGTGATGTGCGATACGGTCCCAGGCCGCATCAGTTCGCTCACGATGGCGTGGCCCAGCTCGTGGATGGCGACACGCTCGAGGTCGTCCTCCGTCGGCTTGCGCCCCGTCTTCTCCCCCATCAGCACTTTGTCGACGGCGTCGCGGAACATCTCCTGCGATATCTCTTCTTTGCCCTCGCGCAGCGCGATGATGGCGGCCTCGTTCACGAGAGCCTCCAACTGGGCGCCGGAGAACCCATAGGTTTCCCGGGCGATGTGCTCGAGGTCGACATCCGCAGCCAGCGGCTTGTCCTTGGTCTGAATTCGCAGGATGTGCAGGCGGCCGTCCTTGTCCGCCAGATCCACCTTGATTTGTCGGTCGAACCGCCCCGGCCGGAGCAGCGCTGGGTCCAGGATGTCCGGCCGGTTGGTCGCCGCCATCACCAACACGAGCGGCGACTGCGTCGTCGACATCCCGTCCATTTCGGTCAGCAGCTGGTTCAATGTCTGGTCGTACTCCTGATGGCTCAGGTTCCCGCGCCGTCCACCGAGCACGTCAATCTCGTCGATGAAGATGATGGCGCTGTCCTTGTTCTCTTTCTTGGCCGTCTGGCGGGCGCGTCGGAACAACTCCCGCACGCGTTGCGCGCCGACACCGACGTACATCTCGACAAACTCACTACCACTCGCTGATAAAAAGACAGAGTCGGTATACGTCGCTGCTGCCTTTGCCAGCAAGGTCTTGCCGGTTCCCGGCGGGCCGGTCAGTAAGATCCCCTTCAGCGGGCGAATCCCCAGTGTTTTGATGCGGTCGCGAAAGCGCAGAAAGTCGAGCGCCTCCTGCAACTCCCGCTTCGCGTGTTCCTGCCCGCCAATCATGTCGAACGTCACGTGGTGCCGAACCGGCGCCTCTCGGTTCCCGAGTTGGATGCCCGAGCGACGGTCCAGCATTACGTACAACAGCACGCCGAGGCCAATCAGGAACAGCAACGGCAGGATGTTCACGTGCAGAACGGCGAGGAAGATGAGCACCGCAATCCCTGCGCCGAGAACCCACTCTTTGATCAAGAAGCAGCACCTCCCTGGTTCAAGCTGTACGGTTCGACGGTGTACAGGTAATGGCTTCCCTTGGAGAGCTGTACGTACACGTTGCGGGTGTCCATGGTCACGGCGGCGCGAATCCCTTCTTTGGCCGCCTTTGTATCAAACGCGGAGATCATCTCCGTGTAATTTCCTTTGCGTAGGCCTTCGTAGAGGATGGGACTGAGCGATTCCCAAGCAGCGGTCAACGTGCTGTCGCGGTTGTCCACGAGGGTAATGGCCCCCGTCCCGCCCAGTTGTCCGTCGACCTTCGTCAAAATGGAGTCATAGGTGGTTTGCAGGTCCTTCACGGGCCCCAGTTTCACCTGAATCGTGCTCGGGTTACCGACGTCAACGACGACGTTCTTCACGCCCGCGACGGCTTCCAACTGCGCTTTGAGCGGCTGTACCATGTTGAAACGCTTGTATGCCTGCCAACCGCTAATGAGGATGCCGAGGCACACCAGCGCGATGAAAATCATCGGAATGAGGCGAATACGAGACATCGACGCACGCCTCCTCGACCGAGCGTGTCGGTGTTGCTTGTTGATTCCGGCCGCATTTTGGAGAAACGCCTGCGACTCACAGTATACCACGTTCGGTCGCAGGCCGCGGCAGTACTATTTTCCACGCCCGCCTCGCGGGCATCAGTACGACTGCACTTCTTTGCCCGTTCGGGCGTCGAAATACACGTATTGCGTTTGGTTCGGCCCTGTTTGGCCGTATACCTCCCAGACCACGTCCGTCTGAACCCCGAGGCGCTGCTGTGCGGCGGCGTCGAGGAACCCGAGGTGTGCGGCCCCAACCTTCAGCCCGCGAGCCTTGGCGAGTTCCAGCACACGTTGTTTGGTCAGCAGGCCCTGCGCCGGCACGGAATGGACCGTGAACGGCGTCCCGTAGACGAAGCTCACCCAAGGCCGCCCGAACGGATCCGTCCCGTAGAAAACCTCTTGTGCGTCCGCTCCTGTGAAGACGTCGTGACCTGTAATTTTTGAAATCGGGCTGTTGTCGAGTGCATACTGGGCAGCAGCCGCTTCCACCTGCCACTCGCTGTCGAGGTTGTTCCACAGCGCGAGGCCCGTGGCCGCCGCGGCCAATACGACGACGAGGGCACCAACCACCAACCATGGCTTCCAAGATCTCGAATTCACGGCCATCACGCCCGGTACAGTGTCAACAGCATCTTACCCTCATCTTCCGTCGACTTCGAGAGCCCGAAGATGACATCCTTGTCCTTCAGGTTCCGGTTCAGAAAGTCGACCAACTGGTACAGGTCATCCGTGGCGGTGCACACGTGGGTTGCGATGACCTGGTGCTGTCTGTCATTCATTTTGCTCCGCTCCTGTCTCTCGAACTCGCGCGCCGGCCAACCAGCCGCGCAGCGTGGATTGCAGGGACTCGTTCGTGAATCGGTAGCAGAGCGGGGTCACGCTCACGCAACCCGCTGCCAGCGCCCGCGTATCCGTCTCCCCTTGCTCGGGTTCAGAAGTTTCCTCTCCGGCGTACAGGTACGACGTGACGCCGTGCGCGTCCACCTTCCGCTCGAATCGGTCCCGGAACGTCCGCGCACCGAGAATGGTCGCGCGAAACGGACCCAGCGGCTGTTTGGCCGGGATGTTCACGTTGAGGAAGTTGTCGGGGCCCAACTCCGACCATCGCACACGTTCTAGCAGTTCACACGCGCGCTTGGCAGCTTGCTCGAACGGCCAGGGCGGACCGCTCAACGACAGCGCGGCTGCCGGGATGCCTTGCAGGGCCGCCTCTCCTGCCGCCGCGACGGTCCCGGAGTACAGCACGTCGGTCGCCAGGTTGGCCCCTTCGTTGATGCCGGAAAACATCACGTCAAAACCGCGCTCCCCAGCGCACTCGCACACCGCCCATTTCACGCAGTCGGCAGGCGTTCCAGTCAGGGCGTACGCGGTGACGTTCGCGAGGCCAAAGTCGTGCGCTTGCGGCGTCAGTGGACGAAACAGGGAGATACCGTGGCTGGTCGCGCTCCGCTGTCGATCCGGTGCCACGACCACAACCTCTCCGACGCGCGCGACGGCCCGGACCAAGGCATCGAGTCCCGGGGCGCCAATGCCGTCGTCGTTGCTGATCAGTATGCGCATGTGTTGTCTCCTCTCCTGCCATCAAACGCTTGACATACGCGCACCAGCCGCGCCCATACTACGAGTATTACGCGGGGAGGTGCACGTCATATGCCAGACGCGGAACACTCGTCCCGTACCCCCGTAACACGCACTCGTCAAGCGCAAGACCTGTGGTTGTCGGCGCTCAAGTCCACCTTGCGAAGCGCGACTTGGCGCGACCTCCCGCCGTTTCGAAACACCCTCTTGCGCGGTTAAGGCAGCCATCGCCCGCGCGTTTACCCACGTTGGAACGCGCGGGCGATGCGCGCGACTTCAAAGGAGATGCGCTCGGTGTCCAAGGTCGTGGGTTGCCGGTTCTCCACCACGAACTGCTCCCCGATGAACACATCACAGACGTCCGCGGCAGACGCGGCGTACACCACGTTCGAGAGCAAGTCGTACTGCGGTTGAAAGCGCGGGCTGTCAGCGTCGAGAAAGACCAGGTCCGCGCTCGCACCAGGCCGCAGTGTGCCATCCAGCGGTGGTCGGAACACCGCGCGGGCGCCTCGCTCGGTGGCCATCGCAAACGCGTCTTTTGCCGGCACCGCCGTTGCGTCCTCCAGCCGCCCCTTATGCAGAGTAGCGGCGAGGCGCAGTTCCTCGAACAGATCCAGATTGTTGTTGCTCGCCGCCCCGTCGGTACCCAGTGCCACCGTCACGCCTGCCGCCAGCAGTTCGACCAAGGGCGCAATCCCGGAGCCCAACTTGAGGTTGCTCTGGGGATTGTGCGCGACGCGCACGTCGCGCTGTTGCAAGACCTGGATGTCTGTTGCCGTCACGTGCACGCAATGGGCCGCCAGTACCGGCCGCTCAAACAGGCCGACATCCACCATCTGCTCAATCGGTGTGCGCCCGTGAGCAGCGACACTGTCTGTGACTTCTGCCCGCGTCTCGGACAGGTGAATCTGAATCCCCAAGCCGAGCTCAGCCGACAAATCGGCTACCCGGTGCAGAAACGGAGGTGGACACGTGTACGGAGCGTGCGGCCCCAACAGGACCTGGATGCGTCCGCCCGCAGCACCGTGCCAATCCCGCGCAAACCGACGGCTCTCCGCCAGCCCCTCCGCCTGCATCTCCTCCGTAAAGCCGAGCAAGCCAGGCGACAGCGCAGCCCTCAGCCCGCTCTCCGCGACGGCGCGGGCGCTTTGCTCCATGAAGAAGTACATGTCGGTGAAGCACGTCGTGCCGGAGGTCACCATTTCCCAGCAGGCAAGCAAGGTTCCCCAGTACACGGCGTCCGCGGTCAGTTGCTGTTCCAGCGGAAAGATCTTCTGCTGCAGCCAGGTTTGAAGCGGCACGTCGTCCCCGGCGCCGCGAAACAGCGTCATCGCCGCGTGCCCGTGAGCGTTGATGAGGCCCGGTATCGCGATGCGCCGTGGCATGCGGTGGACCGTCGCACCGTCGCGGTGGTCTAGGGATTCGGTCCAGGCGCCCGGACCGACCGCTTGCACCCGGCCGTTGGCAACCGCCAAATAGGCCGGGCCTGGTATCACCGTGTCCGCGTCGACGACCAGCCCCCCGACCTCAAAGACCTGGATGGGTCGTTCGTTCACCGGCTCACCTCCGCTTCGTGCCAGTGCTGCCAGCTGGCCGCAATGTTCTCCTCGGACGGATCCCGTATGACTCCGTACTCCGTGATGATTCCGCCAATGAGGCTGTGCGGCGTGACGTCGAACGCCGGATGTGCCGCGTCCGTCCCCTCCGGGGCAATCCGCTGCCCCAACACTTCCAGAACTTCGCGCGGGTGACGCTGTTCAATCGGGATGTCCGCGCCGCTCGCGGTCGCTCGGTCGAACGTGCTGCAAGGCGCCGCCACGTAGAACGGCACCCCGTGATACTGGCACAACACCGCCAGCGTGTAGGTGCCAATCTTGTTGGCTGTGTCGCCGTTTTTCGCAATCCGGTCTGCTCCCACCACCACGGCGTCGACCTGACCTTGCTGCATGAAGTACCCTGCCATGCTGTCGGTGATCAGCGTGTGCGGAATGCCCTCCGCTAGGAGCTCGTACGCTGTCAGCCGCGCACCTTGCAAGTAAGGTCGCGTTTCATCCACGAAGACGCCGAGCAACTGGCCGCGCGCGTGCAACTCGCGGATGACGCCGAGGGCCGTGCCGAACTCGACCGTCGCCAAACTGCCTGTGTTGCAGTGGGTGAGGATGCGCACCGGTCCGCGGAAGAGATCTGCGCCGTGTCGCCCAATGGCGCGGTTCGTCGCAACGTCGAGATGCGCGATGCGCAGCGCCTCCCCAGAGAGCGCCTCCGCTGCAGCCCTCGGGTCCGGCGGGGCGGAAGCCAAGACCGCGTCCATCCGCCGCAGGGCCCAAGCCAGGTTGACCGCCGTCGGACGCGTGGCCTCCAGGAGGCGGAGCGACGACTGTACGCGCTCGACGAAGTCCGGCCACGGGACCCCGTCCGCCGCCGCCGCTTGTGCGGTCAGCACGACGCCGAAGGCGGCGGCCGCCGCGATAGCGGGCGCGCCCCGCACCTGCATGCCGCGGATGCACTGCGCCACCGCCTCTGCCGATGTGCAGGTGATCCAGACCGCATCGCGCGGCAATCGGGTTTGGTCGAGTACGCAAAGGGCGGTCCCCGTCCACTCCAGCGATTTCACGCCTGGCCAGCCTCCTGTCCGCTGCCGACGAGCGGCTGTTGTCCCCCCACCGCGTGCGGGCACCGGCAGTCGCGCTCCCCATCCGCGTGCGCGATGGTGTGGAAGAACAGCGACCGAATCCGGTGCACGTTGTCCGCCATGGTCGACACCACCTCCTCGTGTGTGAGCGGCTCCTTGCTGATACCCGCGCCGTAGTTTGTCACCATGCAGACAGTGGCGTAACACAGTTCCGCCTCTTTCGCCAGCACCACCTCCGGCACCGTGGTCATCCCGACCACCGCGGCCCCAAGGGATTGGTAGAAGCGGATTTCCGCTGGCGTCTCGAACCGCGGACCCTCCGCACACACGTATGTACCCCCGTCAAACAACGCTACACCCAACTCGGCTGCGGACTGGCGAACCGCGGACCGCAAGCGCCCGCAGTAGGGGTCGGTCATGTCGACGTGGACCACGTTCCCCTGTTCGAAAAACGTCGTGGGACGCGATTTGGTGAAGTCCAGAAAGGAGTCGATGAGCACCAGGCTCCCCGGCTCGTACACGCGCTGCAGCGACCCGACGGCAGCTGTCGCCAGGACCTGCCGGACACCCAGTTGTTTCAGCGCCCAGATGTTCGCCCGGTAATTGACGAGGTGGGGCGGAATCTGGTGCGACGCGCCGTGGCGCGGCATGAATGCCACGCGCTTGCCGCCGTATGTACCGATGGTGGCCTTGGCCGTCCCGTACGGCGTGTCGACGAGCGTCTCCTCGGCACCTTCGAGGAGCCCGGGGTCGTAAACACCGGTACCGCCGATGACCGCGAATTCTGCGTGTGTCACACAATCACCTTCCTTGCCAGTGATTATAGCAGGGTGTGTCCGAAAAGGGACCATCGCCCGTGTCGAAAAGCGTCCGATGGAGGCGCTCACCGGAATCCGCCGTGTCTGGCCAAAAAAGTCGTGAACGGACGCAGGTCAATCGGTTCCAGCTGCGCCAGCAGGTCACCCATCCGCGCCACGCGGGTCGGGACGGTCTGCAGGGTGAACGACTCCGGGCGGGCCACCCCACCCAGTTCGTCCGCGGTCATCGGTGTAGATACGGTGGCGAGCGCTGTGGCGCGCGGGCTGTACGGAGCAATCATCGTCCGGCCCGGGCCGTGCTGGAGGTAATCCACGTAGACCTTGTCCCCACGGTTCTTCGTCAGCCGCTCCACCGTGGCAACCGCCGGTAGTTTGGCCACCGCGTAGGCAGCCACCGCCTGTGTGAAGACGCGGGTTTCCTCGTAACGGATGGATGGGCGAACAGGAATCCAAATCTGCAAACCGGTCGCCCCGGATGTTTTGGCGATGTGCGGAATACAAAGGTGTTCAAGCAAGCGGTGGATCTCCATCGCGACGGTGCGCACAGGTTCGAATCCAGGGACCGTCGGGTCCAGATCGATGGCCACCCAGTCGGGCTGGCCCGGATGGTCGATGGGGTCAAACCCCGTGTGAAACTCCAGACAGCCCAGGTTCCCGAGCCACAGCAACGTCGACACCGAGTCTACCATCACCATGTCGAGCACCTTGTTTCGCTCCTGGGACGGAACCGACCGCGTGAGGACCCATTCCGGCGTTGGCCGCGGGGCGTCCTTCTGATAAAACCGGTGACCAGCGACGCCATCCGGACAGCGAATGGTGGTCAAGGGGCGGCCCGCGAGATGCCGCAACAGGTGCGGACTCAGGTCGACCAAGTATTGGAGAAGGTCGGCCTTCGTGACGCCAACCTCCGGCCACAGGACCTTTTCCGGATGGGTGATCTGCACGGTGTGTTCGGCGATCAGTTGCAATCGACGCACCTCCCCAGGTATCCGTGTAGGCGGCCCATCGCCCGCAATTCATAGGGTTCACAGCCGGGGTTTCGGGCATGCTGGGGGGTGAGTGGCAACGGGACGGCAGGTGAGGGTGAACGATGTCCAGCGCACAGCATTTGCAGGAACCCTTTCGTCCGATGGAACCGGTCATGGTTCATTCGTTCGTCGATGTGGACGCGTATCTCTACCAGGTGAAGTGGGACGGGGTGCGGATGCTTTGCCACATCGCAGGGTCGGTGCAACTGTGGAACCGAAAACAGCGGCCGCGCACGAGCCTGTACCCCGACCTCTGCTCAACCCTGGCAAGTCTCCGGTTGCCTCAAGACACGGTCCTCGACGGCGAGGTCGTGAGCCTGGGCGAAGACGGTCGACCGAACTTTCACCGCGTCTTGAAGCGGGATCTCGCCGCGAGACCACACATCGACATCCCGGTCTGGTACATGGTGTTCGACTGCCTGCAGGCCGGTGGGCGCGACTTGACCGGTCTGCCGTTGGAGACCCGCCTGAACTGGCTCGACCAATATCTGCCGGCTACGGGCGTGGTGCAGCGGATCGACCGCTTCACCGATGGGCCCGGGTTGTTGGCTCGAATGGCCGATCTCGGCATGGAAGGCGTGGTCGCGAAGCGCCGCGGCAGCGTGTACAGGCTGGGTCAGAAGCACCCGGATTGGCAGAAACACAAGTGCTGGCGAACGATGTGGGTACCGTCCGTGGGCGTGCAGATGCGGCCGGATGGGACGCCGGCGTCCCTGTGGCTGGCCAACCCCGACCAACGGGGCTCCGTGATTGGACGCGCCGCTTCGGGTATGAACCGGGCGCGGTGGCGCGCGGTGATGGCCCACTGCGACCGCACGGGTCGGCTCGCCCCAGACGTGGAGGTTTGGGCGGAGGTGCGGTTTCTGGAATGGACGGACAGCGGGCAACTGCGGGCCCCCACCGTGGAGCGCTTGGAGGTGAGGGCGGGCGGGTCGAACCGCGGAGAAAGGCACTAGCAGAGTGCAGTCGACCCGCGGCCGACTGGGGTCAGGATGTCTTTTTGGCGGCGCGTTTTGCAGGGCGCGGTTTCGACTTCGCGGTCGACGGGTCCGGCTGGGTCCGGCGGATACTCTCCTGCAGTGCGGCCATGAGATCGACGATGTTCGCCTTGGCGGCAGCCGGTTCGGCGGGCGTCGAGATCTGGTTCTCCTCGACCTTCTGGCGAATGCGGGCAAGCGTCTCTTCGCGGCCTGTGTCGACGTACGCGGCGGGATCGAAATGCGTCGCCAACTGGTTGATGAGCGTCACCGCCATCGACAGCTCCTTCTCCTCGGCCGAGACGGTCGCGTCGATGTTCGGTAGCTCCCTCGTCTGGCGGACCTCATCCGGCCAGAACAGCGTCTCGAGCACCAGCACGCCCTGTCCGACACGGACGCAAGCGAGCGTTTCTCGGCTCCGAATGACGGTGCGGGCGACGGCAATCTTGCCCGATTCCGTCATCGCCGCCTGCAGCAGCTGGTAGGCCTTCTTCCCCGAGGTCTCCGGCGCCAGGTAGTACGTCTTATCGAAGTAGATGGGGTCTATCTCGGACAACTCCACGAACGACTCGATGTCGATGGTCTGCGCTCGCGACCGGCTGAGGGCCTTGTATTCCTCGTCCGTGAAGACGACGAACCGGTTCGGTTCGTACTCGTAGCCGCGGACAATCTCATCCCAGTCCACCGCCTTGTCGCAGGTCGGACAGGTGCGGGTGTACTGGATGGGCGTCTGACACACTTGGTGCAGGTAACGGAACGACACGTCGTGCGATTCGGTCGCCGCGAACATCCGCACAGGCACGTTCACGAGGCCGAAGCTCAAAGCGCCCTTCCACATCGTGTGCACGGCCGGGACCTCCCTTCTCGGGTACGTCCCTAGTCTCCCGCCCCACCCGGTGCGTATGCTGGAATGTCCCGGGGTGATTCCGCAAGGAAATCGCGGACCCGCCGGAGCATGTCTCGCTCAGGCCCGCGGAACGATTGCACACCGGGGATGGACTGAAAGAACCGCTGCCCGTAGCGCGCCGTGACGATGCGTCGGTCGAACACCACGACCACGCCGCGGTCGTGGACCGTCCGCACGAGGCGGCCAAACCCTTGCCGGAATCGGACCACAGCGTCTGGCAAGCTCTGTTGCCAAAACGGACTCTGACCGGCCGCCTCCAGTCGTTCGCTGCGCGCCTCGGTGACGGGGTGGTTGGGTGGTTGAAAAGGCAGGCGGACGATGACCAGGGTCGTGAGCTGGTCACCGGGCAGGTCAATCCCCTCCCAAAACGACTGTGCACCGAGCAAGGCCGCCCGCGGGTTGGCTTGGAACGCCCGCAACACTTGGGTGCGGTTGCCGTCCAGTCCTTGAGCCAGGACGGCGATGCCGCGGCGCGCGAGCGGATCACGGAGATAGTCGGCGGTCGCGCGGAGCATGGCGTGGCTCGTAAACAGGGCCAGCAGTCGACCTTGGGACAACCGCGCCAACTGGAAGATGGAGTCGGCCAGCCAGACCGCCGCCTCCTCCGCGGGCATCTTGGACAGGTCCGGTACGTCCGTCGGCACGCACAGCAAGGCCTGTCGCGATAGGTCAAACGGCGACGGAACGGTCAGTGTCTCGACCGAGAACCCGCCCTCCTCGGTCTCTCCGGGCGCACGATGGCTGCCCCCGGGCGCCGGAAGCAGCCCCAGGCGCCGTCCGATGAACTGGAAGTCCCCTGCGACGGACAACGTGGCCGAGGTCAGGACGACCGCGTCTTTGGCCTCGAACAACCGTTCGCGCAGGATGGCCGATACGTCGATGGGCGCGCGCCGAATCCCGACTTGGCGACGCTCGGGTGGGCCGCTGCACTCAATCCACTCCACCCAGTCGTCGTCTGCCTGCCCGACGTCGGCCAGGAGGCGCAGCCGGGCCACCAGCTCGTTCAGGAAGCCGGTGGCGTCCAGCATACGGCCGGACGTCTCCTCGTCCGACTCTTGCTCCGCAATCGATGCAACCTCTGCGGCCCACCGTTCCAGCAGGTCGAGCGTCGGTTGAAGTTCGTCTGCAACTTGCCGCGCGGCAAGAAAGGCCGGGTGGTCTGTGACCGGCGGTCGCAGGCGCAGGTCGGATTGCCCGGGCGGCACCAGTCCTGCCAGCATCGCGAACAGAGCCTCAGTCTGCTGCCGCAGCGGCCCAAGGGACTCGTCGATTTTCTGCAAGGGCTGGATGGCCCGTGCCGCGATGGAGAGCGTCGACCCGAGGCGAGCCAGCACATCGGGTATGGCGCCGTGCCGCCCGCCGTCCCGGGAGAGCCTGCCGAGCAGTCCCAGGGTCTGCGAACGAAACACTTCTTCGCCCAAGTGTTGTGTCGCTTCCTGCTCCAAATGGTGCGCTTCGTCGACCACCAGTCGGCTGTATCTGGGTAACACGTGATGGTTGGTCTTCAAGTCCGACAACACGAGGGAGTGGTTCGCCACCACCACGTCGGCTCCGTACGCGCGCGCGCGTGCGCGGAAGTAGTAACACGGCTTGAAAAACGGGCACCGCTTATGGATACACGTCTCGGTCTCACTTTGGATGCGCGGCCATACCGCCGGGAGCGCGTCCACTTCTGCGAGTTCCTCCCGGCTGCCCTCTTCCGTCTGCACCAGCCAGACCAGAAGGCGCATCAAAGTGAGTGCCTCGGCCGGATCTGTCAAGAGGTTGACGCCTTCGACCTCCTGCCGCAACTTGCGCAGGCACAAGTAATGGGTTCGCCCTTTCATAACGGCGAGCGAGACGTCCTCCCCGAGCGCGGATTGCAGCAACGGGAAATCCCGGTGTTCGAGTTGATCTTGCAGGGCGATGGTGTGGGTGGATACGACCACTCGGTCGCCTGTTCGTCGGGCGTACTGGACGGCCGGAATGAGGTACGCCAGAGACTTCCCGGTACCCGTCCCCGCTTCGACGAGCAGGTGATGCCCTTCCTCAAGGGCACGGGCGACCGACTCAACCATCTGCAGCTGGCCCGGTCGCACCTGAAAGCCGTTCAGGCGCTGCTGCAGCGGACTGGTTTCGCCCAGCAGCGCTGCGGCCTCTGTTGCGGCGCGCACATCCGGTTCCGCGGTGCCCGGCGTCGCACCGCGCGCCTCGCTGAGTCCACTCTCTGGTGCAGGCCGAAACACCAGTTGTTGCACGACCTGCAGCCCGTCTCCCACCGCATCTCCGCGGGCCTGCAGACAGACCTCAGCCGCCTCCGTGAACCACGCGACCAACGCGGGTGAAACGGCGCTGGCCAGCTGTGCGAGGCGTTGCAGTGTCCCGTACGGAAGGTGGGTGGTTCGCGAGAACACGCGCACGCAGGTCGCCCCAATGTCCGCCTCCGGCGTCTCGGCTTCTGCCGCCGACGGGTCCGCTTCCCCATCTGTGCCCAGCACCCGCGACACATCCGCCCAGGCGAGCGTGCGACGGTCCACCGGCAGGGCCTCTCCGACCCGTGCCAATCCATCCAGTACGAGTTGAGTCCCGGCCGAAACGGGCTCCGAAACCAGCCAGCAGCCGTCTGCCAACGACAGCAGGGGCGTCCAGTCGCCACACGCCAAATGGCCGTCGCGCCAGACGGCTGTCAGGTGGCATGTGGCCACCGTCTGCCCGCGGGACACGCGGGCCGCCCAGATGTCAGCGAGTTCGGGGGCATGGTGTTTGGGTTCCGCGCGTAAGACGAGAAAGGCCACCGGCATGAGCCTCCTTGAGGGTTCGGTCTCATTCTAGCAGAACGCGCGGCGGATGGCTCAGCGGCTCGCCTTCACCGTCATTCACCCCCGCCTCGGTTGGCGGACGGTCCTCGCGTGCGCCGGAATCTTGCAGATGACGGGCCTGTGCCCGGCGGCGGACGGCTTCTTCCGGTCGGCCCAGGTGTTCGGCGCAGTCGGCCAAGGCTTCGAGGATGCCTGCATCGGGGGGGCCGAGCAGGTGTGCCGCGCGCAAGAGGGACTCGGCCTCGGCCATCCGCGACAGTTCGAGCAGAGCGCGAGCCGATTGGTACAGCGCCAGTCGGCGGACAGCCCTGCGCGGGTCACGGGATGCTCGGCGGCTCGAGCGAAGCGCGGCAGACGCATCCCTGCGCGCCAAGTGCAGTGCAGACAGGGCGAGCCAGGCCAGCGCTGTGTCCGTGTGGACGCGCACGCAGACGCGGAGGATGCGTTCCGCTGCCTCCAGCTCTCCGGCCAACAAGTGCGTCACGCCGAGCTCCATCAAGGCGAGCGGATGGTTGCGGGACACCGAGAGCAGCCGTTTGAGCAGCGCCGTCGCTTCTGCGTGCGAGCGGCGTGCGAGCAGGAGCCACGCACACCAGGTGACCGCCGCCGCATCGAACGGGTACTGATCCGCCAGGGCCCGGGCGATTTGTTCGCTTTGCTCGACCGCTCCCGCGGCATGCGCCAATTTGGATTTCCACAAGAGCAGGTCTGGGTCTGCCGGGAATCGGTTGAGGCCCGCCTCGCATACCGCCAAGGCCTGTTCCATGGCCCCCTGCCGCACGTACACCTGGGTGAACAACACCCACCCCTCGCGGTCAGCGGGCTGTCGCCGCAACAGCGCCGACAGGGCGGCCGCCGCGTCGTCCAAGCGCCCCGTGAGAATCCGCGCGAGCGCGAGGTTGAACCACGCGTCCGCGTGATCTGGCAGGTGCGACGTGATGGCCGCGAACCGCTCAGCGGCTTCACGGTACCGCTCCTCTTGCAGGAAGACCTGGGCCTCAATCTCCCACACGGCAGCCGTTATCGTCGGGTCTGTCTCCCCCACCCGCACAAACCGCAAGTGCTTCCGAGCCTCGTCCCCTTCGCCCCGCGCAGCCAAAACGGCGGCTAAGAACAGCCGAATGATGAGCGCGTCGCTGTGCTCCAGTGCCGCTGTCAGCGCTTGTTTCGCCTCGTCCAACATCAGCAGGTCGAAATACGCCAGGCCACGCCGAAACTGGGCGGCCGTCTGGTCCGGCCAGTCGAAGACCGCCTGCATCAGCCCACTGCTGACCCACGCGTCCGGCGGGTTCGCAAAATCCGGGGACGGCTCCAGGTGAGACGATGGGGCGCTGGCTTGGGTGGGGTACGGGGCTCGAGTTTGGGGCGGATCGAAAACCAGTTGCGAGACGGCGGGACTGGAGTCGGACGAAAGTGCGGCGCCGAGGTCATACGTTTCGAACAGGTCCTGGATGTGCTCGTCCAACGTCATCCACTGGTCAATCACCTGTTCTCCGAACGCTTGCAGGCAAAGCAGTTCCTGTGCGAGGTACGGCCTCAGGCCGTCGTCTGCGGTTTGCAGCTGCAGGCGGACCCGCTCGACCGCGCGAAACAGCTGGGCAAAGGACGCCTCGAACATGAAGAATCCCCCGTTCCTCCGCCACCGGTGCCGAAACGGGCGACCACGGGCCGGCGGTTACTCGGTACACGCGTAGCATGGGCGGAACGAGGGTGCGATATTCCGCCCCTCCGGGGGTTCCCGACCGGTCTGCAGGTCAGCCAATCGGGTCATCAAACAGGACGTCCCCGCTCATCACCTCCGTTTCCGATCCCGACGGCATCCGCAACACGAGCGCACCGGACGGGTCCAACCGCACGGCGGTGCCCGCCAAAACCTGTCCCCCAACCTGGACGCGGACCGACCGGCCGAGCGTGTGGCTGTGTGTGGTCCACTCTTCGTGGAGGCGAGCGAATGCGGCTTCGCCTCGGACCAACGCGTCGTAGTACGGCTGAAACCCCGAGAGGAACCGCGAGACGAGTTCAATCCGGTCGACCTTACGCCCTGTCTCCGCGAACACAGACGTCGCGACGTCGCGGAGTGCTTCCGGGAAGTCCGCGGCTGGCGTATTGCAGTTGACACCGATGCCGAGCACGGCCCGCTGCACCTGTTCTCCGTCCGCTCGGATTTCCGCCAGAATCCCGGAGATCTTGCGTCCGCCAAGCAACAAGTCGTTCGGCCATTTGATGGCCACCGCGCCAGCACCGAGTCCGACGAGGGCTCGCCGCAGGACCACGCTCGCAATCAAGGTCAGCTCGGCGGCGCGTCGCAGTGGCATGGGGTGTTGCAGCACCACGCTGAACCAGGCGCCGTCGGGCGGCGAAAACCACGGTCGGCCCCGTCGGCCCCGTCCGCCCGTCTGGCGCAGCGCCGTGACGACCGTTCCGTGCGGGGCGCCCCGCTCGGCAGCATCCATCGCCACCCGGTTGGTGGAATCCACCTCGGGTGCAAACGTGACCACTCGGCCGAGGTCCGTGTCGACGGGAAGGGCGCGGCGGAGGAGCGGCTCCATCAACACATCCGGTACGGCCAACAACCGGTACCCGACGCGCGGCGACGAATCAAACTGAAATCCCATCGTTTGCAGGGATTGGATGTGCTTCCACACCGCGGTGCGGGAGATGCCCAACTGTTCGCTCGCTTCGCTGCCGGTCAGCCCGCCCGCTGACAAGAACAGGTCCACCAGGTCGTCTCGAATACACTCCGTTTGCGACTTCGTCCACGGCTGCTCGTTCATTCGCTTGTCCGCTCCTCTCTCCCGCTGTCTGCGCCAACGTCCCCGCCGCTGGCTGTGCCCTCGGCGATGGCCCGCGCCAGCGCGAGCAACGCCGCCGGCTCGTTGGGGACCCGGCCGGACAGGACCGCGCGCAAGAGCAACTGCAGCGTGTGCCCGATGGCCGGGCCTTGAAGCCCTTGCCCCAACAGGTCTCGGCCCGAGACGGCGAGGTCCCCGCGTCGGCGGAGCGGCAGGGTGTCTACGGTTGTCCGGAACCGATCCGCCCGCGGTCCGACGGCTCCCTCAGACCGGATGTCCTCCGCACCACAGGCGAGCCACAGCGGCAGCCCGCCGCCCTGCACGAGTTCCTCTGCCCACCGCTCCGTCGGCCAGGCGTCAAACGAGGCGTCGCGCAGCCGAAGCGCTTCCACCACCGGCTGCACCACTGCCTTTGGCCAGGCGAACCGGCGCAGAATCCGAGCTGCTGTCCCCGCTTCGCAACGTCCGAGGTACAGCCAGAGACACGCGCTGGCCAGCCAGCGCCAGGTTTCGGCGTCCCGCGCTTGTGGCGCGTCGATGTCCGGAGGCGGCAGGAGCGGCGGTATCCCCGCATGGTGGGCGGCGCGGTGCTCCACGGCGACCAGTACCGCGTACGCCTGCTGGAGGACGGGCCGGAGCAGCGGGATGGGGTGCAGGGTGTGCAACAGCCAGGGCCCGTTCGCCAATTCCCGGAGCGCTCGGCGCCAATCTGCTCCGGCGATATGGCGCAACTCTTGTCCAATGCGCTCCGCCGAAACACGAGAGAGCCGCATTGCGCACGCGGTCATGGCGCCGTAGGTCGCACTGTCCAACGCGAAGCCGAGTTGCGCTGCGAGGCGCAACCCGCGCAGAATGCGCAGGCCGTCCTCGCGGAACCGGGCGTTTGGGTCACCGACCGCCCGAAGCACCCCACGCTTCAGATCAGAGAGCCCATCGAGCGGGTCCTGCAGCTGTCCACGGGCATCGAGTGCCATCGCGTTCACCGTGAAGTCCCGCCGCGCCAGGTCCGCTTGGAGCGTGTCTGCAAATTGGACCGCATCCGGGCGGCGACCGTCGCTGTAACCGAGGTCGATCCGGTAGGTGGTCACCTCCACCGCCCCAGCTTCTGTTTGAACCGTCACGGTACCGTGCGCCACGCCGGTCGGAAGCGTTCGCGAGAACAGGCGACGAACCTCCTCGGGGCGCGCATTCGTCGTCACGTCGAAGTCGTGCACAGGGCGTCCCAGCAATAGGTCGCGGACACTTCCGCCGACCAAGTACGCTTCGAACCCGGCCGTTTCGAGTGTGGTCAGAAGAGCCCGGACGTGTTCCGGAATTCGGGTCGAGAGGTGCGCCCAGTGGCCCGTCCAACCGCTGCTCGACCCCTGCGTCATGGCTTCCCTGCCTCGTCCGGAGCTGCTCCGCCGCGCAGACGTGCGTACAGCGCTTCGTACCGGGCGACCTGCCGGTTCACCGCAAACTGCGTTTCCGCCCGCGCCCGTGCGGCGGCTGAGAACCGCGCGTACAGATGGTCGTCCTGCAGCAAGTGCAGCGCGTATTCCGCCATGTCCCCCACCGCTCCGACTGGCGCGAGGAATCCGGTCTCGCCGTGCGCGACCACCTCCGGGATGCCGCCGGCGTCGGACGCAATCACCGGGACGCCGGTGGCCATCGCTTCCAGGGCCACGAGGCCAAAACTCTCCTTCGCGGACGGCAACAAAAACAAGTCCGCTGCCGCAAACAGCTCGGCGACGTCGTCCTGCTTGCCGAGAAACTCGACGTAGGCCTCGAGTCCGAGGCTCCTCACGCGTTCGCGGGCCACGCCGAGTTCCGGTCCCTCTCCCACCAGCAGCAGGCGGCTCGGCATCGCTTCGTGGACCCGTGCAAACACCTCCACGACGTCGCCGATGCGCTTCACCGCCCGGAAGTTCGATGTATGCAGGAGAATCTTCTCGTCCGGGTCTGCGAGCGAGCCGCGCACTTTCGCCCGAAGACTGGGGTGGAACACGTCCGGATCGACAAAGTTATGGATGACTTCAATCGGCCGCTCGATATGAAACAGGCCGTGGGTCTGTTCCGCCAAACTGGCACTGACGGCTGTGACGGCGTCGCTCTTCTCGATACCCAGTCGAATCACATCCATCAGCGTGTCGTCTTGGGCGAGCACCGTGATGTCCGTTCCGTGCAAGGTGAGCACGGTCTGTACGGGGCTCGAGCCGAGCATCTCCTTTGCGAGGAATGCACAGACAGCGAACGGCAGCGCGTAGTGGACGTGCAGGACGTCCAGCCGGTGTTCGCGGACGGTCCGCGCCATCAGTGCCGCGAGCGAGAAGTCATAGGGTGGCGTGCGCAACACCGGGTACGTCATGGTATCCAACTCGTGCACGAAGATGTTGGGGTGAAACGTCCCGAGCCGGAACGGGACGTCCGTCACGATGAAGTGGACCTCGTGGCCGCGCCGCGCCAGCGCCTTCCCCAGTTCCGTCGCCACCGCGCCCGAGCCGCCGACGGTCGGGTAGCAGCTGATGCCGATTCGCAACGGCTTCACGGGGTGTTCCCCGTCCCCGCATCGGCGGTGTTCAACCCGCCCACGGTGCGCTGTGGCGCGGGCGGATGGACGACGTGGCGCCAGTTGAGGTCTCCGTGCTCCATCGCGCGGATGACCGCTTCCGCCGTTGCCAGGTTGGTGGCGACCGGCACGTTGTGGACGTCGCACAGCCGCAACAGGGCCGTGACGTCGGGCTCATGGGGCTGGGCGGTCAGCGGATCGCGCAAGAAGATCACGAGGTCCATGCGGTCCTCCGCAACCATGGCGCCAATTTGTTGGTCTCCTCCGAGTGGGCCGGATTGCACGCGCGTGACCGGGAGTCCCGTCGCCTCGATGATGCGGGCACCCGTGGTGCCGGTGGCGTACAGGCTGTGCTCGCGAAAGATCTGCTGGTACGCGACCGTGAAGTTGACCAGAAGGTCCTTTTGGTTGTCGTGCGCAATCAGGGCGATGTTCACGCGTTGGTCCCCTTTCCCCGTTCGCAGATGTGGTCTCCCGGTCTTACCAGAGGACGTGTTCGAGCCCATACACCATGCCCGTCAGCTCGAACACGCGGGCGCAGGCAATCCGCACGCCCTCCATGAAGCTCTCGCGCGACAGAGAGTCGTGACGAATCGTCAACGTTTCGCCGACGCCTCCGAAGATCACCTCTTGGTGTGCCACCAGTCCCGGCAGGCGGACGCTGTGGACGTGAATGCCCTCGTGGACGGCGCCGCGCGCGGGGCTGTTCAGGGCGTCTGTCTCGGTCCGCGGGACCTGCCCGGCGCGGGCCAGGTCCGCCGCCACCTGCCCCGGTCCCTGGTTCGCCATGGCGATGGCCGTTCGAACCGCCGTACCGGACGGAGCGTCCCGCTTACCGTCGTGGTGTAGTTCGATGATCTCGGCGTTCGGAAAGAACCGTGCGGCCTCTGCCGCGAAGCGGATCATCAGGAGCGCACCGACGGCGAAATTCGGCGCCGCGATACCGCCTGTCCCTTGCGACAGGCAGGCGTTGTTCCACCGTTCGACGTCTTCGACCGTGTACCCCGTCGCGCCGACGACGGGTCGAACCCCGCGTTCGATGGCTAAGTCGACGTGCTCGACGACGCTTCGCGCGTCGGTGAAGTCGAGCCAGATGTCCGGGCGCACGCCGCGGAGGGCGTCGTCCGGGTCTGTGAAGAGGGGAAACGTGTCCACCGGTAAGGACGGCGAAGCATGCCGGACCAGTCCACCCACCACCTCAAACCGCTCGTCCTGTGCCAGGCTGGCGGCTGCGGCTCGGCCCATCTTCCCGCCGACCCCTGCAATCAGAATTCGAATGGGTGCTTGCAAGCAGTTCCCTCCTCCGTCGTTACCTGCTCTGTCACGGGTTCCGCGGCGGTCTGAATCCGCGTCCAACGGTCCGCGTCCCGGGTTTCAAACTTCTCCATCACGGCCTGAAACGCCGCGGTGAGGTCGATGTCAAGGCGGTTGGCGAGGCATGCGATGACAAACAATAGGTCACCCAGCTCGAGGGCGATGCTGCCTTCGGCTTCGGTCGCTTTCTTTGGCTTCTCGCCAAAGTGGTGATTCACTTCGCGGGCCAGCTCGCCAAGTTCTTCGGAGAGCCGGACGACCAGCGTCATCGGCGTGAAATACCCCTCCTGGAACTGGCTGATGTACGCGTGTACCCGCTGCTGTACTTCCTCCAACGTCATGTCTCGAGCTCCCTCTCGTCCATCCGCCGAGCCGCTCGCCTGTAGACAGTGGCAACGGCGCGCGGCTCGGCAGCTTGTCCACTCAGTTCTAAGGTAGCGCATGGTTGAAACGGTTGCAAACGGCGGCGTGCCCATTCCGCATGGACTGCGGTCCCCATGGGCCGTCCGCCGCCGCTCGGACATGGGGCGACGGCTCTGTGGCATGCGCTCGGACACGTGGACATAGGATGTACGGACGGGTTCGGGACAACTCCGTCCAGGCCGTCTGCCGCCGGCATGGACGCTCCGCGATGTGACCCAGACGGAACACCGGAAACAGCGGGGTCACGCTGCACCCAGTTGCGCACAGAGGGGATGAAGTTGGGTTGACGCCAAAGCGAAAGGGCCATTTGTCCACATTTGTCCTGGGATTGATGGTGGTCGTGTTTACCGTCGCACTGGTCATCTATCCGAAGCAGGGTTTTGAAGCTGGGATTGAGGGCCTGAAGGTGTTTTGGGACATCGTGTTCCCCTCCCTGCTGCCGTTTTTCATTCTCGCCGAATTGATGCTCGGGCTCGGCGTCGTTCGTGGACTCGGGGTCCTCCTGGAACCCTTGATGCGGCCGCTGTTCAGCGTCCCAGGCATCGGCGCGTTCGCCTTGTCGATGGGCTTAGCGGCCGGCTACCCGATGGACGCGGTCATCACGGCGCGGTTCCGGGACCAGGGCCTGTGCACGCGGATTGAGGGTGAGCGCCTGTTGGCCTTCACGAACACGGCTGACCCGCTGTTCATGATTGGCGCCGTCGCCGTCGGCATGTTTCACTCGCCCGCGGTCGGCGGACTGATTGCCGTGGCGCACTACATCGCCGCCTTCCTGGTCGGCGTGTCGTTCAAGCTGTGGGGGCGCGGTAAAGCAGCGGAGGAGCGCGCAGAGTTGGAGGCGCGCACGACCCCTCGGGAGCGGCCGCGCGGGAATATCTTCGTACGCGCTCTGCGGGAGATTGTCCGCGCGCGCGCCGAGGACGGACGCCCGTTTGGCAAACTCCTGCGCGAAGCCGTCACGGAATCCATCATGACCCTCCTCATGATTTGCGGGTTTATCGTCTTTTTCGCGGTGATGATTGAGATTCTGCGTCTCTCCGGCATCATGGCGTTGGCCGGGATGCCCATCTTGGCCGTGTACCATCTCTTTGGTATCCATACGGGTCTGGTCAACCCGACCCTCGCAGGACTGCTGGAGATCGACATCGGGACCGCCCAAACCGCAGCAGTACAGGCAGCCCCGATGCTGCAGAGATTGGCGCTGGTTAGCGGGATCATCGCGTGGAGCGGCTTGGCCGTTCACGCCCAGGTGGCAAGTGTCATCACGAACACGGATATTCGGATGTCGCCCTACTTCCTCGCCCGCTTCCTTCACGCTGCCTTGGCGGCGGTCATCACCGTCATCCTCTGGTTCTTGGGGTTTGGGCGCGTGGCGGCCAAGGCGGCGTCTGCCATTCCCGCCTTTGCCGCCTTCCACCAGGCCGCCTCTGGGGCGCCGTGGTGGCACGTGATGTGGACCGGCCTCACGACGTGGGTGTGGTTGATGTTGGCGCTGCTCGTGCTCGCGGCTGGGTGGTACACCGCGCGCCGCGTGCGCGTGATCTACTGGCGCGCGAAGCTCCCGCGGGCGTAACATAGGTCGCGTGTCACGCACCGAGCGGCCGACCGGCAAGGTCGGTCGCTCTGCCATGCGCACATTTGGCTGGATCTGTCTCTACCGGCACGGTGGCCTTGGTCTTCCACCGCCACCGGAGCCCCACGGCCACCCTGCTCATACACGCCGCCAGGCCTGCATCTGCTCCCGAGGGAGATGCAGGCCTGGTCTGCCGTGACGGTGTCCAGACGGTGAGGGCGGCGGTGGCGTCATGCCCTCACCACAGGGGAGGAAACCAGTGATGCCAGAACAGCTGGTCCGCGAACACAAATGCCGCGAGCGCCCAGACGTACACGGCGAACACGCGCATCCGGGAACGTTTCAGAACCCACAGTGTGCCTTTCGCCGAGAGGTACCCTGCGAGGGCGGCGGCAACGACACCAGCCGCGGCGGGACCGAGTGCGAGCCCCGTCGCGTGTGACGGTGCCTCCAGCCACTCCTCGAGCTCCACCAGCGTGGCGCCGAGGATGGCCGGGATGGAGAGCAGGAAGGAGAAGCGGCCCGCCGCTTCTTTGTCCAACCCGCGCCACAGGCCCGCCGCAATCGTCAGGCCGGACCTCGACAAGGCTGGGAAGATAGCCACGCCCTGGAGGACGCCAATCCAAAAGGCGTCGCTCGCCGTCATGTCGGCCTCCAGCTTGTCGCCGTTCGCCACGGTATCCATCCACCACAGGACCACGCCGGTGATGACGAACTCGAACCCCAGCGTCACGGGCGACTGGAAGAGGCCGTCGAAGAACTCCTCGAAAACGGCGCCCATCACGAAGGTCGGAAGCAGCGCCACGAGGACCATGCGCCCCATCCACCCCAGCGGGTTTCGAGCCAAGGCGGCCAGTTCTCGGCGCATCACAAAGCACACAGCAACCAGCGTCCCAACGTGCAGCAGCGTGACGAACAACAGGCCGTCCGACCGGATGTGCCACAGCGACTGCAGCAACACCAGGTGGCCGGAACTGCTGATGGGCAGAAACTCGGTGATTCCTTGCACCGCGCCCAAGACGACTGCCTGTAACGTGTTCATCGCATCCCCCCTTCAGACGGCCGCATCGACCACGGCCGGGCCGGCGCCTGCCCGCGGGTTCTGTCAACGCCCGGACATGCTCCTGGTAGACATCCTATGCGGTGTCCGTGTGGGAACATGTCCGGAGCTGACGGCAGGACGTGACGGATTCATGATTTCGGCGACTCGACCATATAGGTGTGAAGGGGGACGAGACGTCCTGCGGCAGTGCAGCCGGCCGAACCAGGGGGGATGAGCGTGGGGACAAAGCGGCGTGCGTGGACCGTCTTTCAGGTGGCGTGTACCTACGTGGGCACCGTGGTCGGCGCCGGCTTTGCCTCGGGCCAGGAGGTGTTCCAGTTCTTTGCCCGTTTCGGCAACGTCGGCTACTGGGCCATCGGGGCAACGACCCTCCTGTTTGGGTGGTTGGGGTACTGCATGATGGACGTCGGCGCTCGCCTTCGAGCCCGGAGCTACCGGGAGATGAATCGGTATCTGTTCGGACGGCGCTTCGGCGGCGTGATGAACGGGTTCATGCTGGTCATGCTGTTTGGCGTCACGGTCGCGATGGTCGCCGGCGCTGGCGCGCTCGTCCAGGAGCGGGCGCACGTCCCGTTCGACGTCGGCGCACTCCTCACCGTTGGTGTGACCTTCCTCACCATCTTCGGCGGGATTGCGGGCGTGAAGCGCGCCAATGCCGTGATTGTCCCAGTGATGGTGTCGTTCGTCCTTGGCGCCGCACTCTACGCAGCGCACACCCACGGCTGGCAAGCAGCTTGGCAAGCGGGCCAGGGGTATAGCTTACCGAGCCTCGCAATGAGCGGGATCTCGGCCATCCTCTATGGCGCTCTGAACTGCGGGTTGGCGGCGGGTGTCCTGGTGCCGCTCGGCGCGGACGTCGGGCGTCAGGACCGGGCGGCCCTGCGCTGGGGTGCTTGGTTTGGCGCCGCCGGGCTCGGTGTCATGCTGGCGGCCGTGATGTTTACGCTCTACACGTTCTTCCCGGAAGACATCTCGTTCTCCGTCCCGATGGGCTACGTCGCGTCACAGATGGGCCCGCGCGTACAGTGGCTGTTCGTCCTGGTGTTGTGGTGTGAGATTTACAGCACGCTGGTGGGAAACGCCTTTGCCCTCGGAGCACAGTTCGACGGACTGGGCGAGCGCCGACAGACGCTGGTGATTGCCGCCACGCTCTTCGTCGCCTACGTCTTGAGCCATCTCGGTTTTCGCAACCTGGTGGCCTATGGCTACACCGCGTTCGCATGGGTCAGTTGCCTCATCCTGTTTGGATTTATCGGACGTCGAAGCGCCGAAGGGCCCGGGTTGGAGTGAAATGAGCACATCTCCCCTCCGCGCTCGGGTCCGCTCCACCCCGCCCCCTCGCTTGCCTCTGCATCCGCCGCTTCCGTATAATGGTTGAACGAGCCGGAATTGGCTTCGGCCACGCCCAATCCAAAGGAGGGGGCTGTGTTGCGGAATGCGTGGAAGTGGCTGTCCATCCTCGTGGGTGCACTCATCTATGCGCTCGGCCTAAACGCGTTTCTGGTCGCCAACCACCTGGCGGAGGGTGGCTTTGTCGGTATCTCCTTGTTGCTGCTCTACAAGTTGAAGTGGCCCCTCGGATTGACCTTCTTCATCCTGAACCTGCCGCTGCTCGTGCCGGGATGGAAGCTGTTTGGACGCCTGTTCATCCTTCAGACCACCCTCGGGGTGTTGGCCGTGTCCGTCTTCAGTTCCTTGACGGCCCGGCTTCAGGTTCCCACGCACGACCCTCTTCTCGCCGCGCTCTACGCCGGCGTGGTGACGGGTTTGGGACTCGGCATCATCTTTCGAGCCGGCGCCACGACGGGCGGCTCGGATATCATCGCGCGCATCATCCACCACTACTTCCGCGTCAGCATGGGCCGCACATTGTTCGTCATCGACGTGTGCGTGATTGGCCTCGTCCTCGTCATCATCGGGCGCGAGACCGCGATGTACTCCCTCGTCGCGCTCTTCGTCGCGAGCCGCGTGATTGACTTCGTCCTGGAAGGTGTTCGCTCGGGGCGCGCGGTCACCATCATTTCCGACCGGCACGAAGAGATTGTCCAGTGCATCCACGAGCGTTTGGAGCGAGGGACGACCTTGTTGCAGGCGAAAGGTGGGTACACGGGGGCGGAGAAGCAGGTGGTGTACTGTGTCGTCCCGCGAACCGAGGTGCCCCGGGTACAAAACATTGTGTCGGGGATTGACCCATACGCGTTCGTGGTGGTGAGCGCCGTTCACGAGGTCTTGGGCGAGGGGTTCACCTACAACCCGCCTTCCACTGGCTGAGGCGTCATTGACACGAAAACGAGGGGGAAGGCACGCGCCTCCCCCCTGGCGATTCTTGCGCTCCTTGGTGCATCCATCGCGGTTGGACCGGACCCATTCGGGTGGGGATAGAACACAGTCGAGTCGACCGCTCCGCCACCCACTCAACGTTGCCCTCAGACGGTGGTCATCCCTTTTGCTTCGCCAGCCAGCTTGCCACCTCTTTGACCTGCGTGAGGTTGGACAGCGTACCCATCGGCGGCATGGCACCGGCTGGGTGCTGAATGAAGTCCTCCAACTTGGAAGCGTCCCAGTACTTCCCAATGGCGTAGATGGCCGGTCCGATGTTGCCTTGGCCCTTCGCGCCGTGGCAGTTCGCACATGTCTGTTCAAACAGCTTGTAGCCGGGGTCAGACGTGTCGATGAACTGGATTTGCGACGGGTCCTTCCTCGGCAGGACCGGTAATCCTGCACTTGGCTGGCCGCTCGCGGACGCGACCTCTGCGCGGTGCTGGACAGCGGCTTCATTCGTCAACCAGATGACGAGAAAGGTGGTCAGCACCATGCCGAGCGTCGCAAGCGGGCGCTTGTACGGATGGCGGTCCTTACTCGTGTCCAGCCAGGGGACAAAGATGAGCAGGCAGGTCCCGATGAAGGGTACCAGAACCGTGCCGAACACGATGTCCGGGCCGGGATAGTACTTCAAAATCTGATACAGGAACAGGAAATACCAGTCCGGGACCGGAATAAACGAGGTGTCGTCTGGGTTTGCGCGGTCGCCTAGCGTGACGGGATTGAAGACGACCCAAAGCATGAATCCCAGGAGAAACACCGCGCCGACGATCCATTCTTTCAACAGGAAATTCGGGAAGAAAGGCTCTGTTCCGGGATTTTTCTGCAGATGATGGCGGTACCGAGGTGTGCCCGGAATCCGTTCTCCTCCAGACATGGCCTACCTCCTCTCCAAGTGCCTCTGCCGCGCGCACGCCGGGTCTGGCACGCCAAACCTTACAGCGGACCAGCGATGTGCTGAGAGCGAATCATGATGAAGTGCAGAGCGAGCAGCACCAACAACGCGGCCGGGAGGAAAAACACGTGGATGGCGAAAAACCGCGCGAGCGTCAAGGCGCCCACGGTGTGGCTGCCGAGCAGCAATGTCTGAATCCACGGCCCAATCCACGGAATCGAACCAGCAATCTGGCTGCCGACCGCTGTCGCCCAGTAGGCCTTCTGGTCCCACGGGAGCAGGTACCCGGTAAAGCCGAAAGCGAGCACCACGAAGAAAATCAGAACCCCGACCACCCAGTTCAGCTCGCGGGGCGCCTTGTAGGCGCCGGTGAAGAACACGCGCAACATGTGCAAGAACATCATCACAATGACCAAGCTGGCACCCCAGAAGTGCATCCCGCGAACGACGTTTCCGAGCAGCAGTTCGCCTGTGATGTACTGCACGCTAAACCACGCGTTGGTGATGTCGGGCGTGTAGTACATGGCGAGGAACATGCCTGACAGAATTTGTGTTGTGATGACGAGGAATGTCAGGCCGCCAAAGCAGTACACGAACGCAGACATCTTGATGGCCGGGTTGACGTGCGCTGGTACGTCGTGGTCTGCAACGTCACGCCACAGTGGCGTCACGTTCAGACGCTCGTCAATCCAGTCGTACGCCTTTTTCAACATTTCCGATATCACCTGCCTTAGCGGTAGCGTTTTCGCAGCGGACACGTTCCGTACGTCGGTGCACCACAGGCTGGGTGTCCACCACGCACCGCCGGGCGCATCCGGCCGGAAGCACGGCGAAGAGCGGGCAAGCCGTCTCCTCAGCCGTACCTCTGGAGCCGGGGGACACGAACGCCACGAACTGCCTTCTCTCCAAACATTTGAAAGAAAGCGTATGTACGGACGGCTGCACGTTTCCATATTAGCCCTGTTCGAATTTGTGTGTCAAGCTGTACTGTTCGCGCTGCCATCCTTCACTGGCTCGGCGTCGCCCCACAGTCGACGGACTTGTTCCGCCACGTCGTCGACGCAGGCACGAAGCAGCCGGTCGCCTTGTTCGGCCATCGCGGCGACGGTGGCAGACGTCCAGCCCCGGTCGCGTAGGGCCGCACTGTGCTGCACCTCCGGCACGGCGCAACACAAAAACTGCCAGGCCTCGCAGAGGCGGTGCGCATCGACCCGTGCCCGAAACCACTGCCACCAGTCGACCGTGAGGCAGGCGGTGCCGCTGTGCTCAAACCGCGCGAAGTCCGTCACCAACGTGCGGTCCGTCACAACGATGAGAAACCGCACGGGATGCGGGCGCAACTGTACCGCCGCCGTCACCATCTCGACGGATATCGGAGACACGAACCGTGTATCCCCGCCGGCCCACGTCGTCGCCCGGCCGTGAAACCGTTCGACCAGCCGTTCGGCCAGCGCCTCTGCGATGACCAGACTGCCGCGGTACGGCACCGCCACGTCGAGGGGTGCAGGGTCATACGTCGTCAGGATGAGCGTATCCAGAAACGGTTCGAATGGAGCGAACTGGTGTGGTGAATGAAAGCTGAGGTCCAGGGTCGGTCTCCTCCCTCGCTCGGCCACTGCGAATGGCCCTCGCAAGGGAACCGTAGCACAGGTTTGCGGATGAGACAATTCGGCAACAGGCGCCGACCGCGTCATGTCCGTCCGCGGTATGCGCCTGTTGTCGGTTCGGCGGGGTTATGCAGAAGTGTTGGAGGGCGCAAGCAGGGCTTCGTCGAACTCAATCAACCTTTGGCTCGCGGCGAGAAACGCCTCGCGGTCGCCGCGGTCCAGCGCCTCGTCGACTGCCGCCATCAACTTGGAACGTTCATAGCGGTACGTGAGTTGGTCGAGCAACCACTCCGCTTGCATGGCAATCATCTCTCGCACAGCGGGCTCCAACTCCGCCGTTGCCGCCTCCTCGAGGACGGCGGCGTACGCGGCGCTCGTACTCCGGTCTTTGAAGTACAGACCAATGTACACGTCGTCGTCCGGGTGTTGGTACAAGTCGAGGAAGGCTTGCTCAACGTCCGTTGACACCGGCTTATTGCGCCGGTAGTAGCGAAACGGCGCCACCTGAACACAGGTTGTCGACACGACAATCACGCGCGGCAGCTGCCGAAAATTTTCCACAAAATGTACGCGGCGCAACACGTTCTCCCGCGTCATGATGTAGCGCATCAGCATCTCGGCTTCACGGCTTTGCAGTTGATAATTCGCCAGGAACCACCGCAGAAAGTGTCGCTTTTCGGCCACTGTGATTGCTCCGCTCATCGCCGTCTCCTCCCTGATTGGCTCGTGCCGAAATGATGTCCGCAACGCGCTTCGCGCGATGTTCCGAATTCGCTGAGATGTTTGATTTATGTTATTCGCGCGCGTCAAGAAGTTTTCCTGCCAACCACCTAGAGCAAAATTTGCCCGCCTGGTACATGCTGTCCGTCAACCGGACAGGCTGGCATCCGCGCCGTGGTCTGCATCGAGCTCCCCCCTTCCCCACTCTTTGAGCATCCGTTCGACATTCCCAGGGACCGGCGCCTGAGCATGGGTGTGCAGGAATGTGAGCCATTCGTCGATGCTGCGCCCCGAAGCCAAGCCGCGGGCCACGGAATCTCGGGACAGCCGGTACGTCTGCAGGACGCCGGACTGGCGCAGGTCCGCGAACGCCGCCAGCTCCGCCGTCACCCGAGGCTGGTCTGCGGTGACGAATACGTCGAAGTTCGGTTGCACAATCAACACCCGCCGCGTCTCGCGGAGATCCTCAGATGCCGGCTGCAAGTTGTCTGGTGTTAGCAATTGTTGACCAAGATTGGTCGTTTGAAACCAGGTCTGGTTCATTTCATCTTCCCCGACCCGCAGAATGCCGAGATGTCGCAGCATCTTCAAAATGCGCTGCTGCCAGACGGCTTCGCGGGTATCGTAATAATAAGCGTTGATGAGGTTTCCATATGCCTCGAACATGCTCTCCGCTTCCATCCAGACGCCCTTTGGGGCGTACGCGAGCAGCCGGACGACCTGCGGTAAGCGAGGTATCGGTCGCCGGTATGCGCTGACGTAGTAGGAGACAAAGGAGCGCTGCTTCTCGTGAACGGGCTTGTCGAGCCAGACCGCAGCCTCGTCGGTACAGCGGAGGATGCCGTCGTCCCCTTCTTCGATCAATTGGCGTGCGTACGCGTGGTCGTAAATGAGCGCGAAACGGTCCGGGTAGTCGTAAAATCGGCGTCCGTAGCCAAAGCGCCAGCCCGGCTCGAGCGGCTGTTCCGGCACCTCGAGCAAATCCAGCAAGCGCGTCAGGTGCCGCTTGTACATACTGCCGTCCGCCGTTAGTTGCACGTCGTGATGACGAACGTATTGAAGGAACACATCCGCATCGCGAGACAGCGCCTCTGCTTCGTCGCGGAACACGTAAGGGCCGTCGTCGGCCGAGCGCACCTGCGAAAAGACGACGGAGACCGCGTGCTGACGCATGGCCTCCTGCAACTCCTTTGGAATGACGTACTGAAGGCGGCCGGAGGCCCGCGTTGAGGGGAAGAGCCACCCCTCCCGAACGGCCCGCGCCACTCGGTCACCGCCGAGATGGCTGAACATCGCGTCCACCTCCTCCGCGCTGAACACGTTCCGGGCCTCCAGGCTGAGCCGCAGGACGACCGTCTCTACCCCCTCGCGCCAGCGGGGCAGCTGCTCCTCCAGAAACGTGCGTCGTTTGAAGCAAAACAAGATCTCCTGCATGAGGGCCAGCTTGGAGTGCGGTGAGCAGTGCAGGTCGTACGTCTTGGCAATCTCGCGGAGCGTCGCGATGTCGGCGTGTGTCAGGCATTCCGCCAAGTTCATGTCTACTTCATCCTTTCTCGAGCCCATCGATGAGCGTTTCCACCTCAACGACCTCAAAGGTGTATCCTTGCTCTGCCAAGTACAGCCCCCGGTGTTGCGCGACGTCCTCTTCACACGTGCCGGCGCTGACGAGCGAGTAAAACGTCGCGGTCCCGGACTTTGGACGCAGCAGGCGGCCGAGGCGCTGTGCCTCTTCCTGTCGCGAACCGTACAATCCGGACAACTGGACGGCCACGGACGCGGACGGCAGGTCCACCGCCATGTTCGCGACCCGCGACAGCGCCAGCACGCGGATTGCGCCGTCCCGGAACTGTTGAAACAGAGTTTCCCGCACTGACGGCGGCGTCTGCCCTGTGACGAGGGGACAGCCGAGCCGGTCAGCCGTCGCCCGTAAACCGTCCAGGTAGTGCCCGATGACGAGGGTCGGCTCGTCGCGGTGTTGCGCAACCAGATGCACCGCCGCGTCCACTTTGGCGGCGTTCTGGGCTGCCACGCGATGTCGCTGCCGAGTCCCGGAGGTCCGATACTGCACCACGGCCTCGGGCGTCATCGGGACGCGGACCTGCACGCAGCGGACGCGCGCGAGAAATCCATCGAGTTCCAGTTGTCGCCAGGCGGCTTCGTAGCACTTCGGACCAATCAGCGTGAACACGTCGGTCTCCGCGCCGTCTTCCCGGACAAGCGTGGCCGTGAGTCCAAGTCGCCGAACCGCCTGCATGCTCGCCGCGAGGCGAAACAGCGGCGCAGGCACCATGTGCACCTCGTCGTAGACCACAAATCCAAACGGCGCTTGCAGGATCCGCTCGAGGTGCACCAACCTGCCCGCCCGCGTCTTCGCCGTCAACTGCTGGTAGGTGGTTACCGTGATCGGCTTCATCCCAGCGGAACCGCGGTAGAGACCGACATCGGCACGGTCCAGCGTGGTGAAGCGCATCATCTCTCGAATCCACTGCCGCGCCGAAGACTCGGTCGGCGTCACCACCAGCGTGTGGGTCTGCAGCGCACACAGGCAGGCAATCCCGACCAAGGTCTTACCCGCTCCGCAGGGCAGCACAACAACACCGCTCTGGTCGTGGCTGGCGAGGAAACGCTGGACAGCCTCGCGCTGATACGGTCGCAGCTGGACGTCCTGGCGCAGTTGCACAGCCAGCGGCGGACTTGCTCGGTATCCGAGGTCGTCCAGACACGGGTAACCGGCCTCTGCAAGGCGCCGCTTGACCTCGGCGCGCGTGTGTGCCGGAAAGCCGCCCGGATGAACCGCCAATTCGCGCAGGTTGGCGCGGCCGATGATCTCGTCTGGATCGAGATCCGGTGCGACCAGTTCGAACCCATCCTCGCCGGCGGGACGGAGTCGGATACGCCCCCATCGCGACATGGTCTCCTGTACGGACTGTTGGAACGTGAAGGGCAACGGGGCCGTGGCGAGTGCCCGCAAGGTCGTCAACACGGAACGCGGTGTCCAGCCCACCGCAGCCGCTTGCCACAGGCTGAGGGGTGTCACGCGGTACACCTGCAGGTCCGCAAGTTGGCGACTCAGCTCCGCAAACGGCGTGATCTGGGCTCGCACAGCGTCTGCGCCGGGCGCCGTCGACGGGATGACAATCGTCCCGTCCGCCTGAACAAACACGTCTGGCATCTCGGGTCGCTCCTCCCTTGCCCGCTCGCCGCTCGTGTAGCAGCAAAGCCGGTGCGGTGCAGCGCCCTCCGGTGGCTGCCGTATACGTGGGTCTGCACGCGCCTTATTTGCTTCATTTTCAGTATTGGGATATAGTGGATGGCTTATTCAGGCAAAAAAAAGGAGGGCCTGTGCTGTGACAGACCCTCAAACGCGTTGCTAGGAGTGGAGAGAAATCAGACATAACACCCTTCAATGACAGGATACTCGGGAATGGAAGCGCTGTCAAGACCGAATTTTCAGAGTCAATATGGTAAATTGCAGCACACGGCCGCTCCAGGTGCGGCCGTGACGTCGGCGGTTACAACCCGTTCTGTCCCGGGTCGTGGACGATACCAGCCATCGTCCACGCGGCCTTCGCTGCTTGTGCGCGTGCAAGCCGTTCGTTCACCGCGGCCACATCGCCGCGTTCCAGGGCCTGCACCAGGGCCGTGAGATGCTGGATAGCCGCCTGCAGGTAGGCCTGGACCGCGGGTGCGTTGGCGACCAACGTCTCACCCCAGAAGCCTGGTGGAGAGCCGCTGATGCGCGTCGTATCCGCGAACCCGGGTCCAGTGAGCGCCTTGTACACGTCCCGCCAGACACCAGCGCATCCATCCGCGGCCAGCATGGTGGCGGCGGACATCACGTGTACGCCGTGGCTCACCGCAGCCATCGCGGTGTCGTGCGCAGCGGCGGAGTCCAACCAGCGCACGTTGGCACCGGTGGCGTTGACCCACGGGAGAAACGCTTCGGCCGCAGGCCATCCGCGCACCATCAGCCACGGCCGCCCCGTGAACAACGCGGCGGTCGCCACACTGGGGCCGGACTCAGCCTTCCCAGCCATCGGGTGCATCGGCGCAAATCGGTCCCGCAACCCGATTTCCTCGGCTTGCTCGCAGATGGGGTGTTTGACACTGCAGACATCGCCGACGAAATGGGCGTGCACCGCGAGTTTCGGCAGCAAGGACACGGCCGTTCGAATGGGAACGGCAAGCAGCCCTGCGTCGTACGTCGCCGACGTCGGCGGAACCGCGTAGATCTGGTCGAATATCCCGGTTTCAGCCGCAGCCGCCCGATGGTCCGCATCGGCCTCCCATCCATCGATGTGCACCGACGGACAACGCGCCTTCACCGCCATCGCGAAGGAGGTGCCTATCAGCCCGCACCCGACGACGACCAAGCGGTTCATCCCACGTCCCCCCTTCTGGCGGCGTTCGCGTCTACCCGAGGGCCCCGCCGTGACGTTCTGCGAACACCGGACGAGCGGAACCAGGCGCCGCCCGTCCGGTGAATGGTGGTTGATGCTGTACTCCCTCAGCGTCCCATGACCAGTGCGGTCTCCTCGGACAAGGCGGCCCAGATGCGCCGAATCTCGCGCACCATCCGGTCGAAGTTCTCGACCGTCAGAGACTGCTCGCCGTCGGAGACGGCTTCCTGCGGGTTCGGGTGCACCTCGACCATCACCCCGGCAGCGCCAGCCGCAATGCCAGCCCGCGCCATCGCGGTCACATACCGCCAGTGGCCCACTCCGTGGCTGGGATCAACAATCACAGGGAGGTGTGACAGATGCTGAATCACCGGGACCGCGTTCAAGTCCAGCGTGTTGCGCGTGTACGTCTCAAACGTTCGAATGCCGCGCTCACACAAGATCACGTTCGGATTGCCGCCGGCGAGCACGTACTCAGCGGCCATCAGCCACTCCTCCATCGTCGCGGACAACCCGCGCTTCAGCAGGACCGCTTTACGCGACCGACCGACAGCCTTCAGCAACGTGTAGTTCTGCATGTTGCGCGCGCCAATCTGGAGGACGTCCACATAGCGTTCCATCATGGGCAGTTGCTCTGCGTCCATGATCTCGCTCACGACCGGCAAACCGGTCGCCTCCCGCGCCATGGCCAAGTAGCGCAGGCCCTCCTCGCCCAACCCTTGAAACGAGTACGGGGACGTGCGCGGCTTGAACGCGCCGCCGCGCAACATGTGCGCACCGCTCTGCTTCACGGCACGCGCGGCCTCGATGATTTGATCCGCTGACTCCACCGAACAAGGGCCGGCGATGACCACCGGCTCCGCTCCGCCGACGACGACGTCGCCGACCTGGACCAACGTGTCCTGCGGGTGAAAGGCCCGGCTCGCCAGTTTGAACGGATTGCTCACAGGTACCACCTTCTCCACTCCGGACAGGGCTTCGAGCGGCAGCTCGCGAACGCGTTCCTTCGGACCAATCACGCCGACAATTGTCTTCTCGGCGCCCTCTGAAACGTGCACGCCCAGTCCCTTACTCTTCAACAGCTCAACTACACTCGCGACCTCCGCCTGACTCGCCTGTTCACGCATGACCACAATCACGCCGCGACACGCCCTCTCTGGTGATGTTCAATCCGGCGTCGATGTTGCCGGGGAGCGGTCATCCAGTGCGCCGGCGCCGCTTTGCCGAATGGCCCCCTTGCCCGCCACGGCTTGCCGCAGCGACTCCGTGAACGTCCGCACGGCAGCGACCGCGGCTTCCCGGCCTGCGCTGGTGTCTGGCTGCGCCGTCACCGCCGCCTCGACGCGGCGGATGTACGCGCTGCCGATGATCACCCCGTCTGCAAACGTCGCGATGTTCGCCGCTTGCTCTGGGGAGCTCACGCCAAAGCCAACGGCGACCGGGAGGTCGGTCGACCGGCGGGCGGCCGAAACGAGCGCCTGCAACCGCTCGGACATCCGCGCGCGCTCCCCGGTCACCCCCAGCGACGACACACAGTACACGAACCCGCGCGCGTCCTGACAGATGCGCGCGATGCGCGCTTCCGAACTGGTCGGTGCAATCAGCGGAATCAGGTGCACCCCGGCTCGGTCCGCCGCCTTGCGAATCGGTTCGCTCTCCTCCCACGGCAAGTCCGGAATGATGGCACCGTCGGCACCCGCTGCGGCTGCGTCGCGGAAGAACCGCTCCGTGCCGTACTGTAGGACGGGGTTGACATAGGTGAAGAGGACGAGCCCCTTGTCGGTCTCCTGGCGCAGGTGCGCCGCAACCTCGAACACCTGTGGGAACGCGAAGCCAGCGCGCAGGCTGCGTAGCGCAGACGCCTGGATGACCGGTCCATCTGCTAATGGGTCAGAGTATGGTGCGCCAATTTCCACGATGTCGGCGCCTGCCCGAAGCGCGGTCCGAAACAGTTCGAGCGACGTGTCGAGGTCTGGGTCGGACGCGTTCAAAAACGGGATCAGCGCCGCGCTGTCGCGTCGGTGAGCAAACGCTGCCTCAATGCGATCCATCGCCGTTCCCCCCTACCATGTCCGCCACCTGCGCCACGTCTTTGTCGCCGCGCCCGGAGAGGCAGACGACGACGGTGGCGTCTTTTGGCATCGTCGCTGCTGTCTTCATCGCCTGGGCGACAGCGTGAGCGCTCTCCAGCGCCGGGATAATGCCTTCCGTCTTCGACAGCAGGAAGAATGCGTCGAGCGCTTCTTGGTCGGTGATGGGAACATACTCGGCGCGGCCGGACGCGTGCAGATAACTGTGCTCCGGGCCGATACCGGGGTAGTCGAGCCCGGCCGAAATGGAGTGCGCCGGCAGAACCTGACCGTACTCGTCTTGGAGCAGGTAGATCATGGAACCGTGTAGAACCCCGGGGCGCCCGCGGCCGATGCTCGCCGCGTGCAAAGCGGTGTCCATCCCCTTGCCAGCCGCCTCGACGCCAATCAGTCGTACTTCGCGGTCTGGGATGAGCGGGTAGAACATGCCCATGGCGTTGCTGCCTCCGCCCACACAGGCAATCACGGCGTTCGGCAACCGCCCCTCCTTCTCGAGCATCTGGGCGCGCGTCTCGTCGCCAATCACGCGTTGAAAATCGCGCACCAAGGCCGGGTACGGGTGCGGGCCGACGACGGATCCGATGATGTAGTACGTGTCCTCCACATGCTCGACCCAGTGGCGAATGGCTTCGTTGGTCGCGTCCTTCAGGGTGCGTGTCCCCGAGGTGGCCGGCACCACCTCCGCACCGAGCATCCGCATCCGGAACACGTTCAGGGCTTGTCGGCGCATGTCCTCTTCGCCCATGAACACCGTGCATGCCAAGCCAAAGCGCGCCGCCACGGTGGCTGTCGCCACGCCGTGTTGGCCGGCGCCCGTCTCCGCAATCACGCGCCTCTTTCCCATCCGCTTCGCCAGCAACGCCTGGCCGATGGCGTTGTTGATCTTGTGGGCGCCCGTGTGGTTCAGGTCCTCCCGCTTCAGGTAGATGCGGGCGCCGCCGACGGTCTCGGTGAGGCGCTCGGCGAAGTACAAGGGCGTTGGCCGCCCGGCGTAGTCGTGCAGGTACAGCTGCAGCTCCGCTTGGAAGTCGGGGTCCTGCTGATAATGGCGGTGAGCCTGTTCGAGTTCCGTCAACGCGGACAACAGGGTCTCCGGCACGTACTTTCCACCGAACGCGCCGAACCGGCCGTGCTCGTCCGGCAGCGCATACGAGTTCATGCGTGGGTTATCTGACAAGGTTGCGCACCGCCTCTCTGAGTTCATCGATCCGCCGGAGGGACTTCCGCCCCTCCACCTCAACGCCGGAAGACACGTCGATGCCATCCGGTCGAAACTGGGCGAGCAGATGAGCCGCGTTCTCCGGTCGGATGCCCCCTGCGACCCAGATCTGTGGACGCTGGAATCCGCTCGCCCACCACCCGGACGCCTCCAGCGCCCCGGCCAGCAGCCGCCATGTGAAGATTCGTCCGTGACCACCGGTTACACTCCGCTCCGCAGTCGCCGGCGGCGCGGCGTCGAACAACACGCCATCGACACAACCGGCAAATGCCAGCGCTTGGTCGACCACTGGGCGGACGTCGTCCGGCGTCTGTGCGTCCGTCGGAACCGACAGAGCTTTCCACACCACAAATCCGTCTGCCCGCAACGCGTCGCAGAAGGCTGGTGATTCGCCGCCGTGCAGTTGCAACACTTCCACGCCACTCGTGCGGGCTGCGGTCCGGACGGCATCCAGGTCCGCGTTCACAAACACCCCCACCGCGCGGCAGCTCGCGGGCAGTTGCTCCACCATCGGTCGTACAGCGGAAGGCCGGACGTAGCGGCGGCTCGTCGGGACGAAGATGAACCCCACGTGGGAGATCTCCGGTGCGGCCGTAAACGACAGGTCGTCCCCTGGTTGCAGACCGCAGATCTTCATCTGCACCGCGGCTCGCCCGCTCATCGGTCGGCCTCCGGTACAGGTACGGACACGCGCAGGGCCTGCAGCAAGGCGCGGCGGCCAGCGTGGTCCGCTGGGCGCATCAGCGATTCGCCGACCAGAATGCCGCGGGCCCCGCAGGCAGCCATCCGAGCGGCGTCCTGCGGCGTGTGAACGCCGCTTTCGGCAATGGCGGGGATGTCCTTCGGGACGAGCGGAATCAACCGCTCAGCCGTGTCGAGACGGACTTCGAACGTCGTCAGGTCGCGGTTGTTGACACCAATCACCGACGGGTGCGCCTCCACTGCCGCCGCCAGCTCGTCCTCCCGGTGGACCTCGACCAGCACGTCGAGCCCGAGGTCCTGGGCGTAGCGCGATAGAGCGCGCAGCCGGGACGGGCTGAGGGCGGCGCAGATGAGCAGCACCGCGTCCGCCCCCTGGCTAAATGCCTCGTCAATCTGACATTCGTCGACGATGAAGTCTTTGCGCAGAACCGGCAGAGACACAGCTTCCCGCACTGCGCGCAGGTGCGCGATATCGCCGCGGAAGAAGTGCTGGTCGGTGAGGACGGAGATGCAGGACGCCCCAGCCGCTTCATACGCCTGCGCGGTCGCAACCGGATGGAACGACGGCTGAATCAGCCCCTTTGACGGACTGGCTTGCTTCACTTCCGCAATCACGGCGAGGTCCTTCGCACCGGCGATGGCTCGCGCGAAACCGCGCGGCGCATCCGCCGTACGGGCCGGCAGGGGGCCGGCGGCGCGCAGGGCGTCCACTTCCCGTGCCTTCTGCGCGAGGATGGCGGCTAGAAAATCCGTCACTGTGCCACCTCCGTCCGCGGCGCGACGGCATGTGTGGTTCGGACAAAGCGCTCCAGCTGGTCCCGTGCGCGCCCGGATTCCATCAACGCTTGCGCTGCCGCGACGCCGGCGGCGAGACTGTCTGCTCGGCCGCCCACGTAGAGGACGGCCCCGGCGTTCAGCGCCACGATATCACGGCATGGCCCCTCCTCTCCGTGGAGCACGCGGCGAATCACTTCAGCGTTTTGGACAGCATCCCCACCCTGAACGGCCGCAACCGGTGCACGTTGCAGGCCGAACATCTCGGGTGTGCAGACGCCCGTCGTCACCTTTCCGTTTCGGACCTCCGCGTAGACAGTCGGGCCCTGCAGGGAGAACTCGTCAATCCCGCCGTCGCCATGGACGACGAGCGCGTGCTTGGCACCGAGCTCGACCAGCGCGGCGGCCAGTTTCTCGACCAGCTCGGCTTGGTACACACCGAGCACTTGGCGCGTCGCACCCGCGGGGTTGGTCAGTGGGCCGAGCACGTTAAAGATGGTGCGGAAGCCGAGTTGCTTGCGCGGCTCGGCCGCGTGTTTCATCGCTGGGTGAAAGGTTTGGGCGAATAGGAAACATAGGTTGGTCTGCGCGAGGCAGGCGGCTGCCTCGTCCTCGTCGAGGTCAATCCGAGCCCCCAGCGCCTGCAGGACGTCGGCGCTGCCGCTTCGGCTGGACACCGCGCGGTTGCCGTGTTTGGCAATCGGCACACCGCCCGCCGATGCGACGATGGCGGCCGCCGTGGAGATGTTGAAGGTGCCACCGCCGTCTCCACCTGTACCGCAGGTGTCGACGACCTCCAAGGGGGTCTCCAGCCTCCGGCTGTGCGCGCGCATGGCGCGCGCGAACCCGACAATCTCGTCCACCGTCTCTCCGCGCACAGCCATCGCGGCCAACAGCCCAGCGGTTTGAACGGGCGAGATCTCCCCTTGCATCAAGCGGTCCATAAACGCTGCGGCCACGTCCGCCGACAGGCTCTGGCCGCGCGCAACGTGTTTCAGCACATCTGTCACAAACGATGACAATTTCGCTCAGCTCCTCTCCAAACGGCTGAGCGGGAAGGGTGCCAGCAGCCCGGATAAACAAAAAACCGCAGGTTGGACAGCATCCAAACATGCGGAAAGCGGCCGCTTGACACAGGCAATGGCTCTTCTCCGCTCAACTCGCCTCGGCTCTCAAACGGCTGCGAAGCGTTCGCAGCCAACCCGTGAACGACATTCCAAACTCAGCTCAGCTTACGTTGATGATACGGGTTCCCCGGCATTTCGTCAACTCTCCGCGTCGGTACTTGAGGAAAATTGGCGCTCGACCATATCTGGGCGCAGCGCGACCGCTTCCCGGAGGTAGACGTGCACGAGGTCCTGTTGCGCGCGTGCCGTCGTGGCGTGAACCAGCACCCGGATACAGCGCGGCATGGCCCCGTCGATGTTCAACTCAGGGGCGCACATCAAGGGTACCCACTGCCACCCGTCCAGGCTTCGCACCGCTTTCGCTGGGAAGTCCGCCGTGAGGTCCTGGGTCATCGTCAGGAAGACGCTCGCCACGTCGTCGATGTCGAGGTCGTTCGCGGCGACGATTTCCTTCATCAACTCTTGCGTGGCCGCGAAGATGGCTTCTTTGCTGTTGGCGGTCACCGTCGTGGCGCCGCGGATTCCGCGTACTTTCAGAGGACTCACTCCTTCGCTCGATTCGCTGCGGGTCCTGCTCCGCGAAGCCTCTGCCAGGCCCGGGCCACCTCGTCCGGCGTCACGTCGTCGACGATGACGACGTCCCCGACGTCCCGCGGCAGGGCAAGCGTCCAGCCACGCCCGCTGCGATGCTTTTTGTCTCGCTCCATCACCGCGGCCACGTCAGACCACTCCAGGTCCGGGAGCGTGACCGGCAGTCCGTGTTGACAGAATGTCGAAGTGATCTGATCTCTCATCGTTTCCGACAACATCCGACGCTGTGCGGCGAGCTCCGCCTCCACGACGATGCCCAGGGCGACGGCCTCGCCATGGTGGATCTGATAGTCGGAACACTGCTCAATGGCGTGGCCCACGGTGTGCCCGAGGTTGAGCTGCATGCGCGGGCCCTGTTCGCGCTCATCCTGCTCGACAATCGCGACCTTTACCGCCGAAGCGCGAGCGACGAGCGATTCCGTGCGCTCCGGACCAGGATACGCCGGGACGGGTTGGTCCGTGAGCTCTTGAAACAGCGCCGGGTCCCCAATCAGTCCGTGCTTGAGGACCTCGGCCATCCCACCGCGCCACTCTCGTTCAGGCAGGGTCGCCAGTGCGGAGGTGTCGTACAGGACCAGGCGCGGCGGGTAGAACGCCCCGACCAGGTTCTTGCCCTCTGCGAGGTTCACGCCGACCTTGCCCCCGATGCTCGAGTCGTGGGCGAGGAGCGTCGTCGGGACCTGCACGAACCGAACGCCGCGTTGGTAGGTCGCGGCGACAAATCCGGCCAAATCGCCCACCATGCCACCGCCTACCGCTACGACAACCCCGTCCCGGCGGAGGCCCACCCCGACCAAGGACTGGTACAGTTGTTCGGCAGTGGCGAGCGACTTGGACGCATCCCCGGCCCGCACCACGCCGATGGAGGCGATGTACCCCGCCGCTTCACAGGCCGCTTTCAAGCGGCTCGGGATACCCACCGCCGCCACCTGGTCATCCGTGATGAGGAACAACTGCGCACCGGGTCGGATGCCAACATCCTGCAGCCAACTGGGCGCCTGTTCGAGCAGGCCGTCGCCGACAACGAACGGGTAGCTGCCTGCCGCAGCTTGCACATGGAGTGTGGTCGTCATCGCGTCGCCACCCGTTTCTGGTACTGCTTCCAGTTGTCCTCCACCTGCTCGATGGAGTCGCCGCCGAACTTCTCCAGGAAGGCGTCGGCCATCACCCAGGCGACGGCGTGCTCGCCGACCACACTGGCGGCTGGCACGGCGCAGTAGTCGGATCGCTCGACCGTGGCAGGTTCCGGCTCCTTCGTGACCATATTGACGCTGGCCAGGGGGGTGTAGAGGGTCGAGATGGGTTTCATCGCGGCCCGCACCACCACCGGTTGCCCGTTCGTCACGCCGCCTTCGAGCCCACCCGCCCCGTTGCGCGGCCGGTCGTACGCACCGCCGGTCCAGTGAATGGGGTCGTGCACGTCCGAGCCAAATCGGTGCGCGGCCTCAAAGCCGAGCCCAATCTCGACCCCCTTGATGGCCTGGATGCTCATCACGGCGGCCGCCAGACGTCCGTCCAGCTTGCGGTCCGGATGGACGTAGCTGCCGAGCCCGACGGGACAGCCGGTGACCAACACCTCGAACACGCCGCCCACGGTGTCGCCCCGTTCCTTGGCGAGATCAATCTTGCGCATCATCCGCTCCGCCGCCTCCGGGTCCGCGCAGCGAACCGGTGACGCCTCGGCCGCCTGCACCAGCTCGGCCCAAGCGGTCGGAAGGTGGGTCGCCCGCTCGCCGCCAATCTCGACGACGTGCGCGAACACCGAGATGCCAAAGTGCGCCAACAGCTGTTTCGCAAATGCGCCCGCTGCAACCATGGTGGCGGTGTTGCGCGCGCTCGCCCGCTCCAGTACGTTGCGGATGTCCGCGTGGTCGTACTTGATGGCACCGGCTAGGTCGGCGTGGCCGGGACGCGGTCGGACAACCCGCTTGTTGCCCTCCGGTTCTGCATCCCACACCGACATCCGGTCGGTCCAGTGTTTGAAGTCCCGGTTGGCGATGTGGAGCGTGATGGGCGAACCGAGGGTGCGGCCAAACCGCAGCCCGCTCGTCACCTCCACCTCGTCCGTCTCAATCTTCTGGCGGTAACCCCGACCATAGCCGAGTTGGCGCTTGCGCAGCGCCTCGTTGACCGCCTCCCGCGAGATGGTCAGGTTGCTGGGAAAGCCCTCGAGCACCACTGTCAGCTCGGGACCGTGCGACTCGCCGCCGGACAAGTATCTGATCACGGTGAGTTCCTGCCTTTCCAAGGGAATCCGCGCTGTCGGACGCCCGCTCAAGATGTCTCAGCGATTCAGACCCGCGACGCCCGCTCGCGTATTGCCGCCTGCAACAGCCGGACACAGGCGTTGACGTCGGCGAGATCAATCACGGTCGAGGGGCCGCCCACATACCGCGCCGGGTATGACACGCCGCCCACGGCCACACCGTCGACAGACCGCTGCAGGCTTCCTGCGTCGGTCATGCCCTCCGGCCACACCTCGTACTGCACTGGAATCCCCGCAGCCGCTGCACTGTCCGTCAACAGGTCTTTCACGGCGATGGGAACAATGGCGGTCTGGTCCATAATTTTCACAGCGGGTCCTTTGCCCAGTTCAATCGCCAGTCGCGCAGCACCCGGCATGTCGCCGGCGGGCACCGCGTCAATCACCAGGGCCAAGTCCGGCTGCAGTTGGTAGGCCAAGGTTTTCGCGCCGCGCGCGCCGACGGCACTCTGCGCTGTGAACGCCAGCGTGACGTTGCGCCCCTCGCCCGCCGCTGTCCGGAACACCTCCAGGGCGATGGCGCAGCCGACGCGGTTGTCGAGCGCGCGGCCGGCCAACCGCCCATCGGCCAGCTCCACAACGGGTTCCAGGACGACGCCGGAGAGTCCGACGTGGACACGCGCTTCGGCGGCGGTGCGCGAGTCGGCCCCGATATCCACGTACAGGTGCTCAAAGCCAAGATCCTGGTCCGCCACGTCGTGCGCAGCGCCGACCACGCCGACGACGCCGTTCGCGAAGGCCAGGTGGCGGCCGACGAGTGTGGCGGGGCGCAGGGCCCCGACCGAAACGAGTCGGAGGAAGCCGTTATCTTCGATGTGCACCACCATCGCACCCGCTTCATCCGCGTGCGCCGCCAGCAAGATGTGCGGCCCTTGTCCGTTGTGTCGAGCGATGCCGTTGCCGAGCGCGTCGATGCGCACCTCGTCGGCGACATCGGCGACCATGCCGAGCAACACGTCCTGAATCCCGCGCTCCGAGCCAGACGGGGCCACGATGGCAGCCAGCTCCAGAATCCGTTCCTTCACCGTGCGAAACCTCCCTCCGCGATGGCCTCCACCACAGCGGCCACCAGGCGAATCGTGTTGTGGTAGTCCTCGAGCGAGATGATCTGGGCCGGCGCGTGGATGTAGCGGACCGGCACGGAGATACCGCCACCCGTCACGCCAGCGCGGGTTTTGTGAATGGCGCCAAAGTCGTTCGATCCGCCCTTGACCTGGCGCAGTTGGAACGGGATCCCCTGGTCGCGGGCCACGCGCATCATGAACTCGAGAAAGCGCTGGTCCGCCAGCGTCTGGCCGTCCTGGACTGTGAGCGCAGGACCTGCACCGAGTACCGTTCCGCGCGTGTGGCCAGGTGCCCCGACCGGATCGGCGCAGACCGTCCCCTCCAAGGCGATGGCGATGTCGGGCGCCACGCGGTGCCCGGCGACGGTCGCCCCGCGCAGGCCAATCTCCTCCTGCACAGTGAATGCGCCCACCAGCCGCGCTGGCAGCCGTCGCCGCAAGGTTTCCACAAGGACCGCGCAGCCAACCCGGTCGTCGAACGACTTGGCCTTGGCACAGTTCTCTCCTATCTCGCCGTACTGCGTCGCAAACACCGCGACGTCTCCGGGCTCGACGGCCCGCAGGGCGTCATCCTTGTCCCTGGCTCCAATGTCGATGTAGAGCTGATCTACGGACAGCGGGTGTTTGCGCTCCTCCCCGTCCTGCAGATGCAACGGCTTCGACCCAATCACGCCAAACGGCCCATCTCTCCCGATGCGCACCGGCTTCGACACGAGGACCCTCGGGTCAATGCCGCCAATCGTGCGGAAACGCAAAAGGCCGTTGTCTTCCACGTGGACCACCATCAACCCGACCTCGTCCATGTGTGCGTCGAGCATCACGAGCGGTCCCGAGCGGTCCCGATTTTGTTCCACGTAGAGGGTCCCGAGCACGTCGGTGTACATACAATCTGCCGCTCCGTCCAATTCGGCCCGGAGGAGGTCCCGGACCGCGTCCTCGAAACCAGAGGGGCCGGCGGCTTCGGTCAATCGTTTCAGTAGCATGTCAACGCCTCCACGTCGGTCCGGGAGAGCCCCGCAATGTAATGAGCGAGCAGCCGCCCGCAGGCGACGATGTCGTCGTAGCTGCCCGTCTCCACAGAGCCGTGCATGTAGCGGATGGGGATGCCGACGACGCCGGTCGCCATCCCCATCCCGGCAATCTGCAGCTGCCATGCATCCGTTCCCGTCGGCCCCTGGGACAGCTCAATCTGAAACGCGATGCCGTTCGCGACGGCGGTGTCGCGCAGCCCCTGAAACACCTTGGGGTGGATGTTCGGTCCGAACGTGATGACCGGACCGCCCCCCAGCTCAAAGCCGACGTCCGGGGCCTGCCCAGGCATGTCAGCGAAGGTCACGTCGACCGCAATCGCGATGTCGGGCTGGACGCCGTACCCGAGTGTCACCGCGCCGCGGATGCCCGCCTCTTCCTGGACGCTCGCCGCCGCATAGACGTCCGCTTCGTGGCGCAGTTGTCGCAGGTACTCGAGGCACTCGAGCACGATGGCGAGGCTGGTCCGATTGTCCAACGCCTTGCCGCTCAGCCGGTTGTTCAAGAGTTGCAGCGTCTCCCGCGCGACGGTCACGCGATCCCCAACCCTCACCCGTTCCCGTACGCGCGCTTCGGGCATGGCGAGGTCGATATACAGTTCCTCCAGAGTCGGCGCCTGCTTGCGCTGCGCTGGCGTCGTCAGGTGCGGCGGCTGCGAACCGACAATGCCGAGCAGGGTCTCCCGGCCGTGAACGACAACCTCCTGCCCCACGAGCGTCCGTGGATCAAACCCGCCGGACTGCGCCACGCGCAGGTACCCACCGTCGTCAATCTGGCTCACCACGAGGGCAATCTCGTCCATATGCGCGGACAGCAGCACCTTTGGCGCCCCATCTCCGCCGCTGCCACGGACGACGCCGATCACGTTCCCCATCACGTCCGTCCGGATGTCCTCTGTGTACGCGCCGAGGGCCGCGCGCACCTTGTCCGCAATGGCTTCTTCGAAGCCGGGTCCGGCGTGGCTGTCCAACAGCTGGAGCAGCGTCGCCTTGTGCCGACCCACCGTCGAGGTGGGCGTCGGCCGGGATTGGCCCGGGTCGTCGTAAGTCACGGCACACACTCCTCTCCCAATCCTGTGGTCCGATGTCCCAGTGGAGGTGGGACGGTTTCGCACAACGGGACCACCGCCCGTGTTACGGTTTGCGATCGCTGTGGTCTATGGTATCAAAAATCGGACAGTTCTCGACCAGGGGATTGCAATCTTCTGCACGCGGCCAGTCCGAAACCTGCCCGCCGAGGGCGCACCATGCCTGGCGCATGTCCGTCGGAGGCGGCGCGAACACCGCAGTCTCGTGGCCCGTCACAGGATGTCGGAACCAAAGCCATGCGGCGTGCAGCGCCTGGCGTGCGATGAGTTGGCCATCCGGCGATTCGAGGTCGCGGCGGGGCCCGTAGGCCGGATCTCCCCACAGCGGTTGACCGACGGCGGCGAAGTGCACCCGGATTTGGTGCGTCCGCCCGGTCTCGAGGACGACCATCACGAGGGCGGAGCGGGCTGCGCGCGCAAGCACGCGGTAGTGCGTCACCGCCCGCTGACCGGTGGCGGAGATCACCCGTCTCGACGGGGCGTTTGGGGCTTGCGCGATGGGGAGGTCGATGGTCTCCCAATCGCTCGCCCCGGCACCGAAATTGCCGGACGGGTCTGTCGACGCGAGATGGACAATCGCCAGGTAGGCCCGGTGGACGTCCCCCCGCCTCAGGGCCTCGTCAAACAGGTGGTGGAAGTGCGCGTGCTTCGCCAGCAGCAGCAAGCCGGACGTGTCCCGGTCCAAGCGGTGCACGCAGTGCGGCACCAGGGGTGCGATGTGCGCGTACACGGCGTCCAGGATGGACCCGGTCCGCTCCCGCGACGTCGGGTGGCTCAAGACGCCGGCCGGCTTGTCGACGACCAACACCTCGGAGTCTTCATAGGCAATCTGAAGCGGCTGTGGGGACGCGATGAGGTCGGTCGTCTCAACCGGCAACCACACGGCGAGGGTATCCCCCGCTTCGACGCGCGCCGTCAAGTAGACGGGTGCGCCGTTTCGCATCACACCTTCCGTGGTGATGAGGCTGCGCAGGGCCCGTCTCGACAGGCGCAACTGGGACTCCAGGATGGACCGGACCGTCCGCCCGGCCTGTGCTTGGGTGACGGTGAGCACGAACGGCAGTCCCGGCCCCTCCCGATTCGGTTCGTCACTCGTCCTCTGCGCCACATCGTCCGCCTCCATTCAACCTCCAAACTTATCACAGCTCCTCCGCTTGCGAAAGGGGACGCGGCGCATCTGGCCGCCCGCCACCGCTGGTTTGAGGGGCCACTTGCAACGTCGGCGGAGCTGTGGTATAAATGAGGTGTATCGCGGCTGGACGCTCCGCCTGCTTTCGGAGCGGTCGGATACCAATGTGCGGATGTAGTTCAATTGGCAGAGCGTCAGCTTCCCAAGCTGAATGTTGCGGGTTCGAGTCCCGTCATCCGCTCCACAGCGACATATTCCGTTGCAAGGCCCAACTCGTAGCGAGCTGGGCCTTTCGCTTGTGCTCCTGACGTCACGCGAGTCCCCCGTCGCGCATACCCTGGCGAGCAGTGGGAGGTTCCCTCATGAATCGAAACCTCTACCTTGCCCTCGGAGATTCCATCACGGCCGGGATTGGCGCGTCCCATCCGCAACACGCATACATCTCTCGCGTCAGTCGCTGGCTCAAACAGCACGGTGGGCCCGGAGAGACCCTCGTGGTGGCCAGGAACGGCTGGACAGTGCGCGACGTATTCGCTGCCCTGTGGACCCTCCCGCCCGGGGTCTGGGAACGCGTGCAAGTCCTCACCCTCCTCGTCGGTGGGAATGACTTGCGGCAACTCCTCCGGCGCCAGCTGCTTCCGTGGTCCAGCCGACCCCTCACCCTCCCGGACGTGGCAGAGCGCCTGCAAACCTACGCGTTCCACCTCAACGACCTGTGTCGTTTCCTGTCGCAGCAACGGATTCCGCAGATGGTCGTCGCGACATGTTACAACCCCGTGCCGCAGGCGCCGCTCGCCCGACACGCCATCGAGACGCTGAACGCCATCACCGAGGACACCGCAAAGCGGTTTGGATGGTCGGTGGTCGACGTGTATGCCGCCTTTTGCGGGCGGGAAGCGCAGTGGATTGACGGGTTCCGGCGCGGTACTCTAGCGGACCTGGCGACCCCCATCCACCGCCCCATCCACCCGAACGACGCAGGACACCAGGCCATTGCCGACCTGGTGATCCGCTGTCTGGAACGCTTGCCCGCCACCCGTCCCGAAACGTGAGGCCCGGCCTTGAAGTTAACGCTTCGCTCGCGCGCAAGATATCTTGTCGAATCGGCACAGGGCCAACAGAGGCCAAACCTTTGGGTACAAGTGGTAGCGGATGTGCAGGTCACCGGGGAAGGCACTGCCGGTCGGGACCGTCTCGCTCCAAGTCCCGTCGGGTTCGACGTGTGCCTGCAGCCAGGATGCCGCCTGCACCATCGCCCCCCACAGCCGGTGCCGGTCGAGCGGGACAAGCGCAGCCTGGTACAGGTGGGTCAGCGCGTCCAAAGCCCAAGCCGTGTGCGTTGGTGTGCCGCTGAGCAGGTCGACATAGTGACCCGACAGGTCGCTCGTGCACGATTCCCCGAAGCTGCCGTCCCCGTGCTGGATGGACAACAGCCAGTTGGCCGCCCGCTCGAGGGCTGGTGCGTGGGCCACGTCGGGCGATGCCGCCAGCGCTTGCACGGCGCACCATGTGCCGTAGATGTAAGTAGATCCCCACCGGCCAAACCACGAGCCGTCCCGCTCCTGATGGCGCAACAGCCAGCGGATGGCCCGCTGGACCTGCGGGTGTGCGGCTGGATACCCGCCGTCGCGCAGCAAAAACGCCGTTACGCGCCCGGTGATGTCTGGCGTTGAGGGGTCGGTCATGGTGCGCCGCATGTCGTTCGCCGGTATCCACTCCAGCCATCGCCGGGAACAGTCCTTCTCGAAGGCGGACCACCCGCCGTCGCGGTTCTGCATCCGGAGCAACCACGCCACCCCCTCTGTCCAAGCCCGCGGGTACATCCGCCGATACGGCGACAACGCTTCGAGACACGCGACGGTGTCATCCGTGTCTGGGTGTGTCGTGTTGTTGTCGGAGAACGCCCACCCGCCACTTCGGTCGATGCCCGACCGCTGCGTCCTGCGACGCTGCTGATGCGCATCGAGAAACGCCACCGCCTTTGCGAGGTGTGGATCGTCGAGCGGTACGCCCGCCGCTGTGAGCGCCCGCACAGCGAGCGCGGTGTTCCAGACATGTGCGTTGCACGTCTGTTGATGGCCGCATCCCGTGAGCGGATCGATGAGGAGGTTGCGGCGCATACTCGCCAGGACCCGGCGGACCCCGGGGTGGGCGCGAGACCGGCCGAGGGCGAGGTAAACGAACAGCAAGAGCCAGCTCGAGGAGTGGTAACCCGCTAAGGTTCCGTCTGGCTCCCGTTGCCGCAGCAACCAGCGCAGGCAGCGGGTGAACCACCGCCCTGTTCGGCGCCGACCGCGTGTTTGCCCGCGCCGACCGTCAGGTGACGGGGTCGCCTCCGCAGAGACCGCCGTCGCAAATACGCGCGCCCTCCGGCCTGGCGCCACGTATCGGCGGGCGGCCAGAAGCAGCATGGGCGCGACGTGGAGCCGCGTGAAACATACGAGGTCGGTGATGCGAACCGGAGACCTCGGGGCAAACAGCCAGGCGTAGACACGCGGCGAAGGCAACGCGGACCACGGCACTTCGCCGCCGATGGCCAGGAACACCTTGGTCAGGTTGCGGCACCTTCGCAAGCCGCCTTGCGACGCAATGAACGCGCGCGCCGCCTGCTCCGCGCCGGGAGTGGGCCAAGCCTGGTAGAGATGGAGCGCGTAGGCGCACTCGACGGTCGTCGACAGGTCTCCCTGGTCCTCCGGGTGGACACCCCAGGCGCCATTGTCCCGCTGCAGGGCTTGCAGGCGGTAGATCAGCGGATCCGTCCAACTGGGGTCGCGCTCCCCAACGAGAGCGAGGCTCACCAGCGTCTGTGCGTCGGCCATGACGCCGGTGTCGAAGCACTCCGCCCAATACCCCTCCGGATGTTGTCGGGACAACAGGTGCGCGCGCGCAAGGGCGATCACCCGGTCCATCTGCACGGCAGCCCCCGATGTTGCAGACACCCCTATCCCCCCTCTGCAGCGTGTGTCGCAGCGCTGCGCAGGTGCCGTTAGAAACGGGCCTGCTCGCGGAGAAACGCCAGGTACGCGGCCACTTGATGGCGATGCCGGAAGGGTCTCACGGAGTGGACGGAGCGGCCCTGGTGGACGGCGCGGACCAGTGGGTACGGGTACGCGAGCAGCGCGCACAACAGCCGCCGTTCCCCGCTCGTCAGCGGGCGGACACGCTGATAGGCGGCGATGAGCCGCTCCGTTCCCGCAGTCTCCCACGCGCAGTTGCGGTGGATGAGGTGCGCGAGGTCTGCCATCCGCACGTTCAGCCGCGCGTTGTCGAAGTCAATCACGTGCAGTCGACCGCGGTGGTCCCGGACGAGGTTGGGGTAGTTGTAGTCGCCGTGATCAAAGGCGCGGACTGCGCGCTCCCGAGTTAAGGCCAGGCGCGCTAACCGGCTGTGTAACGCGTCGTCTGCGAAAGCGAGCATCTGCTCAACCAAACGCGCTTCCTTGCGGCTCAGATGCGGCGACAGCAGGTGCTCGCACCGCGCGATGCGTCGGTGCATCTGCAACAGGGCGTCTCGCCGCGGCGGCACGCGGACGACGCGCAGCCCCTGCGCATGGGTGTGAAACCGCGCGAGCAGCTGGACCGCGTCCGTCCGTTCCGATTCCCGGCGAAAATCCGGCGAGCTGCCGAGAATCCACGGTGTCACCATGTACGCCCCGCTCCGAATCTCGCGAAACGGCCGGCCATCCTTCGTCCGGTACAGGCGTGGACTGGCGGTGAACCCGCGCCCGCGAAGGTGGTCGAGGACGGCGGCCAAAAATTCCAGTTCCTCGGGCGGATACCGGCACGGTTTGATGCACAGCCACCCGTGTTCTGCTGTGTGCGCCTGGACCACGTCCCGATACGGTCGCCACGCGTCGATGCGGACGCCGTAGGCCGCCTCCACCTCTTTCCGCTCTACCACGAAGTCCACCTCCGCCGGAGCCGCTGGAATCAACGGTGGATCGTATGCCTGCAGGCGAGCGACTCGTCTGTGCCTCTGCCGTTCGCCGGGCAGAATCGGGCGCGGTATCCCGACCAGCGGGTGGGATGTCCGGGGATGCGTTTCGATTTGGACTGCGAAATGGTACAATTGTGAAGAGTATTTCATCACACGAAGGCGGTGTGCAGCGTGCGGATGGCGGAATTGGGGCTTGCGGTGCTTCTCGCCATTGTCGGATTCCTACTCGTCGTCCTGGGGAAACAGGTCGTTCAGTTCGTCGGCATTGTCCTCATGGTCCTCAGTATCGGGGGCGCCGTCACAGCCGACCTGCGCAAGTAGCGGCACCCAGCCACATGCGAAAGCGAGGCGTCCCGGTGGTCTTGTACCGGGGCGCCTCGCTCTCTGGTCCAACAGCGGTCCGGAATCGTCCGGCTCCTCCACACGCGGATGGCTTCAGTCCTGTCCGCGCCGCATCCACAACCCCCAACCGACAAACGCCACCAGCAAAATCAAGGTCGGTAACCAAAGGTACAACGGCGATGCCATGGCGTCCCCTCCCACCGATACGTCCATGATGCTTCCAATAGTATATTTCTTCTGACTCGTCTGGTCAAACGCCGTGAATCCCCCTCGTCCGACCTTGACCGATACGTTGCAGGAAGTCCACGCCGGTTGTGCTCGGCTTCCCGACATCATGTCCCTGCAGCCGTACGCATAGGATGAAGGTGAAGCGACAGCCGCTGCCCGAGCGGCTGTTCTGTCACGATTGCGAGGCGAGGGGTGTGCTCTCGAACTTCAAGCGGTTCATCGTCAGCAGCAACGTGCTGGATTGGGCCATCGGGATTGTCGTCGGCACCGCGTTTGGCAAGATTGTCTATTCGCTCATCAACGACATCCTGATGCCTCCCATCGGCCTGCTGCTCGGCAAGGTCGATTTTCGAGATCTCTTTATCGACCTCTCGGGCAAACACTACACTTCCTTGCCAAAGGCGCAGGAGGCGGGGGCGCCAACCATCAACTACGGGGTCTTCCTCGCGACCGTCGTGGACTTTTTGGTCGTCGCGGTCATCGTCCACCTGGTCGTGACGCAGTTGACGAAGTGGTATGCGCCGACCAAGGAATGCCCGTACTGCACGTCGCAAATCCCCATCCGGGCCGTGCGGTGCCCGAAGTGTACGGCGCCCCTCGAATGAGTCACTCGGGTACAGACGAGTCAGTCGGGCGGCAGACGGTAGGCGCGATAGCAGCCGAGGCATCGCACCTCATGGCCATACGCGGCGAGGACGGCCAGTGCCCGCTTTGTCTCCTCGGCGGCGATGTGCGATTGAATTTCGAGAAAGAACTGGTAAGTGCCGAGTTGGACGCGTGTCGGCCGCGACTCAATCCAGCACAAGTTGTGACCGAGGGTGGCGAGCACGCTGAGGATGCTCGCCAACACCCCCACCGCGTCGCTCCCCGGTGTGACGACGAGCATCGTCTTGACCGGATCGCCCGCGGCGGGGAGGGTGGCCGGACCGCTGGGTACGACTGCGGCGAAGCGCGTAAAATTCGCGGCTTGGTCGGCAATCCCCCGAGCCGTCACCGTCAGGCCCCACTGGACAGCGCTCCGGCCCGATGCGATGGCGGCCACATCGGTGCGCCCGGACTCGGCGACAGCGCGTGCAGCGGCGGCGGTGCTCGGATAGGCGACTTCTTGCGCCCTGACGCGGCGGATGAAGCGGCTGCACTGGGCGAGCGCCTGCGGGTGCGACCAAACCTCGCGCACGTCCTCCACGCGGCCGCCTGGGCGCATCAGCAGGTCCTGCTGAATCGGCAGCAGCACTTCCATCACAATGGCGAGGGACGGCGCTTGCAACAGTGCGTCGATGGTGGCGTGGACCGTACCTTGAATCGCGTTCTCCATGGGCACGACAGCAGCGTCAGCCCCGCCTGTCGCGACGGCTTCGAGCGCTGCGGGAATGCTCTGCAGTGGAATCAGCTGGGGGTCGGTCGGCACAGGCGCGCCAACGTTCACCGCCTGTAGATACGCTTTCGCAGCGGTTTCGGTGAACGTACCCGACGGTCCCAAATAGGCGATGCGCACGTCGATTCGCCTCCCGTTGCAATCGTCATGTGTTTCCGATGGTGCACATGGTGCACCTCGTTTCCGACCTGAAAGGTCGCGCAAGTGGACGTGAGCTTGGGTTTGCGACCGGATCGATCCGGCCGGTCCACCCTACCGCGGAGAAGGGAGAACGTCTGGTGGCAGACCAACAACGAGCTCGGCTGAAATTGGGGCTCGCCCTCAGCGGCGGGACCCTGAAGGCGGCTGCGCACGCCGGTGTCCTGGCGGCACTGGAGTCGGCCGGCATTCGCCCGCAGGCCGTCGCAGGCAGCAGCGCAGGTTCGTTCATCGCGGCTCTGTACGCCCACGGCGTCCGTCCCGAGCGCATGGAGCGGCTGGTCGAACGATTTCCCTCGTATCGCCTGCTCGACTACGGTTTCCCCGTCACGTCGTCTCTCTGGCGTTTGACGGTCGGCAAGTTCGGCGCGCGGCCGCGCGGTCACCGTTCCCCGCCCAACGGCCTCCTGCACGGGCGCCGCCTCGAACGCTATTTCGCGCACCACCTGCCGACAGGCGTCCCGCGCATCCCGTACTACGTGGTCGCCATCGACCTCTACAGCGGGGAGCACGTCGTCTACGGGGCGGAAACGGAAGCGGAAAGACGAGCGCGCGCGGCGTGGGCTGCGCGCTGCGGCGAGCGAGGTGTGCGGTCGGTTCAGCCGATGCAGCGGCCGGCCCGCGTCATCCGCGCGAGCTGCAGCCTGCCTGGCATCTTCACACCGGTCGCCATCGATAACCGACTGCTCGTCGACGCGGGTCTGCGCGAGTACGTTCCCGTCGACATCCTGCGGCAAGTCGGCTGTACGCACATCCTCGCCGTGAACCTGCACCGTTTGGCGCCCGACTGGCAACCAGACACCATCGCACACGTCGTCGGTCGCTCCTTCGATATCATTGTACAGGAGACAGCAGCGGAAGATGTGGAAGGATGCGACGTGCTGACCGTGACGCCCGAGGTCGGGCACATGACGTGGATCTCCTTTGGAGCGATGCAGCGTTGCGTGTTCGCGGGCCGCCGGGCCGTTGCCGAGCGGCTGGACGATATCCGTACGTTTCTCGCGCAGCCACCGGGCTGGACCGCAGGTCACACGATGCGCGCCGCAGGCCGTGCTTCCGAGCGGACGTCGGCGCCTGCGCCGGCGTCATCGGGGGGTGGCATCCGGAGCGCCGGCCGGTGAGACCGGGCGCCACCCCGGGGAAAGGCGGAGCGAGCCGCGCACCAGGCGGCCGCGGCTCGCAATCGTCGTATGGGGAGAGGGCGTCGCGACGGTCTGCCGTTGCCGTCCCTTCAGGACAGCAGCCTTACTTCAGCCAGACCTCGACCGCCCGTTCGTACGACGCGACGCCTTCCGGGAACCACAGGCCGATTTCCCGCTCCGCACTTTCCGGAGAATCCGACCCGTGCACGATGTTCATCCCAATGGAGACCGCGTAGTCGCCGCGGATGGTGCCGGGGGCAGCGTCGGCCGGGTTGGTCTTCCCCATCATGGCACGCGCGGTGCTGATGACGTTGTCGCCTTCCCAAACCATCGCGAAGACCGGAGAAGCGGTGATGAACGACACCAGCTCGCCGAAGAACGGGCGTTCTTTGTGTTCAGCGTAATGCGACTCTGCAAGCGTTTGGGACACGGTCATCAGCTTCGCGCCGACGAGCTTGAACCCCTTGCGCTCGAAACGGGCGACAATCTCGCCAATCAATCCGCGCTGGACGCCGTCCGGCTTGACCATCAAAAACGTGCGTTCAACTGCCATATGTACACACTCCTTGGAGCGCCGGCGAAGCGCACCGGCTGTTGTTCACGACACACAACCCTCATTGTATCCGGCCGCGCCTTTGGCTTCAACTCACGCAGGGGTTCCCCCGTCCCTGCGTTCCGCGCCCGCTCGGACAGACGCCACCTGGCACGGCCTCAGTACGCGCGCTCCGTCACAAACGCCGCCACGGTCCGCAAGGCCTCTTTGGCAGGCTGGTCCGGCAGCGCCGCCAGCGCCTGATGCGCTTTCTCCAGATAGCGGGTGGCCAAGCTCCGAGCGTAGGCAATCCCGCCACTCTCCGCAACCAACTCGACGGCCTGCCGCGCATCCTCGTGCGACATGTGGGGGTGGACCACGGCCGCCAGCCGGTCTGCATAGGTCGGCAATTGGGCGGCGTACAGTGCGGGAAGGGTGATATTTCCCTGCAACAGATCATGGCCGATGGGCTTGCCAATCAGCCGGGCGTCGCCCGTGAAATCGAGGATGTCGTCGACAATCTGGAACGCCATCCCGGTGTGGTGACCAAACCGCCGCAGCGCCGCCACGCAATCGGCCGGCGCACCGGAGACGGCAGCCCCGAGCGCACAACTGACCGAAATGAGTAAGGCCGTCTTCCGCTCAATGCGGCGCAGGTACGCGCGAAGGCTTTGCTGGAGGTTGAAAAAGTCGCGGATTTGGTCAATCTCGCCCTCACACATGCGAACCATGGCGTCCGACATCTCCGCGTGCACCTGCGGGTTGGCGAGGGTGGACAGCATGTGGATGGCGCGGGCGAACAGAAAATCCCCGGTGTACATCGCCGGACGATTTCCGTACTGCGCTCGGACGGTCGGCTGGCCCCGTCGCAGCGATGCGTCGTCAATCACGTCGTCGTGGACGAGTGTCGCCATGTGCACCAGTTCCAGGGCGGCCGCCAACGTCTGAACCGGTTCCGATGCCGGCGCCTGCCCGAACTCGGAACACAACAAGGCAAACAGAGGGCGGATGCGTTTGCCTCCTGCGGTGAGCAGTTGTCTCGACGAGTTGAGCAGCAGGGCGTTTCGGCTCAGGACGGCCTGCTCCAAGAGCAGGTCAATCGTCTGCAGGTGGCCCTGATACTGCGCGTAAACGTGCTGAAACTCCATAGAGCCGCCTCTCAATCCTGGGATGGTCCAACCCCGCCAGCCGGTCCATGGACCGGCGCGTCGGCCGCCTGTGGCGGCGTCACCGGCTTGTATCCGATGTGCAGCGCCGCGATGCCGCCGGTCAGCGGCCAGCTGCGCACGTTCACCAACCCCGCCTCCTGAAACAGCTGCTCCAGACCGAGACGGTTCGGGAAGTCGACGAGCGACTCCGGAAGCCACGCGTACGGCGCCCGTTTGCCGACCGCCAGTGCGCCGACGAGCGGCAGGATACGGTTGAAGTACAGGTAGTAGACGGACCGGAACAGCCGTCCTTCCGGCTTCGACAGTTCCAGAGAGACCACCTGCCCGCCGGGCCGTACGACCCGCGTCATCTCCTTTAGTACGGTGCGTATGTCAGGGACGTTCCGAAGGGCAAAACCGATGGTCGCTGCGTCGAAGGTCGCATCGGCGAATGGGAGGTTCATCGCGTCTCCCTCGAGAAGACGTACCCGTCCACCCCGAAGCAGCCCTCTATCACCGAGCTTTCGTTTCGCCACCTCGAGCATCGGCGCGCAAAAGTCGATCCCGGTCACCCGCCCGTCCGCTCCGACGGTCTGCGCAAGCGAGAGCGTCCAGTCGCCCGTGCCACAGGCGACGTCCAGCGCCGTGTCCCCTGCCTGCAGGCGCATTTGGCGCATCGCGAAACGGCGCCACAGTTTGTGCTGGTAGAAGCTGAGCACCGAGTTCATGACGTCGTACCGCTCGGCAATCTGTGAAAACACGGACTTGACGTGCGCTGCCTTCGATTCTCCCGTGTACATCACCGATTCCCCTCCACGTACGACTGCTGGTCGAGACGGCGCTGCAGCAGGTGCCAACTGTCGGAAACGAAGCTGGCAACGGGCGCGAACCGAACCGATGCGCGGGACCGAGCGACGAACTCCCGCGTGTCCGTCAAGTGGTCCAACGCTTGGCGCAGTGTGAAGTGGCGCGGTCCAATCGGATCTTCCACATCCCGCCGGACGATGTAGGCTTGGACACCCGATTTGATGACAGCGAGCGTGTCCGCGTCATCCCGTCGGAATACGGTCGCGAGCGTGTACAGGAGATCTCCGTGGATGGTATCTTGAATCGCCAGGTACTCGTCTCCGGTCAGGTCGTGGGCCCGGCGATGCAGCGTCATCTTCGACTCGTTGATGCGGACGACGGAATCGGACAGGGCCTGCACCAAAGTCTCGTTTCCGGTTCTCGCGATGATCCAGTAATACCGACTACTGCAGTAGTCGCCAGCCAGCACGTTCAGCTGCCGGCGGAGCTCCTGCACCCCGTCAACGTCCTCGTGAATCGCGAGGCCGCGGTGCAACAGCAACACCGCCTCGAGAATGCGGCGGGCGACATCGATGGACAGGTCTGCGGCTTGTAGAATCGAACGAGCCGCATCAAAGTGGAACCGACTGGCATGCGGACGGATGTGGGCGGCGTGGAGAAACGAGTGGTGACTGTAGCGGCGAACTTGGCTGTCGATGTCTTCGTAGCGGATTACCGTCAGATCTGGGGTCGCCATACGCGTCATCCTCCCGCTTCTTTGGGGCGGCCGGACCGTCACCCGTACCGCATCCGCGTGCCGTCACGACACGCCCGCCGCCGTGCATCGTCCACGCCCATTCACATAATGATAGCATACCACAGCGTCACGCTGCCGAACGCCAGTGGCGCCGAGTGTCAGCGGCGGTGTTCCGGTCCGTGGGTTCCGCGCACCGAGTGGTCCGCCGCCGGTTCGTTCCCCGCCGCCCCGCCAACGGTCGGAATCGCTCCGAACTTGGTATACACCACAGCCCGGCCGCGGATCTTCATCGCGGACGTGTGCTCCGTGAACTGGGCCAGCATGATCTCGCCCTTGTCCAGTTTCTCGGCGTGGTGAAAGCGGGTCTCCGAGCCGCGCGTGAGTCCAATCACCTGCACACCGTTCTCCTCTGCCCGAATCACAAAGTAATCGCCCATCACGGGTGAGTCTGCCATCTCCCGGTCTCCCCCTCGCTCCGTCGTTGCATCCCTGCGCGTTCAGGAACGAAAAAACCAGCGTCTGCACGCTGGCTCAGTGGTCGATCTCCGGGCGGCTTGACCCGTTTCGGACCATGCGCTGCCCGGCCCGCCGCGCAGGCCGCAAGGCACAGCCATTATAGCTGAACCAGCGCGCCGACGCAACGAAAGCCGGGCGAAGGCGGATGGTGGTCCGTTCAAGCAGGAGCGTCAGCGGACAACCGCGCGCAGGTTCTTTCCCGCCCGGAACGTCGGTACGCGGCTGGCGGCGATGTCGATGACCTCGCCGGTCTGTGGATTGCGTCCACGCCGGGCGGCCCGTTCGCGTGCCTCGAAGTTGCCGAATCCGACCAACTGGACCTTTTCTCCTTCGCACAGCGCGTCTTGAATCGCCCGAAACAAAGTTTCCACGACCTGACGGACTTCCTTGCGAGTGTAGCCGGTTTGCGCGGACACAGTGCGGATGAGGTCTGACTTCGTCATGACGGTCACCTCTGGGACTGGAAGTGCACGGCCTCGGCCGGCGGATGTCCGTCGCAGGATAAAGCCGTGCTGTATTCACGGTCTCTCCAAAATTCCGTTGCTTATACACAGCAGCGGCAGAACCGCAAGGAATTTGCGGTTCTGCCGCTCATGGAAGCTTGGCTGGTGGTCACAAGATGATGGCAATCAGTCCGCCGCTGCCTTCGTTGATAATCCGCTGCAACGTCTCCTTCAACTTATACTGGGCGTTTTCCGGCATCATCGACAACTTGCCGGAGATCCCCTCGCGGACAATCGCCGCCAACGACTTGCCGAAGATGTCGCTCTCCCAAATTTTCAGCGGGTCCTGCTCGAAGTCCTGCATCAGGTACCGCACGAGCTCTTCCGACTGTTTCTCCGTGCCGACAATGGGAGCGAACTCCGACTCGACGTCGACGCGGATCATGTGAATCGACGGGGCGGTGGCTTTGAGCCGCACGCCGAACCGAGAGCCTTGCTTGATCAGTTCTGGCTCGTCGAGCGTCATCTCCTCGAGGGCTGGCGGCGCCACGCCGTACCCCGTCATCTTGACCATCGTCAGCGCCTCTGCCACCTTGTCGTACTCTTTCTTCGCGTGGACGAAGTCTTTCATCATCCGCAGCAACTGGTCGCGACCCGTAATCTGAACCCCGACGATCTCCGTCAAAACCCGGTCGTACAGTTCATCCGGCGCGGCCAGGTCAATCACGGCAATGCCCTGCCCCATGTCCATGTGCGCCAGTCCGGCATAGGAGATGAACTCGTAGTTCGCGAAATTCGCGACGACGCGGTCGATATCGCGGATGCGGCGCACGTCTTGAATCGTCTCCTGCACGCTGTTCTGGAATTGCTGACGCAGCCAGTGGTCTTCGTCGAGGACCATCACCCAGCTCGGCAGGTTCACGTTGACTTCCTTGACGGGAAATTCGTAGAGTGCCTCGCGCAACACGGCGTTGATCTCGTGCACCGTGAGTGTCGCACAGGACACCGTCAGGACGGGAACATCGTACTTCTCGTACAACTTGACACGAACCTGTTGTGCCCGAACACTCTCCGGGTCGGTCGAGTTCACGAGAATGACGAAGGGCTTGCCGAGCTCCTTCAACTCGGTGATGACCCGCTCTTCCGCTTCCACATACCCTTCGCGGGGAATCTCGGCGACAGACCCATCCGTGGTGACCACAATCCCGAGCGTGGAGTGGTCCGAGATCACCTTGCGTGTACCAATCTCCGCGGCTTCTTGGAACGGAATCGGCTCGTCGAACCAGGGGGTGGTCACCATCCGCGGGCCGTTTTCGTCCTCGTATCCGCGCGCGCCCTGCACGGCGTAGCCCACGCAGTCGACGACACGGACGTTGACATCCAGTCCCTCCGCGACTTCAATCTCCACGCTCTGGTTTGGAATGAATTTCGGCTCCGTGGTCATGATGGTGCGGCCGGCCGCGCTCTGGGGCAGCTCGTCGGTGGCGCGGACGCGGTCCGCTTCATCCTTAATGTTCGGCAGCACGATGAGTTCCATGAACTTTTTGATAAACGTAGACTTGCCAGTGCGCACGGGGCCGACCACGCCGAGGTAGATGTCTCCCCCCGTACGCTCTGCGATGTCCTTGAATACGTCGAACTTTTCCACGCTTCCCCCTCCTCAAGATGACCGGCGCAGATTGCTTCGCCCGTCGTCCGCCCCCGAGCCACTGACAATCCACCGCGTGTTGTCCACTGTCCAAGAGACAATACATATATATGCGGGGCAACGCCGTGTATGCCGGGGGCGCGCCTGCGAAGTCACGTTGCATGTATACGGGTCAAGCTGAGGCGGTAGAACTGCAGGTGGGAAGGCCTCGGGCCCTGTGGAGGCACTGCGTGGTGCGCCCATGCAAAGGCGGCTGCCTCCATCGTGGAGACAGCCGCCGAAAACGCGTGGAACCAGATGGCGGCGCCTATGCGCCGGGCGACGCACAGCGGATGGCGTTTCGTCACTCCGCGGTATGTTGGGCGTAGCCCGCAGCGTCCAGGAGCTCGTCCAACTCCCCGGGGTTCGACATCTCGACAACCACCATCCACCCGGCACCATACGGGTCTTGATTCACCTGTTCCGGAGCGTCCGCGAGTGCCTGGTTCACTTCGACGATGCGCCCAGAGACCGGCGCGAATAAGTCGGACACGGTTTTGACCGATTCCACAGTTCCAAAGGTGCTGTTGGCTGTCAGCTCCTGGCCCGTTTCCGGCAGTTCGACAAACACGATGTCGCCGAGCTCGTCCTGGGCAAAGTGCGTGATGCCGATGGTCGCGCGGTTGCCCTCGACCCGCACCCACTCGTGTTCCTTGGAGTACTTCAAGTCCGCTGGGATGTTGCTGCTCATGGCGCACCCTCCTGTTCCCGGTTCGCGCGTCCACGAGGCCGCGCGTGTCCACTTGTCACGACGAGTGTAGCAGATCTTGGCGGGAAACTCTAGAATGCCCGATTTACCCTTGACGATCCGGCTGCTCCACCGCATCGGCAGGTTCCCACTGCGCGAACACCTGGTGCGCCGCCACCTCTTCGACCTCATGCGCCCGGTCGCGGGACATCAGTTTCTCCACGGCCTGGCGGGGTGCTTCTCCGTCGAACAAGACGCGGTACAACGCTTCCGATATCGGCATCTCCACACCGACGGTTCGCGCCAACTCCACGGCGATGCGCGTGGTGGCCACCCCTTCCACCACCATGCCAACCGCGGCCAGCGCCTCGTCGAGCGACGCGCCTTCTCCCAACAGCCGTCCCGCGCGGTAGTTGCGGCTGTGGCGGCTGGTACAGGTGACAATCAGGTCGCCGACGCCAGACAGCCCGGAGAAGGTCAACATGGACGCACCCAGTTGCACACCGAGGCGCGTGATCTCGGTCAGCCCGCGGGTCATGAGCGCCGCTCTCGCGTTGTCGCCGAACCCCAAACCGTCCGCGATGCCAACGCCAAGCGCGATGATGTTCTTCAGGGCGCCGCCGAGTTCTGCGCCCTTCACGTCCGGGTTGGTGTAGACGCGCAGCACCGGAGACATCAGCAGGTCCTGCAACCGCTCCGCCGTCGCCCGCCGGTAGGCAGCCGCGACCAACGTGGTCGGCAGACCGGCCATCACTTCCTCCGCATGACTGGGGCCGGCGAGAACCCCCATCCGGTCTCCCGCACCCGGAACGAAGACCGAGATGAGCTCGCTCATGGTGCGGCGGGACAAGGGGTCAAATCCCTTCACCGCGTGTGCAATCAGCGCTCGCTCTGGTATCCACTCCGCTACCTGCTCCAACAAGGTGCGCATCCCGGCGGACGGCACGACAAACAGCACGACCTCTGCCCCGTTCAGGGCAACCCGCAGGTCAGAGGTCGCTTGAACTGAATCCGGCAACCGTGCGTCGGACAGGTACCGCGGGTTGCAGTGCGCCGACTGAATCGCCGCAGCGACGAGCGGATCGCGCGCCCACAACACGACGTCCGCCGCCCCAGCCGCGCACGCGCTCGCCAAAGCGGTCCCCCAACTGCCGGCGCCGAGGACTGCAACTTTCACCATCGATTCCCCCTTCACCCGGCCGCGCAGACCGCGCTCAGCTGCCCCTGCGGAAGATCTGGTGTTCCTGACCACGCAGTAAGCGCCCGATGTTCGCCTGGTGGCGCCAAATTGAGAGCAGCGCCACGGCAATCGCGAACACGATGGCGCCCACATCGTCCCGGAGCAGCGCTCCGATAATGGGAACCATCACCGTCAAAACGAGAGAACCGAGAGACACGTAGCGCGTGAGGAGGATGACGACGATGGCGCAGGCACCGGCGAGGGCGGTCGGCACGGGCATCAACCACAGCAGCACGCCGATGGTGGTCGCAATCCCCTTTCCGCCACGAAAGCCGAAAAAGACCGGCCAGTTGTGCCCCACGATGGCGGCTAACCCAGCCAGGTACAGGGCCCACGCGCTGCCGTGGACCAGGGCGTGGGCGATGAGGACCGCCACCACCCCCTTGACGATGTCAAAGGCCAAGACCACCACGGCCCAGCGCACCCCGAGCACGCGCAACGTGTTGGTCGCCCCGGCGTTCCCGCTACCGTGCTCTCGGATATCCATCTTCGCGAACCAGCGGCTGATGAGGGTGCTCGACGAGATGGACCCAATCAGGTACGCAATGAGTGTCGTCAGTACGACCACCACAATCCTCCTCCAGATCTACTCTATCGTGCGTACACGCGCCGACGGCCGGGGGGCGTCGCCTTACGGCCGATCTTCCCGACGGTTGCGCGCAAAGATACGAATGGGCGTACCGCTGAAGTCAAACGCTCGCCGGAACTGGTTCTCAAGGTGCCGCTGGTAGGAGAAGTGAAACAAGTCCGACCGGTTGACAAACAGCGCGAACGTCGGCGGCTTGACCCCAATCTGGGTGCCGTAGTAGATCCGCAGACGGACGCCCTTGTCCGACGGCGGTGGTACGGTTTGCGTGATCTCGTCGAGCAGCCCGTTCAGCGTCGAAGTGGAGACCCGGGCGGCGTGATGTTCTGCAATCTCGACCGCCGTGGGCAGGATGCGGTGAACCCGCTGATGGCTGTGCGCCGAGACGAAGAGGACAGGCGCCCAACGCATGAACGGAAACTCGTCGCGAATTTGGTCCGTGAACCGTTGCACGGTTTTGTCGTCCTTCTCCACGGCGTCCCATTTGTTCACAAGGATGCCGACCGCACGGCCCGCTTCCACCGCGTATCCGGCAATCTTCTTGTCCTGCTCCGCAATCCCAGCAGCCCCGTCGAGCACGACGAACACCACGTCGGACCGCTCAATCGCGCGCAGGGCGCGAAGCACACTGTACTTTTCAATCCGCTCGTACACTTTTCCTTTGCGCCGCACACCGGCGGTGTCGACCAGTACGAAAGCTTGATTGTCGACCGTCACCGGAACGTCCACCGCATCTCGCGTCGTCCCGGCAACATCGCTGACCATGACGCGCTCCTGGCCGAGCAGGGCATTGACCAGCGACGATTTGCCGACGTTCGGACGACCGATGAGGGCCACTCGAATCGCGTCATCCGCTTCCTCCGGTTGCGCTTCCGGAAGCCGCGCGACCACCTCGTCCAGGAGGTCTCCCGTTCCGTGACCGTGCTCGGACGAGATACCAATTGGATCTCCGAACCCCAGCGCGTAAAAATCGTACACGGAAGCGAGATGATTCGGGTGGTCAATCTTGTTGACACCTAGCACCACCGGCTTGCCGCTGCGCCGAAGCAACTTCGCGACGTCGTGATCTGCCGACGTGACACCGCTGCGCCCGTCGACCAGGAAGACGATGACGTCGGCTTCGTCGATGGCGAGCTGCGCCTGAACGCGAATGAGGTTCGCCACCTCGTCCGCGTCCTGGAGCTCGATGCCGCCGGTGTCCACCAGTTGGAAGTCACGCCCGTTCCAGTCCGCGCGCGCGTACAGGCGGTCTCGGGTCACACCGGGATAGTCCTCGACAATCGAGATCCGCTCCCCCACAATCCGGTTGAACAGCGTCGATTTGCCGACGTTGGCGCGGCCCACAATGGCCACCAAGGGAAGTGCCACATCCATCCATCCCATCGCGTTTCAAAATGCGAAGATCTATCCCAGCATCGCCTGGGGCGGTTCCATCTGCGCCCGAGATCGGAGCGTCGCTTCGTACCGCCGGCGCGGCGGCAGGTGCGTGGTATGCCCGAGAACGCCGTACACCAGCCCGGTTCCGGTCGCGGGCACCACCGTGATCGGCTTCTGCAAGGCCGCACCAATCCGCTCCACCGTGTAGTCGTCGAGGAGGACATCCGCCTCGTCCTTCAGCAGGATGTCCGGCAGCAGGATGGTGTCGTACGCTCCCACCTTACCCTGCAACTGGGCGACGATGTCGGTTCCCGTCAGCAAGCCGGTCACGGTCACATGATGCCCGTAAAAGTCATTGATGATAGGAAATACCTCGTACGTCAATCCCGGTGTCCCGTCGAGCCGCGACAGCGACTGCCGAATCGTCCGCTCCGCGGATACGCCGGTTACGACCGCGACGCGACGCGCCCCCCCACCGGAGACGCTTCTCGGCGCGTTCGGCCAACTTTCCTCCAACTCGTCCAAAAACGTCCGAATGACGCCGACGCCGTTTTCCGTCTGCGCGAATTCATCGTAGAAATCTCCCGGCGGGACGTCCATCCCTGCGAGGACGTAGAATTCGTCCGCCGCATGAACGAACGATACGCCGAGTTCTGCACGTATCCGGTGTTGCCACTCGGACACCTGCTCGATGACTCGCCGCGACTCCTCCGGCGTACACGGCCGCAAAGAGTGCAGGCCGCGCCGGTGTTTCGTCAAGCCGACGGGGACCACGGACAGCGTGCGAACCGCGGGGTAGTAGCGCACGAGATCACCGATGGTCCGGTCCAGCTCGTCCCCATCATTCCACTCCGGACAGAGCACAATCTGGGTATTCATCTCAATCCCGCCGGATGCCAACCGCTCAATCTGGTTCAAGATCTCTCCTGAGCGCTTGTTGGCCAGCATCCGGACCCGCAATTGCGGATTGGTGGTGTGCACGGACACGTTCAGCGGTGACATCTTCAGATCAATGATGCGCTGCAGATCTTCGTCCTTAACGTTCGTCAGGGTGACGAAGTTCCCGTGTAAAAAGGATAACCGGTAGTCGTCGTCCCGGACGTTCAGCGTCTGGCGCATGTTCGTCGGAATCTGGTCGACAAAGCAGAACACGCACTTATTGTGGCAGAGCTTGACGCGGTCGACGGTTGGGTTCTCCCAATCGACGCCGAGACCCTCGTCATACGACTTCTCGACTTCGATGACCCATTGTTCCCCGTCGGGCTTCCGAACCTCGAGCTCCATCTGCTCCGTGGCCAGCGCGAATTGCAAGTCCACAATATCTCGAATGGCCTGTCCATTGATGGATATCAACTCATCGCCGGCAGCCAGTTCCAGTTCCTCCGCCAGGGACCCCGGGTGCACCCGTTGGATCTTCGGCAACCTGCATGCACTCCCATCCGGATTCAATTCTCACCCATTATGCGGGAGAGTGGATGCGCCGTCAAATCGCGCGTTTCCTCCGCTGGACCAGGATGGTGACAGCGGCGGACCGTACCCAGCGGGCGGCCACGGCAAAGCCGCGTCGCACGCGACGCGGCTTGGGAGTCCGTGAGATGAAGATGGCGCTGCCCTCACTGTTTCTTGAACAGATCTCGGAACAGGTCGCCGATGGTTGCACCGGTGCCGCCGTCGTCTTGGATGGCGTGATGGTGCCGCGGCGCTTCCCGGCGCGGTGGGCGGTCGTTGGACGCGTCCTTCAAGGACAGCGAGATGCGCTGACGCTCCGGCTCGATGGACAGAATTCGAACCTTGACCTCCTGTCCTTCCTCCAAGACGTCCGCAGGATGTGCCACGTGTTGGTGCGAGATCTGCGACACGTGGACCAAGCCTTCCAAGCCAGGCTTCAGCTCCACAAAGGCGCCGAAATCGACGATTCTGCGCACAATACCTGTCACGACATCGCCCGGGCGAAACTCCTCCACGCCTTCTTCCCACGGGCTTGGCTGCGCTTCGCGCATAGACAACGATACACGACCTGCCTCCGGGTCGACCTTGAGAATCTTGACCTTCACCGTATCGCCCGGCTTGACGACGTCTTCCGGGTGGTCCACATGGTGCCAGGCCAGTTCGGACACGTGCACCAGACCGTCCACACCCCCGACGTCGACGAATGCGCCGAAGTTCGTCAAGCGCTGGACCGTGCCGGTGACAACGGAGCCGACCGGCAAAGACCGCAAGGTCTGCGCCACGCTGATCTCATACTCTTCATCCAACACGGCCTTGCGCGAGAGGATGAGTTTGTTGTTCTCGGGGTCAATCTCCACGACCTTCACGCGGATGGTTTGCCCCTTGAATGACTCCAAGTCTTCGACGAACTTCCGGTCTACCAACGATGCAGGGATGAAGCCGCGAACCCCGACGTCCGTCACCAAGCCGCCCTTGACCACGTCCTGAACGGTCACTTCGAACGAGGAACCGGACTCGAATCGCCGTTGCAGGTCTGCCCACGCTTGCTCCGCCGCAGCTTCGCGCTTGGACAGCACAATGACATGGTCCTCTTCGTCAATCTTCAGGACCTTGGTCTGCACTTCATCGCCCACAGAGCACACCTCAGACGGGTGTTCAATGCGGAGCGCGGACAACTCTCGAATTGGGATGATGCCCTGATAGGCGTGTCCGATATCCAAAACGACCTTTTTGTCGTCGATCTCGGTCACTCGCCCCGTCACCACGTCGCCCGGCTGGACGGTGGACTGTGTTACTTCACGTGTCTCCTCTGACATACCATGCCCTCCTCATTCAACAGCATCATTTTATCACGACCCCAAGGCAGAACGCCAATCACATCCATCGGTTCATCGTGGATGGGCGAGGTGGGCCTCACACCCACTCCAGCCCGCCTCGCAATCGGCATCACCCGGGAGCGGATTGGTGTACGCCGCGCTCGTACAGGTTGCGGATCTGTGTCATCAGTTTGTCCAATAAGACGTCGTTCGTGTCATCCGGACTTGCCACGAGCGGTGGGCCAAACCGCACGGTGAGCCGCTTCCGGAACCCGTACGGGCCAATCACCGCGCACGGCACAATCGGGCATTCAGCCAACCGGGCAATCAGCGCCACACCCGGCTTACCCGGGCCCAGACGGCCGGTTTTCGAGCGATGACCCTCTGGAAAAATCACCAAACAACCACCGTTCTTCGGCACTTCGACCGCTCGGCGCAAGCCGGCACGGTCGTTCCCGCCGCGGCGAATGGGAATCGCACCAAGGTAGCGGATGAGCGGCGTGATCACTGGGATGTGAAACAACTCGTCCTTGGCCAGAAACTGCACGAACCGCGGCACGGAGGCGCCAATCACAAACGGGTCCAAGTTGTGGATATGGTTCGACGCGATGATGCAGGGGCCGGACGCTGGAACATACGATGCGGCTTCTACTTTCCACCGAAAGAGCAGGGATAGGCCGTGAACCACCGTGAAGCGCGCCGCCCTGTACAGGATGGAATGCTGGCGGATGACCCTATTCGACACCACGGACCTCCCCTGCCCACTCGAGGATTTCCTGCACAACGGCCTCCACCGGCTTTCCCGTAGAATCCAGGATGCGCGCGTCTGGTGCAGGGCGCAACGGGGCGACGTGACGGGATGCGTCCTGCGCGTCTCGCTCGTCGATGGCCCGCTGCAGGTCGGACAAACGGACCTCATGACCTTTGGCACGCAGTTCTTGGGCTCGCCGTGCGGCACGCTCCGCCAAGCTAGCCGTGAGGAAGACCTTCAACGCTGCGTTTGGCAGCACCACGGTTCCGATGTCGCGTCCGTCCATGACGACCCCCTGGTGTTCCGATAACTGCCGTTGGATGCGCGTCAATTCGGTGCGCACGCGCGGATGAGCGGACAGTGGGGAGACCACCGAGGAAACCTCCGGCGTGCGAAGTTCGTCCTGTACCGGAACGCCGTCCACCAAGATCTGCAGGGTATCGTCTGACCGGCGCTCGAAGGAGAGGGGATGTCGGTTGAGCAGGTCGACAATCGCGGATTCGTCGTCCGTAGGAACGCCGTATTTGACGGCTAGATACGCCGCTGCCCGGTACATCGCACCGGTATCGACATACAGGAGACCGAGTCGCCGCGCGACAGTCTTCGCGACGGTACTCTTCCCCGCTCCTGCCGGCCCATCGATTGCAATGGTCAGGTGAGATGCCACAGACACTTCCTCCAGCTCGTAGGGTCGTCGGACACGTAGTGCCCCGCGCGCTCAATTCCGTACGAGCATATCACAGCGTCAATCCGTGCCGCAACCGCGCCGGCTTCCCGCCCGAATCGGCCGAAACGTATGCGCCCTGCCAGACGGGATGAAGACCACCTCATCCTCCTCCAAAAACGTGCGGCATCCACCCGCTTCCTCGATGGTGATGGCGACGGTGTGCTTGGAGGCGTTGCACACCCGGATGGTTTGACGCGTTGGGGCTGTGACCCGAAGGTGCGGCCCAGATTGAAATGCGGCGAGGGGCTGTCCGCCGACGCGGACGGTCACCAGAGGGTCCGTCTGCTCAGGGGAAAGGTACAGGTCGACAGCGGTGACGGCCCGACTTTCCAAGGGGGGTGCGGTGGGTCGGGCCGTCTGAACCGTCATCACGCGCTGCGCCTGAGCCGAGAGCCACTGGATTCTGCCACAAAGTTGAACCGCGCACAAGCAACCGGCGCAAGTCCCAGCCAGCGCGGGCAACCGCCATCCCGACCAAGCCTGCATCTTGGAGTTCGTGCCCTTCGGCCGTCTACCCCACCAGCGGAACACGCCACTCCTCACACCTCACTCCTCCGTCCGGCGTTCAAGGGATTTCAACGTCTCGACCAAACATCTCCAATAGATAGCGCTGACGCCAGAACGTGAACTGGATGATCTTCTGTCGGACGGCTTCGCGCATCTCCTGAAACTGCAGGGAACAGACGCAGACTCCTTCTTCATTGGGCTCGCCGACGCGGACCACCAGACATTCCACATCCACCGGAAATCCTTCCTTTGGAAGGGTGAACTTGCACCCCAGCACGTCTCCGGGATGAACCGGCGTACCTTTGGGAATCCATACGCCGATGCCGCCCCCGCTGATATCCTTCGAGCGCACATTCAGCGCCTGGCGGCGTTGGCCAATTTCCAGTCGAACGGGCAGGTCGGCGGCCACGCGCACGAATTCCCGCCGTTGCTGGCGTATAATCTCCTGCGGTTTCGGCCGACTCACCACCCACGTCGCAGGGTGGTCCAGCACGGACACGATTTGCGTGGAAAACATACAGAGTGCACCGTCGTTCGCATGGTACTCCAGCCAGAATGGCCCGACCGCCGCAAACGGCGTGCCGTCCGTGTGCAGGGGCGGCTCAATCTGCAAACCATCTGGCCGCGTGTCCACCAAACGCGACCTGTAGAAGGGATCTGCCTCCCGAACGGGACGGATGCGCAGTACTTGGCCAGTTGCCGGTAGGGACACCATCGTATGCAGGGCTCCTTCGACGGAGCAGCGTCGGCCCATCGACCATCCGCAAACTCCCCAGCTTTTGTCCCTCCATTATACTGTGTCTATGGAAGTCGAAGGAACCCCTGTGACCCACAATGCGTCGCATTCGCAGCGGGTCGTTGGACGGGCCTACTGCAACTGTTCGACGGAGAGCTGCGTTCCGTCGTGCGCATCCATCGTGACCCGGTACGTCTCGTCGTCGTGCGTACCGAGAAATTCCCACGCCGAATGCACCATTCCGCTGGTATCGTGCAAGACGACGGGTCGAGCCGATTCCACGTGCAGCTGCGGATTCAACTTCGCTCGGAGCGCGCTCTCCGAAAAAACGCGGGTCGGCGCCGTGGTTGGCAATGCGCGCACGAACGACGACCGTCCGTCATACCCGATGACATTCCCTGTATCCAACGCGACGTAGACCGAAATCGGGGCATCCACAACCCAACCGCCTGCACGCCACGGAACCATGACGTAATAGCCCGTATGGTCGTATTGGGTCGCGCGCTCGACGTCCAACCGGTTGTAGCCGCGCTGACTGGCCCAATTCTTCGCCCTGTCCTCGGCCTCGGCGAACCCGTATTGGTCGTTTTGAGGCTTCGCGTCGATATGGAAGTCAAGCACGTTGCCCCCGCGCTGTGACACCGTCGCCCGAATCGGTCCGAGATGAGAAGACCCAGTGACAATGTAAATGGGTGTACGCCCGCCCAAGCGAGACGGCGTGGCTCGCCAATCTTTCTGTGCCGCCAGGCCGGTCCAGCGCACGACCCGCGAGATCGCTTCGGGCCCCGAAATCGGTTTGCCCGCAGGAGCCACCCGCGACTCCGGTGCGGACGTCTGCTTCGAAACCTCCGCCGCCTCCGTAAACGAAGCCAGTTTGCCGTCCATCGTTTGAAATCCGTTGACAATCTGGTTATCGCCCTTTGGGTTTTGGGCAGCCTTCTCTGCACTCAACCAGCCGAGTCCCTTGTTCAACACCTCGGTCTGAACGCGCGCGAGTTGGTCGTTCAACTGCTTCGATTCCGTGTAATAGTGCTGTAGGGTCGTCTGGCCTTGTGCCTTCGCCAGCGACTCTGGGTGTAACATCCACGTCGCTGCCTGCGACGAGAGCGACGCCAAGTAGGCTTGGGTGTTGTGCATCGGCATCAGCTGCAGCGGCAGTCGAGAAACCTCCAGCTGCGCCCCGTAGGACAGGCGCCATACGTCCGCAGCAATCGCTCGCGTCCCGCTCGGTTCACTGCTTACCTGCGCTTCCCCCAGCCTCTCGGTGATCTCCTGCATATCGGCCACCAACCCGTGAAACGCCCCGGCGTACTGAGCCTCCGTCTCGGACGCGAGCGCACTGCGTTCCTGCACCAGGTTATGCGTCCATACACCCACGCCGGCACCGACCGCAAGAACCCCGATGACGGGCAACGCAATCCAGGTCGTACGGTGCAACGGACAACGCCTCCTTTGCGGACCATCCCCCGATGAGACGTATTGTGAGCCACCGGACGCAAAATATGCCTGTCCAAGTTGGACAGGCATCTCGTGCAAGATTCCTTGGGTTGTACGCTTTTTCCATCCGGGCGTAAAACCGGTTCAGCCGAGCGATTCAATCTCAAAGTCGTCTTCGTTATCGCACAAACACCGCTTGAAGCCCGTCTCGATATGTCCCCGGGCATCGCGAACTCCGCGCAGAATAAACGTCTCGCCGCATTTCCGGCAACGGATATGCACCTTGACGCGTTGAGTCGTCAGCGCCACGTCGTCGTTCACTCCTTCGGACACGAGTGTCTCCGACCGCATGTCGTGTGAACCCCCCAAACTGTGCAAAGAACACGTTTAGTATGTGCCATTCACCGAAACGGTAAACTTCCATTGGCATCTAAAGTTCTCCGCTACATGACAAAATCCTCCCGCTTCCGAGAGAATGTTGTCCGTTCATGCGCGAGCGGAAGGATACCGTGGCGAGGCGCCATCCCAGTGGGTTCGCTGCGTTACACCCAGCCTCGCCACTTGGCCGATTCCGCCATCCGGCGCACGCCCACAATGTACGCCGCCAAGCGCATGTCGACGCCGTAGTGATGGGCCGCTTCATACACGCCTGTAAAGCTCGCGCGCATCGAGTCGACGAGGCGCCGGTCCACTTCTTCATCCGTCCAATACAGACCTTGGTTGTTTTGCACCCATTCGAAGTACGAGACGATGACGCCCCCTGCGTTCCCGAGCACATCCGGCACCAGCAGCACACCGCGGTCGGCGAGAATTTTCGTCGCGGTCAGAGTGGTGGGGCCGTTCGCCGCTTCCACGACGATATCTGCCGAAATTCTCGGCGCGTTGTCCTGCGTAATCTGGTTTTCAATCGCTGCCGGAATGAGAATGTCACACGGCTTTTCCAGCAGTTCTTTGTTCGTGATGGTCTGTTTAAATAGTTTCGTGACCGTGCCGAACGAATCGCGACGTTCGAGAAGATCCGGAATATCTAAACCCGCCTCGTCGTATAGAGCCCCGTACGCATCGGAAATACCGACCACGCGCGCACCCGTTTCGAACATCGCCTGTGCAATGTAGCTGCCCACGTTGCCAAACCCTTGCACAATCACCCGCGCCCCGTCTAGGGTGCGTCCACGCAGACGAGCGGCCTCTTCCGCGCAGATCATCACACCGCGCGCCGTGGCTCGTTCCCTGCCTCGGCTTCCGCCCAAGACCAGCGGCTTGCCGGTGATGAAACCCGGGGAATCAAACTCCCGAATGTGCGAGTATTCGTCCAGCATCCAGGCCATGTTTTGCGAGTTGCTGAAGACGTCCGGTGCCGGGATGTCCTTCGTGGGCCCGACAATCTGGCTGATGGCCCGAACATAGGCGCGGCTCAATCGCTCAATCTCAGCAAAGGACATCTGCCGCGGGTCACACACGATGCCGCCCTTTCCGCCGCCGTACGGAAGATTCGCGATGCCGCATTTGATGGACATCCAGATGGACAGTGCCTTTATCTCGTCTTCCGTCACGTCCGGGTGCAGGCGAATCCCGCCCTTGGTCGGACCCACCGCGTCGTTGTGTTGTGCGCGGTACCCGGTGAACACCTGGACACTGCCGTCGTCCATGCGCACCGGAAAGCGCACGGTCAACACCCGCAACGGTTCCTTTAACAGTTCATACATACCCTCCGGCATCCCAAGACGCTGGAGCGCCTCCGCCACCACCGCCTGCGTGCTGGAGAGCACGTCCACATTTTCAGCCACCGCTTGTTCGGAAACTGGGCCCTGAATTGACATCCTACACCCACCTTTCAATGGAAACATATCCGAGCAGTCCGCCACCAGTATACAACGAATCGGACGCACGTCCAACCTTCCGCGACAGGCCGTTGGCCGTGCGGCCTCGTCGACTCATCCTCGTGCAACCCCTGTACACAACACAAACGCGCTGCCACCAGACGGACGGTCTGTGTACAGCGCGTAGATTCCACCCCCGGGTGATCTCGCCTGGAACCGCTCGACAGACCCCGAGTCACCGGAGCGGAAAGCGCTCGGCAATGACCTCCACGGCATTGTCCGCCAGGATGGTCGTCGCATACTCCTCCAGCCAGGCCGGGGCCATAGAAGAGAACTCTCCGTATTCATGTAGAATCGCCCAGATGGCGTCGTACGCCTCATCCCCCATACTGTTCTCGTCCACGGTCATCAGGTACGAACGGTCGTACTGGTACAACCGGGTGACGAGACCGAAGTCGAGTAAGGCATGGCATACGCGCACGACGTCCTCGAAATCCGCAAACTCAAAGACAAAATTGGGGTCTGTCGGCGTGAGCAAGTCCATGTCAATCCCGTCGTCATCCAGGTCGTCTTCTTCTTCCTTCTTCGCCGGCAAGGCCGGTACGCGGGTCACAATCACCACGACCCCCTCACTCGGCATCGTGAACGCCTCGATGGAGATGGGCCCCGCGACCTCGAACCCGACTTCTTCATACGCGGTCTCCATCATATCCCAGAACAGCTCCTGCACCTTCTTGCCGTTATGCCAGATTTCGTCCCGGCCGATGCCGCGGCGTTCCAGGTCCTCGTAGCTGATGAAGATGCGCACTTTATCACGGGCAATCCGTTCGATTTTCATCGGTACCCCTCCGTTTCTACGGATTTTATGCATGCGCGCACAGAACCCGACGGCAAGGCGATGGGTGACTCCTGTACTCGACCACGGCGCACGGCCAGCTCACCGCGCGGAGCCAGACGCTGGGACCGCTATCGGAACGTCCAACCGGACGATACTTCCACGCACCGCAGAGGCTCCTCTCCTACCCTATGGTTATAGGGTATTCGCTAATTCTAACATGGCGTGCGCGTATATCTCAATACAGCGAAAATAATCGTCAACCGCCCAAGACTCATCCGCTTCGTGCGCGAGATCTGGCTCATTCGGAAAGAGCGGCCCGAAAGCGACGGCATTCGGTATGGCCCGTGCATACGTGGCTCCGCCGATGGCGAGCGGGATTGCCGGTTGGTGCGTGACCGACTCATAGACCGCGGCCAGCGTTTGGACCACCGGGTGCTCCAATGGGAGGTACAGTGGTGCCAGATCTCCAGCCAGATGCACCGACCACTTGTCGGAGAGTTGGGCGCGTATGCGCAGAGCGACCTCTTCTCCCGTCCAGTGGATGGGATAGCGAATATTGAGGTGGAAAACGTACGTGTTACCGTCCAGGTAGCCCCGGCCGAGGTTGCATGTCAAGGGACCGGTTACCTCGTCCGACCCTTCAATGCCGAGACTCTTCCCCCTGCTGTCGAGCATCGCGATGGCCCTCCACATCGAAGCGTTCGCCACCGGCTGGCTAGCCAGCAACTGCGCCAAGTGGACAATCGCGTTCACGCCCTTCTCGGGTTGACTCGCATGGGCCGAGACGCCAGAGGTCACAATCTCAATGCTCGATCCGTTGACGGTGAACCGCGCTTCCATCTGGCGGTTGCGCGCCTCGCGGTACAGTGTCTCCTCCCATTCGTTCACCGCAATTCCCGAATGGCAGTCGACGATGGCGCGGGCGGATTCAGGCACCATGTTGCTCCGGGTGCCTCCATCAAACGAGATGACCCGAGGATTCATCGACAGGACGTCCGCCGGCACTTCAATCCGGATGGTCGCCACGCCTTTCTCCGCGTGAATCAGCGGGAAGTCAGCGTCCGGCGTGAATCCGCCGAGCGGTGCCGGGTGCGCCGAGAAGTATTTCTGCATGCACTTCCATCCGCTCTCCTCATCGAGTCCGAAAATCAGCCGAATCTTGCGCCGCGGCTTCAACCCCAGGGATTTCAAACCGATGAGGGCCCACAGTGTGGACAAAGCCGGCCCCTTGTCGTCCAAGGCACCACGGGCGTAAATTCGACCGTCCACCAGTTCAGCACCGAACGGTGGCCGCGACCAGTTGTCTCCTGCCGGAACCACGTCGAGATGGGAAAGAACAGCGACGTAGTCGTCCCCGTCGCCGTATTCCACGTGGCCAGCGTATCCGTCCACGTTGCTCACCGTAAAACCATGGGACTCTGCCAGTCGGAGAACGTAGTCGAGCGCGTCCGCACAGGCCTTCCCGAACGGCTGCCCGGGTACGTAGTTTCCCTCCACACTGGGGATTCTCAACAGGGCCTGCAGCGACTCCAGCATGTCCTGTCGATATTCATCAATGAATGACTCCAGCATGCGCGCGGCCTCCTTTGCGCCAGTCCCTGTCCGCCGCTCAAGTCGACTGCCGTTCGACGATGTTGTGCAGCAGAGTGACGGAGTAGTTCTCGACCGGCTCGTCCTTCAACAACTTTGTCAAAAGCCGCATGGACACAGCGCCGAAGTCGTACATCGGTTGCGCAATCACGGTCATTTCCGGGCGCACCATCTCGGCCATTCGGGTGTTGTCAAACGCAATCACCTTGACATCTGCGGGCACCTGCCCACCGCTGTCTTGCACAGCGTGGATGGACGCAAGTCCGAGTTCGTCGGAGTCAGCGACAATCCCGTCAATCCCATGTGCGGTGAGTGCCTCGCGAACCAGCGGCAACGCCGTGTGATATCGTCCGTCCGGCACCGCGATGCGGACAAATGGCGTGTTCCCCTCGCACCCCTGCACACCGTGCCACCGCCGGTCTGCCACGACCGACTGACCGCCCGGAATGGACACGAACGCCAGCCGCCGACACCCTTTGTCCAGCAGATATCGCCCAGCGTCTCGCCCGGCCTGTCGATTATCGATGTTGACCGATGGAATCCGCCGCTCGGGGTCTTCCGTCGCACAGAGCACAACGGGAATCTGCGCACTTTCAAAGGCAGCCACGTGTTCGGGCAAGAGCGCGTTGGTGAGGTAGATGATGCCGTCCACCTGTTTTTCCCACATCGTCCCAATCAAGTCGACTTCCCGTTCCACCTGCGCATCCGAATTGGTGAGGATGATATGGTATTCGTACATCGTCGCGATGTCTTCGATTCCGCGCACGACCTCTGCCACGAACGCGGCGGAGACGTCAGGGACGATGACGCCGATGGTCCGCGTCCGTTTACTGGCCAGTCCGCGAGCGACGGCGTTCGGACGATACCCGAGCAAAGCGATGGCGTCGAGCACGCGTTTCTTCGTCTCTTCCTTGACGACGGCTGTCCCGTTCAAAACTCGCGAGACCGTGGCCATCGACACCTTTGCTTCTCGAGCCACGTCGTAAATGGTGACCGTCACGTCCGAAGACCTCCCTCCAGTGCTTTCCTTTATCATATCATGTTGTGAAACCTGTCCACATCGCGAAACGAATTTGCGTCCACCTCGACAAAAAATCGGACGCAGCCAATGGGCTCGTCCGTTGGATGCGGGTGAAGGGACTCGAACCCCCACGGTTTCCCGCCAGAACCTAAATCTGGTGCGTCTGCCAATTCCGCCACACC
>JAIMBT010000032.1 GCA_023511295.1 Alicyclobacillus sp.
CTCGTCATCCGTACGGGCACGGGAGGCGTGGTGAACGAGACGGGCTTCATCATGATGATGTGCAACATCTACCTGCTGTTGGTCTACGGAAAACTGCTGTCCCCGCCGGAGGAGCGAGCCGCGTGGGCCAGTATGGCGGCAGCGCGGATTGAGGAGAAGAAGCGGTTCAAGGAGGCCAAGGCAAAGGTGCGACAGACGAAACGGGACCGCCGTCGAGCCGGCGGCTCCGCCCCGCAAACGGGCGAGACGGAGCCGACCCAGACCGAATCGGTACAGTAGGCAGGGCCCATGTTCGGGTCCGCACGCGGTTATTCGACCTTGCTGTGAACGTTCGCTTGGGCCAACAGTTCGGAGACCGTTACGAACTTGTAGCCCTTCGAACGCAAGCCGTCGATGATTTGTGGCAACGCTTGCGTCATCTGCTTCGACGAGTCGCTCGCATGCATTAAGATGATGTCGCCGGGAACGGCTCGGTTGACCACGCGCTGCGTAATGGCGACCACCCCTGGGTTTTTCCAGTCCAGTGAGTCGGTGTTCCACTGAATCACCGTGTAGCCCATGCTGTTCAGGCACGCCAGCACGCGCGGGTTGAAGTCGCCGTTCGGTGTGCGGATGAGCTTCGTGCGGACGCCGGTCGTCTGGTAGATGGCTTTCTCCGAAAGGTTGACCTGCTGGCGAATCCAACTGTCTGGGTAGTTCGAGAAATCCTTGTGCAGATGCCCGTGGTTGCCGATTTCATACCCCATGGAGCGGATGCGCTTCGCAATTTCCGGGTGTCGGAGCGTCCATGGTCCACTGAGGAAGAAGGTCGCTTTGTTCACCTTCTTCTGCTCCAGGATATCGAGGACTGGACCGGGGACCTTCTCGCCCCAGGAGATGTCGAAAGTCAGGGCGACCACCTTCTGGTCGGTATCCACCTTGTAGATGGCGTGAGGCTTTTCCGCCGCGTGGGCGACGGTGCCGGATGCTCCCGGCAGGGTCATTCCGGCGAAACTGAGCACGGCGGCTGACAGGGCCGCACAGAGCAGTCGAAATGCGCGCATCGTGCGCAATCCCTCCCTCAATCTGTCTTTGGTCCGCCGAAAACGCCGCTTCTGCTGCGCCACCATTGGGTGCGCGGTGCGGCTGCGGAGTCTGAAGTGCAGTGTATGCCCCGTGGACGAGGCCTATACAATAGGACGGGAGGGTGGTCATGACGAGAACCTGGGAGGACAGCCAAGGCTGGATTTGGGCCTTGACCGCCGTTTTGCTGGTGGGAGGCTGTGCCGCGGCCATCTTGTGGCCGCACCATTTTACGGACCTCCTGGCGCCGACCCTGCGCCAGCTGCAGACGTTTGCCAAGCAGTCGGACTTACTCGGCAGCCCCTGGCACGCCAGCCTCGTGATCTTCGTTCACAACCTGTTCGCCGCGGCCGTCGTGATGATGGCCAGTGGCGTCATCACGGGCGGTATCTACCCGGCCTGGGCCCTGTGGATGAACGGCCTAGCGATGGGTTACGTCGTCGCCGCCGGGAGCCGTCAGTTGCACGCGCCCGAGTGGCAGGTGCTGGTCTACGGCATGTTGCCGCACGGCGTGTTTGAGCTGCCGGCGTTCGTGTGGTCTGCCGTGATTGGCATTCGCTTGGGCCGCAGCGTGGTCCTCGGTATCTGGCGCATGGTCTGGGGTGGGGTGCCGGTCCCGCGCAGCGATGACAGCACATTCACCCGTGAACTCACGTCCGCACTGCGGCAGTTGCCCTACGTGGTGGGCCTGCTGGTGGTGGCGGCCATCATCGAAGGCAACGTGACGCCGCTCGTCATCCGCCACGTGTTCGGAGCCGGTTGACGCGGCGCCCGGTCACCATGAGGAGGGAGAACAACATGACAGAACTGCGGATTATCGGTGCCCCGTCCGACCTCGGTCAAGGGCGACGCGGTGTGGATATGGGCCCCAGTGCGATTCGGTACGCCGGATTGAAGGAGAAGTTGCAGCGCCTCGGACACCACGTGGAAGATCTCGGAAACCTCGACGTTCCGATGGCGGAGATGCACCATGCCGGCGACGAGAAACTCAAGTACCTACCAGAGGTCCTGCGCGTGTCCGAGGCCCTTTTCGAGAAGGTTCGATCCGTTGCTCAGCAAGGCCACGTACCGATCATCCTCGGGGGCGACCACAGTATCGCCATCGGCAGCGTGGCTGGCGTGGCAGCCGCCTATCCGAGGCTCGGCGTCATCTGGTTTGACGCCCACGGCGACATGAACACGCCGGAGACCACCCCGTCCGGGAACATCCACGGCATGCCCCTCGCGGTATCACTCGGACTTGGCGAATCGAGTCTCGTCGGCGTCGGCGGTTTCTCGCCCAAACTGGACCCTGCGCGGGTCGTCCTGGTCGGGGTACGCGATGTTGATCCCGACGAGGCCAAACTCATCCGTCAGTCCGGCATGAAGGTGTTTACGATGGCCGAGATCGACCAGATGGGCATGGCCCGCGTGATGGAGGAGGCCATCCGAATTGCCGGCGACGGAACGGACGGGATTCACCTGAGCCTTGACCTCGACGCGCTCGACCCGATGTTCGCACCCGGGGTTGGCACCCCGGTGAACGGCGGCGTCACCTACCGCGAAGGCCACCTCGCCATGGAGGAGATTGCGAGCTCGGGCCGCCTGGTGTCCGTCGACGTGGTGGAGGTCAACCCCATCCTCGACAACCGCAACCGCACAGGTCAGATGGCGGTCGAGTTGGTCGAGTCCCTGTTCGGCAAGACGGTCCTCTGAGGTGCGCCCGGCAGGGGTGACCGGCTCGGAAACCGGTCGCCCGCCGCTTGGCGCCTGACGGATGCCGCTCACAGGTCATTCGAAAGCCGAATACGCTACCCTGATCTCGATTTGTCAGGGGGCGGTACCGGCATGCTCTACGTCGCGCTCGGTGACTCCGTCACGTACGGCTACTCTGCCAGCCGCAACGCCTATGCGTTTCCACAGCGGGTCGCACGGGCACTGTCGGGACGGCAAAAGGTGCACGTGTACCTGCAAGCGAAGCCGGGCTGGACGTCCAAACAACTCGCCAATTCACTTCGGAACGTTCAGGACTGCATCTGGGACGAGGCGAAATTGGTGACGCTCATGGTGGGCGGCAACGACCTCCTGCGCGGGTCCCCATGGCTGCTCAACGGCCGCGACGGGTACCTGCTCGAACTGGTCGAAAAGTACCACGCGAACCTGCTCCGCATTGTTGAGACGGCGAGACGCCCGGGGTCCCGCTTCGTCATCGCAACGCTCTACAACCCGTTCCCGAACTCCCCTGTCGCTGCAGAGTACACTGCCCGCATCAACGACGTCATCCGGCTGGTCGCCCGCCGTCAGCGGCTCGCCCTGGCCGCGGTGGACCGGGCGATGGACGGCCGGGAAGACGCCTACATCGACGGGTACCGTCACGGGACCATCAAGGACATCAAGTTTCGCAACAACCCCGTCCACCCGAACGACGCGGGCCACCGTGCCATTGCCCGCGCGGTCTTGACCGCCTATCGCCGCGGACCGGCAGGACTGCGCCGCGCGGTCCGGCCGTCCACTTGACGGGGCACCTGTTGTGGGAAACAATAGAAGGAGGTTTCGGCGGAATCGGGTGAGCGGGCGTGAACGAGTGGTTGTCGACCATCGAGAAGTTCAGCGTGTTGGACGCGATAGACATCGCGATTGTGGCGTACGTGCTCTACCGCGTCATGCTGCTCATCCGCGGCACGCGGGCCTTGCAACTGCTGAAGGGCGTCATCGTCATCCTGCTCGCGACGGGGCTCAGTAGCGTCTTTCACTTGACCACTGTCAATTGGCTTTTGAATAAAATCCTTACGTTAGGTCTGTTCGCCATCCCTGTGGTATTTCAACCGGAGCTTCGCCGCGCCCTGGAGCAGTTGGGCCGCGGTGGTTTCTTCGCGATGTCCTTCTGGACTGCGGGGCAAACGGACCAGTCGGCGCAACTGATTGGCGAGGTCGTGAAGGCCGCGCAGGTCCTCTCGAAGGCGAAGATTGGCGCGCTGATGGTGCTGGAGCGGAACACCGGTTTGTCTGAGTATATCGAAACCGGCACGCTGATTGAGGGGCGGGTTAGCTCCCAACTGCTCATCAACACGTTCATCCCGAATACGCCGCTGCACGACGGGGCGGTGGTGATGCGCGGGATGCGGCTCGTCTCTGCAGGTTGTTTTCTGCCGCTGACTGACAACCGCAACCTGGACAAGGAGCTTGGGACTCGGCACCGCGCGGCTCTCGGCGTCACCGAACAGTCGGACGCAGTGGCTGTGGTGGTCTCGGAGGAGACGGGGAAGGTGTCTGTGGCGGTCGACGGCGTCCTGACTCGAGATCTGAACGAGAACGCGCTCTACAACCTGCTGCATACGTTGCTGTCGCCGAAGCGCACGCGCCGCTTGAACTTCTTCAGCCGAAGGGCGGAATCCTAGTGGACAAGTTCCTGAACAACAACATTGTCCTGCGGGTGATTGCCGTCGTTCTGGCGTGCGTCCTTTGGTTCACCATCAACACGCCGGATACGGGCGGGAATAACGCTCAGACGGCGGCAGCCACGAACTTCCCCTACGCGATTCACGTTGAGCTTGCACCCAACATGATGGTCTCCAACCTGGAGAACGCAACGGCGGTCATCGAAATCAGCAGCAACACCCCGAACGCGAGCTCACTCCCCGCGGACATGATGAACGTGCAAGTGGTCGCAGACGCGCGAGGGTTGGGCCCTGGCACGCACACTGTGCAACTCCAGGCGCTGAACATGCCACCCGTCCGCTACACCATCGTGCCGAGTTCCATCACCGTGACCCTCGAGCAAAAGGTGACCGAGTCGAAACCGGTGCAAGTGATGGTCACCGGTACGCCGGCCTCCGGTTACCAGGCGGGCGACGCGACAACGGACGTCCAGACCGTCGAGGTCAGCGGTGCGGCGGACGCGGTCGGGCGCGTGGCGACGGTCACGGCGCAGGTGTCGGTCAGCGGCGCAAAAACCACGGTTTCACACACCGTTCCGTTGGGACCCGTGGATAAGAGCGGGCGCCCTGTGCCCGGTGTGGAGGTGGACCCCGTGAACGTCACCGTCACGGTGCCCATCACGCCGCCGCAGGTTTCCGTGCAGGTCACACCGGCGCTGGTCGGGAGCCCCGCTGCCGGTTACGCCGTGGCGGGTATCACCGTGTCACCGAGTACGGTCGCGGTCGCCGGCCACGCGGACGCTCTGAAAGGCCTGTCGTCCGTCACGGTACCGGTGGACGTGCAGGGGTTGAAGGCGACACAGACGCAGTCCATCACGGTGCCTATCCGCACGGGCTGGACCAGCGTCACTCCGTCGCAGGTCCAGGTGACGGTCCGGATTGAGCCGATGACTACGCGCACCTTCGCCAACGTCCCACTGCAGCTGGAGAACGTGCCGAGCGGGCTGCAGGTGTCGGTTGCGCCGAACGCGACCGTGACGGTCCACGTCGCGGGGCCCCAGTCCATCGTTGGGCGATTGACCACGAATGACGTCCGCGCGTATGTTGATGCATCGGGACTTCAATCCGGCAGCACGCGAGGACCCGTGGATGTCCACATTCCGGAGTGGGTTCAGGTGACCCAGGTGAGCCCGGCGACGGTACCGGTAACCGTGGCCTCCGCTGGCGGCGGGCCTGCCGGCAATGCCGCGGGGGGTGCTGGCGGAGCGAACACGACGGCCACGGGGAACACGCCCGGTCCATAACCGGGCGGGACCGACTGGCAGTGGCTGCGGGTTGCGGCGTCTGCCGGGCTGTGCGACAATGGGTTGGATTTTGCGAAGGGAGCGAGTCGCTTGGCGCGGATGTTTGGGACGGATGGCGTCCGGGGCGTCGCGAACCAGGAGCTGACGCCGGAACTGGCGTTTCGCCTGGGCCGGGCAGGCGCGTACCTGCTCACGAAGGCGAAGGGCGAAGGCGCGCGGATTGTGGTCGGCAAGGACACCCGTATCTCCAGCGATATGCTCGAAGCCGCACTGGTGAGCGGCATCCTCTCCGTGGGGGTCGACGCGTTGCAGCTCGGCGTCGTGAGCACGCCTGGCGTCGCGTACCTGACGCGCCACCTCGGCGCCGACGCCGGCGTGATGATCTCGGCGTCGCACAACCCCGTGGAGGACAACGGGATCAAGTTCTTCGGAGGCGACGGGTTCAAGCTCTTGGACGCTGTGGAAGACGAGATAGAGGCGCTGCTTCGCCAGGAAGATACCATGCCTCGGCCCATCGGGGCGCAGGTCGGGCGCCTGTACCAGGAACCGGCCGTTGTTGCGGCGTACTGCCGGTTCTTGGCCGGTACAGTGCGCAACCGGTTCAACGGGTTGCACATCGTGATGGACTGCGCGAACGGGGCGGCGAGCGCGATTGCGCCGCAGGTGTTTGAACAGTTGGGCGCCAAGGTCACGGTGCTCCACGCTTCGCCGGACGGCGTGAACATCAACGTCGGCTGCGGGTCAACGCATCCGCACGTCGTTCAGCGCGCCGTGTTGGAACACGGTGCAGACCTCGGGTTGGCCTTCGATGGCGATGCGGACCGGTTGATTGCGGTCGACAGCCAGGGGCACATCGTCGACGGAGATCACGTGATGGCCATCTGCGCCGATGCGCTGCACCGGCGGGGAGAACTGGCACACAACACGGTCGTCGCGACCGTGATGAGCAACCTGGGATTCCTGAAGGCGATGGCCGAGCGCGGCATCGAGGTGCTGACGACCGCTGTCGGTGACCGGTACGTGATGGAAGGGATGCGTACGGGTGGCTATGTCCTCGGGGGCGAGCAATCCGGGCACATCATCTTCCTCCAGCACACGACGACCGGGGACGGTGTGTTGACGGCGCTGCAGTTGGTGGACATCGTGATCGACAGCGGCAAACCGCTCACCGCGCTGCGCCAGATGATGACGCGGTACCCGCAGATCTTAGAGAATGTCCGGGTCATCGACAAGCGGCTGTGGCGCGAAAACGCCGCGATTGCCGCGGCGCTGGAGCAGGGCGAGCAGCAGTTGGGCGACAGCGGGCGGCTGCTTGTGCGCGAATCCGGGACAGAGCCCATTGTGCGCGTGATGGCGGAGGGGCCGGATGAGCAACTGTTGCAGGCGTGTGTGCGCAAGATTGTGGCCGTCATTCAGAGCGAGATTGGCGCGTAGAGTATGGCGGGGAGGCGGTAGCCCAGCGCAGCGAGAGGGGGGATGTCTGGGGCGGAAGCGGACGGAGCCATGCGTCATCGGTTGACGAACGGCATCCCAGGCGGTTACTGGAGTGGGGTGTCGGAGACAGTGGAATGGCGTGAGAGACGCCCACAGGACCTGGCGAATTCAAGCAGTCACGCCAAGGTCGTGTGACAAGCGCCCGGACTGAAGTGGGCACGGGGGACCGGACAGGTCCGTCACTTCAGTTGACGCGGTGGGGGTTGGCGAACCATTCGGCGGGTGCCCCCCGGTGTGTGGCCGCACCGAAGGCGAGGGTCTCAAATCTGTCGGGTGACCGGCAGGACAAAGACGCTTGCAGGCTGCGTAGGGGGATTTCTGTCCATGTGCGGCATTGTCGGGTACGTGGGGCCACGTCCGGTTCGCGACGTGGTCATCGAAGGGCTCAGTCGGCTGGAGTATCGGGGTTACGATTCAGCGGGCATCGCATCGGTGGAGGACGGAGCAATCCACGTGGAAAAGGCGGTCGGACGGCTGTCGAACCTCGTCGACCGACTGTCGGACGAAGGCGCGTTTTCGGGCCACATCGGTATCGGCCACACGCGCTGGGCGACGCACGGCCGTCCGTCGGACGACAACGCCCATCCGCACCGCGACTGCCGCGGTCGGTTTGCCATCGTGCACAACGGGATTGTGGAGAATTACTTGCAACTGCGCGAAGACCTGCTGGCCAAGGGGCACCGGTTCACGTCCGAGACAGATACGGAGGTCGTGGCGCACCTGATGGAGGAGCTGGACACGGGAGATCTGTTCACCACCATGATGGCCGTGGCGAGACAGATCCGCGGGGCCTACGCGCTCGTGGCGATGTCGGCGGAGGACCCGAACACCTTGGTGGCGCTGCGCAAGTCGAGCCCGCTCGTGGTGGGCCTTGGGACTGGGGAGAACTTCGTGGCCTCGGACATCCCGGCCATTCTCGAGTACACGCGCGATGTGTACGTCCTCGACGACGGCCAGATGGCCGTGGTGACGCGGGACGGCGTCCAGTGCTTCACGCTGGAAGGCCAGCCTGTCGCGAAGGACGTTCTGCACGTCGCATGGGATCCGGTGGCGGCCGAACGCGGTGGCTACGACCACTTCATGCTGAAGGAGATCCACGAACAGCCGAAGGCCATCCGCGACACGCTGAGCGGCCGCATCTCCCCAGATGGCACGCGCGTGGTTCTCGACGAACTCGGTTGGTCGACGGAGTTTATCCAATCCATCGACCGCATCCACATCGTCGCCTGCGGGACGTCCTGGCACGCCGGGCTGGTCGGCAAGGCGGTGATGGAGCGGTTTGCACAGATTCCGGTGAACGTCGAGGTCGCCTCGGAGTATCGGTACAGCCATCCGCTCCAGACGGACCACACCCTGGTGGTGGTCATCACGCAGTCCGGCGAAACAGCGGATACTCTCGCTGCGCTCCGTGACAGTAAGGCACGCGGGCGGCGGGTGCTGGCCATCACGAACGTGATTGGCAGTTCGGCAGCCCGTGAAGCCGACGCGGTGTTGCTGACGCTGGCTGGGCCGGAGATTGCGGTGGCTTCGACGAAGGCGTACACGACGCAGCTGGTGGCGCTGTACCTGCTGGGACTGTACCTCGCGCAGGTGCGCGGGACGGTGGACGACCAGACGCTGCAGGAGGTGCTCTCCGCCCTCGTCAGCCTGCCGCAGGCTGCAGAACAGGTCCTCGACGCAGCGCCGCGGATTGAACAGTTTGCACTCGACTACCAGGACGCACGCGACTGCTTCTTTATCGGGCGGGGGCTCGACTATGCGCTCTCCTTGGAAGGTGCGTTGAAACTGAAGGAGATCTCGTACATCCACGCGGAGGCGTACGCTGCGGGTGAGTTGAAACACGGGACCCTGGCGCTGATTACGGAAGGGGTGCCTGTGATTGCCCTGGCGACTCAGACGCACCTCTACGAGAAGACCCTCAGCAACATCAAAGAGGTGAAGGCGCGCGACGCATTCGTGCTCGGCCTCACGTTCGCAGGAGATGACGAGCTGCAAAAGTCCGTCGACGAGGTCATCTATCTGCCGCAAACGATGCCGGTGGTAGCGCCGATTGTCACGGTTATCCCGCTGCAACTGCTGGCGTACTACGCAGCCGTGGTGCGGGGCAACGATGTCGACAAGCCGCGCAACCTGGCGAAGAGCGTGACGGTGGAGTAGCGGGCGGGGCGGATTCGGGTGAGGAGCCTGGATTCGCCCGTTCATTTTAGTGCGGGGAAAAATTGAGGGTGAAGGGCACGACGAAAACCCGAAGGACGTGTCGACCAACCCGGGTCGTAATGGGATGCGGCAGTGTTCCGTTACGATACCCTCGGCGCTCCTCCGTTCGCATACTGGACTCTACTGAGGATGATGCCAGTTTCCCGAAGGAGTGACGTGAATGCCCTGTTACATCTGCACCACCTGCGGCACGCAATATTCCCCTTCCTCGGAACCGCCTCTGAACTGCCGGATTTGTAACGAGGAGCGCCAGTACGTGAACCCGCACGGCCAGTCGTGGACCACACTGGAAGAGATGCGGCAGGGGGGCCGGTATCGGAACGAGATTGAGCGCGAGGAAGGCGGTATCTACAGCATCACGACTCAGCCGGGTTTCGCGATTGGCCAGACTGCGTACCTGGTGCAGCATCCGGACTGTTCCATTCTGTGGGATTGCCTGACCTACCTGGATGACGCGACGTTGTCGCACGTCGAGCGGCTCGGCGGGCTGCGCGCGATTGCGCTGTCTCACCCGCACTACTATTCGGCGCAGGTTGAATGGGCAGAAGCGTTTGATGTGCCGATTTACATCCACGAAGACGATGCGGAGTGGGTGGTACGGCCGAGTTCGCGTATCCGCTTTTGGGCGGGAGACGCGGTGGCGCTGGCTGAGGGGCTAACCCTGCATCGGATTGGCGGGCACTTCCGGGGCGGGACGGTGCTGCATTGGGCGGGTGGCGCTGAGGGCCAAGGGACTCTGTTCAGCGGGGACATCCTTCAGGTCGTGGCGGACACGCGCTGGGTGAGTTTCATGTACAGTTACCCGAACCTCATCCCACTGCCTGCGGCAAAAGTCGCGGAGATGGCAGACCGCGTATCGGAACTGCCGTTCGAGCGGTTGTACGGCGCGTTCCACCGCGTGGTGCGGGAGCGGGCCCGTGAAGCCGTGCAGCGGTCCGCAGCGCGCTACATTGCGGCGCTGAACGGCGAGTTGTTCGAAACTTGACACGCCACAAGGCGAAAGCCGCGGAGCGCTTGGGGGCACGCCCGTAGCCAGGCGTTCTGCCTTGTGGCGCTACGCAATCCCCCGTGTCCCGTGTGTCCCACGGTTGAGGAGCCGAGAAAATCCGTCCCTGCGCCTCACTGACTGGGCCAACTCTACCCCTCCTTCCCCTGTTTCGCGGCCGACACCGTGAACTCCTTGAATGCGGTGTGGTACGCGATTTGGCTGCTCAACACGCCCCCGTCGGCGACGGTGATGTTTCGGCCGCGCATCCCCACCTGGTTTCCTCCTCTTCGGGTGTACACCCGATCAACGGGAGTTAGCGTTTGGCGCAGAGTCGCCGAATCCGCCCCTCGCGACCTGCTGTCCATCCCTCGTTTGGACTATCTTGCGAAGGACGAAAATGGTCTGTTACGCCCGGTGCCCAGTAGTCCCTCTCGGTCTACAGCCTCGTATCGCTGCGCGGTACGCTGGGCCTGTGAACGAAACTGCGAAGCCAGGAAAGGGGCGGAGCCTGATGTCGCGCAGGTTTCTATCCGGGTCTACGACGGTGCTGCTGACCTCGATGTTGACGATGGTGGTCGCGTTCGCCATCTGGTCCATGATCTCTCCTGTGGCGCCCCAACTACAGCGGACGCTCGGACTCACCGAGTTCCAAAAGAGCCTGTTGGTCGCCACGCCGGTCTTGCTCGGGTCGGCCTTTCGGATTCCCGTTGGGATGCTGACGGACCGGTTTGGCGGTCGAACCGTTTACACGGTGTTGATGCTGTTTGTACTGATTCCGCTGTACGGCATTACGACGGCGCACACGTTTGCGGCGTTCCTCGCTTGGGAGGTCCTGTTGGGCATTTCCGGGACATCATTCGCTGTGGGTATCGGGCACGTGTCGGCCTGGTATCCTCCTGAGAAGCAAGGCCTCATCCTCGGCATCACGGCCATCGGCAACATCGGCACAGCGGTCGCAGGCTTTACCATCCCGCACCTGTATGCCTCCTTGGGCTTTTCCGGGATGGCCCGCCTGCTGATGGTCCCGGTTGCGCTGTCCGCACTTGCGCTGTGGGTCTTCACGCGGGACGCGGTGAAGTCTTCGCCCGGGACGAGTCGGTTGGAACAGATTTCGGCGCGCCGAGTCCGTACGTCAGCCCAACCGACGACGCCGCGTGAGCGGTTCTGGTCCCGGCGAGAAGTGTGGCTGCTCTCCTTTTACTACTTCATCACGTTCGGCGGGTTCGTCGCCTTCGGAAACTACCTACCCACCTTGTTGCAAAGTCAACTGCACCTGCAAGCCGTGGACGCAGGTGCACGGGCAGCTGGATTTGTCGTCTTGGCGACCGCCATGCGTCCCGTGGGCGGTTACCTGGCAGACCGGCTGAAACCGTCCGTGCTGTTAATTGTAGCGTTTGTCGCTACGTGCGTGGCGAGCATCGCGTGGTCCATCGGCATTCACCACATGGCGGTGACAACCACCTGCGCCCTCGCGATTGCGGTGATGTTCGGCATCGGGAACGGATCGGTATTCAAAATGGTCCCTGCCTCCTTCCCGGACAACACCGGAAAGGCGACGGGGATTGTCGGGGCCATCGGCGGGATTGGCGGCTTCTTCCCACCGCTCATCATGGGGGCGTTTCTCCAACGGACCGGGTCGTACATGGGCGGTTTCCTCCTGCTCGCGGCGGTAACGGTCGTGGCGACGATTCTCGCCCTGTTGACCTTGCGCGGTCCGAAAAACACGGTGCCGTTATCCACGGTCCCGCGCCACCGCCACGCGCACGTCTGAGCAAGAGGACGGAAGGGAGTGTATCGGATGTCCGGACCAGCACTGCGCCAGGTTGGCGCGCACAGGGCTATCCATGAATCCGCCCACGGGGAGGCAGAAGAATTGACGGAGGTCCTCGTGAAGCTCGCGGATCAAGGGGACGGCCGGGCGCGAGACGTCGTGCCTGTGCTCGTCGAGCACTGGCATACGCGGACCCTCGCGCACGCCGCAGAGGAGGAGCAGGGGCTGTACCTGGAAGTGGAAGCGCGCGAACCTGAGCGGTCCGCTCTGGTGGCGGCGCTGCGGCGAGACCACCAGCTGATGCGGCAGCTTGTTGGCGAGATCGAACAGTTGCAAGCGTCGCTGGAGACCGCGACCGCGGAAGAGGAGGCTGCCGCGGTGATCTCCGCTATCGCGTTCCGCGCGAGAACGCTGCTGTGGATGAACGCCTGGCACAGCCAGACCGAGGAACACGAACTGCTTGGCACGGAGGAACAAAGGAGGCAATAGACATGGAGCGTCCAGACCAATTAGGCACCGACGCGGAGTTCCAGAGACGGCTGGCGGCGTTGGCGTTGGAAATTGATCGGGCTGACGTAATAGCCGTGTTGACGATGCGATTCGGCTCGATACCACCGGAGGTCGAACAGCAAATTGCCACCATGACGGACGCGAGCCGATTGGAGCGGCTCGTGCTGGTGGCGGCAAATGTCCCCGACTTTGCCGCCTTCCGCGCTGAATTGTGCGAGGAGGGCCCAGTGTTCCGAATGGTGGGGGAATCGTTCAATCCGCTGGCCCGGGGATAAGCGCGTCGCCATCGGACCCATTCGTCGTCTATCGGCGTCAGACAGAGGGAGTGGAGCACGTTGAGCAAACACACATCGCCTGCTCGGATGTTCAGTCACCTGCGCCGCGGCAAGCGTATCAACGACAACTGGACGGAGTTCAGCCCGCGTCCCCGCGGCTGGGAGGACACCTACCGGGCACGTTGGCAGCACGACAAGGTCGTCCGCTCCACTCACGGCGTGAACTGTACCGGATCGTGCAGTTGGAAGATACACGTCAAGGACGGCATCGTGGCTTTCGAGACACAGCAGACGGACTACCCGTCGACCGGGCCGGACACACCGGATTACGAGCCCCGAGGCTGCCCTCGCGGTGCCAGCTATTCGTGGTACGAGTACAGCCCACTGCGGGTGAAATACCCGTACGTCCGGGGTGAGCTGCTGTCTCTGTGGCGGGAGGAGAAGCGTCAAGCTGGGGGCGACCCCGTTGAAGCGTGGCGGCGAATCGTGGCGGACCCAGAGAAGTCGAGCCGCTACAAACAGGCGCGCGGAAACGGCGGGTTGGTCCGCAGCAACTGGGAAGAAGTCAACGAACTGATGGCCGCGGCGACCATCCACACCATCCAGGCGTACGGACCGGATCGCGTTGTGGGGTTCAGCCCGATTCCGGCGATGTCGCAGGTGAGCTACGCCGCCGGCTCTCGTTTTCTGTCCATGCTCGGGGGCACAATGGTCAGCTTCTACGACTGGTACGCAGACCTTCCGCCGGCTTCGCCGCAGATCTGGGGCGAACAGACGGACGTGCCAGAGAGTGCCGATTGGTACAACGCGTCGTACTTCATCATCTGGGGCACGAACCTGCCGATGACGCGGACGCCTGACGCACACTTCATGGTGGAGGCGCGGTACAACGGAACCAAGGTGGTCGGGGTGAGTCCCGACTATGCTGAATACGTCAAGTTTGCGGATCTGTGGTTGCCTGCCAAAGCGGGCACGGACGCGGCCCTGGCATTGGCGATGACCCATGTCATCCTGCAGGAGTTCTACGTGGATCACCCGACGCCGTATTTTCTCGACTACGCGCAGCAGTACACCGACTTGCCGTTTCTCGTGACGCTGCGCCCTGCACAGGACGGGGCGTACGTATCAGATCGGTTCTTGCACGCAGCGGACCTCGCGCCCGATGAGGCGCGCGGCGAGTGGAAGACGGTGGTGTGGGATAGCGGCCAGGACGCGCCGGCAATCCCAAACGGGAGCCTCGGCTTTCGCTGGGACGGTTCTGGGAAGTGGAACCTGCGCATGGAGGACGGTGTGGGCAAACCACTGTCGCCGCGGTTGTCGTTTCTCGATTGTGCGGACGACGTCGTCCAGGTGGGTTTTCCCGTGTTCGGCGAGCGCGAAACGTCTGCGGTCTTTCGCGGGGTGCCCGTCAAGGCCATCCGGACGGCATCGGGGCGAACCGTGTACGCGACGACGGTGCTCGACCTAATGATGGCGCATCACGGCGTTCGACGCGGCCTGCCTGGCGCGTACCCGAAGAGTTACGACGATCTGGTGCCGTACACACCCGCGTGGCAGGAGCAGGTCACGGGTGTCGACCGCGCGCTCGCCATCCAAGTCGCACGCGAGTTCGCCGAAAACGCGGCAAAAACCCGCGGCCGGTCGATGATTGCGCTTGGGGCTGGCACCAACCACTGGTACCACAGCGACCTCATCTACCGGTGCATCATCAACTTGGTCCTACTGACCGGTTGTCAGGGCGTCAACGGCGGCGGATGGGCGCACTACGTGGGTCAAGAGAAGGTACGGCCGCTCGAGGGGTGGACCACGGTTGCGTTTGGGCTGGACTGGGTGCGTCCGGCGCGGCAGCAGAACGGGACGTCTTTCTTCTACTTCGCCACGGACCAGTTCCGCTATGAAGAGAAGGATTCCGCAACCAAGGCTTCTCCGTTGGCGGGCCGCTTTGCCGACATGCATCCCGCAGACGTCAATGCGTTGGCCGCACGGCTTGGTTGGTTACCGTCGTTCCCGCAGATGACGGAGAACTCGCTCGACGTCGTTCGCCAGGCGCGGGCGGCAGGTGCGACGACGCCGCAGGCGGTCGCGCAATGGGTGGCCGAGCAGCTGCAGGACGGCGCGTTGCACTTCGCCATCGAACATCCGAACGACCCGCGCAACTTTCCGCGCGTGATGTTTGTGTGGCGCTCCAACCTGCTCGGCTCCTCCAGCAAGGGGCATGAGTACTTCTTGCAGAACTTGCTCGGCGCCGACGGGCACGTCCTCGCCCGCGACAACGCGGCCTGGCGGCCAACGTCCATCGAAATGTCCGAAGAAGCACCGCGTGGGAAGTTGGACCTGCTCGTCGACATCGACTTTCGCATGACGGGCACAGGTCTCTATTCCGACATCGTGCTGCCAGCGGCGACATGGTACGAGAAGCACGACTTGTCGAGTACCGACATGCACCCGTACATCCACCCGTTTAACCCGGCGGTGTCGTGTCCGTGGGAAACGCGGTCCGATTGGGTGATCTTCCGGTCGCTGGCGGAGACGTTCAGCAAACTGGCGGAGACGCACCTGCCGGCGCAGGAGGACGTCGTGATGGTCCCGCTCGCCCACGACACACCCGACGAGTTGGCGCAGGTGGACGGCCGCGTTCGGGACTGGCGATCCGGTGAGGTACCCGCCATCCCGGGCCAAACCATGCCCAAGTTTCTCGTGGTGACGCGCGATTTCCCCCGCCTGTACGAACAGATGATCTCGCTCGGACCCTTGGCGGCGCAGACCATGACCATCAAAGGGATGACGGTGGACACGCAGGCGGCCTATCAGGAAGTCGCGCACCGGGTCGGCGTGTATCCCGACACGGCGCCGGTTGCGCTCCGGGGCAAACCCCGGTTGCAGGAAGCCTATCAGGTGGTGGAAACCATTCTCACCCTGTCCGGTGCCACCAACGGTCGTCGGGCGTACGAGGAGTGGAAGGTGCTCGAACAGAGTACGGGGCTCGAGCTCGCGGAGCCGATTACGGGAGCGCGCCGGGCCGAAGCGATGACGATGGCGGACATCACGGCTCAACCACGTCTGTCCCTTGCCACACCCGTGTGGAGCGGCCTCGAAGGGGAGGGGCGCCGCTACGCGCCATTTACCTCCAACGTCGAGTACAAGATCCCTTGGCGGACGCTGACCGGCCGCCAGCACTTCTACGTTGATCACGAGCTGATGCTCGACTTTGGCGAGGCGTTGCCGCTGTACCGGCCACCCATCGACGAGACGCCATTTGCGCCGGGAGACACGCCGGTGGCAAACGGGGAGCCGCAGCAGACGCTGGTCGTTCGATACCTCACGCCGCACCAGAAGTGGGGGATTCACTCCACGTATGCGGACAACCCGCGGATGCTCACCTTGTTTCGCGGCGGCCAAGTGGTGTGGATGAACGAGGAGGACGCAAAGGAGATTGGCGTCGGCGACAACGATTGGGTTGAAGTCTACAACCGCAACGGCGCCATCGCGGCGCGTGCGGTGCTGACATACCGGATCCCCCGCGGCGTGGCGATGATGTACCACGCGCAAGACCGGACCATCGGCGTCCCCGCGTCCAAGGTGACCGGAGACCGCGGTGGCACGCACAACAGCGTAACGCGCATCATTCCGAAACCGACGCACATGATTGGCGGGTACGCGCAGCTTTCTTACGGGTTCAATTACTACGGCCCAACCGGGCACCAACGCGACGTGATGGCGGTCGTCCGGGCCTTGAAGGAGGTTGACTGGCTTGAAGATTAAGGCTCAAATTGCGATGGTGATGAACCTCGACAAGTGCATCGGATGCCACACGTGCAGCGTGACGTGTAAGAACACCTGGACCAATCGCCCTGGGACAGAGTACATGTGGTTCAACAACGTGGAGACGCGTCCGGGCCCGGGATTTCCAAAACGCTGGGAGGATCAAGAACGATTTCGGGGAGGCTGGACGCTCCAGAACGGCAAGTTGCGACTCCGGGCCGGGGGGGCAGCGAAGAAACTGGCCAACATCTTTTACAATCCAGATCAGCCCAGCATCGACGATTATTACGAGCCGTGGACGTACGACTACGAACAGCTGACCAACAGCCCGCACCGCCGGCACCAGCCGGTCGCGCGGCCGCGGTCAGCGTTGACAGGCGAATGGATGGACCGCCCGACCTGGGGACCCAATTGGGACGACGATCTCGCGGGCGGGTCCGCCATCGCGCCGACAGACCCCAACCTGGACGACCTGCAGAACCAAGTTGCGTTCACGTACGAACAGACATTCATGATGTACATGCCGCGGATCTGCGAGCACTGCCTGAACCCATCCTGTGTTGCGGCGTGCCCGTCGGGCGCCATCTACAAACGGGACGAGGACGGCGTGGTGTTGGTGGACCAAGATGCATGCCGCGGTTGGCGATTCTGTGTGAGCGCCTGTCCCTACAAAAAGGTGTACTTCAACTGGAACACGCACAAGGCGGAGAAGTGCAACTTCTGCTACCCACGGATTGAGTCCGGCCTGCCGACCATTTGCTCGGAAACGTGCGTCGGGCGCATCCGTTACCTGGGCGTTGTCCTTTACGACGCGGACCGAGTCCGCGAAGTGGCGCAAACTGCCAACCCGCAAGATCTGTACGAGGCACAGCTGTCTTTGTTCCTAGATCCGAACGACCCAGAGGTAGCGGCTGCAGCACGTGCAGAAGGCATTCCGGAAGCGTGGCTGGACGCGGCGAAGCAGTCGCCTGTGTACAAGATGGCGGTGGAATGGAAGGTTGCGTTGCCCCTGCACCCCGAGTATCGCACGTTGCCAATGGTGTGGTACGTTCCACCGCTGAGCCCGATGATGAACCACATCCAAAACGAAGCGTCGTTGTCGCCGGACGGATACATGGCGGCCGTTGACCAGATGCGGATTCCCGTGCGGTACCTCGCCTCCATCCTCACGGCCGGCGACGACACGGTGGTCCGTACGGTGCTCTTGAAGCTGACTGCGATGCGCGCCTATATGCGCAGTCGCAACCTCGGCGAAATCTCCGAGAGCGCGCTTTTCGAGGCTTCCGGATTGACGCTCGCCCAGTTGGAGGCGATGGCGCGGATGTTTGGTGTCGCGAAGTACAACGAGCGCTTCGTGATTCCAACCGGCAAGCGCGATGCAGATAAAGACCTGGTCTACGAACAGGGTGCGTGCAGTCTCGAAGACCTGGCGCCGCCCGAGGGTCTTGTGGCGCCTGCCGTGCACGCGGCGGGAGGGAGAAGCTGATGGACGAGTGGACGCAACCGGAATGGAAGATTCTATCCATCCTGTTGGCCTACCCGGGCGACGCGGCGTTTGACGCTTGTTTGGACAACGCCCGGACGTGGGCCGACGAGCTCTGTGCGGTGGACCTACGGACAGCCGCAGCAGCGCTTCAGGCCGCGGACCGCAGGTCGCTCATCGAGGCGTACGTTGCGCACTTTGACTTTCAGACGCCGACCTGTTTGTACCTCACCGCACACGAACTTGGCGACAGCCGGCGGCGCGGGTTGGCTCTTGTGGCGCTGCGCCGAATGATGGCCGACGCGGGTCTGTACGAGGCGTCTTTGGTTGACTCGCTCGAGTACACCGACGGGCAGCCGTCTGCGGTGAGTATGCGACGTGCGACGAGTTCGGGGTTCACTGACGCCCGGCCGCCGATTGCACCGGCCGCCGAGCTGCCCGATTACATCCCGCTTCTGTTCGAGTTTCTCGCCGCGAAACCGGCGGCGTTCGACACAGCCGACCTGGAGATTCGACTGGCGCGGGTGTGCACGGCCATCGCGACCGCGTTGCCCGAGGGGAGTCTCTACGCCCCTGTTTTTGCGGCGGCCTTGCGGCGCCTCCCGGCGTGCGCATTTCCGCCGGGCGGACCTTTGTTTGCACACCGAGAGCAAGCGGACCTGGACCCGCTCCCGTATCCGCTGTGGTACGACTGAATCGTTTGGCGGTGGGCTGCTGGCCTGCGCGCCTGCAGGTCAGCGGTGTTCCGCAGGTTGCCAAAGCGTCTTGTGGGGGCGACGCACAACGGAGAAGGAGGGAGCGGCGTGGACCAGTTTTGGTGGGTGGTGTTGCCCTATCTATCTTTGGTCGTGATGGTGGTGGGGCTTCTTTACCGGTACCGGTATGCGCAGAAAGGTTGGGGCTCCAAGTCAAGCGAGATTCTGGAACGGCGATGGCTGAAGTGGGGAAGCGTTCTCTTCCACTACGGCATCCTCTGCGTCATTGCCGGGCACGTCATGGGTCTCGTTGTACCGATCTCGGTCTACCACGCCCTCGGGGTAAGCGACGAATTCTACCACACGAACGCGGACCTATTTGGTGGCCTGGCAGGGCTGATGGCAACGGCCGGACTGCTCATCCTGTTGCTCCGCCGGGTCTTCAATCGACGCGTTCGGCACAACTCCCAGCCGTCCGACTACGTGGCGCTCGCGATGCTGTTGGTGGTCGTCGGGCTCGGGGTCCTGGTGACGGTGGGCTACAACAACGTGTTCGGGCCCTACGAATACCGTACGACGGTCGGTCCTTGGTTTCGCGGCCTGCTGTTGCTGCACCCGAACTCCGCGCAGATGGCGTCTGTGCCGATTTTACTCAAAATTCACATCATATCGTCGTTTGTCCTGTTTGCAACCTGGCCCTTCACCCGCCTCGTGCATGTGTTCAGTGCCCCCGTGCGTTATCCGTTTCGCGCGCCGTTACAGTACCGTGCACGAAACGGATTTCGAAGGGCTGGGCAGTAGAAGGGGTGGCAGATGGCCCCCCAATGGTAACCACCGAGCGCCTAGCGGCGGGACGCAGTTTGTTGACAAAAAGTAAGTGGCTTTACTATAGTATATCTGTGCACTGGACGTTGGATTGGTTTCGAACCCCGTGCATACGGAATGTGCGCTACAGAGAACCTGAAAAAGGTCGCGCAAGGAGAGAGGATGGAGGGGACAGACATGACTGATGTGAAGCTTGCCGTCATCTATTACAGTTCCACCGGCACAAACCACAAGATGGCCAACGTCGCAGCCGAGGCGGCACGCGAGGCTGGGGCGGAGGTTCGTGTGCTCAAGGTTCCCGAACTCGCACCGGAGGAAGCCATTGCTTCGAACGCAGGTTGGAAGGCGCACTATGAAGCCACTCGCGACGTTCCGACCGCATCCGCAGCGGACTTGGAGTGGGCGGATGCCATCATCTTCAGCGTGCCAACGCGCTTTGGGAATGTTCCGTCACAGATGAAACAATTCCTGGACACGATGGGCGGGCTATGGGCTCAGGGCAAGACCGTGAACAAGGTGGTCAGCGCGATGAGCAGCGCGCAGAACCCCCACGGTGGTCAGGAAGCGACTATCTTGTCCTTGTACACCAGCATGTACCACTGGGGCGCCATCGTGGTCGCGCCAGGCTACACAGATCAAACGCTGTTCGCCGCTGGTGGTAACCCGTACGGCACGAGTGTCACCGCCGTCGAGGGCGGCACCATCGACGATGCGGCGGCTGCTGCGATTTCCCACCAGGCGCGGCGCGTGGTGACCGTGGCACAGTGGGTCAAGGCGGGTCAGGCGGCAGGCAGTTGAACTGTACCGACCGAGTTGTCGGGCGGCTGGACTGCGGCTGGCGACTGGCTACAGACGGTTCACGTTGATTCCGCTCTGTTTGGTGGGGCTGTTGGGCGGCCGGGGAAGGTTTACGGCGCCCATGGGTTTCATCGTGAAGGGAATTGCAAAACCGCCGCTTCCTGAGAAGGGGGCGGCGGTTTTGCGTATGTCTGAAAGCTGTCAGGCGGGTCGCGCGTCCGGAACTCGGAGGCGGTGTGGGTGTTGCGACCGGATTGACCGAGCTCCTCTTATGGCTCGTCCTGCACACGCTCGGGCAGGTCCTCCAACCCGTGGATTTCAACGCGGTGGGGTCCTGTATCGGCACTGGGGCCGCTGTTCCAAGCGGTGGCTAGATGCCACGTGGATACGCTGTCCGGCGCCGACACGTCTTGCCAAGTGGTCACGCCGTCCTCCAACGGAATGTCGGCCGCAAGGTGCCCTCCCGTGGCCGGATTGAGCGGTGGGGCGGGTGTGGCTCGTTGTGCCGAGCTTGGAGCGGCCGGACGGTTCGGTGCTGGGCGTGCGGAACTGCGCTGCCGCGTAGGTCTCATACGGTGATGGTGCGCCATGTAGATCCCTCCATCCCATCCATCAGCTACATCGGGTCTTAGGATGGACCAATGTGGCGAGCGGCATGCCCTCGATTGGTGGCGGGATGGGCTCCGTGTCCACGCACGGTCAACCTCCATCGCCCGCGCTTGCAAAACGTAACAGTGTTATGTTACATTCTATCCAGGTGGTGAACTGCGGTGGACTCAGACCTCATCTCAAAAAAGGAGTTGCTGGAACTGACCGGCATTTCCTACGGGCAGTTGTACCGATGGAAGCGGAAGAACCTGCTTCCGGAGGAGTGGTTCATCCGCAAGTCGACGTTCACGGGGCAGGAGACGTTCTTCCCGCGGGACAAGATGCTGGCGCGAATTGAGCGCATCATGCGGATGAAGGACGACTTGTCGCTGGACGAGATTGCGGACCAGTTTTCGCCAAACCCGCACTGGCGCATACCGGGCACTGAGCTTGTTACGCGCAACATTGTTACAGAAAAGGTCTGGGAGTTGTACCAGCAGTGCTTTCCGCGGTCGACGTCGCTGGCCTTTCCGGAGGTGCTCGCGGTGTACGTTCTCGACCAACTGCTGCGCAGCGGCGACGTCAACTTGCAGGAAGGTGAGATGGTGGTGCGGACGATGGTTGAAAACGCCGCTGACTTTGCCCACAAAGCGGCTGACCTGGTGGTGGGTCGCAAGTTGGGAATTGCGTGGTGTGCGCTGGTATCCACCGATGCCAAGCTCGCCTTCGACAATGAGACCAAAGTGATCTTACGACTCGGCGTCTCCAAGTATGTGGAGGAATTGAAGCTGAAGGTGCTCTGAGGTGAGACCCTCGGGTGTCTGGTCGCGGAATGTGGCGGGATGTGCGGCGAATCGACAGGGATGGACCGACTGGTCAGATCTCCGATGTGCGCGGGCTGGGGGTAGACGTGCGGCGGAGGCGCTGGAGACGGAGAATGGAGGATGGGTGTGAACGGACAGGTGCAGCGAAAGTCGAACATTGTCATTCACGGGACGGGCAGTAGTCACGGCGGTGTCGTGGACGTGGTGCGGGTGCATGGCGTCGGCACGGTCGGGGACGACCTCGACTGCCGGGAGATGCACGTTCATGGGCAGGCGCGATTCAACGGTGCCGTCAAGGCCGAGGTCGGAAAGGTGCATGGGACCTGTGATGTGGATGGGTCCATCCAGGCCGAGGAATTGGTGGTCAACGGTCAGCTCACGGTTCACGGCGACTGTAGCGCAGAGACGTTTCGCGTCCGCGGCGCCTTCCGGATTGATGGGCTGCTCAACGGAGACCGGATTGAATTGACGCAGTTCGGCCCGAGTTTCGCGAAGGAGATTGGCGGGGAGTCCATCACGGTCCGCCACGAGAAGGTCTTCTTCTTCAGCAAGCACAAGTCTCTGCACGCAGACGTGATTGAAGGCGACGACATCTCGCTTGAGTATACCAAGGCGAAGGTGGTGCGAGGCAACCGGATTGAGATTGGCCGCGGCTGTGAGGTCCAGTTGGTGGAGTACAGCGAGTCGTTCAAGCAAGCGAAAGACGCGGTTGTCGTCGAGCAGCGCCGCTCGACGAAAGGAGGAGGCCAGGGATGAACCCATCTGCGCAGTCGTCGCCGGAACAGCGGCAAACGCGGGTCGGCGTGGTGGTGGCCGGTCTGCTGCTCGGCATTTTTGTATCCGCGATGGACAACACTGTCGTCTCCACCGCGACCGGTAACATTGTGTCGCACCTCGGTGGGGTGGATAAAATTGTCTGGATCACGGCCGCCTACTTGATGACGGAAATGTCGGGGATGCCCATCTTCGGCAAGCTGTCCGACATGTATGGTCGAAAGCGGTTCTTCGTATTCGGCCTGGCGACCTTTTTGCTCGGATCCATCCTCTGCGGCACTGCGCAGAACATGGACCAGCTGGCACTCTATCGCGCCATTCAGGGAATTGGCGGCGGGGCGTTGATGCCGATTGCCTTCACCATCATCTTCGATGTCGTGCCGCGTGAGCGGGCGGGACGCTTCTCCGGCATGTTTGGCGGTGTGTTCGGCGTCGCCAGTATCTTCGGTCCGCTCATCGGGTCCTTTATCACGGACCACATCGGCTGGCGGTATGTCTTCTACATCAACGTGCCGATTGGGATTGTCACGCTGCTGCTGGTTGCGACGTCCTACCACGAATCCACAGTGCATCAGCGTCAGCGGATTGACTGGTGGGGTGTGGTGACCCTGGTGTTGGCGATTGTCAGTCTGACGTTCGCACTCGAGTTCGGCGGCGCGCAGTACGCTTGGGGTTCTCCGCAGATTGTGGGAGGATTCCTCGTTGCGGCCATCCTCTTCGCCTGCTTTGTGATTGCGGAGACGCGAGCCGCAGAGCCGATTGTCTCGTTTGCGATGTTTCGCAACCGCGTGTTCGCTGTGAGCAACCTTGTCGGCATCTTCAGCGGGGCTGCGTACGTGGTGGCGGTGGTGTACATTCCCATCTATATCCAGGGCGTCAAAGGCGGGTCTGCCATCAACGCAGGGATGGAGTTGTTGCCGATGATGCTCGGCTCTTCCGTTGCCGCGCCCATCGGCAGCATTCTCGCGAGCAAGGTTCCGTACCGCAATATCCTCGCGGGGTCTGGCCTGGTCCTCGCTGGTGGTATCGCGCTCCTCGGCGGGCTGACGGTCCACACGACAGATCTGCAGGTGGTGCTCGACATGGCGATTGTCGGCATCGGCATCGGGCCGTCGTTCTCCATCCTCGGCATGGCCGCGATGGCGGAGTTCGACGTGCGCCAGCGGGGTTCGGCGAGCTCGACGAACTCATTCCTGCGCGAGCTCGGCATGACCGTCGGGATTGTCGTGTTCGGCGTGATTCAGAAAGATGCCTTCCACAGCCAATTGGCCGGTTCGCTGGCGGGCATGGGCCCGGGAGTGCAGCGGTTGGCCAACTTGGACCCGCACGCCATGCTCGCTCCGGCGACACGTCATCAGATTCCACCGTTTCTCCTCGACAGACTGTCCCAGGCGATGTCAGACTCCATCGCGCACGCCATGTTGTGGGACGTCGTCCCTGCAGTGCTCGCCCTCGTGGTCACGCTTTGGATGGGCAGCCGTCGGTTTCAAGGCATGTCGGTGGGGGCTGCGGAGTCGCGCTAATCCGTAACGGAACGTTTACAATCGCCACACTGGAAATACACACAGCCCTGCTAGACTCTCGACGAACGAATCAGCGGATGTGCCGCGAAAGTTGATTCGAAATCGAGGTGTCGCAATGGGGAAATCCATGACCACGCACGACGTCCGCGCCTGGTACGGCGCACAGCTGACGCTCAAGGGTATCGACATGACCGTCGATGCCAATCAGGTCACTGCCATCATCGGGCCGTCCGGCTGCGGCAAGTCCACCTTCATTCGGTGTCTGAACCGACTGCACGAGACCGGTTCAGGGGCTCGCGTTGAAGGCTCAATCCGGTTGGGGGATCTGGACATCGGCGAGATCGATCCGGTGGACGTCCGCCGCATGGTGGGCATGGTGTTTCAAAGGCCCAACCCCTTTCCCACCCTCTCTATCTACGACAACATCGCCCTAGGGCTGCGCCTCGGCGGTATTCGGGCGAAGCCGGAAATTGCCCAACGAGTCGAGCGCAGCCTGCAATTGGCCGCTTTGTGGGAGGAGGTCAAAGATCGCCTGCACACCCCCGCCACCGCCCTGTCCGGTGGTCAACAACAGCGGCTGTGCATCGCCCGGGCGTTGGCAGTGGAGCCCGATGTGTTGCTGATGGACGAACCTGCATCCGCGCTCGATCCGATATCTACCCACCGTCTCGAGGAGCTTGTGGCATCACTGAAAGGCTCGCTGACCATTGTGATGGTCACCCACAACATGCAACAGGCCGCCCGCATCGCCGACAAGACTGCGTTCTTCTTGAATGGAGAACTGGTGGAGTTCGGAGAGACAAAGGAGATCTTCAGTACGCCCTCCGACCCGCGCACAGAGGACTACATCACAGGGCGGTTTGGATAGGACACGGGACGGCCGGGCTGACCATCGCGGCGTGTTCCTTTACACGGACTTTACAGACAAAGATAGACACTTTACATCGGACACGGTCGCTCCTTTACAACGCCTTGTTATCGTAACCGTGGCAGGGCAGACGACGTCTGCAGGGCCCATCACAGGGACGATAACAGGGGGATGACAACGTGAAACGCTCCATGAGATGGATCTGTACCACCGCCGGGGCCGCAGGGGTTCTCACGCTGGTTGCGGGTTGTGGTGCGACGACCGGGGGTCACACAGTCAGCGCTGGCGGGAGCGGAGCCTCCAACGTGGACCATGCTGCGGGCACAAACCATGTCGTGGCCTCCCGTGCCCAAGCTGTGACGCTGACGGAAACGGGTTCCTCTCTGCTGTATCCACTGTTCACCGACCAGTGGATACAAGCGTACAAGTCGGTCGACCCAAGCGTCACCATCGAAGCCTCGTCTACGGGCAGTGGGACGGGCATCTCGCAGGCCGTGGCTGGCACGGTCAACATCGGTGCCTCCGACGCCTACATGGCTGATCAGCAGGTGTCGCAGAACCAGGGGATGCTGAACATCCCACTCGCCATCTCGGCGCAGCAAGTGATGTATAACCTGCCGGGCGTGCATGGACATCTCCATCTGACTGGCAATCTGTTGGCGAAGATCTACCAGGGAAAGATTCAGTACTGGGACGACCCGGCGATTTCGGCCGCCAACCCAGGGCTGCACCTGCCACACCTCGCCATCACGCCGGTGACCCGGTCCGATGGAAGCGGAGACACCTTCCTCTTCACCCAATTCCTCAGTGATACCAACCCTACGTGGAAGAATGGGCCCGGCTACGGGACCAGTGTCAACTGGCCCCCTGTTCACAGCGAAGTTGCCGCAAACGGCAACCAAGGCGTGGTCACCACCCTGGCTGGCACCAAGGGTGCCATCGGTTACGTTGGTATCAGCTGGTTGGACAACGCTGTCGCAAAGGGTCTCGGATACGCGGCGTTACAGAACAAGGCGGGCAACTTCGTCCTGCCAACTGAGACCAACATCCAGGCGGCAGCCGACGCCGCCACAGACATCCCGAAGGATGAGCGCATTTCCTTGATTGACGAACCGGGTCAGAATTCTTATCCCATCATCAATTTCGAGTACGCCATCGTGAACCAGCAGCAACGTGGTGCCACGGGAACTGCGCTGAAACACTTCTTGGAATGGGCCATTGATCCGCAAGGCGGAAATGCAGCGAAGTACATGACACCCGTTCACTTCCTTCCCTTGCCGTCGAAGGTCGAACCTCTGAGCCAGGCCCAGATTCAACAGATTGGCGGTTGACGGGGGGACGTAAGCGAAGAGGAGTGAATGACGGTTGCAGAAGGCATCATCCGTGGCAAAAACGATAGATCGGGCGTTTCACGTGGCTGCTGGCATTGCTGCCAGCAGCCCGGTCGTGTTCCTTGCAGGTATCGTCACCATCGTCGTGATTCAAGCAATGCCCAGCATACGCTTCAATGGCTGGCACTTTCTCACCAGCCTTACGTGGAACATCGGCAACGTGTACGGAGGTCTGGAGCACGAACACGGCGTGACGGCAGCTTCGGGTGCTTCGTTCGGCAGCCGCGTGTTCATCGTCGGTACGTTGGCGTCTTCGGTGATCGCCTTGCTCATGGCGGTTCCTGTCTCGCTGCTCACTGCCGTCGTTCTCGCTTACCGGACGCGCGGCGCTCTTCGGGCCATCCTATCGACGCTTGTCGAGTTGCTCGCAGGCATTCCCAGTGTCGTCATCGGATTGTGGGGGATGACCGTCCTGACACCGTGGATCTCGACGCAGTTGGGGCCGCTCCTGTCCCGCGTCGGAGGCGTCATCCCGTATCTCCGCGGCCCAGTCGGGACGGGGATGGGGCTGCTGGCGAGCGGATGCGTCCTGGCCGTCATGACCATTCCTATCATCACGGCGACCACCCGCGACTTGCTGTTGCAGGTACCGACGCTGTATCGGGAGGGTGGAATCGGTTTGGGCATGACGGACTGGGAGGTGGTTCGGCACATTTGTTTCCCGTGTATCCGGGAAGGCTTCATCGGGGCTGTCGCTCTGGGCTTCGGTCGGGCGATGGGGGAGACCATGGCAGTCCTGATGGTGAGCGGCAATGCCGTCAACCTGCTCCCGCAGAATCTGTACAGTCCGACTTCGACGATGGCGGCCTTCGTCGCGGACCAACTGGACAGCGCCCTGACAGACGCGTCCAAGATGGCCGTGCACGCGTTGTCTGAGTTGGCCCTACTGCTCATGGTGTTGACGGTCGCAACCAATTTGGCCGCGCGGCGGCTGGTGTCGCTCGGACGACGGCGACAGTGGCGGACGGGGGTGGACGCTCGATGATGACAGGGCGACGTCGACGCCGGCGCAAAATGAACCGTTTCCTCGGTTGGGGGTGCGCATGGCTCGCCGCGGGTTTGGTGTTGTTTTGTCTGACCGATATGGTGGGCACGGTTCTTCTTCGCGGTTTGGAATCGTTCCACTGGCGGGTGCTCTGGACCACGACCTCGGGCTCGTCGGGTGGCCTTGCGAACGCCCTCCTCGGGACGCTCTGGCTCGTGGCCATTTCCGTCGCGATGGCAGCGCCGCTCGGTATTCTGGGTGGGGTGTATACGGCGGAGTTTGCGGGTCAAAGGACAGCGCGGGTCATCCGGTTCACAGCGGAGATCCTGTCCGGGGTGCCATCCATCGTGATTGGCTACTTCGCCTATCTGTTGATGGTGCTCACGTGGGGATGGGGGTTCTCGGCGCTCGCTGGCGGCATCTCGCTGACGGTCATCATGCTCCCGTATATCCTGCGCAGCACCGAGGCGAGTCTGCAGCAGGTGCCGCTGACGCTTCGCGAGGCGGCGTGGGGGTTAGGGATGACCCGCTTCCAGACCATCCGGTACGTTGTGGTGAAACCGGCGATGGCTGGCATGGCGACGGGCGTGCTGCTTGCCGTTGCGATTGCGATGGGCGAAACGGCGCCATTGTTGTACACTGCAGGTTGGTCGACGATGAACCCGAGTTTGCAGTTGACGCACCAACCGGTTGGTTATTTGACGTATATCGTGTACAAGTATATTGAGATGCCCTTTCCGGACGCACACGCGCTCGCCTACAGTGCGGCCTTGGTCCTGCTGATGGTGGTGTTGCTGCTGAACGTCGCTGTTCGCCTCGTGGTGGGACACGCGTTCGTTCCACGCTTCTCGCGGGGGCGTTACCGGGATCGGAAGACTACCGAAGGGCTGGGGGAGAGACGTGGCAAATCCAGCGCAAACGCCGTCGGTTTTGATTGTGGACGACGAAGAGTCGATACAGAAGCTGGTCGCCTTTAACTTCGAGCGTGGCGGGTTTGCCACGAAGGTGCTCGGGGACGGCCAAGAAGCGTACACGTACATTCGCCGTCACGCGCACGAGCTCGACGTCGTGATTCTGGACGTGATGCTGCCGGGTATGGAAGGGATTGATGTGTGTAAGCGGCTGCGCCAAGAGGGGGTTCGGGTGCCCATCATTTTGCTCACCGCGCGCGACGAGGAAGTCGACCGCATCCTCGGCTTGGAACTCGGTGCGGACGACTATGTCACGAAACCCTTCAGCCCCCGCGAGTTGGTGGCGCGGGCCAAAGCCGTCCTGAGACGGGTGGAGGCGGCGCCGAGTGCGCCGGAACGTTCCCCAGAAGAGGCCTCCACCGACCAGCTGACGGTGGGTGAAATTGTGGTGCGCCTGGGGTCGCACGAAGTGACCGTGCGCGGTGTGCCCGTGGAACTCACGCCGCGCGAGTTCGAACTTCTGCACTTCTTCATTCGACATCCGAACCAGGTGCTCTCGCGAGATCAGCTGCTGGAACAGGTGTGGGGCTACCTGGAAACGCCGGACACGCGCAGCGTGGACGTCCACGTGTCGCATCTGCGCGAGAAACTGGAGCGAGACCCGAAAGCGCCGGCGTACCTGCTGACGGTCCGTGGGGTCGGGTACAAGTTCGTCAACGGATCGCGTGAGCCATCATGATCTCGTTCCTCTTGGGTTGCATCTGTGCAGCGGCCGTGGCGGCTGGCGTTGGCGTGGCGGGCTACCTGCGGCGCGGGCAGTTTGCGCGAAACCTCGCGTGGGTGGCTTCGCGCGTCCGCGACGGCGACCTTCGCACGCGGATGCAGCCGGTTCGCAGTGGCGTGGAGGCAGAACTGGCCCACGACGTCAACCGGATGTTGGACGCCTTGTCCGAGCGGTACGAGCAACTGGGACAGGAACGGGACCTGCTGGACCACGTGTTGGACCACATGAGCACAGGGGTCCTCTACATCGACCCGAGCGGCCTCATCCTAATGATGAACCGGACAGCGGGGCGCATCTTCGGCGTGGACCCGCGGGATTGGCTCCATGCCCCGCACTGGCGGGTGGTTCATCCGTACAACCTCAACGCCGCGATTGACGAAGCGTTGCTGTTCGGGCGCGACTGGCATCAGATGGTTACCGTGACGGAGGAGCAGGTGTTGGATTTTCGCGTGGTGTGCGTGAGCGGGCCGGGCAGCGTGGGGGCGGGAGAGCGGGCGCGGCCGCCGCGCTACTACGCGCTCGTCCTTTGCGACGACGTGACGCAGCGCCACCGCTTGGAGAACATGCGGCGGGACTTCATCGCCAACGTGTCGCACGAGTTGAAGACACCCATCACAGCCATCCACGGGTTTGCGGAGACGCTCGCCGACGAGTCCCTGGACGCCGATACACGCGCGAGTTTCTTGCAGATTATCCACGAGGAGTCGGCGCGGATGGGGCGGCTGGTGGGCGACTTGCTGACACTGTCGCGGTTGGAATCCCAGGCCGACGTCCTGCACCCAGTGTCGGTGCGCCTCCGGGAGGTTGCGGAACAAGCCGTCCAGACCGTCCAAGCGCAGGCGGAAAAACTGCAGCTTTCCGTCGGCATCTCGGCGGGGGAGGACGTATTCGTGACGGCGGACGCAGAAAAGTTGCACCAAGTGTTCCTCAATCTGCTCGTCAACGCCATGCACTACACCCCTGCGGGTGGACGGATTGACGTGTCCTGGGAGATGGATGCTGGCAAGGCCACGGTGCATGTGCGCGACACGGGCATAGGGATTCCGGAGGCGCACCAGCAGCGCATCTTCGAGCGGTTTTACCGCGTGGACCGCGACCGCAGTCGGGCCACCGGCGGGACCGGCCTCGGGCTCGCCATCGTCAAGCACATCGTGACCGCACACGGCGGTGAGGTGGGGGTACGGAGTCAGCCAGGGGCGGGGAGCGATTTCTGGTTCACCCTACCGCGGTGTACAACCGAGTAGGGACCAGCATCGTCCGCCCCTGGGGACGCACGGAGGAGGGGCCGAGGCGTTCCAAGAACCGGGGCTCCCGAAGCATCGAGGTGCTCACCGAGCGCTGACCCGAAATCGTTTGAAGCGGCGACCTAGAACATGAACTTCGGCGGGTCGACCGCCAGGACGGAGGTACCGAGGACGTTCACCCAGACGTAGTCGTGCGGGACGTCCAGACCCGTCGTCTGGTATGCACTCTCCTGGAGGTCGAACGTCGTACTTCCGAGCGATCCGCTCGAGCTTGTGCTCCCGCTGCTGAGCACGTTGACCGTCGTGTCCGAGCGGGGGTCATACCCCGTCGACGTTGAAGCAAACGCTGACGTTGCGCCGAACAGCGGGATGGCACCCACCGTCGCGAGGCACAAGACCACAGGCTTCCACTTCATCATGCGCCGTCCTCCTTTGTTCGGTTGTCCGGGATGGTGCTTGTCCATCAGCGGTGCCGACTGGGCCGTGTGGCCACAGGGGGTCGCCGCGCCACCTCGGTTCAACCTTAGATTCTAGCATTTAGATCTCAGCCCTGTCTGCGAGAGACAAAAAGGCGTCAACCACATCGGGATGGTACAATATCCCACGCTTCTCCCGGATTTCCCGTTTGGCGTCGCCAGCAGAGCGCGCCTTCTGGTACGGCCGGTCGGTGGTCATCGCGTCGAACGAGTCCGCCACCGCGACAATCGCCGCCTCCAAACGAATGTCGTCGCCCGCGAGGCCGAACGGATATCCGCTTCCGTTCCGCCGTTCGTGGTGTTGCTCGACAATCTGGGCGGCTGTGGTCAGCATCGGCAGGTTTGTCTCCTCGAGCATCTGCCGCCCGAAGGAGGTGTGGCGCTTCATCACGTCCCATTCTGCCGCCGACAGGGTCGACGGCTTGTTCAAGATAGGGAGTGGGACGCGGATTTTGCCGACGTCGTGCAGAAAGGACGCAATGTTGAGGTTGTAGAGTTGGGACGACGTGAGCCCCATCTCCTGGCCAATCCGCATCGACAGGTCCTTGATGCGGTTGCAGTGGTCGGCCGTATAGCCGTCCTTCTGCTCAATCGACACCGCCAGTTGCATCAGCTCGCGCAACTGTACGCTGTAGTGGTGGAACACAGGCTGAGTCGAAAAGTACAGGAACTCCGTGTCAACTGGGCAGGTGAAGACGGTGTCCCGCGAGATGGCGACGGCACTCAAGGAGTCGCCGGGCTTCGCCGCGAACGCTTGTCCGTCCACCGTCCAGTGCAGTTCCCCGGAGACGACGTACACAAACTCCATCGACGTCCAGCCTTCGCTCGGGCCGATGGCCCAGGCGCTGCCAGCGCCAAGCTGGTGCCGAATGACCTCGCCGCCGTCGCCGGCTGCCACGAGCGACACTTTGAGGCCTTTAATCTCAACTTCCTCAAAGGCTTCGTCGCGCTTATGGAGGTGCACATCCTGGTAGGTCACGGAGTCACGCGCCTTCACGATGGAGTGGGTGTTCGTTCTGGGAGTGCGCCTGCGCTCCTATTCTGTCACATTCGGACGGTAGATTCAAGATAAGTCTGATAATGTCCGTCGGATTTCCGCTTCGCAGTCCGGGCAGTATAATGGAGGCGGAAGGAGGCTTTCCCGATGCGAGACGGATCACTCTACCACCGCAATTCACCGCTGATGCCGAGAGGGTTGGGCTACTTCGCCGGTTGGGTCGTCGGG